>NZ_JBQMWH010000001.1:0-734838 GCF_053470345.1 Thalassotalea agariperforans | reverse complement strand
ACTTTGCTAACCGCGACCGCTTTGTATTATCAAACGGCCATGGTTCGATGCTAATTTACTCTCTATTACATTTATCAGGTTATGATTTACCGATTGATGAGTTAAAACAGTTCCGTCAATTACACTCGCAAACACCAGGTCACCCTGAATATGGTTACACAAAAGGTGTTGAAACTACAACTGGCCCATTAGGCGCTGGTGTTTCTAATGCTGTTGGTATGGCGATTGCTGAAAAAACCTTAGCCGCTCAATTTAACAAAGACGGCCACGATATTGTTGACCATTTCACTTACTGTTTCTTAGGTGACGGTTGTTTAATGGAAGGGATTTCTCACGAAGCTTGTTCATTAGCCGGTACGTTAGGTTTAGGTAAATTAGTGGCGTTTTGGGATGACAACGGTATTTCTATCGATGGTCACGTTGAAGGTTGGTTTACTGAAAACGTACCAGCACGTTTTGCCTCATACGGCTGGCATGTGATTGCCGATGTTGATGGTCATAACCCAGAAGCCATTGCTGCAGCCATTGAAGAAGCAAAGTCTGTTACTGACAAACCAACCATGATTTGTTGTAAAACCATTATCGGTTTTGGCTCACCTAATAAATCAGGTAGCCATGATTGTCACGGCGCACCATTAGGTGATGATGAAATTGCGGCAGCACGTGAGTTTTTAAATTGGCCACATGCTCCTTTTGTTATTCCTGAAGATGTACAAACCGGTTGGGATGCTAAAGAAAAAGGCGCAGCTATTGAAGCACAGTGGCAAGCTAAGTTTGACGCGTATGCACAAGCTTACCCAGAATTAGCCGCTGAATTTAAACGTCGTGTTATCGATAAAGACTTACCTGCCGGTTTCTCACAAGCGGCTGAAAAGTTAGTTTATGAAACACAAGCAAAAGCGGAAAGCATTGCTTCTCGTAAAGCATCACAAAACACCATTGAAGCGTTTGGTCCGTTATTACCTGAAATGTTAGGTGGCTCAGCTGATTTGGCCGGTTCAAACTTAACCTTATGGTCAGGCTCTAAAGGTATTCAAGACGATGCTGCCGGTAACTACATTTTTTACGGTGTTCGTGAGTTTGGTATGAGCGGTATCATGAACGGTATTTCATTGCACGGTGGTTTTATTAACTACGGCGCCACTTTCATGATGTTTATGGAATATGCACGTAATGCGGTACGTATGTCTGCGTTAATGGGTATTCAAAACGTATTTGTTTATACCCATGATTCCATTGGTCAAGGGGAAGATGGTCCAACCCATCAACCGGTTGAGCAATTAGCTAACTTACGTATGACACCTAATATGTCAACGTGGCGCCCTGCTGATGCCACTGAATCTGTCGTGGCTTGGAAAGCAGCGATTGAACGCAGAAAAGGACCAACCTCGTTAGTCTTTTCTCGTCAAGGTTTAGCAGCTCAAGCACGAACTGACGCGCAAGTAGCTAACATTGCCAAAGGTGCTTACATTTTAGTTGATTGTGGTCAAACACCTGAGGTGATTTTAATTGCAACCGGCTCTGAAGTGGGTTTAGCGGTTGATTCTGCCAAAGCATTAGCGGCTGATGGCGTGAAAGTAAACGTAGTGTCTATGCCTTCAACGGATACTTTTGATGCCCAAGATGCAGCTTACAAAGAAAGTGTATTACCGGCATCAGTGACAAAACGTGTCGCTATTGAAGCAGCGCATGTTGATTACTGGGCGAAATATGTCGGTTTTGCTGGTGATGTGGTTGGTATGTCAACGTTTGGTGAATCAGCACCAGGTGGCGATTTATACAAACACTTCGGCTTTACCGTTGAGAACGTTGTAAGCAAGGTGAAAGCGTTATAAATACAGTGAATAATTAATATATATCCTGTAATAGATAAAGCGCCGATTACTTTTACTGAAATAAAAGGTAAAATGTCGGCGCTTTTTAGTTTATCGCTAGTTTTTAGTTAAAAAATTTATGTCCAAAAATTCTGCTGTCACAAATACACCTATTAATATTGCTATCAATGGTTTTGGCCGAGTTGGCCGAAGTATTGTGCGTGCATTATATGAAAGTGGCCGCCAAGAGCAATTTAAGCTAGTTGCAATTAATGAAATTGCGACGATAACAGGTATGGCACATTTATTAAAGTATGATACTACCCATGGCCGTTTTCCATTTGCAGTCAGCCATCAAGGTAATACCTTAAATATTGCTGGTGACAATATCCATATTAGTCATGAAAAATCGTTAGAGCGTTTACCTTGGCAAGAACAGCAAGTTGATATAGTACTTGATTGTACCGGTGTTTATAGCACCCGAGATGAAGCACAAATACAACTTGATAATGGCGTGAAAAAAGTTTTATTTTCTCACCCTGCAGATCCTGATGTTGACAGCACAATTATCTACGGTGTTAATGAAAAATCCCTCACCAAAGATGACAATATCGTATCTAATGGCTCATGCACAACTAATTGTATTGTTCCTGTTATTAAGGTGATTGATGATGCCTTTGGCGTTGAAAGTGGCACAATTACCACTATTCATTCATCAATGAATGATCAACAAGTGATCGACGCTTATCATGATGATTTACGACGAACGCGCGCCGCGAGTCAATCAATCATTCCAGTTGATACAAAGTTAGCCATTGGTATTGAACGTATCTTGCCCAAGTTTTCGGGGCGTTTTGAAGCGATTGCCGTTCGGGTACCTACCATCAATGTGACGGCAATGGATTTAAGCGTAACGGTCAATAATGATGTGACGATCATCGATATTAACAATGCGATAAAAGACGCACAAAAAAATGGGCTAGCTGGTATTTTAGGTTACACTGAAGAACCACTAGTTTCAGTAGATTTTAATCACGACCCTCATTCATGTATTGTTGACGGTAATCAAACAAGAGTAAGCCATAAGCGGCTTATTAAAATGTTAGTTTGGTGCGACAACGAATGGGGCTTTGCTAATCGCATGTTAGACACAGCAAATGCGATGGCACAAACAATAGAAAATTATTAATTTAAACACCCAATTAAGGAACACCTTATGTCTGTAATTAAAATGTCGGACCTAGCATTAGCAGGTAAAAGAGTATTAATTCGTGAAGATTTAAACGTACCATTAGAAAATGGTGAAATCACTTCAGATGCTCGTTTACGCGCCGCATTACCAACGTTAAAACTTGCTTTAGAAGCCGGTGCAAAAGTTATGGTAATGTCACACTTAGGTCGTCCTACCGAAGGCGAAGCAAGTGCTGAAACGTCATTACAACCGGTAGTTGATTATTTAAAAGGTGCATTAGACTTCCCTGTAAGTTTATCAACAGATTATTTAAACGGTGTTGATGTTGCTGAAGGCGAATTAGTAGTTTTTGAAAACATTCGTTATAACGTCGGTGAAAAAGCTAACGATGAAGCACTAGCTAAAAAATTAGCGTCTTTATGTGATATTTTTGTGATGGATGCTTTTGGTACTTCACATCGTGCCCACGCATCAACTCACGGCGTTGCTAAATTTGCGCCAACAGCCTGTGCTGGTCCATTATTATCAGCAGAGTTAGCGGCTTTAGGTAAAGCGTTAGATAACCCAGAACGTCCATTAGTTGCGATTGTTGGTGGTTCTAAAGTTTCAACTAAATTAACCGTACTTGACTCATTATCAAAAATTGCTGACGTATTAATTGTTGGTGGTGGTATTTCAAATACGTTTGTTGCTGCGGCCGGTAATGAAGTTGGTAACTCTTTATACGAAGAAGATTTAATTCCAGAAGCTAAACGCTTATGTGCAACCACTGAAGTTATTTATGCTGAAGATGTTACCACAACTAAAGATGGCTTTAGTGACTGGAACCATAACTCGGCAGTAACGGTTAAAATGCCAAGTGAAATTACCAGCGACGAAGAAATCATCGACTATGGTCCACAATCTGCTGCTCGTGCTGCTGAAATTATTAAAGGTGCTAAAACCATTTTATGGAATGGCCCTTGTGGTGTTTTCGAAATTGATGCGTTTGCTAAAGGTACCGAAGTTGTTGCTCGTGCGATTGCAGAAAGTGAAGGTTTCTCAATTGCTGGTGGTGGCGATACTTTAGCTGCTATCGACAAATTCGATTTAGCAGATCAAATTTCTTATATTTCAACCGGTGGTGGTGCTTTCTTAGAGTTTGTTGAAGGTAAAGAGTTACCAGCCGTTGCTATTTTAGAAGAACGCGCTAAAGAAGCTTAATTTAAACTTCACTAGGCCTAATATACATGACCCAATAAGTTAATAGGCTTGGTACTACTGTTTAAATGTTATGGTTTAAAGAAGTTAATCACGTTAACGATTAACTTCTTTTTTTTAACCTCAAAAAACCTTACTTATTTAGTTTTTCATATTACAAAAACAAATTTATAGCTGATAATTTTTCATTTTATTGTCATTTTAAATACTTGCTACTGTTATAAGCTCATCTTTTGTTTATAATATGCTCTCTTAAAAAGTAAGGAAATGATATGGAAATGTTAACAACTTGGTTTACTGACAATCAACAAATGCTAATTGATTTTGGCATAAAACTGATTGTTGCTTTAGCAATATTTATTATTGGTAAATTTATCTCTCGTTTGATCAGCACTGGCGTTGGCAAACTGTTGAGTCATAAGAGTGTTGACCCTACGGTTATCTCTTTTGCAAAAAGTATTGTCTATGGCTTAGCCATGACCTTCACTATTATTGCAGCTATTTCTCACCTTGGTTTTAACACCACCTCGCTTGTTGCAGTTATTGGTGCCGCAGGTTTAGCTATTGGTTTAGCTTTACAAGGCTCATTGTCTAACTTTGCTTCAGGTGTTTTATTAATATCATTTCGTCCTTTTAAAGCGGGTGATTTTGTAGAAGCTGGTGGCATTTCAGGTGTTGTTGAAGAAGTATTAATTTTTTCTACAAAATTAAAAACTGGCGACAACAAAACCGTTATTATTCCAAACAATGCCATAACTGGTGGCACTATCACTAACTATTCAACTAAGCCAACACGCCGAATTGACTTAGTTATCGGTGTTAGTTACGACGCCGATTTAGCAAAAACAAAAGAAGTTTTAGCTAAAGTTGTTGCTGACAACGAGCAAGTGTTAAAAGAACCTGCTGTTACAATTGGTGTTAGTGAACTTGCAGACAGTTCTGTTAACTTAGTCGTTCGCCCTTGGGTTAAATCAGGCGATTATTGGCCAACACACTTTAAATTATTAGAAGATATCAAAGTAGCACTAGATGACGCTGGTATCGAAATTCCATATCCACAGTTATCTGTACATGTAAATCAAGAGGAAAAAAATGAAGCATAAGCTTGCCATTGCCGCCCTGACCTTAGCACCACTTTGTGCATTTTCAGCCGCCGCAGAAGAACCTAAATCGCCTTATAAAGCTTCGGCAGAGTTAGGTGCCCTGTATAAAACAGGTGATAAAACAACCGCAGATATTCTTGCCGGTTTTGACGCTGATTATGAAAAAGACTTATGGCGTGCAGCACTTCGTTTTGATTTATTAGTGAAAAAAACTGAAAAAACAGATGAAAACGGTAAAGAAGATCTAGAAACAACCGATCAAAAATGGAATTTATCTTTACAGGTAAACCATACTCTTGACGCCAATACCAAAAACTATTTGTATGGCAACGGTTCATATGAAGATAATCGCTTTAGTGGCTTTGACAATCAATGGTCGGTTTCTACTGGTTGGGGTCGTCGTTGGTATGAAACAAAAGTAGCAACTTTTGATGCGGATTTTGGTCCGGGTTTTAAACGCGATACTATTGCTTCTTACCGAGTTGATTTAGGTAATGATGAATATGAAGTTATTCCTGAAGAAAATCGTGACTCACTTATTGTGCAAGCACAAATAAAATATACCCGTAAACTTAACAAGCATGTTGAATTTAAACAGTTTGCTGTAGCGAAATGGGCAACCAAAAGTGGTGAAAACAGCCAATTCAAAGCTGAAACTTCCGTGACCACCCGTTTAATTGAAACTTTACAGCTCAAGTTCTCATTTAAAGTTGATCACAATACCGACGTTGATGAAGGTAAAACTAATACCTTTACACAAACAGGTATCACCTTGGTTTATAGCTTTTAATAGTTAAGTTATCCATGACTCAATGAGTACAATATGAGTAAAATGTTAAAGCCGCTTAAATAGCGGCTTTTTTATTAAAAAAATGTTAATTTTTTGGCATAGAACAAAAAATTTAATCATTTTTATGGTACTATTATCTACCTCGATTATATCTTTGCTAATTGTCATTAAACTTATGAATATATCAAAAATCGATCTCAACCTATTAATATATTTGGATGTCTTGTTACGAGAAAAAAACGTAACCCGAGCAGCCAGCCAATTAAATATTACCCAACCGGCCATGAGTAATGGTTTAAAAAGGTTAAGAGCATTATTTAATGATCCTATTTTAGTAAGAACCTCCGATGGCATGGTGCCAACTGAACGTTCACGAGCATTAGCACCCGCGATCAGAAAGATATTATTACAGCTAGAAGAAACCTTACAAAACGAAGAACACTTTGACGAGCAAAGTAGTCAACGGGTTTTTCGTGTAATGGCCAGTGATTATGCTGCTTCAACTTTAATTCCCCCTTTATTAAAGCGGTTAAGTCAAAGAGCACCTAATATCGTCATAGATATCATGACACCAAGTGATGTGACTTTTCATGATGTAGAAGCCGGTAAAATTGATATGGCCATCAATCGCTTTGAAGAATTACCGCAATCGTTTCACCAAAAAACGGTTTGGAAAGATAGCTTTTCATGTATGGTCGGAGCCAACAACCCAATCATCGAAAATTTTAATATTAACACCTACCTTGCTGCCAAACATGTTTGGGTAGCAAAAACAGGTTTTGGTGTTGGTGTTGGTATGGACACTTCAGATTTAAGAAACTTAGGCTGGGTTGATGAAGCTTTAGCAAAATTAGGACGAAGACGAGATATCAAAGCCTTTACTCGAAATTACCATGTTGCCATGCAAATCGCTTTAGAAGGTGAATTAGTGGCGACGTTACCAACTCGTTCAGCGATGATCCATCGAAATGATGCCAACTTTAAAGTATTACCACCACCATTTGAAATCCCACCGATGGAATTAAAAATGATCTGGAGTCCTTTATTACATCATGATGCAAGCCATGTTTGGTTTAGACAATTAGTCATTGAAACGGTAGCTGAATTATAACAATGCACAATGCTTTATATAGCCTAGCTTCAATCGTGGTTTGTTTACTATTAGGCTATGCCTTGCATTTTATTGCCGGCGGCCTACCACCTAGTTTATACGGTATGATCATTCTTACTACCTTGTTAACTTTAAAGATTATAAAAGTTGATAAACTAACCACGACCGTGCAATGGATCATTGCCAATATGGGGGTATGTTTTGTACCTGCCGCCATTGGCATCATTGAATATGTCGCATTAATTAAAGAATTTGGCCTGATTATTACCGTCGTTGTTGTATCAACCAGTTTATTACTCATGGCACTTGTTGGTTTTTTATATCAACACTTTATTGATAATAAACATAGTCAGCCGTAAAAATGCTTCATTATTTTATCTATAGCAGTATTCTTACTGTCGTTATTATTATCTGTTATCAGCTTGCAGTTAAAATACAAAACAAAACCAACAGCATATTGTTAAACCCCATGCTATTAACCATGGCAATGGTGATCCCATTATTAAGCTTAGCTAACGTTTCTATTGATCAGTTTCATAAACACAGTGCTTGGCTCAATGCTTTATTAGAACCGGCCATTGTTGCCTTAGGTTTACCTTTATATCAGCAGATCCAAGTCATTAAAAAAAACATTAAAGCGATTATGCTAATTCTCGGCTCTGCGATCACTTTACTGATGATAATTAGCTATCTACTAACCACCTTACTGATCGATAATAGTAATATTGCTATCGCAATTTCGTTAAAGTCGATAACCGTACCCATTGGTTTAGCATTAAGTGAAAAACTAAATAGTATTGGTTCGTTAACCGCTTTTATGATCACTATCGCTGGCTTAACCGGTGGCTTAATTGGCCATCAATGGTTGAATTTATTACGCATCAAGTCACCTCAAGCACAAGGTTTAGCCATTGGCTGTGCTAGCCATGCTATTGGCACCAGCTCAATTAGCCGTATTAGTCACCAACATGCCGCATTTGGCTCGTTAGCCCTAGTTTTATCTGCCATCATAACAGCGGTGATCGCCCCGTTTTTACTGCCTTTTTTAAGTCAACTTGCATAATAAAAACTGGTAATTAATTAAACGATGCTTTATATTAGTGCATTAATTTATTGTTTTTAAACAATTGTGCCAATCTGGCAAGGTCTCAGGATGAAATTTTTACTCAATTTAGCTATTTTAAATATTGTCATCTTTGTTATTTCTTTATTCTATTGCTCATCAAAAGCGATCCCAGCGAGTAATGTCGATACCTCTGCATTAGAGCAGCAATATAAAACACAATATGAAATTCTATTTAATGCTCAACTAACCTATCGCACAATAGTACCTCATCATGAGCGTTTATCTGGTGATAATGTTTATCAAACCAGTTATGTGATTTTTAAACCAGAGCAGTCGATCATCGTTAAAAATAATTACTTACCTATGGCAAAAATTGCTCCTAAAGTAACTGAAAAGCAAGATATTACTTTTTTCCAAAAAGCGACATTATTTAACGATAAGTTGCAAAGCTGGTTAAACTAACCACAACTAAGCTAATCGCTGTAGATTAGCTTTCATCTCATAGCTCAACACCGCTGTTGTTCAGATAATAACTGCTCAATAACTTGTCCAATACGTAAAAAACTTTGTTGGCGCATCGACGTTGGTCGCCATAGCATCCCGATATCACGAAAAACATCATCACCTAACTTTTCAATTGTTAAGCCTTCGGCTTGCCCTACCCCTTTATTTACCGCCATTGCCGGTAAAAAAGTAAAGCCCTTATGAAATGCTGTCATTTGCACTAACGTTGATAAACTTGAGGCGGAAAATTGATGAATTCGGCTAGCATCAGCTAATTTACATGCTGATAACGCATGTTCAGTTAAGCAGTTTTCTTGGGTTAATAAAAATATGCTATGTTCTGGTAATTGCTGATAATCATGTGACTGCTTAAAGCGCTGTACTAAGTTATTATCGCCAGCAATATAGAACCCATCTTTGCCTAAAATTTTACTTTTAAAGTTATGATCTTTTACCGGTAAGGCTAAAATAGCTAAATCAATTTGCCCTTGCTGCAATTGGATCAATAAATTTTCTGTTGTTGCTTCAACAAAATATAATGCTAATTCAGGTAATGCTTGTTGTGATGCTTTAGCAAAATTTTGTAATAAATAAGGTGCTATCGTTGGAATACAGCCAATGGTAATACTGCCTTTGTCAATTTGCCCTTGTGCTTGGCCGTAATTTACCAGATCAGCTGCATCATTGATCAGTCCTTGCGCCATTTTGACAATAGCTTCCCCCTGAACCGTAAAAATAAATGCTTTATGATCACGCTCAATCAACTGACAGCCTAGTTGTTCTTCTAACTTAAGAATGGCGCTACTTAACGTTGATTGGCTAATAAAACAAGCATTAGCGGCTTTATTGAAATGCTGATATTGATGTAATACCGTTAAGTAATGTAAATGTTTTAAATTAGGTAAAATCATACACGAATAAATTTATTAGGATGGCACTTTATATTAATAAAGTTAATTAACAACACCAACCTAATAAATAAAAAAGTTTCTTAAAAGTATTTAATTTTTGTAACATTTAATATATCTTTCAGGCTCAATTCCATTTAGTTGTAGGAAAAATCATGATCAGAGCTTCAGCAAGACATATCTTAGTTGATACCGAAGAGCTATGTATTGAGTTAAAAGATAAAATTAACGCCGGTGAAGATTTTGCTGCTATTGCACAAAATCACTCTAATTGTCCATCAAAAGCACAAGGGGGCGCATTAGGCTCTTTTGGTAAAGGACAAATGGTTAAAGAGTTTGAAGATGTTGTATTTACTGCTGATTTGCATCAAGTACAAGGCCCGGTAAAAACCCAATTTGGTTATCACCTAATTGAAGTAACAAACCGTACTGAGTAATTTATAGTTCAAATTAACTGCTGTAGTGTTTAATCAAAAAGAGAGCCCTTTCCGGCTCTCTTTTTAGTTTTAAACAGTTCAAATTCAAGCGTTAAACTTAAGCTTCAAACCCGTTTGGATTTTTTGACTGCCAACGCCAAGTATCTTCAATCATCGTATGGATATCACGCTCTGCGCTCCAACCTAATAATTCTTTAGCAACACTTGCATCAGCAAACATTTCGGCAACATCACCGGCGCGTCGTGGTGATACTTTATATGGAATGTCTTGACCACTGATCTCTTTAAATGAATTAACAATTTCAAGTACCGAAACACCGTTACCTGTACCTAAGTTAATCGCCTGACAACCCTCAATCACTGATAATTTTTGTAATGCTTTGACATGGCCTAAAGCTAAATCAACTACGTGAATATAATCACGCACACCGGTACCGTCTGGTGTATCATAATCATCACCAAATACTGCTAACTCTTTTAAACGGCCAACGGCAACTTGAGCAACAAACGGCAATAAGTTATTTGGAATACCATTTGGATTCTCGCCAATAGTACCAGAAGCATGAGCACCAATTGGGTTAAAATAACGTAAACAAGCAATTGACCATTCAGGATCACTTTTGGCTAAATCAAATAAGACATGCTCAACCATTAACTTAGTTTGACCATAAGGATTAGTCGCGCGCGTTTCCATAGTTTCAACCATAGGAGACACATTGCGATCACCATAGACAGTAGCAGAAGAACTAAAAACAAAGTTTTTTACGTTATGATCAGCCATTACCTGTAATAAATTTACGGTACCTGCAACGTTATTATGATAATAACTTAATGGAATGGTATTTGATTCGCCAACGGCTTTTAAACCGGCAAAATGGACAACCGCACTAATATCATGTTCAATGAAAACAGCATTCATTGCCGCTTTATCACAGATATCGGCTTTGATAAATGTTGGGCGCTTACCTGTGATCGCTTCAATACGATCTAAAACTAAGGTTGATGAATTAGCTAAGTTATCAACAATAACAACTTCTTCACCAATTGATAATAATTCAACAACAGTATGACTACCGATATAACCTGTTCCACCTGTGATCAATAAACTCATAATTTTAATCTTTCCTAATTTTTCATTATTTGTACTGACTTAGCTGATAAAACCTAAGTGTAAACGTTTACAATTTGTAATATGTTATCATTCTAACCATCAACTTGGTAGCAAAAAACAGCAATAACGCCATAAAAGCTCCCTTAATTTATCACCATAAATCCGATAAAAAACATGATAAAAAGATAAGCTGTTAACGATAATAATCACTTAATGTTGCAATAAAAAGATCTAACTGCTCTGCAGGTAAATTATTAATCCCTGCCGCACCGGCACGGCCGCCACCTGTTGGAAACTGCACACAAATATCACTCGCGCCTTGTTTATTATTAAGTGGTGCGCGTAAACTAATGGTGTAAGTTCCATCGGCATTTTGGGTTACTACCGCGTGTGCTTTATTGGGTGAGCGATTAGCTAATTCATTTCCAAACACACCACTAACACGACGTGCCCAAGCTTCATCAGCTAATTCAACCACTTTACAAATATCATTATCCACTAATACCTTGGCTGATTCAGCTAACGCCATATCCGCTTGATAAGCTTTTTCCAAACGGGAAAATACTGAATCTTCCTGCTCAACTAAGGTTAACGGATCGGCATGCTGCACTAATAACTGAAACAATGCATCTGGCTTATAGTGTAAATCGTCAACGGTTCGACCATAGCCGTTGTAATTAACATAAATACCAAAGGCTTTTAATTTTTCTTGCTGCGCTTGAGTTAACCCGACAGACTCAGCCAAAGCAACGGCTGAAGCCGTCATATTATCACCAAAAGCGGCAGCAATTGCCCAATTGGCAAACTGGCCACCAAGCTGTTGATTAACTAATAAACTAGTGCAAGTATTAGCATCAGTGTCGATATTAGCCGTTAATAATGATGAACTTGGAATATCTCCCGCTCTATGATGATCGGTATAACTGACAGGGATATTAGCCGCTAATAACTCATTTAGAGCATCAATGTTTTTTTCCATCGAAATATCTAACACAGTGACACTAGTAGCCTGGCTCTTATCAACTTGTTTTAATAAGCTAATATCACGTTTTACACCCGTTATTAACGTTGACTCTTTTGGCTCAGCCAAACGTAATTGTACTAACGCTAAAATGCCATCAGCATCACCATTAAACACATCAAAATGCACGTTAAAATCCTTATTGAATACTTTTATTGGAAATTTATCTTTTCAAACCCGTTACGTTTTATAAGTTAATAAAACCATTCTCGCTTAAATAGCTAACAATTTGCTTAGCACAAGCTTCAATGTCTTGCTCTGCCGTTTTAACGTGTATAGCTGGTGCTTGCGGCACATCATAATCAGAATCAATGCCAGTAAAATGTTTTATTTCGCCAGCTCGGGCTTTTTTATATAAACCTTTTGGATCACGCTGTTCACAAACCGCTATCGGTGTATCAATATACACTTCAATAAATTCACCGTCTTCAAGCTTATCTGCCGCCATTTTGCGATCAGAGGCAAAAGGTGAAATAAAAGCGGTAGAAACAATTAAACCAGCATCAATGAATAGCTTCGACACTTCACTAATACGGCGAATGTTTTCAACGCGTGCTTCATCAGTAAAATCTAAGTCACCGTTTAAGCCATGGCGAACATTGTCACCATCTAATAAATAGGTATGACAACCTAAGTCAAACAACATGGCATCAACAGCATTCGCCACAGTAGATTTACCCGAGCCACTTAAGCCGGTGTACCATAACAAACAAGGTTTTTGATTTTTTTGTTCACTGCGCTGAGCTTTACTGACATGTTGTTCATGCCAAACGGTATTTTCTGTTTTCATGACATTCTCTTAAGCATTTGCTTGTTTTAAATAAGTTTAAAAATTATTTTAAAATGGGAATACAATTGGGATCATAATCAATACCACAGCGCTATACAGCAGTGATACTGGGATACCAAATTTAATAAATTCAGTTAATTTGTAATTACCAGCGTTATATACCATTACATTAGTTTGATAACCATAAGGGCTGATAAAGCTACCACTGGCGGCAAAAGCAACCGCCATAACAAACGGTAAAGGATCAACCCCTAAACCAATAGCGATATTATAAGCAATAGGAAAAACTAAGGCCGCTGCCGCATTATTGGTTACTAACTCAGTAGATATTAAGGTAATTAAATAAATAGCGATAAAAGCAATATAAATACTTTTACCATGTAATACTTGTTCAATATTTTCTGCCAGAATTAATGCCACACCGCTGTTTTCAAGCGATTTGGCTAAGGTTAAGGCACCAACCACAATTAACCATATTTCCAGCGGAAAACGGCGTTTTACTTCATTCACCGTTAAACATTTACTAACAACCAACGCTGCAATATAAAACATTAAACAGCTTAACAAAGACACTGAAAAAACAACTGAAATGGTAATGGTAGCTAAAAAGCCAACTACCGTTAACCAATCACGCCAGCCATGCAACATATTGTCTGGCTGATGACCTGAAATAATATAAAAGTTTTTTGATAAGTTAGTACGAGAGCTAAAATCGTTACCAACAGCAAGTACTAAAAAGTCACCCGCTTCAATAACAATTTCCCCCAACTTACCTGAAAGTTGCCCACCCTCTCGGCGAATGGCGACAACTGCAGCATCAAAACGCGCACGAAAGCCTGCCGATTTTAAATTTTTGCCAATAATTGCTGAATCTGGCTTAATCAACACTTCGGTTAAGTTATCTTTCACTAAACCGTCTTCATCTGCAAATAAGTTCAAACCATCAAATTGTTGTAGGGTTAATACTTTCGAGATATCGCCGGTAAAAATCAGCTTGTCACCCGCCACCAATACCTCTTCTGGCGTAACAGGGGAAATCAAACGACCGCCACGAACCACTTCAACTAAGAATAATGAATCTAAATTTCGTAAGCCATTGGCTTCAACACTTTTACCAATTAATTTTGAGGTGGCTGAAATTTCTGCTTCTAAAAAATAATCACTAAGCTGCATATTCCCCATCGCCATATCGGGCAAGGTTCGCATACGCAAGAAAATAACAATAAAACAAGCTACCATCGCCGCTAAGCCAATCAAGGTAAAATCAAAAAACTGTAAGCCTGCCGCGCCAGTTTCAATTAACATACTGTTAACGATTAAGTTAGTTGAAGTGCCAACTAAAGTTAAGGTACCACCTAAAATAGCCGCAAAAGACAAAGGCAATAATAATTTACCGGGGTTTATTAAGGTGTTCTTTTTAATGGTGCTAATAAGAGTTGCCACCACAGCCGTATTGCTCATTAGCGCAGAAGCAATCGCTGTACTGAATAAGGTTTTAACCGCTGAGCCTAATTTAGAGCCATTAATTAATACTGAGGCCAGCTTACGTAAAACACTGGTGCGTTCAAAAGCAAACGAGCATAAAACAAGAAAGATTAAAGTGATTAAACCTGGGTTTACGGCATTCGCCAAAATTTGTTCGGAGCTAACAAACGAAAAGGCTAAACACACTAATGAGGTACCAGCGAAAACTCGCTCGGGATTACGTTGAAACTTAAACAAAGCTGCGAATGTAGCAAAAAATATCGCTATCATTAGCCATTGCATTATTGTCATAAAGTTTCGTCCTATGAACTATTACCGAAGAATATTACTGAAAAAATAATAAAACATTGCAAAAAAATAAGAGTAACTTACCAAAACAATTTTAACATTTAGTTTTGGCAAAGTTACTCTTTATATCATTTACTGCAATGTGCTAACAATTAATCAAGTAATTTTGAAATATCGCGCGCACCCCAATGAGGGAAGTGTTTGCGAACGAGTGTATTAAACTCTAATTCAAACGGTGAAAATTGTTGAGACTTTTGTTCTTCAATTGCGTTATTGATCATACCCGCACCAACAGTAATGTTAGAAATACGGTCGATAATAATAAACGCACCTGTTGATTTGTTTTTCTGATAATCATCAAAGTGTAACGCTTCAGTTAAGGCAAAGTCACATGAACCAATTTCATTCAATGCCAATTGCTCAGCAGCGCCAGTTTCCATGGTATTAACATCTACTTTATGCTTCACCGCTGAAACATAACCTGTCGTCATTTTACTACCATGTTTAATGTAGTATTCACGGCCAACTTCTAATGCATCTTCATGCATCCATACCACAGAGGCATTTAATGCTTTTGATGATGAAGGTAAGTTATCAGGCTTAACAATCATTTCACCGCGACTAATATCAATTTCGCTGGTCAATGTTAAGGTTACCGCATTTGGTGCTGTCGCTTCTTGTAATTCACCATCAAAAGTAACAATTGACTTAATTGTACTCTTTTTACCTGATGGTAATGCCATGATCTCATCACCAACAGCAATTTTACCTGAACCAATAGTGCCAGCAAAACCACGGAAATCTAAATTTGGACGATTCACATATTGCACTTGATAACGGAAATCAGCATTATTTTGATCATCACCAATTTGAATGCTTTCTAATAATTCCATTAACGTTTCACCAGTATACCAGTCAGTATGTTCACTGCGGTTTACCACGTTGTCACCAACTAAGGCTGAAATAGGCGCAAAACGAATATCAGGAATGTTTAAGTCTTTAGCAAATTCAATGTAATCTTTTTTGATTTTCTCAAATACTTCTTCACTGTAATCAACAATATCCATTTTGTTTACAGCCACAACAACGTGTTTAAGACCTAACAATGAACAGATAAATGAATGACGACGTGTTTGTACTTGTACACCATAACGGGCATCAATTAAGATGATCGCCATATCACAAGTTGAAGCACCCGTCGCCATGTTACGCGTGTATTGCTCATGACCAGGAGTATCCGCAATAATAAACTTACGTTTATCTGTTGAGAAGTAGCGATACGCTACATCAATTGTAATACCCTGCTCACGCTCAGACTGTAAACCATCAACTAATAAAGCTAAATCGATAGCTTCGCCGGTAGTACCTGACTTTTTACTGTCGTTTTCAATTGCAGCTAACTGATCTTCGAAGATCATTTTTGAATCATGTAATAAACGACCAATTAAGGTACTTTTACCATCATCAACACTACCACACGTTAAAAAACGTACTAATTCTTTATTCTCATGTTGCTTTAAATAAGCTTGAATATCTTTTTCAATTAAATCTGATTGGTGACTCATAATAATTTTCCCTTGGAAAACTATTAGCTATAAAGCTATAAGCTATAAGCTTACGCTAATTTAACTAATGATTTTCATTCAAATCTTGTTTTATTTTGTTAGCTAAGCCAGACAACATAGAAGCAATACGTTTTGTTTCTAGTATCCAAGCTTGGCCAACCTCAGCATTAATAAAACCAATATCAATGCCAATATAAATTTGTGTTCTAACTTCAGAGCATGAAGATTTTGCAATATTTAGAAAGCGAATTTTTTCTTTTTCACTATCCCTGCTCATCCCTTCAGCGATATTACTTGGTACTGACAAACCTGCGCGTGTTATTTGGTCTTTAAAGCCAAAATCTCTTAAATCAGCCAATTCTATATACAAACTAACACTTAAAGATTTAGCGTACTGCCAAACAACTAACTGTTCAAAATCCATTTGATAACCTTATAAATCATTTATAAGTTAACAAGGTTATTTTAGAACCAAAGCGCTGAACTTTACTCTTCGCATTTAGCTTACCGCCTCTAGCTTCAAGCTAAAATTAAAAATAACCTTCCATTTTCTTTTTCTCCATTGAACCTGCAGAGTCGTGATCTATCACTCGTCCTTGTCGTTCAGAGGTTTTTGTTAATAACATTTCTTGAATAATTTCAGGTAATGTTGCGGCTTCTGATTCAACAGCACCAGTTAATGGGTAACAGCCTAATGTACGGAAACGTACTTTTTTCATTTGAATTTCACTTGGATCTTCAATTGGCATACGATCATCATCAACCATGATCAAAGTACCGTCACGCTCAACCACTGGACGTTCAGCAGATAAATAAAGCGGTACAATTGGAATGCTTTCTAAATAAATATATTGCCAGATGTCTAACTCAGTCCAGTTTGATAATGGGAAAACACGAATACTTTCACCTTTATCTACTTTACCGTTATAAATATTCCATAACTCTGGACGTTGGCTTTTTGGATCCCAACGATGATTAGCATCACGGAATGAATAAACACGCTCTTTCGCACGAGATTTTTCTTCATCACGACGAGCACCACCAAAAGCAGCATCAAAACCATATTTATCAAGCGCTTGTTTTAAGCCTTGTGTTTTCATGATATCGGTATGCTTAGCACTACCATGAGTAAACGGCCCAATGCCCATTGCCAACCCTTCAGGATTTTTGTGCACTAATAATTCAAAGCCATAGTCTTTTGCCATTTGATCACGAAATGCGATCATCTCTTTGAATTTCCAGTCAGTGTCAACATGCAATAATGGAAATGGAATTTTACCTGGTGCAAACGCTTTACGCGCCAAGTGTAATAATACGGCAGAATCTTTACCCACTGAATATAACATCACTGGGTTATCAAACTCAGCAGCTACTTCGCGGATAATGTGGATAGATTCAGCTTCAAGCTGTTTTAAGTGAGTTAAATTCATAGCAAGTAAATAATAAATCCTTGGTTATTTGTTGTGACGAATTTTGACACAAACAGTTAGTGGATGCTAGTCAAAAAGATATATACTTATACCGTTTTGATATATATTCGAGTTTTATACTTTTATTTTGTAATTTAGAGTATAAACTTAATTAATTCAGCGCACTTTGGTGTGGCCTAAATTCACCTTTTAAGGCTGAAAAAAAAACGCTCTAAAAAGAGCGTTTTTATAAATACTTAGTATCAATAAGCGCGATTAAAGCGCTAATGATTTTAAGTATTCTTTAAATTCTTCGCCTAAGTCTTTATGGCGTAAAGCATATTCAACATTGGCTTTCATATAACCAATTTTTGAACCGCAGTCATGAGACTTACCTGTCATGTGAAAAGCTTCTACCATTTCAAGCTTCATTAAGCTGGCAATAGCATCCGTTAATTGAATTTCATCACCAGCACCTGGTGGTGTATATTCCAATAAATCCCAAATTTTTTCAGATAAAACATAACGACCTACAACCGCAAGGTTAGAAGGCGCTTCATCTACCGCTGGTTTTTCAACAACCGCTGTCATTGGCTGAGATTCACCCGCTTGTAGTTCTACACCACCGCAGTCAACCACACCATAGCTACTTACTTGCTCCATAGGAACTGGCTCAACCATTACTTGGCTATAACCACCAACTTCTTGGTAACGCTTAAGCATTGCCGCTAAGTTTTCAGTTTTTAAATTCGCAGAAACATCATCTAAAATAACGTCCGGTAATACCACAACAAAAGGTTCGTCACCAATAATCGGTCTCGCTTTTAATACCGCATGACCAAGGCCTTTTGCTTCACCCTGGCGTACATGCAAAATAGTAACTTCTTTCGGACAAATCGCTTGAATTTCTTCTAATAACTGACGCTTAACACGTTTTTCTAACGTCGTTTCTAATTCAAACGACTTATCAAAATGGTTTTCAATGGCATTTTTAGAAGAATGAGTAACTAACACAATTTCAGTAATGCCTGCATCAATACATTCATTAACAATATATTGAATTAACGGTTTATCAACAATTGGTAGCATTTCTTTTGGAATGGCTTTAGTGGCTGGCAACATACGTGTACCTAAACCCGCAACAGGGATAACCGCTTTTTTAATTTTATTAGTCATTTTCTTCCTTAATATTTTCTTATCTTTTTTCATTCTAAAGTAAATACTTTAAATTGTCATCGCCTTATCTCAGGTTATAAGTGAAATCAATTCACCTACAACTAAGGCTTAATCATTAGCTAATTTATCATAGATTTAAGAACGTATGATGACGAACTATAAATACGCTTATACGTTATAAAAACCTTTATACCAGTCAACAAAGTTTTGTACACCCTGTTTAACCGACATTTTAGGCTTGTAACCGGTAGCGGTAAATAAATCTTCAACTTCCGCATAGGTTTGATAAACATCACCTGGTTGCATTGGCATTAGGTTTTTCTTCGCTTCTACCCCTAACGAGGTTTCAAGTGATTCAATAAATTCAGTTAACTTAACCGGATTACCGTTGCCAATATTAAATACTCGATAAGGGGCGCTACTTGTGGCGGCATTACCTGATTCTACTTGCCAATCAGCATTTGGCTGAGGAATGACATCTTGAATGCGAATAATACCTTCAACTATGTCATCAATATAAGTAAAATCACGGCGCATATCACCATTGTTGTAGACGTCAATTTCATCGCCTTCAACAATTTTTTTAGTGAATTTAAATAATGCCATATCAGGACGCCCCCAAGGGCCATAAACAGTAAAAAAACGTAATCCCGTTGTTGGCACACCATATAAATGAGAATAGGTATGCGACATTAACTCGTTTGATTTTTTAGTTGCTGCATATAAAGAAATGGGGTGGTCAACACTGTCTGAGGTTGAAAATGGCACTTTGGCATTTAAACCATAAACAGAGCTTGAAGAAGCATAAACTAAATGCTCAACCTTATTATGACGACAACCTTCTAATACCGCTAAGTGGCCTACTAAATTACTGTCTGCATACGCCATGGGATTATCAATTGAATAACGAACACCAGCTTGTGCCGCTAGGTGAATAACGCGGTTAAACTGCTCTTTTTTAAATAATTCAGCCATGCCTTCGCGATCGGCTAAATCTAATTCCACAAAAGTAAATGCTTTAATATCGGCTAATTCGGCTAAGCGAGCATGTTTTAAATTAACATCGTAATAATCATTAAGATTATCAATGCCTATCACTTGATGACCTTGTTCACATAACCGTTGAACAACAAAAAAGCCAATAAAACCAGCTGCACCCGTAACTAAATATTTCATTTAAAACTCTTACTATTTTTGCTATTTAAATTTTAAATAGCGGTTACAAAAAAACTCAGGTTCTTAACCAAGAAACTGAGTTTATTTAACAATTTTCTTAACGCCTATTATACTTTTTTAACACTGTCGCCACGACCAATAGCATAATAGCTAAAACCGCGTTTTTTCAGTAACGCTGGCTCGAACAAGTTACGACCATCAACAATCACTTTTGAGCTAAGTTTTTCGGCAATTAAATCAAAATCAGGCGCTCTAAATTGGCTCCACTCAGTACAAATAACTAATACATCTGCACCTTGAAGCGCCGCTTCTTTTGTCCCCATTAACGCTAAGTCGTCACGGCTACCATAAATACGCTGACATTCTTCCATCGCTTCTGGATCATAAGCTTGTACTTTAGCGCCTACTTCAAATAACGACTCCATTAATACGCGTGATGACGCTTCGCGCATATCATCCGTTTGTGGTTTAAATGATAAGCCCCAAACTGCAACAGTTTTGCCTTTTAAGTCACCGTTGAAATGGTTATTAACATGGAAAAATAATTTTTGCTTTTGTGCGTAGTTAACACTTTCTACTGCTTCTAATAACGCTGGTTTGTAATCAATCCCTTGCGCTGTTCGCACTAATGCTTGCACATCTTTCGGGAAACAAGAACCACCATAACCACAACCTGGGTAAATAAATTGATATCCAATACGTGAGTCTGAACCAATACCATGGCGAACTGCTTCAATATCAGCACCTAAAAGCTCAGCTAGGTTAGCAATTTCATTCATAAATGAAATTTTTGTTGCCAGCATACAGTTAGCTGCATATTTGGTTAATTCGGCAGAGCGAACATCCATAAAGATCATGCG
This sequence comes from Thalassotalea agariperforans, assembly GCF_053470345.1. NCBI lineage: Bacteria > Pseudomonadati > Pseudomonadota > Gammaproteobacteria > Alteromonadales > Colwelliaceae > Thalassotalea > Thalassotalea agariperforans. The sequence continues at coordinate 713,832 of NZ_JBQMWH010000001.1, read as the reverse complement.
ATCATGGTTACGGTTAAATGGCGCGTATAATTCACGCATAGCTTCACGTGAAGCTTCATTATTGGTACCAACAACAATACGATCAGGTTTCATACAATCGTTTACGGCAGCACCTTCTTTTAAGAACTCAGGGTTTGAAACAACATCATAAGCAATATCAACACCACGCTCAGCTAACACTTCGGCAACCTTAGCTGTCACTTTATCTGCCGTACCTACAGGTACCGTTGACTTATCAATAATGATTTTTGATTCCGTCATATGCTCAGCAATTGTTGAAGCTACCGCCAACACGTATTTTAAATCAGCCGAACCGTCTTCATCAGGAGGAGTACCAACCGCAATAAACTGAACGCTACCATGGGCAACACCTTCAGCGGCATCGGTTGTAAACTTTAATAAACCATCTTTATACGTTTGCTCAACTAACGGTGTTAAGCCTGGTTCATAAATAGGAATAATACCCTTTTTTAAGTTCTCAACTCTTGTTTCATCAATATCAACACAAATAACGTCGTGTCCAACAGAAGCTAAAATAGCCGCCTGAACAAGGCCAACATAGCCAATCCCAAAAACTGTAACTTTCATGTACTTCCCTAAAAAATGTTATTCAAAACTCTATAAAACAATATTAAACATTCACAAGCCGCTATACAAGCGGAAAGATATATCTTAGATACAAGTGGCAAGTTACAAGATACAAGCGAAAAGTTACAAGTTAATAGCTACAAGTGGAAAGTTACAAGATACAAGACTTAGCTCGGTATTAAACCTTAACCGCAGACTTAATCCTTGTAGCTTGTTTCTTGTATCTAACTCCTTGCAGCTTATATCTTTTTTCTCGTACCTTGTTCTAGATACAAACACCAACTATCAACGTTAAGCTAATCCTGCAGAATGAATTCTTGTATCTTGTACCTTGTAGCTTATTTCTTGTATCTAACTCCTTGTAACTTGCAGCTTGTATCTTGTAGCTTGCATCTTGTATCTTGTATCTTGTATCTTGTATCTTGTATCTTGTAGCTTGTACCTTGTATCTTGTAGCTTCAACCTTGATCTGCTATCAAAGACTTAGCTAACTTAACAAAGGCTTGAAAATCAACAAGGTGCTTTTCAATCACGTATTTTACAATATCAAGATTCAACTCTTGGTAATCATGTACAGCAATATTTCTTAAACCAACCATTTTTCCTAAATTCATCGCTAGATCTTCAGGTATTAACCCTGCTTTAAACAAAAAATTAAAACTGTCTCGACTGCGTTGAGGAATACCTAATTTTCTTTGCTTAGTAAGATAGTTAGCTAAATCAATTGCAGCTTCGCAAGCTCGTTGTAAATTTAAAAGAATGGAATCTTGCCGAGTAAAATCGGTAGCTAAATTATTACCAACCTCTTGATAAACATCTTCAATGCGTTTTATGCACCGCTCAATGGTCACTGCTTTATTGATAATAACGTCATTCATTAGCTATATACTCTTTAACTATTTCATCTCTTTCAGCATTTAAATGTTGATACATAGACATAACTTGCATTTCAAACGCTGCTTGCTGTTCAAAAGCATCATAAATACACACGCCATTAAAAATAATTTGATGTTGCATTACCGTACTGGCTTCTAATAAATCGACTAAATCAACATCTTTTTTTAGAACTTCTGCTAATTCAGTTGCGATATTCCAACGTGCCAGCGGCTCAAGTTTATTACCACATAAAACAGCAATATCAACATCACTGTCTTCATGCACAGCACCTGAAACTTGCGAACCAAAAATATAAATCAGCGAAAGACCAGAAAACTCACTCGTTAACAAAGTAATTATTTGTTTTGCTAAGTTATCAAACAATTCACTAGCCATAAAATCACTGTTCCATTTAGCTGATTCAAAATCTCATCGTTAGTCGCTTCAAGCTTCTAGCTTGTATCTCGCTCCTTGTATCTAAAACGCAGCAACTTTCTCTAAAACTTGTTTCACTAAACCTTGCGCAACCGCTTCAGAAGTTGACTCTGCATAACAACGTAGCTCAGGTGCATTACCTGATGGACGTAAATGAATAACGTCGTTATTTGATAACGTGATTCGTAAACCGTCAGTGGTATTAACATTAGTTACGCTGACATCACTAAAACCTAACATAGCAATTAACTGACTAGGATCTGCTTGGTGATCAGCAATTAACTGCTGACTTTTTGCAGTAGCAAAGTTTTGTATACGATCACTGGCTGAATGACGAATTGAACAAGCATCAACTAAAGCCGAAATACTACCAGCGCTTTTACTGGCTGATAACAACATAATGGCAGGTAACACGGCATCACGTGTTGGTAAGGCTTTTAAAATTTGCTGATTCAATTGTGTATCTGAACCTAATAAAAATCCGCCATTGGCTTCAAAGCCCGCAACTGAGTTATATTGTTTAGCTAAAGCTTCAAATTCTGCAATCACGTAAGGTGAACCAATACGGGTTCGAGTAATATGTTTAAATGCTTGGCTTAATTCAATTGACGTATTGCTATTAACAGGAATCGCCAAAGCTTCAACATTTAACGCCTTAGCACATAATAAACCTAAAATATCACCACGTAGCCAGTGGCCTTTTTCGTCAGAAATTAATGGTCGATCACCGTCACCATCAGTAGAAAATATCGCGTCAAAGCCATATTTTTTAGACCATGTTAATGCTTTTTGTTTATCCGCATCAGATACGGCTTCAGTATCAATAGGCACAAACTGATCACTACGTTCTAGTGACACAACTTCGGCACCAAGTTGTTCAAATAACGCTTGATAAATATCTCGGCCAGCACTTGAATGCTCATAAATACCAATTTTTTTACCGGTTAATAAATCAGCATCAAATAATGATGTATATCTTGCTACGTATTCATTTTCGGCACTTTTATCAACAACTAATTCTGGTAAGTTTGCTGCTGATAACGGCTCAAATTCACATGCTTGGGTTAAAATACCGGTTTCATCGGCTTTGGTAATTTCACCATCAGGACGATAAAATTTTAAACCATTGCGATCAAATGGAATATGGCTGCCAGTAACCATAATACAAGGAATATTGCGTTGCATGGCCGCATAAGCCAATGCCGGAGTTGGAATAACACCATGATAATGTACCGTAATCTCCAGCTCAGTTAATGCTGCAGCACAGGCCTGCGCCATAGCATAACTACTTGGGCGATTATCTACCGCTAAAGCAAACGCGTTAAATTGCCAACCCTGCTTTTTTAATGAAGCAACAAACGCATAAGTGAATGCTGCACAAGCATCAGGCGTAAACTGTTCAACTAAACCGCGCGCACCACTGGTACCAAAAGCAATACCACTTTGTTTAATAACTTCACTCGTTACCAACATAAAAACAACCTTTAAATAAAATCTTTAATAAACGGAGGGTAATAGCTACAAGCGGAAAGCTTCAAGTTATAAGCGGAAAGTTTGAAGCTTGTATCTTGCAACTTACAGCTTATAGCTTATAGCTTGTATCTTACAGCTTAAAGCTTATAGATGCCCCCTACTCAACCCGTCCGTAACGATCTTCAAAACGCACAATATCGTCTTCGCCTAAATAAGAGCCTGATTGAACTTCAATCAACTCTAAATCAACCTTACCCGGGTTTTCTAAAGCGTGAATAACACCAATTGGAATATAAGTTGATTGGTTTTCAGTTAGCATAATTTGCTTGTCGCCATTGGTTACCATGGCCGTTCCTGATACCACAATCCAATGCTCGGCGCGATGATGATGCATTTGCACTGATAACTTAGCACCTGGTTTTACCGTAATACGTTTAACTTGGAAGCGTTCACCGTTATCAACTGAGTCATACTTACCCCACGGGCGATATACTTCACGGTGTAATTTGAATTCACTGCGATCATTCGCTTTAAGTTCATTAACAACATTTTTAACTAATTGCACTTCTGATTTTTTAGAAACCAAAATAGCATCTTTGGTTTCAACAACCACTACGTCATCTAAACCAATCACCGCCACTAGCTTTTCTTCAGCATTAACATAAGAATTAGTGCTGTTAACTGAAATTACATCACCTTTAAAAGCATTGCCGTTTTCGTCTTTGTCTTCAATTTCCCAAAGGGCCGACCAACTACCTACATCACTCCAACCACAATCCATTGGTACAACAACCGCTTGGGTAGTATTTTCCATTACCGCATAATCGATAGAGTCATCAGGACAAGCTTCAAATGCCGCTTTATCAACACGAATAAAATCAGCATCAGCTTGGGTACTAGCAATTGAGTTTTCACAAGCGGTATAAATGGCAGGGTTATGAGCTTTTAACTCTGCTAAATAAGTACTGGCTTTAAACAAGAACATACCACTGTTCCAGTAATAATCACCACTAGCTAAGTATTGCTCTGCTGTGGCTAAATCTGGTTTTTCAACAAACTCGCTGACCACAAACGCGTCAGACTCTGCACCAGAAATACTATCACCACCTTTAATATAACCATAACCGGTTTCAGGTGCGGTAGGAACAATACCAAAAGTAACTAATTTACCTTCTTGTGCAAGCGGCGCAGCATTATTAACCGACTGACAAAATGCAGCCTCGTTTTTAATAACATGATCAGCTGCTAAAACAAGCAGCAAAGGATCATCACCATTTTTAACAGCATTTAACGCCGCAAGTGCAATAGCTGGTGCCGTATTACGACCAACCGGCTCTAAAATAATACCGCTATTAGCAATTTTATTAGCACGAAATTGCTCAGCTACTGAAAAACGATGTTCTTCATTACAAATTACTACCGGTGCTTCATGCTCAATACCCGTCAAACGCATCGCAGTATTTTGCAACATAGAATGTTCGCCGCTAAGGGTTAAAAATTGCTTGGGAAATAATTGGCGAGAAAGCGGCCATAACCGTGTGCCTGAGCCACCAGCCATAATTACAGGTAAAATCATAGTGCATCCATATTGAAATTTTTAAATCATGTTAATAGTTGAATAATAAAGTATTCACGTTGAAGATTACAGGGTTTTTGTAGTATTAAAAATAAACCAGCAGAATTGATAACAGACACAAGTAGAAAGTTACAAAAACTATCTCAGCACCTAACCTTAACTCGTAGACTGAATTCTTGTAGCTTGTATCTAGCCTCTTGTATCTTTGCCCTTGTAACTAGCTCCCCTTCCCAATCCTTACAACCTCAACCAATGGCTGCAATTTATCTACCAATGCCGATTTTGCATGTTCATCACCATGCACAACAATAACCTCTTTAGGTTTTATGCGCATACGTTTAACAAAATTCACTAAATTGTTTTGATCAGCATGAGCCGAATAACCAGAAATAGTATGCACACCTGCGTTTATATCTACACGTTCATCATCAATATAAACATAACCGGGCTTATTAGGGTTACTGCCATATTTTTGAATGTTATGGCCTAAAGTACCGCGAGCTTGATAACCAACAAACAACACATCAGCTTTAACATCCGTTAAAAAGCGCGATAAATAATTAACTACCCTGCCACCACTGCACATACCACTAGCGGCAATAACAATGGCAGGCTTATTACGCGTAGCTAAATAATTGATAGTAGCTAAGTGGGTTTGATGACTATCTATGGTATGCAGCGCATCAAAACTTAGCGGATGCCGACCAGACGACAAACGATTGCGGGCTTCTTTATCCCAAAGCGCAGTAAATTTTCGATAATACTGCGTAAACTCCGCGGCCATTGGCGAATCAACAATTACCTCAATATTCGCCAATTTATTTTCATCATTTAAAGAAGCTGCATTGCCTTGAGTATGATCTGACGCCCTCGATAAAACAGCTAACTTTTCACGCGTAATAATATGCTCAAGCTCATATAACAACTCTTGCGTTCGGCCAATGCTAAAGGCCGGAATAATTACCACACCATTGTCACTAATAGCGCGTTTTAATACGCCTTTTAACTGTTCGCTACGTTGTTTACGGCCAGCATGGTTTTTATCGCCATAAGTACTTTCGATCACTAATACATCGGCTTTATAAGGTGATTTAGGTGCAGGTAACAGCGGCGCGTAGGTTGCTCCTAAATCTCCCGAAAAAACTACGCGCTGAGTAAGTTTTTTATTTGCGGTGTATATTGCAGATTTAAAAGCAACATCAATTTCAACATAAGCCGAGCCTAAAATATGCCCTGCTGGCTGAAACTTAACTTTTACTGCTAACTGGCCAACTTTTTGATTCAATAATTGCTTACGGGAAAATTCCAGTTGATACCACTGCTTGTAAGGCACAGCAACTAATTGTTTTTTCAATAAGGTTAAACAGGCTTTAATAATACTCGCGTTGCGGGTAACACCAACTTTAAGGGCGTCTTCAATAACTAAAGGTAATAACGCCGCAGTAGCCTCAGTGGCAATAATAGGCCCGGTAAAACCGGCAGCTAATAAATAAGGAATACGGCCAACATGGTCAATATGACAATGGGTAACAATTAACGCCTGCACACCAGATACATCAAAACCAATCGCCAATTGCTCGGCACTGGCACCATTAACCGTTTCAGCTCCTTGAAACAAACCACAATCAATTAACACGCTGGCATTTACTTGCTCAAGGCTTGGTAAAAAATGTAATTGATGACAAGAGCCAGTAACACCATCAACCGCGCCATGGTGGCTTATTTTGGTTAAGGCCAAGGTGTTTTCATTAGTAGAGGTATTAACGTTATTGTTGAGATTTTCCATAAATTACATCCTTGTAACTAATGCTATTCTTTTAAAACCATATAAACATAATAGTTTTCAGTTGAAATAAATTTAATAAAACGCACGATAATCACAATTTAGGAAATAGTGTATTGACTATTAAATCAACTCCCTTAAATTCATTTTTAATATATTTATCAAAAGTCATAGGAGTGATTTTTTCAAGCATTTCATTTAACTGACATAATTGATAACAAACCAATGCAAAATTTTTACTTTTCACAAAATTTGCCAACTCCAATTGATGCTGATCTTTTCGATAAATATTAGGAACCACAATTAATTTTTGTTTTTGCTCTAACAAACGATAAACAGATCCAGCCCCAGCATGGGTAATAACAACATCAGCCCATTCATACCATTCATTGATGTTTTCAATAAAATGAAATGCTCTTTTAAAGTTCTCTATATTACCTGCAGGGGACTGAATTACTAATTCATATTTATTGTCTATATTTTGTGCTATAAGTGCATCCAATAATTCAGGGAACAAAGTTGTACCAAGAGTAACAAAAACTTTCATAACTTCCCCTTGTAAATACAATTTTTATATATTTTTTTAAGAGACTCATTTTGAATAAAAAACACATTGCTAAACTGATTTAATAATTTCCCAGTCAAAGAAGCTCTTTCAAACCTAGACCAGCTTTCAAACGCAATAACTTTTTTTCCTAATAATTTAAGTAGTATTGTCGGTAAAATAGTCACTCCAGGACCTGTAGTTATAATTCCAACAACATTATATTTAGCTTGTATACGAAAAATGTCTATAGTTTGTTTAACAAGCAAGTAAGGTAAAGTAAGAAATGTTTTTATTAAAGAATGTTTATCTCTTGCTTCACTATATAGATAACAACTCACCTGTTTAATCTTTGTATCTAATGACTTTGAGGAATCAGTAATGAGGATACACTGTATATTTGTAGGTAATTTACCCTCCAACTTGCCAATTAATCTTTGCATTTGCTCTTGATGCCCACCTTTACCAAAGGCAAGTAAAATCACTCTATCTTTCAAAAATTTTCCTTATCAATTATCAAGCGGTCAAGTACCATAATTACCACTTTCATTTATCAAAACTCAATACATATAAAGTGCGATTAAATATGATTTCAATACCCGATTATACGTAGCTCACATTATAAAAACCAATATATTCACATTTAGCTATAAATTAATGCTACAAAAATTTATAATCTTATTTTACATAGAGGTATCGAGAAAAAGTAACGCCATAGAAAAATTGTAAGTAATTTACTCTAATTTCATTAAGTTACTTTTATCATTATTAAATAATTGTTTTTGTTAATTTACGCAAAGACAAATAATATTAAATACCTCGGTTATTAAAATAACATAAAGTAAAACTCGCAATTTAATTAGACTCAAAAAATACAAGGTAATGTTTTGGCAAATAACAATCACGAAGATTATAGCTTTTATGAATTACTCAAATACTTGTGGTATAAAAAAACATTCTTAATACCCGCAGTTACTATAGTAATGGCTTTGACTGCAATTTGGAGCTTTACATTACCTAATATTTATCGTTCACAAGTTCTTTTATCTCCTACAGAAGATAGTCAAGGTTCAGGCTTATCCTCAATGGGAGCTCAATTAGGTGGTTTAGCTTCTATTGCAGGTATTAATTTAGGAAATGCAAGTTCCGACAAAGTAACTATCGCATTAGAAATAGTAAAATCAAGAAAATTCCTCGAGCATTTCATCACAAAACATAATATAGCTATCCCACTATTTGCCGGCTTAAAGTGGGATGCAGAACAAAAAGCATTACTTTTAGATAAAACAATATATGACAATGAAAATAAAGCTTGGCTAAGAGAAACAGAGTCAAATGAATCTTTAGAGCCATCATCAGGATTGTTATACTCAGAATTTTTAGATATTTTCGAAATCCAACATGATAAAACAAGTAACTTAGTGACGCTAAGTATCGACTTTTTATCTCCTAAATTATCAAAAGAATGGTTAGACAATATCGTAGCTGATTTAAATAGCACCATGAGAATTAGAGATATCCAATCATTACAAAAAAGTATCGAATATTTACAAAACAAGGCAGATCAAACAGTAGATCATGAAATGAAGACTATGTTTTTTCAACTTATACAAGAACAGTCTAAAAAGCTAATGATCGCAGAAATCACACCGGAATATATATTTGAAACGCTTGATCCTGCTTTCTATCCGCTCGATAAAAGCTCTCCTTCTAGACTACTAATAATATTGATGTCAGGACTATTAGTTGGAGCTGCAATGATATTTTTCATGATGTTACGTTTTTTTATAGTGCCAAGAGAAAATTAGATATGGAAAAATTTCATAAAAACATTTTCGTTAAAACAAGAAATCTAGTTCGAAATTTAATAGTAAACCTCAATCTAACATTTTTAAGAAAAATTTTCGGTATCAATATTGGTAAAGGCACTATAATCAGCCTCAAAGCCCAATTAGATAAAACCAATCCTAAAGGTCTTTATATAGGTGAATATTGCTACTTAGCTGCTGACTCACTCATTTTAAGCCATGATTATATAAACAGAATACATGTAAAAACAACGATAGGAAATAATGTTTTTATTGGTGCTAAAGTGATTGTTTTACCAGGAGTGACTATAGCAAACAATGTTATTGTTGCTGCGGGGGCTGTAGTTAATAAAGACATTACTACAAGCAATGTTATTGTTGCTGGTAATCCTGCTCGGATAGTATCAGAAAACGTAAATATTGGACAACATGGTCGTAAGCTATAATTCTATGACACATAGTGACCGTTCAAAACAAAAAGATGCTGTACAGACCTTTATACTATTCTTGTTTTCATTTTATTTATTAGTTGACTCTTTAAATGGCTTTGTAACTCAAAAATTAGGCTTACCAAGCGTATTATCGGTAGCTTACAAACAACTCTTGCTACTCTCTTTATACTTATACTCATTCTATTATTCCAAAAATACTTTTATTATACTTAATGGGATTTTTTTAAGTGTTTTTTCTTGGGCAGTTTTTCGATTCTTTTTAGTAGACAATATTGGGTTTATTCATTCATTTCAAGAAGCTCTAAAAGTTGCTTATTTTTTTATCGTATTTACTGTAATGTCAAATTTCAGACGCTTAACTGAAAAAAACTTTCAAATAATAATGTTAGCATTTACGCTAGTACTACTGATTAATGTTGTTTTTTCTTTAGTTGGTATAGGGTTTACAACATATGGCAGTTTTGGTGCAAAAGGTTTTTTTTATGGTGGTAACGCTCTATCTGGTGTAATCGTTATAATATCAAGTGCCTTTTTATGTCGTTCTTTTCAAAAATCCATAACAAATTTTATTTTTACATCCGTTGCTTTATTAATTCTTGCCACAGTAATAGGCACGAAAAGTGGCATGTTAGGTGTATTTTTAGTCGTACTATTGGTGATGGCTTTCAACTTAAATTTAAAAATTTTTACTCTCGCAATAGCAGTTATAGCGCTAACAACAGCTCTTATAATCAATTTATATGATGTACTTGTTGAAAGTCCTATTTTAGTAAGAATGACTCATTTTTACGACCAAGGAGGGTTAAGTCGTCTCTTATTTTCGGGACGTGAAGATAAATTCATGCACATAATGCCAAGTTTTCTAGAACAGAACGTAGCACAACAACTCTTAGGATATAACAAGTTTAAACTTAATATGCTTGAATCAACATTAACTGAATTTGATGTTGCTGATATGTTTATACTGTTTGGCGCAATATTTACATTAATAACATTTATTGCTTATGCAGGTATATTTTTAAAAATAACATTTACCAGTCATGGCGTAATATCTCAAGCAGCAACTATTTCATTTATTGTATTAACATGTATTGCGTTTATAGCCGGCCATATATTTTTTAACGGCGTAGTAACACCTCTATGGGGACTAATTTGTGCGGCTGCAATAGCTACTTCTAGGAGTAAGAATACCGAGTTGCGTAACCTTTAGATTAAAAATAAAACTTATCTTTACTGCTATTAAAGCTCTGAATACACCTGAACATATTTATTAGCTGCTTGCTCGCTATTCATTACATGCGCCAAACTCAAACAACGCTCTTGTAACTGTTGATAATCATGCTCTGTTAGCGTCAAAGCTTGAGTTATGACTACATTTAATGCTTCACTAAAAAACTCATCATTTTCAACAAGGTAACCTGAATCACTAGTCACAAGAGTAGAAGAACCATCTGTTTTACTTGCAATAACAGGTGTTCCACACGACAAAGCTTCTGCTATAACTAAACCATAAGATTCATAGTAAGAGCAACTAACTAAATATTTACTTTGTTGGTATAATTCGGCTAATTCAACTGCAGCTAATCTATCATGGCGGGTTAGTATATGTTGTACTGGCCAATGTTCATTCAACCAATTATTTAATATTCCATTACCAACAACAACAACATTCAAAGGCCTTTTAATACGACTAATCGCTTTAATAAATCGTTTAATACCTTTGTTCTCATCTAACCTACCAACAAAAGCCAAATCATAAATTTTATTTTTTTCTTTATAGTTAAAAGCGCTATCAACACCAATAGGAATAACCCAACTTGGCTTTTGGAAATCATATTTTAAATGTTTTTTTAAACCTTCACTAGCAAACACAATACCATCAATACGTTGTAAAGCTTTCCAATATAAAGAGATTGGTGATTGGTACTTATAAATATCACTACCATGAAAATTGATCAATATCTTCACATTTTTATAAATAAAAATTTTATATAAGAGCGCAAGTAGTACCGTTGGAAAGAAAAAGTGAACATGAATTATATCAATTTTATTTTTTTTAAAAATATACTTAATAAAAAAGCTAACACTCCAAACAGGGTATTTAAAAAGCTTATGTAATATAGACGTTCCATTCCATCTCATACTATGCAATTCAAAATCAGTATTCGGAAATTGTTGCTGACAGGTTTGATATTGTCTTTTTAAAAAAGCAAGATCGAAAGGAGCCTTTTTATGAGCTCCCATATTAGTTAACCAAAGTATGCGCATTAACGAAATATTATCCCTTTTGGTAATAGCAACGAAGTTACTTACCCGACATATATTTCTTTTTTAACTTTTGCAAAAAAGGAAAATAAGAAATTAACCAAAGTTTTATAACTTTTTTGTAGCTATGTGGTGAAAATAAGCGAACACCTAAACTAAAACTCAGAGGTGTTTTTTTAGCTTCAATCAGCTTTAATTGAAAAGCTACTTTATTAGCTTTACTCATATATGAACTATAACGCTGATAATATAATTCAAAGCCATTAATACGGTTTGTCGAAAATGTAATTCTAGGTTCATTATGGCCAGCATGAATAATATAAGTCGGAGAAGCAATTTTTAACGCCACACCAAACTTTTGAGTTAACCTAGTCCACATTTCCCAATCTTGGCAAGCTGGAAAATCAACATCAAACAAGCCAGCATCAATAATTTTTTGTTTTTTAACTAATACTTGATTAGTCGCAAAATTCTGATTTAGTTGGTCATTAAAAGTAATTAATTGCTCTTTTCCACCCAATAATGTTCGTCGTTTACCATGATCCCACCATTGTGCAGAAGTAACAAAAGAATACTCATCATCATAAGCTGATAATAGTTTCTCAATGCGATCGTGAGTAAATTCATCATCATCATCAAGTCCAGTAACAAATGTTCCTTTAGCTGCCAATATAGCTTTATTTCGTGCTGCACAAGCACCTTCTGAAATAACATTTGAAAAATAGCGAACTTTCTCATTTGTAACTGACAATTCAGCCAAGTAATCCACTGTACCATCGGTTGAACCATCATCAACAATAATTAATTCAATATTATTATGGGTTTGTGCTAATACCGAGTTAATCGCTCGCTTTAACAAAGGCAGGCGATTTTTAGTTGGCATATAAACAGTAACTAATGTCATCGCATTTACCAATTAACTATTTACTATTTACTGACAAAGCAAGCTTTTGCCACATAACTTCAGAAGAAGCTTTAAATTCGGTAATTTTAGGAGCTAATGTTTGTTTAATATCCTGCTGATTTTCAATTACGCTAGCAACAAGTTCATTAATGGCCGCAGTTGCTATATCAGCAGAAAGTAAAAATTCACCGACATTATATTCATTAAATAACTTTTCATACTTATGGCTCCAACTTGTAGCAATACAAGGAACCCCTTGCGATAACGCACTAACGCAGCCATGATAACGTGAGCAAACCACTGTTTTGGCATGACCAATAATAGCTTTAACATCTAATGGTGATTCTGGCGCAACAACTTCTAAAGGAGAACTTAGTAAGCTATTTATTTGCTGACAAATATTTTCATCAGATTTTCCTTCATGATTTAATAAAAAAACCTCTTCGCCTTGCTCAACAAAAGCAAGAATAGTTTGATGAATAATATTAATATAATTCGTACGCCATAATTCATTTTTGTTTTTACTACTCAACATTTTACTATTCGGGATTATCGCTATTTTCCCTGATAAGTGATTATATTTTTTATCTAATGTTGTCGATACTAGGTTAGTAAAGTCAGGTGCCTGAATAATGTTTGCATTTTCCGTACAACTTTTTGCGTATAAAAAAGACTCTTCTTCTCTTGCAAAAACAATCGCGGCCGCTTCAAATGCATTTTTAGCTGCTAGCTGGTTTTCTTTTGAACTAAAGGGACCTAACGCTTGAGGCATAAACACATAATGTTTATTTTTACGCTGTAAGCGCTTTGCTTCAATCGCTGTTTGCTTCAATATTAAAGTGCTCCACTGATCACCATAAGTAAAGCCCGAGGCATCTAATACGATATCTACATCAGGCTCCATTACTATGCCCCATTTTACTTTTATACGATTCCTTAAAGATGTGGGTATAAAATAAAATAAACCGTTTAAATCGATAACATTTTTTTTAAGGGATAACCTTTGATATGCACCTACCTCTGCTCTTTTATGGTAAGGTGACATGGCATTAGGCGCTAAACAAAACTCTGCATCTGGCCAAATACTTCCAGCCTTTTGTAAAATAGCGTGTAACATCAGTTCAGCGCCTTTATTAACAAATTGCACACCTTTAATTTCAATTAGCATTATTAAACTTCCTTCATTAATATTTCAGCACTCTTCTTTTGCGAATAGGGTATTTTTCCATCAACTTGCGCATACCCTACGGAAATCAGCATAATTGGTCGTAAATGGCCAGCTAGATTAAGTTTTTTGGTCATTTTCTTTTCAAAAAAGTCAATATCTGGCCAATTGATTGGGCAAGAAGATAACCCTAATGTTTCAAGCGATAACATTAATTGCATCGACACTAAACCACCATCAATATAAATAACATGCCGATCTTTCTCTGTAGGGTAAGCAGATAGATCACCGACAACAACAATCAAGGCTGGAATATTATCCGAAAAACCCGCAGTCCCCATAGCAATACCAGCTACTTCAGAAGCTTTATCCATATCGGTTATACAATAAAACTGAAATGGCTGACGATTACAAGCACTTGGTGCTTGAGACGCCATTTCAATTGCTTGTGCTAACAAATTTGAGCTTACCGGTCTTTGTTCATACCAACGTACAGAGCGACGTTGTTTAAATAAAAGCATCAGTTGTTCTTGCGAAACGTCAGACTTTATTCTGTTTTTATGTTGATATGGTAATGAGGCTTCATCACCATTAAAACTTTCTAACATCAAAGCTTCAAATTTAGATTTTGCTTTATCAATTGTCTGATTTTCGCCTACCACTGAAAAGTAGTTAACTAATACATCTTGCGCCCATTTTAATTCCTGACGACAAATAGTTTTACTTACAATACATTTGCCAAAACAATCAACGGTCTCTGCAATATAGCCTTCAGCAAAAATATTTCTGCGCGGCTGCATGATCAAACCTTTTTCTAAACGATGCGTATTTCTTCGCAATAAGATACTCGATTGATTAATACTATTTAATGACGCTCGATATTGTAAGCGCCCTAACAACACAGATTGGTGTTCTCGACGAAATTTAGAACTAAAAAAACAATAATAAATAGAGCTTAATAAAGGGTGTTTTGCAAAAAAGGGATAAATACTGTCATCTATTGCGACTACCGCCTCTTTTAATTTAATAATATAAGTTTTAGGTAGAATTTTACTTAACAGTGATTTCATAAACCGTGACTAACTTCTTTAGATTACCAAGCGATAAAGGCGAGAATTTTAGCTGATATAGGCGATAACAGCCAGTAAATTCTCTTTTGTAGTAAATTTAATATCAAACTATTTGTCTTGTTGCTTTATTATTTTCTTTTGCATTCTAATTACCTTCAACGCTAAATAAGAAAATAATGTACCACTAGCATACGGATACTTTAATTTACGTAAAAACCAACGATAAAAAGGTACTAATGAATACAACCCATTTTCATCGGTAAAATAATCTAGAATATTTCTCACTCTTAAGATTATAGGATGAAATTGGTCTTTAACATTACCGTAAATCGCCCTATCTCCTGAAACCTCTTGATATTTACTTTCTACAAATGTTTGCCAAAACTTTGAATCTAAGCGATATTCCAAAGCTACATTTTCCCAAAAGGTAATTTGCTTGTCATCCCATAACGGCATCCACCAATCTAAATTAAAAAAATCATAATACCGATTTGAATTTACAATAAATTTTGATTGTCGTTCTGAACATTCCCAAGCTTCAAATACTGATATAGCAAGGCATGGCTTTGGAAAGTCTAGAATAATAGCCTCTACTTGACTTTTTATTCGCTGATATAACTCTTTGTCACAACCTATATTTGAACGAGTTCTATAGTGCCTTGCTATGATCGCTTTAACTATTTTGTCTTCATTATCGCCAGCATCCAATCCAAGTAAATTTTTAGGTATGTGCCCGCCTGAGATAAAATCTCCTGTATGCCCAGGAACTACAACAGCATCTCTAGCGATAATACCTTTTTCAAATAATACCTTTATTGCAGGAAATACTTGAACATTAGGCACTGAAACATAATTACTAATAAATAGAATAAATTTCTCAAACACTTCGGTACTGGCAAGCTTTTTCCATAACGAACGGTCATACGGAACAAAATGCCACTCAAAACCTAGTGCTTTAGCAACCTTTTTACTAATAACAACTTCTTGACTATTTATTTTTCCAAAAGTAAAGGTAAGTACATTTGAATAGTTTAATGACTTAATATAGGTAGCAATTGCACGAGAATCATAGCCTCCACTTAACGGAATAACCAACTGTCGCTTACCGGCATATTGAATTAACTGTTCAATACTTTGCCGCATAACAATATCTAAATGATTTGTTATTTCTGACGGTGCAATTACATCATTATTATTTTTAGGTTTAAATTTAAAATAACTATTTAAATTTATAATACTGTTTTTATAACACAACAACGAACCGGCTGGCACTTGCTTGATTTTTTCGACTAAAGTGTTATTACCTGATATATAGCCAGCTTGCATCAATTCTTGTTCTGAAGCAGGAGATATCTGATGTTCTGGCAATTGTTCAACAAGCCATTGAACCCGATCAGATAATAACAGTTCATTGTTTTTGTGCGCATAAAATATTGGTCGACTTCTTAACCTATCTGTTGCAACAATAATCTGGGCATCATTAAAGACAATAAAACTATAAAAACCTGATAAGTTATTTAATAATTCATTTAATGTATTATTTTTTATTGCTGTAGCAACCAATGTATATAACTGCTCTACAGAAAGTAAGGTATTTCTGTAGAAACAAGCACCTATTAATGTAAATTTATTATCCAAAAAATATAATTGCCCACTACCACCATGAAAATTAACTTTATATTCCATATCAACTTTTGAACCTGCATTAATAGGCATTAAACAACAACCTCCATTTTTTTAACTTTTTGAGCACAAATACGGTGAGCTAATCCAATAATAACTAAGTTATGTAATACACTTATAGCTACAAACCAATATATCGCTGCTTGTTCATCTGCTAAATAATAGCCACCAAGAAAAAGAGCGGTAATACGAGTAGGTAAGGTGATCAAATTTATTAATAATGATTTTTTTTGCTGCTGATATGCAATAATTATTTTTAAACTAGGTACATTAATAAAGATCACAAAAGTCCAAATAGCTAGCCATTGTGCATAAACCCCCGCTTGAAACCACTGTTCACCAAATATAAACGCAAAAATATCAGGAGCCCATACTAAACTCACCACTAAAGGTATAAAGCCTAAAAGCGCTAACAGCGCTGTTGTGCGAAAAAAGTGTTTTTTTACTTTGGCATATTGTTGATTATTTATATCCTGCGCTATTCTACTGTAGAATACATCACCTATTGCTAAAGATACTAAGCTAATTGGTATAGCTAAAATAGTACGGCTAAATGTGTAAAAACCCGCAGAAACAGGTCCAAAAAACGCTGCCAATAACAATACAGGCACCCCCTGTGAGCAAGCATTAAAAAATGCCTGGGGTGATTGATACATTGGAAAGTCACGGTATTTTTTTAACAAAACAAACCAATTTCCCTGTTGTGAACCGTTATTTGTAACAACATCATTTTGCTTTGCTTGTGCTGGTTTAATTCGCCTAAATATTGGAGTAAACAACATTAATGCATTAAATAACGGATTTAATATTGCAATAAAAATCAACGTTGCAGCATAAGGAAATAAATAACCAATTAACAGCTTTAAAAAATTAATAATAATTGCATGTAATACGATCACTTTTGCTCTTAATGTAAATAATGAAAGCTTGGTTATCCAGTTTACCGCTACTTGCAAAAAACCGCTAAAAAGTACCAGCAATGGCACCCAATACAAATAGTTATTTGAGCTATCCGCATTTAAATAGCTAGTTAAAAAATCAATATTTACCGCGATTAACAGCCCTAATATTAAAACAAAAACAACGGTTGTTATCAGCGAAAGCTTTGTTATTTGAAGCGCTTCATTAGTATTTTTAGACAACACAATTGCCATAGGTAAGGTTAATGCGGCAATAGGAATTAACAAGTTAGCTAGTGATTGAAATATACCTAAATGACCAAAGGCTTCAGGCGAAAAAATTCGTGTTAATACTGGCGTAAATAAAAGTGCAATCAGCTGTGCGCCACCTGTGCCGGTTAACATGGCGATTATTGATTTGGCATCTTTGCCCACAACAAGCCTATAAAAGTAAAGAAAATTAAGGCGGCTATTAAACCATAAAGTCGCACAAAATTCGATACATATTAACAATCATACTCATTACATCAACACTATTTTTTAACAAAAAAAAACGACCCTAAGGTCGTTTTTAAAAAATCACTTAATTAGTAAGACTAATTATGGATTAATTTCACCTTCATAAGCATCGCTTAATAATGCCATACGACCGCCAGAGTTCAAGTTACTGTAACCAGTTGCTTTAATGTCAGCATCAGGTGCTGTAGTAGTAATTGTCAGGCTAATTGATGCACCACCTGCTGGTAAGCTAAGTGCTGTAGCAACATCATTTTCACTAATTTTAACTAATGAACCCGCTTTTGCTTTTTGTGTAATTGTACCTGAGTAGCTAGTACCATTACGACCGAAAGCAGATAATAAAATATCACCTTCTTGATCACCTGAGTTTGCTAACTCAAAGTTTGTAGTGATGTGGCTATAACCAATTGGCGCATATGGGAAGGTAATTTCTGAACCGTTTAAGTCCCAGATAAAGGCATCAGATGCTGAGCCTGAAGTACCTACTAAGTAGAAATCGTTAGTATCAGCTTCAGTTGGGTTAATCATCAACTTATAACCTAAGGTACGGGTTGCTAAGTTAGTTGCACCATCAACAGTAACAGCAATGCTTGCATCACTAATACCAACACCGTCTAAGTCCCAATCAGTTGTATCAAAAGCGCCTGAATCATCACCACCTACAACAACTGTTTCAGTGTATGCAATTGAAGCTACACCATTCAAGTTACCGGTAACTTCAGCAGTAAATGCTGCGGTTGTTTCATCAATACCTAAAGCAATAGTACCATCAACAGTTACGTCAACTACATAAGCAGTAGTAACAGCATCATTAAGAGCGTCAGAGAAATATTTACGTTGTTGCTCAACATCAATAGTATCAGTTACTGCTGTAGCGGTTACTGAAAATTGGTTAGCTGTAGTCACTAATGTTTTCGCGGTAGCAACAGGAGCAGTTAAAGAAACACCTGTGTCGTCTTTTGCTTCAGGTAATGCAACCGTTAAATCACCCGCACCAATCGTTGCTTTAGTAAATTTAGTCGTAATATTGGCAGCACCGTCAGGATCTGTATCATTAAAAACTAATACTTCAGAAGCAGTAAGTGCATTATCAGTAACTTTAAATAAAACCCACTCATAGTCGCCGTTTGAATCAGTGCCAAAGTCAACTAAGTCAGCAACAGGACTTGCAGCTGCTGGAACCACGGCACTTAAAGCTTCTATAGCTTGTATAGCAGTTGTAGTGTTTGCATAAGTATCAACTGCCAATGCGTTCACAGCCGCTTTGAATTTTGTAAGATCAAATTCGCTATCGTTATCAGCTTCATCTTCAGCAGCAGAAATCGCCGCAGCTTTAAGGGCTGCAGTATCAACAGCGTTATCAGCTGCATTAGCTACAAGCGCAATTGCCGCATCAACAGCACCTTCTATTGCAACAGCAGTAGTAGCATCGGCAAACGTCGTGATTTTTTGAAGTTCTAAACCAGTATCAGCACCAATAGCACCACCAGAAAAAGTAAACTTCAATGTATTATTAATACCTAAAGCAATACCTGGTTTGTAAGTAATACCGATACCCGCAGCTTGTAAATCACCAGTTAAAGCAGAACCCGTGTAAGCGTTTAAATACTCATTACCTACTTTGTATGCATCACCAGAAATGGTAATAGTACCAGCGGTTGCTGACCCTGTTGCAGCAACTAAAGCAGCTGCTAGTAATGTTTTCTTGAACATTTTTTTAAATCCTTATTTTTCATGAAAATGAATTTTACACATTTAGTTATTTATTAGCTAATTAATAACTAAACAAAAGTCATTATTTAACGTTAAATCAGTTCAACCTAATAATAGCCATACTAATATGACAATTATCAAGTTGAATCTAAAAGACAATTTAATCAAGATTAGTATAGGTGTCAACCACTATTTAACGATTTAATTATTTAATTAAATTAGTGTATTAGAGACGCCATGCTTTGATTGTTTTTTAACCTAAAAGAAATGTAATTCGTTAAATTCATTATTGCATCTCTTAAGTATTTGTTAGGTTAATTTTTAATAATTATTAAAAATTAACAAAAGCAATATAATCGATTATCAAAAATATCGTTTTATAACCCTAACTTATTCAATTTAACACGACCTTTAATTGATAGCGACGTTTAAACTGAAAAATATTATAGCCTTTAATCAGTAGTTTGATTTATTTACTATTTAATAAAGGTGCTTTATTTGTTTCCAGCTCACCAAAAGTTAAATAATCTAAACCTTGTTTAAATGACTCCGTTAACTCTTCCCATTGGTCTGTTCGGTCAATAACCTTAGGTGTGATTAACATTATTAATTCTGTTCTATTACTGCTATCACCGGTTGCTTTAAAAAGGTGACCAATAATAGGAAGGTCTGCTAACCACGGTGATTTTTTGTCACTTTGATTAATATTCTCACTGATCAAGCCACCTAAAATTATAGTTTGTCCACTTTGAGCCACTACTTCAGTGTCAATAGAGCGTTCAAATATATCAGGGTTTCCACCAGCCCCCGATGTGTCCTCAACGGTATTAGAGATACTTTGATTAATTTCCATTATGACTATACCTTGGGCATTAATTGACGGCGTTACCGAAATATCAACGCCGGTTTTACGATATTCAGAGCTGGTAGTTTGTCTGTCACCACTGACAGGATCTTGCGTTGTTTGGCCAATAACAGAAATTTGTGAACCTACGGTAATATTAGCTGGCACACCATCTCGTACTAATAATGTAGGGTTAGACAATACTTTAATTAAACTATTTGTTTGTAAAAAGTTTGCTGTTATATCTGCTTCGGTACCATTTATGGCGATATTAAAACCACCAATACCCGTCGCATTAAAAGCACCTTTAGTGCCCATGCTTAACTTGCCGCTATTAAGTGCCCATTCAACACCATATTTAAATTCATCTTTTAAGTTAACTTCCGCAATAGTTATGTCTAACATGACTTGTCGTGGTAGAACATCTAGTTTTTTAATTAACGGCAATAGTGCTTGATATTCACTACCTGATGTATAAAAAATAATCGCATTAGCTCTTTCATCAACCACTAAGGTAATATCATCATTACTCATACCTATACTACGGTTTGCCGAAGGGGCAACGCCGGTTGAGCTCTTTGATGTTGACGATTTAGTGCCACGATTTGTTGCTTGGGCACCACTCAATAACGCAGATACACTTTCCCCTAAATCAGTCGCTCGAGCAAACTGCGGATGATACATAAAGTATTGTTTACTTACACTTTGTAAAGGTTTATCAATAACCTTAGTCCAAAAACGCACTCTATTTAATAGCATGTCATCGGCAGCAAAAACTGCTATTGCGCCCACTTGCGCAATAGGCACCATAACTAAATTTTTACTGCCGGCTTTATTAGTTGCAATAGGAATACCTTCGTTTTCTAACAACGTGGTAATTTGCTTAGTATATTCTTCACTTTCGATATAGGTTAATGGAATTAACGCAATATGTTTGCCCCGATTACTCGGTGCATCTAACAAATGAATAAACTCTAATGAACGGATAATATCATCACGATTACCTTCTAAAAACAACGCACTCATATCAGCATCAGTACTAATTTGCACGCCGACCAATTGTCTTAATGCTTTTTCGATGGAAATTTTAACACCAAACTTTAATGGCACTATTTGTAAAATATCTTGTGATGTATTCGGTACCGATGATAATTCACGACCAATTGCCGTGATAACATTACGCCCCTTACTCTTTTTTTCCGGTTTGTGAATATAGTATAAATCATTACTAAACTGAACTGCTAAGCCACGCTGTGCCAATAAATCCTCAGTTAATTCCATTAACCTTTGTTGACTAATTTCTTCTTTAATATTCAGGGTTATTGCTTGATTTTTACTTTTTAAATCTTTGTCAATAATATAATTTACCGATAATAACTCACCAAACGTATAATGAATAAAGTCAATAACATCCATTTGATTAACAGAAAGCGTTAATGATGGCTTATTCGAAAACATAGCTGACAGTTGTTTAGATTCACTAATATCAACTCTTTTACGTGGCAGTGGTTCTAACATTTGAACATCATTAGATATTGAGGAAACTTGGTTTTCTGAAACGTAAGCTTGAGCTTTTTCCGTATTCTGATCTATAATCTGCTGTTGATTATCAGCTAAATAAGAATGTTTTAGCTTGAACCGTTCCTGTATGTTATTTTGTGTTACCTCTTCTGAAGTTGAGCTACAACCCAATAATATTAGCGTTAATAATGGTGCATAGATATATTTTTTGATTAATTTCATAATTATTTTTGCTCACTATCGTTGATAGCCATATTATTGGTTTTGTATAAAAAGAGGTCGATACGACGACCATCATCACTCTGCAATATAACTTTATTCGCTAAAATTTCATTTACTTGATAAATATCGAGTTTGTCAGATATGGTTATTTGAATAAGTTTGTTTTCACGTGTTTTGACATTTTGTTGTTGAACAACTGCAAATGCTTGTGCTTCTTTAAAAATACCAACTAGCAAATAACGCATGTCACCAACATAAATTTTGTCTAAATCTCCTTGCTGAGCCAATTTTTCAGCTTCAGACATACCTTTAACCTTATTTGCATTTATGATTTCTGCTTGTTCATAATTGTTTATTATTGTAATAATTTTTTTAGCTTGTTGTGGGCTAACCTTTAAATAATCCGGTGGTTTAATATTATCACTTTCCCATGATGTCTGTTCATTAGCCTCACCAATTGATAGTCGCGTTGTGATATCAAATAGTATCAAAATGACGATACACACCAACAGAGGATATAGTACTTTGCTGTTAAGAGTATTGGTATAATTAGCAACAATGTTATTTTTAAACATTAAAGCGCCTCTACATTTGAAGGTAAAATATACGCGCTAATAACTAAACTGCCATTAACTGTACCTAAAGATGTTTCATTCATTTTATCTATCTGTAACGTCCATTCAGCAATATTTAAAAACTTCGGCAATTGAGCTAACTTCATCTGTAATAAAGCAAAATCTTTAACTTTACCATTAAATACAATTTTAATTCGCTGCTCGGCAATTTCCCCAGGAATTTCAAGAATCCAGTTAAAATTACGTACTTTTACATGATGCTGCTCAAATAACTTTTCTATTTCCTGTTGAAATTCCAACTTAAACGTATTTATTGGCACATAATTATAATAGAGCGCTTCTAACGTTTTATTTTTTTGCTCGGTCGGTATTAATGTGTCAGTTATTATTGGGAGTCGAGCAATAACACCATTTGCTTTTACTAACCTTTTAGAGCTAGCTTCTATTTGCATTAACTGTTCTTGTTGCCAACTAAATATTGGTACGATAATAAATTGCATAACCAATAGCACTGCTAATATCGTCAACATAAATTTTCGTTTATTTTGAGGATGCATAATTACCTCCTTGAGCGGAGACTATATTGGTTGTAATCGTAGGGTGATATGCTGATTCCAAAACCGTTTTCGCTAAGGAGAAGGTAATTGTAAATTCATCTTTACCACGATGATTCCTCACTGGCGTAGAAAAGCCTGGTGCTATAACATAAGGATTTTTACTTAAATTAGCTAAAACATCTGTCGCTTTAATAGAGTCATTGGTAATAGCGCTCATTATTATTTTATTATTTTTAAATTGAAGTAATTTAATATTTACACCAACAGAGATGGTTTCTAACACTATCGGCCAAACATTCCAATATTCAACTTGATTCAACAATGGTTTACTTAATGCTTGCAGCCATTCTTTTTGCTCAATATATTGTTTTTGTAATTTTAATGCTTGCTCAACTTGTACTTTTTGAGACGTTAATTGTCCTTCAATATGATACTGTTTTAATATCAACCACGCACTAGTTATAGCTAAATAGACTGAAAATACTATGCTAGTAATAATCCCCGCTTGCTTCCATGGATAATCTTGCCAGTTGACTTTCTTTCTGGTGATAAAGAAATTTTGAAGCTCAACTAAAGCAAGTGATTTTAAACCTCGATATAATAATGCTGAAAATTCATTATTAGCTGATGAAAAAAAGTTTTCTTTAGTTAGGCTTACAGGTGATCCTGTAGAAAAGGCAAACTGTTCGACCGTTGATGTTTGCACCGATTGTATGCCGGAGGCAACACCTTGCCCTGTTTTTGATAAAAAAATTGTTTTATTGAAGCTTTCAATTTCTGCAAGGCTAATACCTGAGTCTAGCGCTTTAGCCAATAAGTAAGATTCAGGAATAACAACCCATGGCTGTGAGGATAAAATATCTAAAACGCTGGTTTTAAATACCCAAAAAGTAACACGATGACTTTGTTCATTGAGCCGTTCAATATGCTGTAATGTTATTCCTTGAAAAGGCGCTTTATTCTCTTCAAATTGTAACGCTTTTTTTAATTCTCTCTTATTGGAAATAGGGTATTCTTTTGAAGTTTCAAAGTAATGTTCTCTACCTAAAACCAACCAAGATATACGAGGAAGCTTTAAATTTTCAATAGGTTGAAGTATTACATTTAGTTTATCTGGACGTTGAAAAGAATATAGACGGTCAGCATAATAACCACCATTAGATGATAATACTGTTTCGATTAAATGAGTTAATCGCCATTTTGATTGTACCGTTTGTAGATTATTGACTGACTGCAATTCTTTGCTTCTTTTAATATAATACACCTAAACATGCGACGATGGATTATACACATACAGTTTAATTGTTGAAAGGGTATTTATTAGTTAAAAATAATTTAATTGTAACGTGATAATATCAACATAGGTCGTGATCTTTTCTGCTGAAGTTTAATTTCTAAAGTTTCTTGTAACTGAACTTCTTCAATAGCTACCTGAATTGTTATTCTTAAACTATTTCCACGATGCAATACCATAGTATCACTTTCAAAAAAGTCACCTAATAAAGTTGTCATAACTTCAGTGGTTAACTCATTTTTATCTCTTATCTTAATAATTTCATTTGCTATTTCCTGTTCTAAGATTAATACCAACAATGGTTCAGGGGCATTCATTGGGTTAAATCGGGTAACAGTATAATGCGAACTTATTGCTTTGATTAAATTTAATATGCTCTTTTCTTCTGAAAAAAACCATTCAATTTCTTGTATTAATTGTATAGGTTGATTTCGGTAAGGCTGACCATTTTCTAGAGACGTTAATTCTGTGCTTCCTATCATCCAAGAATCATCATCTTGATCTTGCCAATCGTTAATTTTTCCTTGCTTCTGTTTCGCTTCTTGTTCGGTTAAGCCCATTGCTACAAATGCTTTAGTCCATAATGGTAAATTCATATATTGTTGCGGTAACAATGCACTATTATCTTGTATGATTAACTTTACTTTAAATTTATCGGTTTGCTCAACAACAAACGGTTTCCCATAAAAGTTCCACGGTTCACTATTAGGAAACGCATTAATTTTTTGTGTAAAATCATTTTGAGTAAACAAAGTGTAAAACACCTTACTCTGTACTGACTTTATTATTTGGTTGGCTTTAACTCGCAACTCTAATGTTTCAGCCATTATAAGTTGTTCTCGTGCCGTATAACTAAATTGAATAGCTAGAATACTAATAATAGCACTAATTAATAATACCTGAATTAATGCTATTCCTTGCTGTGAACGCTTAAAACTTGACGATAATGGCATCATCATTTTATTCTTCAACGGCATAACGGTGTAGCATGTTTGGAATCGAATCCATTAATTGTGTATGAAGTAAAAAGTCGCCTTTATCCGAAGAAAACATGATTTTTATTTGTTCAGGTTGCAATTTAATTTCTAACGAATTGTATTCATCAAACCAGGCTTGAGGGCTAGGTTCCTCTAATGGGCTATCCGGTGTCCAATACTTACTTTCTGTTGATGGCCAGCCAAAGTATTGAAAGTTTACATCCTTTAATTTATCAAATAAAACAATTGGATCGCCAAAATTTATTGGTTGCTCTAAATTAATCAGTAATTGCTCTACCATTGTAGATTCTTGGTAAATTAATTGGTAAGAAAAATCTTCATTCTGTATAACTTGAAGTCTAATAACGGCTGCCGTTTCAGGATTAAATAACGAACGTAACGTTACTGCAACAAAACCATTTCTGTTACCTTCAAAGTATAAACTCGGTTCTTTGGTTTTGTTCGTAACAACATAAGATATAATGCTTTTTAACGATTCTTGAACAAGTATGAGCTGCTTTGCCGTTTTCATTGATTGATTAAAATGCCCTAACCTTCCATTCCAACGATCACTAAATAATGAATATGCTCCTGATGCAATTAGCAGTACCATGCTTAATAAGACCATTGAGACTAGCATCTCAACTAAGGTAAAGCCTTGATTACGTTTCACCAAGTAACCTCGCTAAACTGGTACTCTCTTACAGCTGTTTTTAACTTAAGCTCCATAGTAACAGCCCACAATTTGTATACTTTGTCACCTGATGACAACTCATCTAATGCTGCATCAAATATTAACGGAGCTTTGGCTTGTTGTATTGTAACGGCATTCCAGCTATAGGTTATTTCCCCCATAGTTCCTTTTCCAGATAATTGAGTTTGACTCAAAGAATCCTTAATTTCCAGACGAATATTTTCAGTAATTGGAGCTACTAATGCTACAAATTTCAAAGTTCGCTCAGCTTTAAAACTTGATAGCATTGCGCCTCGATAAACCATAGTCATGGTAGAAATAACTAAAAAAAGGATAAATGAAGCAACTAACACTTCAATAAGTGTGAAGCCCTTTTGATTATTGATTGCAGACAAAAATTTAGGAGCAGTCATATTAATTTTCTAGTAAGTTAATTAAATTTAACTCTCGATTTTTTTCTCGTTGTTTTAAGTTTATTGTCGAGATATTTGGCATACCATTCTTATTAAAAATAAACTCTAACTCATTAAAATTTAAATATTTATACTTTTTCTCAAAAGTCAATTGCTCTTCAGTGATATCATCTAAATTAGGGAAAGCTTTTACCGGTAATTTAAGCACGCGCAATGTGTCATTTTGTAATTCAATTAATATACCTGAGCCATTCACAAACGCTTTTGTGCTGGCTCTGCGTAATGTTGCACAAAATGATAAGTATTCACTTTGTGCTTCAGCTTTATTAATTGTATTAATAACTAAAGGCCCAACTAAAGTTATCATTGTCATCATAATCGTAATAACAACAAGTAACTCAATTAATGTAACACCTTTTACTTTTAACCTCGTAGCTCGCCTCGTTGTTGTGAACATAGATTAAAAGCCTAAATCATTTACCGATATAATACTTAACAGCATAGTAACAACAACACTTCCTACAATTCCACCCATTGTTAAAATTAACAATGGTTCAAGAATTGAAGTCATTTTATCAGCCCAACTCTCAAACTCACTACGAGATCGCGATGCTATTTCTTCAAAAACAGGAGAGAGTTTTCCACTTTCTTCACCAACTTCGAGCAAGGACAGAAAAAAATCTGGATAAATAGGGCTCCTACCTAAAGATTGAGTTAAACCTGCACCTTTTTTAATATGTTCTTTCGCTGCTATTAAGCCTTGACGAATATGCCGATTTCGAACACTGTCTGCTGATAATTCAAGTGCCTTATCTATCGAAATACCAGCTTCAAGCATCATAGTAAGTGCTGAATTAAAGCGAATTCTTTCAATAACTAATAATGCATTCTTAATAAATGGAATTTTTAGCATAAATTCATCTAATACTCTTTTAGTCACGGGGTTTTTAAGTGCCGCAACTAAACCAACAAAACCAATCACAACCCCGATAAAAAGAAACCACTGATAGTTTTGCATCCAACTACTTACATTAAGTAATATTTCTGTATAAATAGGTAACTCAGCTAAACCTTCAAATAATCCACTCATTTGAGGTACGATATAATTAAAGATAAACAAGATACAGAGAATACAAACAGAAAAAATAACCATTGGGTAAGTAAGAGACTGAATAATTTTCCGTTTTAATTCGCTACGAAATTTAAGATCTGCGGATAGTTTTCCAAAGACATAAGCAAGGTCTCCACTTGCCTCCCCTAACTTAACTAAATTCACATATAACAAATCAAACACTTCTGGATGTTCAGACATCGCATCTGATAAAACGCTACCACGTTTAACCGCAGTATATAACTCTCCCAGCAATCGTGACGATGGACCATTGGGCTTATTCTTTTGTAAAATGGATAAACTTTTGTCTATTTTCACGCCATTTTTTAACAATATAGCTAATTCTGAGGTAATAAACTCTAATTCATCTAAACTAACGGTTTTACGTTCAAATACACTATTTTGAATTCTATTGCTATTATGCTCTTTAAGCGATGTAATAATTAACTTTTGTTGTTTTAACTCCAGCTTCGCGCTTTCAAACGAACTAGCTTCAATTTCGCCCTCAATATGGCCACCATGGCTATCATAAGCTTGATATACAAAAATAGCCATTAACCGCAAACCCTGATGATTTCATCAATTGTTGTTAACCCATTCATCGCTTTAACTAAGCCATCTTCTAATAAATTTCTTCCACCGATAGTTGCATTATAACTCTTAGCTTTAGTGATAAATTGTTCATTTTTAGGCATTGCTCTAATATCTTGATCGGAACGTAAATACTCTATTACAGCCATTCTTCCCTTATAACCGGTATTCGCACACTCTTGACAACCATTGGCCGTCAACAATCTTATATTACTAATGTTACTCCGCTCAGCTAATTCAGATAATTGATATTTTTCAATTAACGCACTTGCGTTTGCATTCGGAGTAGCACAATGCTCACAAACTTTTCGAGCTAACCTCTGAGCTATAATAGAAACCAACGCAGCATTTAAAAGAAACTCTTCAACCCCTAGATCTAATAAACGTGTATATGCACTAGGGGCATCATTCGTGTGTACAGTGCTAAAAACCAAATGCCCTGTAAGGGCTGATTGCATAGCAATTCTAGCGGTTTCTTTATCTCTAATTTCACCAATCATGATAATGTCAGGATCTTGCCTAACGATACTTCGTAAACCTGAACTAAAATCAAAACCTAATTCAGGCTTAACTTGTACTTGATTAACACCTTCAAGTTGATATTCAACAGGATCTTCAAGTGTAATAATTTTTACATCGTCATTATTTAATTCATTTAAAAAAGTATAAAGAGTTGTAGTTTTGCCACTACCCGTAGGGCCGGTTAATAAAACAACACCTGCCGTATGTGTTAAATCTTCTTTTATTTTAGTTTCAATATCTGGAGATAGTCCTAAAACACTCATATCGTATTGTATAGCGTCTTTACGAAGAAAACGTAAAACCATACTTTCGCCATCATTTAATGGTAATGCTGAAACACGAATATCCAAACCAATATTAGATATTTTCATTTCTATTTTACCATCTTGCGGGCGACGCTTTTCAGCGATATCCATGTCAGCTAGTATTTTCAATCTAGATATAATCGGCAATTGTAAACGCACAGGTAAAGTTTCAACTTCATGTAATACACCATCAACCCTGAAGCGAACTCTATAACGCCCTTTATGAGGTTCAAGATGCATATCTGAAGCACCTTGTTTTAATGCTCGAGATATCAACGAATTTAACAAGTTTACCGTAGGTGCTTCACTAGCAAGCTCTCGAAGCTTATCTTCTTCTAAATCAGATAATAAATTAAAATCTTCGGATAGATTTTCTAATTTTTCGTTACCAGCAAGTAACAAACGTTCAAATTCAGCATCAGTGATAATTGAGCACACATAATCAATATGACAACTTTGTAAATATTGAATAACTTCCCAGTTCAATGGAGCTAAAGTAGCAAAGTTTAATTGATTATCTTTATTGCCATATACAACCCAACCTCTATCCTTTAAAAAATCTATATTTAAATCAATTTTAATAGTAGGTGGGTGCCAGTTTTCAACATCCTCAACTGTTAATATTGGAGCATTTAATAATTGGCTATATATATGTGGTAAGCTATCTTCCGATAGGCTCCCCATATTGATAAGTAAACGTTCCAATGCTCCACCAAATTTATTTTGATAGGCTCTAGCTTTATCTAAATCTTCATTTGAAACATCAAATTTTTGCAAGATTGATTCGAGTTGTAACATTATTCATGCACCAAATCTTCATTTTCGTCTGTTCCACCAACTTGACCATCTTTGCCATAACTAATCAGGATAAATTCCTCGCCATTAGGGCCAGGAGATTGATAAAAATAATCATTACCCCATGGATCTTCAGGAATTTTTTTAGGTATATATGGACCATCCCAATTTTTTTTAGTGGATTGTATCAACTCATTTAATGTAGACGGGTAATCACCTAAATCAAGTCGATAGGTATCCAAAGATGTTTGTAACATCTGCATCTGTGCTAAAGCTGTTTTTTGTTTTGACGAGCCTACTTTTGAAAACATTTTAGGGGCAACTAAAGACATTAATAACCCCAATATAACTATAACTATAAGTAACTCTATTAATGTAAAACCTTGATCTTTTTTTAGTAAACGCATATACCCTCGATGAATAACTTATCTTTCTAACGATATAAAAATGGGATCACTAATATTAGTAATCCCATCAATTTATGACTTTAATACTTAATAAACTAATCCTAAAATACATAAACAACGATGTTAAATAAAGTTTTGTTTATCTATTATTTTCACATAATGCTATTTTATAACTATTTTAATTAAAAAAGTTAGCATTCTTTGATACATACCTAATGAATTGAGTATAAAATACAAATAAAATAATAAAACTAATAAACATTAGCCACTCAGCAATCATATAAACCTCACCCAAAAGCCCAATTACCGAAAATATAACAGCGGTTACCGTTATAAACAATAAAGCCTGTCTATCAGACAAACCGGATTTCATTAATATATGATGAAGATGATCTCTGTCTGGTTTAAAGGGGCTAAGTCCCTTTTTTATTCTTCGAATAACGATTGCAAGCATATCCATTAACGGTATAGCGCATATCCATAAAGCAGTTACTGGACGAAAGGAAGCCCCATCACCTTGTGTTCCCATAGATAATAACCAAATTACGCTTAAACCTATAAACATACTCCCAGCATCACCCATAAATATTTTTTTAGTTTGTTTTCTAAAAACTCCTAAGTTATACATTAAATAAGGTAATGTTGCCGTTGCAATAATTAACGGATAACTGACATATTCAGTATTTCCACTCGCTAAAAATAAAATAGCGATTGAGCTAAAAGTATTTAAACTTAAACAGCCAATTAAACCATCCATCCCATCGATCATATTAAAAGCATTAATGACAACAACAATACCGAAATAAGTGAAAAATATACCCAAAACACCTAAATTTATTTGACCAAAGCCAAACAAGTCTCCAAGATTTGAAATATAGCCACCAACACCATAAATCATCAAACTCGCAATAATAATTTGGCCAACAATTCTTACTCGCACACTAATATCATATTTATCATCCAATGCTCCAATAAATACCATCATAGCTGATGCGATTAAAAACATTCGAAGCTCAATTGTATTCGGAAGCCATAATAAACTAGCAGCAAGTACAGCAATAAATATGGAAATACCGCCAACCAAAGGAATATGGCCTGCATGTAATTTTCTTTCGTTCGGTTTATCAACCAAACCTACTTCAACCGCAACAGGCTTTAAAAGCTTAATAGCAATAAAAGCAAAAAGAAAAGCGGATAGTGTCAAGATAATTAGTTCCACAATAATTCCCTAATTACATTTCTGTAACATTGATAAATTTTCATACATTAATCTTTTTTATGAATCTTTATTTAATAAATAGTAACCACAAAATCCCTTACTAATAGTATGTAATAAGGAATGTTACTCGCTACAAACCATTAATAGCAGACACGGCTACAGCAGTATTATATAGAATGGTTGTTGCTGTTGACCACATAGTAAGACTATCTGTGTAATCAGAATCCAGTGGTACGACCACCGTATCTCCAGGAGCAACGGTATAAGAATTAGAAAACCAACCACTATCATTAAGCACTTGGATAGACCCATTAGCGGATATTATATAGATCCTACTGGTATCAGCACGTTTTTTCATACCACCACTATTATTTATATAGTCTATAGCGGTTAAAGTCGGCTGATAAATATGCGAGGAGGTCACTTGTACCTGACCGATAACATTCACTGAATTCTTTTTAGAAGGAACATAGAGCACATCACCACTTTCAAGTAATACACTATAATTATTATCTTCCATCACTTTATCAAGCTCGATAACCAAACGGCCTACTGGATCTAACGTTGTTAAATCACTCAGGAGTTTCGTCGCTTCTACATAAGGTACGGAACCATCTTCTGTTAAAGATTTAGATGCGAATTCAATACGTAAATCTTCGGCCAATCTAACAATGTTTTCTTTTTCTAATTTTTTAAGTTTCTCGCGGGTAAATACTGAGCCTTTTATATCAGCAAAGTCAGTAAAACCACCTGCTCGTTTGATAATATCAGATAAACTGTCTCCACGTTGAATGGTATATTTTCCAGGAAAAACAAATTCCCCCTTTAACTCAATCACATGATTTTTTGACCATGAAGGTATTTGGTGAATATGTAATCGATCTTTACTTATTAATAATATGTTGTCTTCTTTACTTTTTGTTAACGCATTCGCTAAATTAAGTTGGATATTCTCTTTTTTTGCTTCTAAGTTACTAACACTATTTCGTGTCAAATCGACTCTTTCCAAATAAGCTGATTCAGTAACCCCTCCGGCTGCTATTATCAGATCTCTAACTTTAGTATTAACAGCTAAAGGATAAGTGCCAGGGAATTTAACTTGCCCATCAACTTCAACTAACTGTAGCGGTTTTCCTGAGGAACTTTGCCTAATCAATTGCTTAATAATAGGAGCTAACAACCGATGACGTGAAAAAAGCGATTGATGCTGGCTAGCAACTTCTGCTTCTTCCGAAGCAACAATATTCATAACTGAATGATCAAATGTATTGTCATTATCAATAATAGATTCATTTTTCAATCCTGCAGCTAAATTTGAGTTACCTCCATATTTATTCCAAAACTCTTCATCTTGAAATTTTTCTTTAGCTAATTGTTTTTCTTTAATAAATAAATCTTCTTGGGTAAAGGCTAATTTGTCTAATGTTGCTTCCTCTTCACTAAGCTTTTCTACCCGTGAAAAAATTAATAACTTATCTTTAGGTTTTAATATTAGGTTATTAGAGTTACTGTCAGACAAAGCCTCTGCCAATGAAAACTGATAAACTTCTATATTTCTTGCAAAATCAATTTCCCTTACTAACAAACTATAACTTAGATCTGCATGTTTCAAAATACTTGTATCTAAATCTTTTATCAACCCAGCAACTGTCATACCTTGCTGCCATTGATATTTTCCTGGCCGACTCACTGCACCAATTAAAGTAACTGATTTATGATACATTTGTGACTTTTCCATCACATTAATATAATCACCATCTTTAGCAATTTGATTAACTTGTTCTGCTTGGGTTAAGTCTATATTTATTATCGTTCTCAAACTATCGTCAAAACGCTCTACCATCACAGATTCTTTATAAGCATCTGGTAAAACTCCTCCTGCCATATTTAGAACATTGGCAATATTATCACTATCAGATAATTCATAAATGGCAGGCCTTCTAACTTTACCAGCTACCGAAACTGTTTTTCCTTTTGTTTCAACAAAAACCACATCGCCAGATTGCAGTAAAACATCTTTACTTGAATCACCTTTTATTAACAGATCATACATGTCAAAAGTTTGAATTAATTTACCCGAACGCTTTAATTGAATATTACGAAGAGACCCAACCTCACTTACCCCACCCGCACTAAAAAGTGCATGGGTTATACTTGATAATGAGCTAATGTTATAAGGGCCTGGTTTATATGCGTCTCCTAAAACGAACACTCGGATCGATTTTAATTGCGACAGGCTCAAAACAGCATCCACCCCAATAATACGTTCTTTAATTTGACTAACTAAATAACGTTTCATCTCATTGAATGACAAACCTGCCACTTGAAACGGCCCTAAATTAGGAATGATGACTTGGCCTTCTCTTGTAACATCGAGTATAAACTGATTATTTTCTTTACCAAAAATTTGTAACGTTACTTGATCCCCAACACCTATAATATAACCTTCAGGAATTGCAATATTACTTACCGGATTAAAAGTACTTGGTGCATTAGAAAATATATCATAACCAAATGCTTTTAGTTTTTTTTGCGATCCTGAATTTAAAAATTCATCTTCAGCTTCATCTACTTCTTCATCTTCTGGCTTAGAAGTAAAGTCCGTTACTTGTTCTGGTAGATCATTAACCGGTAACGTTTCATTTGAACTTGGTAAATTAATACCCATTTGCTGAGCTAATGACTTTTGTTGTGCTGGTGACAATTTTTTAAATTGCTCAATTTGAGCTTGAGTCACTTGAGCAGATAAGGCAGAAATTGAAAAAACAATAGTTAAAACTGTAATTATACTAAACAATGAATTACGAAGAATTTTAAAAAAAAGTTGTTTCATACGGCCTAACGAAATCCTATGTCATGCTAAATTATTAATTAGAGGTACAACGCTCGTTATTTAAAATAACATTAAAAACAACAAGGCTATATTTATAGTGCGCAGATTCTAGCAGTAATTGGTTATATAGCAAAGGGCTATTTGATGGTTATAGATATATAACTATGAATTAATTCGTAATTGTAATTTTATGTAATTTGATGTGTGATTATGTTATCAAAATAACGATATTTACATTATTAGTAATAAGAAAAACCTTTGATTACTTTTGTTTTTGTTACTTTAATAATTGCAACTTTTTCAACGATTACCTTGCCATTAAAAATTAGCAACGGTATAACTTTATAACTTATGGTTTATCTCATATTCCTCTAATCATTCATTGTGTATTTAAGCATTTAGGTAATTTATGAACTCTACTTCTACGAATTCAGGTTCTAACTCAATAGAGAGCAGCTCTTCTTACGATAAAAACTCTGCTAGCTTTTTCGGCCACCCGTTAGGTTTAAAAACATTATTTTTTACTGAAATGTGGGAGCGCATGAGTTATTACGGTATGCGAGCTTTGTTAGTGCTATTTATGACCGCAACTTTGCAAGAAGGAGGTTTAGAACTTACGGTTATTTCAGCTACAGCTATTTATGGCTTATATACAGGTACGGTTTATTTTATGGGTTTACCTGGCGGCTGGATAGCTGATCGCTTAATTGGTGGGCAAAAAGCGGTATGGTATGGCGGCATTATTATTATGTTAGGCCATATTATTTTAGCCATACCTAATGATAAAACCTTTTTTGTTGGTTTGATTTTTGTCACTTTAGGTACCGGTTTATTAAAGCCAAACATTAGTGCCTTGGTTGGTCAGTTATATGCTGATAACGACACCCGCCGCGACAGTGGTTATGTCCTTTATTATATGGGCATTAATATTGGTGCCATTATCGGTTACACCGTGACCGGTTGGTTAGCTCAAGACTATGGCTGGCATTATGGCTTTGGCGCCGCAGCTGTTGGTATGGCGGCAGGTCTTATCCAATATAAACTCAGTAGTTCAGCATTAAATGGGGTTGCCGCAACGGCTCCTTCTCCATTATCAGCAAAAGCCACGCAAACTAGCTGGGCAATAATTATTGCGTTTTTATTATTAGTGGTAGTGATCACAACCATGGTATTTAGCGGCTCACTTACGCTTGACCCACGTATTGTTGCTGAAAATGTCGCTTATATTTTTACGAGTATTTTTGTTATTTATTATGGCTTAATTTATTTTAAAGGGGCTTTAACACCTAATGAGAAAAAACGCTTATTAGCATTATTATTAGTGTGCATTGCTTCCGCGTGTTTTTGGTCTGGTTTTGAACAAGCAGGTTCGTCATTAAACTTATTTGCCCAAGATTACACCAACAGAATGATAGGTAGTTTTGAAATACCTGTGCCTTGGTTTCAAACCACTAACTCTTTATTTATTATTATTTTATCGCCATTTTTAGCCGCTTTTTGGATAAACCTTGCTAAGCGTATGGTGACACCAGCCTACGGCATAAAATGTGCTGCCGGTATTATTATTATGGCTTTAGGTTTTGTGGTGATGTTTTTTGCCGCGCAACATGCCGCCAGTGGTTTAAAAGTAGCGCCAATGTGGTTAGTTACTACTTACTTTTTACATACGGTTGGTGAATTATGTTTAAGCCCTATTGCTTTAAGTGCGGTTAGTAAGCTTTCACCAAAACGCTTTGCTGGTCAAATGATGGGGATTTTTGTATTAACCTATTCTATTGGTAATATTATTTCCGGTTTATTAGCAGGTAGTTATGATCCAAACAATGTTGAACAAATTCCGGCATTATATTTACAAATTTCATTATTCAGTATTGGTATTGCCATTGTTATTTTATTAGTGGCGTTGAAAACACGTTATTGGGAAGCGCTAACGGATAGCTCAACAAACGATACTTCAACAAATAGCGCTAAAGCGAATTAATGTTATTAAAGTAATGACCTAATGAGCTAATGAGTTAACAACCTAATGAACAGTGATTTAACGTTAACACGTAGTGATTGGCGAAAACGTATTCGGCAAAAACGCGCGGCTTTATCTTATGAGCAGCAATCAGTTTTTGCTAAAACATTAGCCCAGCGCTTACAGCAAAATATTTTACCATTAGCAGAACAAGCAACGGTACAAGCTCCACTTAAATTAGCGATTTATTTAGCTAATGATGGCGAGTTAAATCCACAGCCTTTTATTGATTGGTGCTGGCAGTATGGGCAACAACAAAAGCACAACAATCAACCGAGTATAGAGGTTTATTTACCCGTTATTCACCCGTTTAGTAAAGGGCATTTATTGTTTTTACGGTATTCGCCCACTACCACTACGGTAAACAACCAATATGGCATTGCTGAACCTAAGTTGAATATTTTAACCCTGTGCCCTGCTCATGACTTAGATATTATTTTCACGCCATTAGTCGCTTTTGATGATCAAGGTAACCGGTTAGGTATGGGAGGCGGTTTTTATGATCGCACGTTAGCAAAGTTAAACATTATCAGTTTAGCTAAGCTTGCTGAATACCGTTCTGCCCAACAAGCTAGTACCAATAGTACTAACCAGAAAATAGAAGCAGCATTAAACGCACCAACAGCGGTGGTTGGCTTAGCGCATCAGTGTCAACAAGTTGAGCAACTACCAACTGAGCTTTGGGACGTACCTTTGCCAACGATTATCACACCTGATAACCATTATACTTTTTAAATTTTATTTTTAGGGGATGTAGAATGTTCCCGCGATAATTTAAAAATATTGCTGCATATTGAATTAGTAATTAACAAAGTTATTGTCTGTATAAATTTCTTATAAAACATATCAAAAAATATGCATATTTTAGAAAAGATTAATCTACACAGACAAAGATCACTGTTATAATCGCGCTCCTTAATTTTGAACTATTATTACAATATTTTTTGTAACTATTTTTGCGATATCGAGCAGGTTATTTATGACTCAAGATGAAATGAAAAAAGCAGCCGCTATAAAAGCGTTAGAATTTGTGAAATCAGATACTATTATTGGTGTTGGCACAGGTTCAACGGTTAATCATTTTATTGAGGCATTAGCTACACGCAAAGATGATATTGTTGGCGCTGTTTCAAGCTCTGACGAATCAACAAAGCGCCTAAAAGCCTTAGGTATTGAAGTATTTGATTTAAACTCGGTTGACGACCTTGATATTTATATTGACGGTGCCGATGAAATTACTCCACACATGGCAATGATCAAAGGTGGTGGCGCAGCGCTTACTCGTGAGAAAATTGTTGCTGCCGTAGCTAAAAAATTCATCTGCATTGCTGACAGTTCAAAACAAGTAAACGTGTTAGGTAAATTTCCTTTACCAGTAGAAGTTATTCCAATGGCACGCAGTTATGTTGCCAGAGAATTAGTAAAATTAGGCGGTGATCCCGTCTATCGTCAAGGAGTAGTTACTGATAACGGTAATGTTATTCTTGATGTTCATAATTTAGCGATCCTTGATCCTATAAAATTAGAGTCGCAAATTAATGCCATTGCAGGTGTTGTTACCAATGGTTTATTTGCGGAACGAGGCGCCGATGTCTTAATTATAGGCAGTGAACAAGGCGCTCAAATTGTACTGAAATAAGCAAATAACACTTTAGAGTTTCGACTCTATATGTTATTTTAGCAATCTAGCCATCTAAAAGGGTAAAATTTGTTATGAGTAAGAAGTCATTAGCGAAAGATAAAATTAAAATCTTATTGCTAGAAGGTTTGCATCAAAGTTCGGTAGAAACTTTTAAATCAAAGGGTTATACCAATATTGAATATTTAAAAACATCATTATCTGATGATGAATTAAAAGAAAAAATTGCTGACGTGCATTTTATCGGTATTCGATCACGTACACAGTTAACTGACGATGTTCTTGCTCATGCGAAAAAACTGGTAGCAATTGGCTGTTTTTGTATTGGTACAAACCAAGTAAATATTGGTGCTGCGCAAATTCGTGGTATTCCAGTATTTAACGCACCGTTTTCAAATACTCGTTCAGTTGCTGAATTAGTGATTGGCGAATTATTATTATTACTTCGTGGTATTCCTGAAAAAAGTGCTAAAGCACATCGCGGCGAATGGCTTAAGTCTGCTGTGGGTTCAGTGGAAGCACGTGGTAAAACCTTAGGTATTATTGGTTACGGCCACATTGGTACGCAATTAGGTATTTTAGCTGAAACCATTGGTATGCAAGTTAAGTTTTACGATGTTGAAACTAAATTACCTTTAGGTAATGCTAGCCAATGCCAAACGTTAACTCAATTATTTAAAGAGTCTGACGTAATTAGCTTACACGTACCAGAAACAGCACAAACTCAAAACATGATTGGCGCAGCTGAATTTGACGCTATGAAAGATGGCGTGATATTTATCAACGCTTCTCGTGGTACAGTTGTTGATATTCCTGCCCTTGCTGAAGCTTTAGAAAGCAAAAAAGTTGCCGGTGCCGCCATTGACGTATTCCCAGTTGAGCCAAAAGGTAACGACGAAGAATTTGTGTCACCATTACGTGGTTTCGACAATGTTATTTTAACGCCTCACATTGGTGGTTCAACCAAAGAAGCACAAGAAAACATTGGTTTAGAAGTAGCAAGCAAGTTAGTGAAATACTCTGATAATGGTTCAACTTTATCAGCAGTTAACTTCCCTGAAGTTTCATTACCTGAGCACACCAACGCTAGCCGTTTATTACATATTCATAAAAACCAGCCTGGTATTTTAACTAAAATTAACCAAGCGTTTGCTGATAATGACGTCAACATTGCCGCTCAGTATTTACAAACAGATGCTGAAATTGGTTATGTAGTTATTGATATTGAAACTGAAAACAGCGCCCTTGCGTTGAAAAAGTTAAAAGCAATTGACGGCACAATTCGTGCGAGAATTTTGCATTAATTAAACGGCTAGAGGCTGGAGGCTTGAAGCGGGTTTAGCTTTCAAGTTTCTGACTCCAGTTCTGAACATTAAAAAACGTAGCTTAATTGCTACGTTTTTTGTTTTCGGCGGTGAATGTATTAGGCTGAAAAGCTAGAAGCTGGAGGCGGGTTTAGGTTTTAAGGATTGGCTAATTGGTGTTAAATTCAAAGCATTAAAAAACGCAGCTTAATCGCTGCGTTTTTGTATTTGGAAGATAAAATTTGAGTTAAAAATCCAAGTCTGAAAGTTAAAGCAGCCTCTAGCTTTAAGCTTCAAGCAAAACGCTAAGCTTATTTCTTATTTTCCGCAGGTTTAACTTGTTCGGCTGATTCTGGTTCAGCTTTAGCTTGTTTGTTGTCTGAGGTTGCTGTTTCATTAAAATCAGCGTCTT
Source organism: Thalassotalea agariperforans (assembly GCF_053470345.1). NCBI lineage: Bacteria > Pseudomonadati > Pseudomonadota > Gammaproteobacteria > Alteromonadales > Colwelliaceae > Thalassotalea > Thalassotalea agariperforans. The sequence continues at coordinate 673,824 of NZ_JBQMWH010000001.1, read as the reverse complement.
GATCGTCGCCTACTACATGTTCAAGTTTGAGCTTTTTAACACTGCGAATAGTGGTTACTGGGCCTGAACAAGCGTATAAAGTAAATATGGCTAACAAGACATTTTCCGGGCTTGAGGCAACAATTACAAACACTAGTACAATCAATAATACCACTAAGAAATTAACACGGCCTTTCCAGTTAACTTCTTTAAAGCTGTTGTATCGAAAATTACTTACCATTAATAAGCCTGAAACTATAGTAACAAGGCCGATAATAAAACCATAAGCTTGGCCATCTATTTTATAAGAAGCGCCAACCCAAACAATACTGGCAATAACACCGGCAGCGGCTGGGCTTGCTAAACCTTGGAAGTAACGTTTATCAGCAACACCTACTTGAGTATTAAAACGGGCTAAGCGTAATGCGGCGGCAGCAACAAAAACAAACGCGGCTAACCAACCAAATTTCCCCATACCTGATAACGCCCAGTTATACGCCACTAAACCTGGCGCAATACCAAATGAAACCATGTCAGCCATGCTGTCGTATTCTGCGCCAAAAGCACTTTGTGTATTGGTTATGCGAGCAACTCGGCCATCAAGACCATCAAAAATCATCGCAATAAAAATAGCAACGGCAGCACTTTCAAAGTGTCCATTCATTGATGAAACAACGGCGTAAAAACCGGAGAATAAACCCGCCGTTGTTAATAAGTTAGGAAGAAGGTAAATACCACGGTTAGGCGAATTTTCATTGTGTTGCTTATCTGTCATTAATCAAGCCACTGTCTATACTGTTAAAAATTAGCGTTAATTTAACATATTGCATGCAATTGGCATATGAATTTACTGTTAATATTTGTCAACTGACGCGGTTGTTGTTATAAAAGCTTAAGGACCATGCTTTTATGATCAAAAATCTTTCTTTTTTCTTGAAGAAAGTGTTTTGCTAAACCGTGTTCTCGATTATTTAAGCAATATTTACTTTAGGTGTACAAATGGAAAACTCATTATTTAAACGCATTATTCCTTTGGCTTTTATTTTGATGGCAAGCAATGTAATCGCCCAAAATAGCGTTATTTATCGCTGGGTAGACCAAAATAACGTGGTACATTTTAGCCAACATCAGCCACAACACGATAATTACACCACCATTCAAATGGCAAAAAATAATCAACAATCTAATTCTGCAGCCAAGAACGTACCTCAGCCCAATGAAAATGCAACCACAAAAGCCATTGAGTCAATCAATGAAGCTGATGAAAAAACAGCAATAGAAAATACCATGGAAAAACGCTGCCAAGAAGCCAGAGCGAATATTCGAACATTAATGGCATTCGACAACGTGCAATACATTGATGCCGAAGGCCAAGCTAAAGTATTAAGTGAAACCGAAAAAAATCAGCAGCTGGCATTAAGTGAAAAACAAGTAGAAGTTTATTGTAAAAAATAGGTATTTTTACGCACTTTTAGTGTACTACTTAAATTAAAATGCCCAGAACAATTATACTTGCTCAGGGCTTTTATGTTTAACAATTTAATCCTATTGAGATTAAATTAGCTTAATTCTGCTGAGATAAAATTAGCTTGAATGAAAGACTAAATTTCCGTCTTCAACATCAATCACCACGGTAGTTTTTTCGTTAAAGTTACCCGATAAAATTTGTTGTGCTAATGGGTTTTCAATACCCTGCTGAATCGCCCGTTTTAGTGGCCGTGCGCCAAATAAGGGATCAAAGCCAGCTTCTGAAATCAATGCTAAGGCGGCATCACTCACTTCAAGGGTAAGCTCTTTATCTGCTAAGCGTTTTGCTAACATTTGCAGTTGAATACCAGCAATGGCTTGAATTTGCTCAGCAACTAATGGATGGAATACTACCGACTCATCAATACGGTTAATAAATTCAGGTTTAAAATGGTTACCCACTTCCACCATAACACCTGCTTTCATAGCATCGTATTCTTTATCACCGGCAAATGTTTGAATAATGTCAGAGCCAATGTTTGAGGTCATGATAATAACGGTATTTTTAAAATCAACGGTACGCCCTTGGCCATCCGTTAAGCGGCCATCATCAAGTACTTGCAATAAAATATTAAACACATCAGGATGTGCCTTTTCCACTTCGTCTAATAGCACCACTGAATAAGGTTTTCTGCGTACCGCTTCAGTTAAATAACCGCCCTCTTCATAACCGACATAACCAGGAGGCGCACCAACTAAACGAGCAACCGAATGTTTTTCCATAAATTCAGACATATCGATGCGGATCAAGGCATCTTCGGTGTCAAATAAGAAGTTGGCCAGTGCTTTGGTTAATTCTGTTTTACCGACCCCTGTTGGCCCTAAAAATAAAAACGAGCCAATCGGTTGATTTGGATCAGAAAGGCCAGCACGTGAACGTCTGATCGCATGACATACCGCTGAAACCGCTTCTGTTTGTCCAATCACTCGGCTATGTAAAGCGTCTTCCATCGCTAATAATTTGTCACGCTCTTGCTCTAGCATTTTAGCCACCGGAATTCCGGTAGCACGGCTAAGTACTTCGGCAATTTCAGCTTCGGTAACTCTATTTTTTAATAACGTCATTTCTTGCATTTCAGCTTGGCTGGCAAGGTCGAGCTGTTTTTCTAATGACGGAATTCTGCTGTATTGTAATTCTGCCATGGCATTTAAATTACCGGCACGAGATTCCACTTCAAGCTGTTTACGCGCTTGATCTAGTTCTTCTTTAATGGTTTGAGAACCATGAATAGCCGCTTTTTCAGTTGTCCAAATTTCATCTAATTCATCATAGTGTTTTTGCTTTTCGGCAATTTCTTGCTCAATTAATGCTAAACGTGATTTTGATGAAGCGTCTTTTTGTAACTCTAACGACTTTTTCTCAAGCGTTAACTGAATAATACGGCGGTCAAGTTTGTCGAGTTCTTCCGGTTTAGAATCCATTTGTAAACGAATGCTTGACGCTGCTTCATCAATTAAATCAATCGCTTTATCGGGTAATTGACGATCACTGATATAACGATGTGACATAGTAGCCGCAGCAACAATCGCCGGATCGGTAATTTCAACATTATGATGAAGTTCATAACGTTCTTTTAAACCACGTAATATCGCAATGGTGTCTTCAACACTTGGTTCATCTATTAACACTTTTTGGAAACGGCGCTCTAATGCCGCATCTTTTTCAATGTACTGGCGATATTCATCTAACGTTGTTGCTCCAACACAATGTAAGTCACCACGCGCAAGTGCAGGTTTTAGCATATTCCCTGCATCCATGGCACCATCACTTTTACCAGCTCCAACCATGGTATGTAATTCATCAATAAATAAAATTACTTGTCCTTCTAACTGCGCAAGCTCACTCAGCACTGATTTTAATCTTTCTTCAAATTCACCGCGGTATTTTGCGCCTGCAACGAGCGAGCCCATATCAAGAGATAGTACTTTTTTGTTTTTTAATCCTTCAGGTACTTCGCCATTGATAATACGCTGTGCTAAACCTTCGGCAATTGCAGTTTTACCTACACCAGGCTGGCCAATTAATACGGGGTTATTTTTGGTTCTACGTTGTAATACTTGGATGGTACGGCGAATTTCATCATCACGACCAATTACAGGGTCAAGTTTGCCTTGCTCTGCACGCTCGGTTAAGTCAATAGTGAATTTTTCTAACGCTTGGCGTTTTTCTTCAGCATTTTGATCATCCACTTTTTTACCACCACGAATATGTTCAATCGCATCTTTAAGACGCTGCTCAGTGGCACCTAACGCTTTTAATGCCTGCCCTAAAGCGCCTTTATCTTGTATTGCTACTAATAAAAACAATTCCGAAGAAATAAAACTGTCACCCATTTTTTGCGCGTATTTATCACATAAATTGAGTAAGTTACCGGTAGCTGCTGACAATTGCACATCGCCACCAGCCCCTTCAACTTGGGCAAGTTCGTTAAGAATTTGTTCTACTTTTTGACGAAGTGAATATAAGTCGATACCCGCACTTTTTAATAGCGGAATAACCGAGCTTTGATTTTGATTAAGCAAAGCCAGCATAATATGGCTTGGCTCAATAAATTGATGATCTTTGCCTAATGCAATGGTTTGAGCATCTGCAATAGCAACTTGAAAAGCTTGAGTGAAACGATCTAAACGCATAATTTATCTCCTACGCCATCTTCTAAATTCTAATTAAGTTTCGACTCTCAGTTACCGTAGCGACAAGCTAAGTCATTTACTTAATGGTTATTTTTAAAATGGGGGGAGTTTATTGTTATTTCAAGCGTAAAATTTGATCTGGTACAAATTCAAACTTATTTACAACAAATAATCGATGCCATTCGACCAGTAATATTTTCTCGACGATAAGAGAAAAAATCAGCTGGATTACTATAGGTACAAACACTTTGATTAATAATGTTTTTAATGCCTAGCTGCTGTAATTGAATAGTTGCGAGTAATGCTAAGTTCGCTAGATATTTTGCTGTTGGTTTATTGATTGCCTGTGACGGTGAAACTAACTTAAAAGCTTGCTCAAAAATGGCATCACATTGAATAAATGCTTGATAAACATCAGCTCCAACTTCAAATACTTCGTCACCAATACAAGGGCCTAGCCAAGCAGTTATTTGCTCTGGCTGAGTAGAAAAACAACTTAGCGTTTTAGCAATAATATTTTGTGCTAAAGGTCGCCAGCCACCATGAATAGCGGCTATTTCTTTACCATTATGGCTAGCTAATAAAACAGGTAAACAGTCTGCGGTCATAATTGCCAAGGCTAAGTTTTTAGTTTGGCTATATTGAGCATCAGCAATAATCGGCGTTGGTGAATATGTTTTAGCTAGGTGTACGTGGTGACCATGTACTTGTTCAAGCCATTGAATTTTGGTATTGCTTGGCAGGTAATTTAATAGTTGTTGCCTATTTTTTTCAACCTGAGTGGCATCATCACCAACATGTAAACCTAAATTGAATTGGTTAAAAGGTGCTGCTGAACTAAAGTCAGGCGAAGCAGGTTCAGGCGAATGACGTGTGGTAGTAAAGGCCAAGACATTATGAATTGGCCAATCAATCGGGTGAATAGCGTTAGTATTCTTCAACGGCATTAAGCTGATTATCTTCTTGCAATAAGGCAACTAATTTTTTGAAATCATCAGGTAACTCTGCATGCCAAGTCATAAGTTCGCCCGTAATAGGATGATATAACGACAACATAGTTGCGTGCAGTGCTTGGCGTCTGAAATTACGTAGATAATCTAATAACTCAGGTGTCGCATTTTTTGGTGGTCTTGGGCGGCCACCATAAACTTGGTCACCCACTAGTGGATGAGTAATATGCGACATATGAACACGAATTTGATGGGTACGGCCAGTTTCAAGGCGTAAACGTAAACGGGTATGTAAACGGTATTTTTCCATTACCCTATAATGAGTGACTGACGGACGGCCAAATGGCGTTACTGCCATATGGGTACGTTTAGTACTGTGGCGGCCAATAGGTTCATCAACTAAACCACCAGCGGTCATTATGCCATTAGCAACCGCTTCATATTCACGGGTAATTTCACGTAACTGCAAGGCTTCTACTAAGTTAGTTTGTGCGGCAATCGTTTTTGCTACTACCATTAAACCGGTAGTGTCTTTATCCAAACGATGCACAATACCGGCTCTTGGTACTACATCTAATTGCGGACAATGATGTAATAGCGCATTAAGTACAGTACCGTCAGGATTACCGGCACCTGGATGGACCACTAAATCAGCGGGTTTGTTGATCACTAAAATATCATCATCTTCATAAACAATATTTAGTGGGATATTTTGCGCTTCAAAACGAATTTCAGCTTCTACTTCCGCATCAATGCAAATGGACTCGCCGCCATAAACTTTATCACGCGCTTTAGTGATAACCGTACCATCAACAGCAACTTTGCCCGCCAAGATCCAATCTTTTAAACGTGAACGTGAATAATCAGGAAACATTTCTGCCAGTGCTTGGTCTAAACGTTTGCCCATGCATGAATCGGGAACTAGATCAGTGTGTTGAATAATTTCAGCCATTAATTTCTCATTGATACCTTTTACAGAAATATCTCTGTGCAAGGCTGGTTTGCTAGGTTAGAATGCCGGAGTGCATTTTACCCTTTTATGCAAAGGGTTTCATATTTATTTTTAACAAAAACAAAGCAGTGATCCTGAAGTTTATGCAAAATTTGACCATTAAAGTATTATTAATCGCACTATCCATTGGCCTAGCCGGCTGCTCAGCAACCCAAGAAGATATTGATAAAGTACCCGACAGATCTGCGCAATCATTGTTTGTTGATGCCAGAGAGCAACTTGATAAAGGCATGTATCAAAAAGCCATTCAGATATTGTCAGCAATTGATTCTCGCTTTCCTTACGGGCCAATTTCACATCAAGTACAGCTTGATCTTATTTATGCTTATTATAAAAGTGGTGATGCTGATCAAGGTATTGCGTTAACCGATCGATTTTTAAAACTAAATCCGGATCATCCAAGTATTGATTATGTTTATTATATGCGTGCGTTGATCAACTTATCGCAAGAGAAAAATCTTTTCCAAGAATTTGCCGGTATTGATCGCAGCGACCGAGATCCGAAGCCGTCATTAGATGCTTTTAGCGATTTTAAAACCATTATTAATGATTACCCTGAAAGTAAATACGCCGCAGATGCTCGTCAACGTATGATCGGCATCAAATCTCGATTAGCGCAATATGAGTTAAAAGTAGCTGATTATTATTTAAAGCGTGAAGCTTGGGTTTCTGCAGCTAATAGAGGTCGTTACATAGTAGAGCATTTTTCACCAAGCCCTGAAATGGAAAGAGCGCTTGAAATTATGATTGAATGTTACAGCAAGTTAAAATTAACCGATTTATTAACAAATGCGAAACAAGTATTAGCGGCAAGTTATCCTGATAATCCGTTAATAAAATAAATCCATTAGTACCGTAAAACTAAAAAGCCAGCAATTACTGCTGGCTTTTTGCTTATCCGCTTCAATATATTTAAGCTAAACTCAGGTTAATTAAATAGCTGCGTCGTCTTCTTCGCCTGTTCTTATTCTGATCACGCGCTCAACATTGGTGACAAATATTTTGCCATCACCAATTTTTTTAGTATTGGCACTTTCAGCAATAGCATTTAAGCAACGCTCTACATCTTCATCGGCGACAACAATTTCTATTTTAATTTTAGGTAAAAAATCTACCTGATACTCAGCCCCACGATAAAGCTCTGTGTGACCTTTCTGTCGTCCAAAGCCTTTAACTTCAGACATTGTCATTCCCGTTATGCCAATCGCACTTAGTGCTTCCCTGACATCGTCCATTTTAAACGGCTTGATAATTGCGTCTATTTTTTTCATTTTCCACCACTTTATTAAATGACATTATGTATTTCGATACTACCCTAATTATTATTTATTGAGAATATCTATTTATCACAACAGCTTAGTTATTTATTTCAGATCATATTATCCTGATAAGAAAAATCACCAAGCTCTATCAAAGCAAAGCACATTTAAGTAAACTATTAGGGTCTATTGCTCTTTGTTTATATTTTCAGCAATAGGCTATTTTAAGTGATAGCAAAGCAGAATGAAGGTTGTTTGCTTATTTCAAATGAGTGAATTCCAAATGAGTGAAATTCTAATGCTGATATCGCACAAAATAGCCATTGCACTGAGGGCTGAGGCTAAAATCGCTTTACTGGGCGTTAAAAATTATTGGTTTAGATGACTAAACGACATAATTTCAGCCTTGATTAAAACGATTTTTTCTCTCAGCTGAATTATTAAACAAAGATAAACAGACCCTAATGCTAAATTACGTTATTGAAGGAATGAAAAATGGATCCGCGCACTATCATTGCAGAAATGAAAGTTTTACCTCAAATTGATGTTCAGTTAGAAATTCGCCAACGCGTTAACTTCATTAAAAAACAGCTGCAAGCTTCTGGTTTAAAAACGTTAGTGTTAGGGATCAGTGGTGGTGTTGACTCGTCAACCTGTGGAAAATTAGCTCAATTAGCCGTTGATGAATTAAATCAAGAACAAGCTGGTTATCAATTTATTGCCGTTCGTTTACCGTTTGATGTGCAAGCTGATGAAGATGATGCTCAACTCGCTTTATCCTTTATCCAACCTTCTCATTGTGTTACCACCAATATTAAAGCCGGTGCTGATGGCATTCATCACGAAACCCTCAATGCTTTATCTGAGCATAATTTATTAAACGCCAGTGATGCTCAAGTAGATTTTTCAAAAGGCAATGTAAAAGCACGCACCCGTATGGTAACTCAATACCATATTGCCGGTATTTTAGGCGGTTTAGTTTTAGGTACCGATCATTCGGCTGAAAACATTACCGGCTTTTTCACTAAATGGGGCGATGGTGCCTGCGATTTAGCACCTTTATTTGGTTTATCTAAACGTCAAGTACGCGCATTAGCACAAGCTTTAGGCGCACCTGAGTTATTAATCAATAAAGCACCGACAGCTGATTTAGAAGAATTAGATCCCGGTAAAAAAGATGAAGATGCCTTGGGTCTTTCTTACGATGAACTAGATGATTTTCTTGAAGGTAAAGCGGTTTCAAAAGAAGTAGAAGAAAACATTATTAATATCTATAAAAGAACGCAACACAAACGTGCGCCAATCCCTACTATTTATGACTAAAAAATAGCCACCGATTAGAAACAATGCTATAACGAATAAAGGGTTAATTAAGGAGACTGTTTTTATGAAAAAAACACAAGGATTTACCTTATTTGAGCTACTAATTTCAATTGCCATTATGGGAATTATCACTTCAATAGCATTACCTAATTTATCGGAATTTTTAGTTAAAATGCGGGTGGATAATCAAGTATCACAGGTTTATCGCATCCTGTTGTCGGCTCGTAACGCCGCTATAGCCTCTGAAGCACCGGTTACAGTTTGCCCGTTAAACAGCAGTAATGTTTGTAGTACCTCATGGGGCAACGAGTTATCTGCTTTTATTGATTTTGACGCTGACGGTAACTATGAACCGGGTAGTAATGAGCAATTGATTAAAATTAAAGAAGCGATTAATAGTGATGATAAGTTACAATTCCCTCGTAATAAAGTTACATACGAAGCAAATGGCCGTTTAACCGGCTTCGCTAACGGCACCTTTAGCTATTGCCCCAAAGATAATGCCGATTTAAGCCGTGGTGTGATTGTTTATCGTTCAGGCAGAGCTTATACCTCAAGTGATATTGATAACGATGGTAAAGAAGAAACACGTAGCGGTAGCGAAATAACGTGTAGTTAAACAATTAAGTTTATTGGCGACAGTAGTGTCGATAAATATGAAACTTAGCTAACTTTTATACCGAGTGCTTGAAGTTAATCAGTGCTCTTTCTCATCAAGAGCACTAAGTTATAATATTAACGAACTGTTTTTTCATCTAATTGTTTCGAGGTAACCCCTTTAAATGCAGAGTCTAATTTAACACACTCAATCACTTTATAGATTTTATCTTTATTCCCGTTATTCGCTGTTATAGTTCGGCCAATTAACTGTTTGGTTAGTTTATCCGCCTTGCTTAATGGCAATTTAGCAAAATACATGTGCTCAATACCGCCGAGTAATTGAACATGACATTTCATTTCCACCATGGAATTTTCGTCAGCGAAAACAGGCATGTTTATCAATAATGACAAACTCAGTACTAGCAATAATTTTACGCGTTTCATTCTAATTCTCCCAACAGGTTGATGTTGAAGGTGAAGGCGATTTTTTACCAAGCTCATTAATTTCAAGGAGCTTACAATTAGGATCATTCGTCGCTTGTGTGCCTAATGCTTTAGCTTGTAAGGTAAAGCTGTTAGTTACTGTCGACTCTTTGACATCGATGCTATAGTTTCCTGACTCGGTAATAAACGGATCGGCACTTTCACCTAATAAGGTCATATTATTAGTGTAAGTGCGATTATCGACATAATATTGTTCTTGCATATTTGCAATACGCATTAGTTCGCGCTGCGCCTCAGATCGATTTGAGCGCACAACAAAATCGGTATAAGACGGATATGCTATTGATGCTAAAATACCGATGATAGCAACTGTTATCATCAATTCAATCAAGGTCATACCATAGACACTTTTCTTATACATTTATTTTGCCTCTTCAACGTACAAATGGGTTCGCATTGTTTCTAATTTTATCCCTTCTACTAGATCACAGTTTTGAGCTTCACAAAGTGTGACTGTGCCCCCGCCTGTACCATCACCCACACCAACAAATAATAATTTACCAGGATTTGATTGATCATTTTCATCTATAATACCATCTTCATTGGTATCTTCTGTTGGTGGTTCTGGTGGAATGACTACCGTTGGTGTATCAGGCACTCTATCGCCAATATCTAAATATCTCCAATTATAAACATTAGAGCCTTGAGCTAAATCAACAGCATATAATCTACCTGCCCCCGCATTTAAAATACATTGATTATTGTTGATGCTAGCTGCAGGGGTAAAAGAATTAAAATAAGCAACACCAGCAATTGCGGTTGCTGCCGAGACACTTTTTTCGCCACTTCCGGTTAAATCGATAAACCAGCCTGACTTTTGACTAACAGCAAGATCAAGGGTTTCTTTAGCCTGAGTGGTTGTCGCTGTACCGTACGGATTATTAGTAAAATCATATAAATTAGTTTCTGTGATCACCGATGGAATATCATCACCAATAAAAGATTTAGTTATAATATTAGGGTCTTTTAACATATAAAACTTGTCTGTTGTATCGGTCGCTCCAGGAGTTGAGCGATCGCCACTGCCAATTAAAATAGCTTCATAAGGACGATCATATCGGCTAACCGTCGTTGTTGATGTACCGTCACCATTTTCAACTATTGTTGAAACAGTATCAGTAATAATTGCTCGAGCGATATTCGGCTCACTAAAAAAGCGTCGGTCAGTTGCGTTAGTATTACCACCAAGAGATGCTACCTTAAAGCTGGTCCAAGGAGTTGTTGTGCTTTGCGGATCACTTCCTGGCATATCAACACGCCAAACATTTGCCCCAGTATCCGAAACATATAAGCGATCAATAAGACCATCTGAGTCACTATCCATGATCGCAATATTCGCGGGTATACTGTCTTTTAAATTAGTATTTTGCGTATTAGTTGCTGAGTTGGCAGCAGGGGAAAGACTCCAAACTAAATTACCTGATTCAGCATCCACCATATATACGGCTCTGCCAACCGTATCATCCGCGCCAACACCGGCGGTATCTTTCGAGATATCATAACCACCGCCAAAAAATAACACCGGCTTAGCACCACTGTCACTTAAATTGAGCTTAGAATAGCCAATCTTAGGCTTAGACCATGATTGGCCAAGTTCAGAAAACCCTGTTGTATTAGAATTAATATGCCACAATAATTTAGGGTTATCAGGGTAGCTAATATCTAAACCATAATATGAACTGCCACCACGTCTTGAGCCAATAAATAACCAAGCTTTATCACCGTTAACAGCTTCAATACTACCATTACCATCAGTATCTAAAACATATACTGTTGCAGAGCCATCTATACCATAGACTTTATCTGAGCTCGCGTAATTTTTTCTTAAACTGTCGATATTAGGAAAAAATTCACGTGGCATAAATGCCCAAGATTCATCAACTGTCGCGCCTGAATCTTTAAACATATGTAACGCACCCGCATTTGTGCCAACAATAATACGGATATCTTGGTTATCAGCACTACCGCCATAATTAACAATCAAAGGTTTTGAGTGTAATGGATCACCAAAGATATCATAACGATTTTCCAGAATATTCAAGTCATTATCTGCATCATCAATATCAATTCCTTGTGCCCACTTGAAAGAGGTTTCAAGTTCCAGCTCACTGACTCCCATATAAGCGGCAAGCTCACTATCACCAGAGAAATAACTTGAGGCATTGGATTTATTAAATGTTGTTAGAGCACCATTGGTTCCGATATCACTGACCAGTTTACGGTTAGTTTTTTTACGTAGCATTGCCGCTACACCACCTTCACGGACATCATCACCATCAGGCGTCCCTGATGTTGACCAAAATGTTTTTGCCGATGCCGTAATATTACCCTTATTATCAATAGCTAAAACACCATTTCTATCAACCTGTTTACCATCAGATAAACGTAGTTTTTTCAAATTACCATGCCATCTTGGACCGCGGTCAGGTAAAAACATTGCGTAATAAACCGAATCTAAAGTTTCTGTTCTATCAAAGTTATTAGAAGCAATGGAAGGTGAAGTAAAGCTGGCATTTACCCGTAAAATTTCAACTAAGGCTGACTGTAATGCCGTTAAAAGTGATACCGAGTCTTTAGCAGGATAATATTTCCCGCCACCACCTTGGGCTGCTTTCGTTAATAACGGTGCAGCATCAGCAGCACCTTCACTAAAACCAATAGTAAAGAAAGTTGATGTTTGCACACCTTCCATCGAAGTATTTAAATCATTGTTATGCATCCATTCAGCTAACGCCGCTAAATAATTATTTGTGCCATTTACCTTCATAGGCGAGCCCATGCCTGATAATGCTTTTATTGAACTATCTGCATTTTTATCTAAAGTGGGCACACCATCGGTGATCAAAATAATGTAAACCTCGTTGCTACAACCTGAATAAGGTGAAATATAATTTCCCGAGCTTTCAATGGAAGTATCCCTAGGCGGGGTATTGCCTTTATAACCACCGCCATAGTTTGAGTCGTCATTACCATATAAAACACTTTTACCTCCAAGATATCGCATCGCTTCGTATAAGCTTTCACAAAGTGGGGTATTGGTTTCACCATCAATTTCTAAATCAATAATTTCGACTAACTCTGCTCTTGCCGTAGCCGTAGATTCTTGAATACCAAAAACAATCCTGCCACCATCTCGGTCTCCCTCATTGGGGTAATCGTAATTAAAAACTTGTAAACCAAAATCAACAGAAGGCGCTGATTCTATCAAATTAGTAACTGTATCTTTGGCAATATCCAGGCGAGTTCGGTTAACTGTCTCAATCGTTTCGCTCTTATACCAGCGTAAATAATTATCACTGTACAGAGTAACTACTTCACCTGTACCTAATGCAGTATTTGACTGAGACACATCCGAGGTATAATACACCGGATTTTTTTTAGTTCCCTCACCATCAATCGGATAGCCGTCAGGTAAATCTTGCAGTGTGCCATTTTTCTTTTGAATACCAGCATTATTTGGATTTTGTAATCTAACATCATCCCAACAATCAATTACTTCGATATTAGCGCCATTATTATCAGGTATTTCTTGCCAGCTGCCTGAGTTGCCTTGGAAAGCATATTCTCGGATATGACCGGTATAAAAACCTACAGTAGCTAAACGTTCACGCGCAATTTGACAACTATTGATTGAGTCAAGAAAACGGCGAGATTCACTTGGGCTATCAGGTGTGGGTGCACTGGTATTATCTACACCGGTGCCTTTAGTAAAATAGACAAACTTATCCGATAAAGAATTTAATGAGCCAATAGCTGGGTAGGTAATATTTGGATCATAAGGGGCTGTGACCTCTTCATAGGTATTCATACTGCCTGAATTATCAAAAATAATCAGAACTTGAGGTTTATTGCCAATTCTCTGAGCCGTATTGCCTACGTATAGCTCAATATCTTCTGCCCATAACTGTGCTTGAGTAAGCAACAGTATAACGCCTAGTAAGAACCTGTTCATTTTATCCTCCTACGTTAAGCAACTGCTGAGCTATCCCTGCATTAACAGAAATTTGGTTTTGCGTCTTGCGACCATATTTCCGGGTAACCTGAATGCTTAAAACGTTACATGTAAAAACCTGAATAGATGAAGCTGACTTAGTATGGGGACAACCAGTTTCAAGAGTATTAGGAGTCGCCACTGAAATAACTGCATCTGTATCTTTTGCACTTACCGATTTTGTCAACGGGAAGGCATTAATATGTTTAGCAAAAGCATTATCGCCGTCCGATTGATTGATTTGATCATATATCACTTCATCTGTAGAGCTGACCGCTTCTTGTATCGCTGTTACTTTTTCTTCGGTTGCACCAGACATTCTTATGTCAGTTGTACTATTTTGCATTAATGCAGCGGCAACAGCTGTTAACGCAATTAAAAAAACCAATGCTACAACAAGCACAACTCCTTGCTGAGATTTAACCTTTACCATGATTCAATCCTCGCATTATATAAAGAAATTGTAGACGTAAATAACAATCTCCGATAGTTATCACCAGAACCATCATCTGAGAGAAAATTGACACTGTGTTTTCCCATCTGATAAGTGTTTTTATTTTCGTAATCGTGATCAGGTAAAATAGATCTAACCAAGACATAAACTGTGACCGCTAAAATTTTAGCGTTATTTTCATTATCCCAATAAGTAGCAGGCATATCTTCAGCAGGAATAAAGGCATTAACAACACCATCTCCTGTGGTATCGACACCATAATCAAAATGTATTCTTTCTATACCATCAACAATAGGGTCAAAGAAAATAGGGGGAGATTTTTGATTTCTCAATCTGCCCAACATTAAGGCAGGAACGGTAATATTACCTTGCGTGTATTCTTTAATGTAATATATATGGTGCTGATATTCCCATATCGTACCGTAGTCCATTGTCGGTATAGCGGCATCACCAGCAAAAATTTCACCAGCATTCATATTAGTGAGCAAATAATAACGTTCGTCATCCACTTGCGCTGCTGTTGATTCACTGGAAATAACTCGTTTAATTTGTATGATATCACTATTAGTTTTAGCATCAGTAATGCATCCCAAAGCATTCGCTGAAGTTAATGTATCTCCCCATATTGCCCTAAAATGTCCTACTGGTTGAGGAAACGTATTATTATTTATACCTTCTCCGGCACAATCACTCGCTAATACTGCGGGCACATTCGTCAGCCCCGAAAAAGTTAAATTACCAGACAAGCCGCCCCAAAAATTTTGTCTTAATAGATCATCAGTGATAACACTAATAGCAAATCGACCATTTTCTTGTAATTCCCCGAAAGTAGTTGTTTCTGTAGTTGTTGTTCTCATAGACACAAACGTTGCCATCACGCCAGCTAATAAGAATAACCCAACAACCAAAGAAACAAATATCTCAATGATGCTAAAACCAGCTTGTTTAATTCTCATTTAACTACCTTAAAATACAAAAGCATTAACAATGATTTGTCGCCGCTTATCCCCACCAGTACCACAACTCTTACTAAGATTATTTTCAGAATCAGCCGAATCTTTGGTTGATACTCTGCCCTGCCAAGCTATAACAACAGTAATAGAATTGTCTTTATGTTCAATACAACCTTGAGCATCAATTAACCCTCCTTTTAAGTTGCTACCTTCAGTGACATCAGCTCCCATTAATCGGCGTTCCCATTCATATAAATCATTAGCTCGCATCTGTGCCGATGTACATAACGAACCAATAGAATTACAACGAGGAGCTGGTGCATCTAAACTATCGTTACCATAAGTGCCCTGATAGCTGTCAAGTGTAGCTTCATCAGACGCATTGCTTCTAATACGTTCAATGATATCCTGAGCATATGCCGAAGCAATGGAACGTTGCATAGCATCAAAACTGCCTTTTTTAGCACTAGCTTGCATAGCTACAGCGCCAAGAATGCCAGTGGCTAAGATGACCAATGACACTAAAACTTCGATAAAGGTTAAACCGGACTGTTTACGCATAAACGACCTCGTTAGGAAGATATAACGTGCTGGAAAGTTGATGAGAAGAAGTATAACTATTGTCTTTTAAATAAACACTCTCGCTGAAAAAAAGAAAGCGAAAATTAAACACAAAACTAGGAGAAGAGAATGTTCTTGAAAAACATTCTCTGAAAAAATCTTGGTAGGTACAAAATATCACATAAGTGAACAACATTTTCATAACCTTAATCCTTTGATACGCTAGTCAATATCCTTTTAAATTTAATGACTACATATAATAATTTAAATGACTGGATGTTACACTCGGTTAAAAATCCAGCAATTTAAGATTATCTTAATTCAATTGGTACTGCAAATACTATATTCTCTTCGCGACCCGGATGCTCAACAACTTCTTGACCACCTTGACTTTTTAATTGTTCAATAACCTGTTTTACTAATACTTCAGGGGCTGATGCACCGGCTGTAACACCAATACGTTCAACACCTTCAAGCCAAGATGGCTGAATATCTTCAGCGGTGTCAATTAAATATGAGGTAGTACCCATTTTATCAGCTAGTTCTCGTAAACGATTAGAGTTTGAACTATTTTTAGCTCCTACTACTAATAACAAATCAACCTGAGCTGCAATTGCACGAACAGCATCTTGGCGATTTTGTGTCGCATAACAAATATCATCTTTACGAGGGCCTTGAATCTTTGGGAACTTAACTTGTAGGGCATCAATAACATCACTGGTGTCATCAACTGATAAAGTGGTTTGACTACAAAAATATAGCTCATCAGGATTTTTAACAGTTAAAGAAGCAACATCGGCAGCAGACTCAACTAAATAAATACCACCTTCCGTACTTTCATATTGCCCCATGGTGCCTTCAACTTCAGGATGACCCGCATGGCCAATTAAAATACATTCAATATTTTTTCGGCTAGCGCGTGATACTTCCATATGAACTTTAGTTACTAATGGACAAGTGGCATCAAATACTTTTAAACCACGTTGTTTCGCTTGGTTTCGTACCGCTTTTGAGACACCATGCGCACTAAAAATAACGGTACAATCGTCTGGTACTTCGTGTAACTCATCAACAAATACTGCGCCGCGATCTTTTAAGCCATTAACTACAAACTTATTATGAACCACTTCATGACGAACATAAATTGGCGCGTCAAATAAATCAAGGGCGCGATCAACTATGCTGATTGCTCGGTCTACGCCAGCACAAAAACCTCTTGGATTCGCTAATATAATGTCCATGTTTGTTCTCTATTTTTACGTGTATTTACATGTGAATGATGCGTTACTTTATTACTACTAATAACCTTAATTATTCAATATCGACAATATCTATAACAAAAGTCACATCTTGCCCTGCAAGCGGGTGATTAAAATCAACGGTTACTGATGTGCCTGATACTTCTTTGATCATCCCAGGCAGTTCAATGCCGCCAGGTTGCGTAAAGGTAATAATGTTACCTACTTTTGCCGGCGCTTCTGATGAAAATTTATCAGCATCAACATAATGAATATTATCAGGATTCGTTTCACCAAAGGCATCTTTTGCCGCCAGTGTAAACTCTTTCGTTTGTCCCTGCTCTGCACCTAGTAGCGCCTGTTCAAAAGCAGGAGAAATGCTATTGTCGCCCATAATAATTTTAGCGGGTTTATTATTAACTTTGGTGCTATCAGCCGCTGAGCCATCAGCTAATTTCATCGTGATGTGCGCAATAATTGTTGAGTTGGCTGCAATAATTTTAGTCATGAGGTTCTCTTTAGGTAAACAATAGCAAAAGTTAGTTGATTAATTTTCGGCTTTTTTTAGTTTTTCAGCTTTGAATGAATCAATAATCATTAAAGCTGCGCCAACAAATATGGCACTATCGGCAACATTAAAGGCTGGCCAATGAGCATTGCCAACATAAAAATCTAAAAAATCGATCACATAGCCAAACAAGACACGGTCAATTAAATTGCCTAAGGCACCACTTAACATCAGAGCAAAACCAATCCCTAATATTTTATTTTGTTTTGGGGTTTTAGCCATCCACACAAAAAAGACAATGCTAGCAATACTGGCAATTGCAGTAAAAAACCAACGCTGCCAACCCGGTTGATCTGCTAAAAAGCTAAAGGCTGCTCCAGGATTATGGACATAGGTCAGGTTGAAAAAAGGCATTACCGCTAAACTTTCACGATAATCAAAGGTTTGTGCAACCCACTGTTTAGTAATCTGATCGAGGATCAAAAAAATAACCGTTATCCACAACCAAACTAAACCTGATTCTTTAAAGTTAATTTTCATTAATTTTTCATCTTTATTTAAACAACAAGTGCCAATAACATCACATTATTAGCACTGATTTGAGACTTATTTAATTAAGCAAATTGACGTGTTTCACCGTCACCATCAACATTGGTAATACAACGACCACACAATAATGGATGTGTTTCACTTGCGCCAACATCTTCGGTAACATGCCAACATCTATCACATTTAGTACCGTTTGCTGGTGCAACTTTAAGCCATAAGCCTTCAATTTCTGTCGCTTGGGCATCAGCTGGTGCACTGGTAACTACTTCAACCTTAGCCGCTGAGGTAATAAGCACAAAGCGTAATTCTTCACCTAAGGTCGTTAACGGTGCCGCAATTGACTCGGTGGCAAACAAGGTGACTTGCGCTTCAAGTGCTTTACCCACTTGTTTTTCTTTACGGGCTATTTCTAACGCTTTATTCACTTCGGTACGCACAGTTAATAATTGCGCCCAAAAATCATTATTTAAGTCGCTACCTTGCGTAATCTCATTTAAACCGTCAAACCACACATCAGTGAAGACAAACTCATCACGCTCACCTTGTGCTGGCACTGGCAATGCTTGCCAAATTTCTTGCGCAGTAAAAGATAAAATTGGCGCCATCCAACGAGTCATAGCTTCAGCAATAATGTACATTGCTGTTTGACATGAACGACGAGCAACGCTGTCATCTTTCGCTGTGTACTGGCGATCTTTAATAATATCTAAATAAAAGCCACCTAATTCGGTAGTACAAAAGTTCATTAACTTATGAACCACTAAGTGAAATTCATATTCATCGTAAGCGGCAATAATTTCTTGCTGTAATTGTGCCGCGCGGCCAACAATCCATTTATCTAACGCAATTAAATCATCAAAGGCAACTTGATGTTTTGCTGGTTCAAAACCATTAATGTTCGCTAATAAAAAGCGCGAAGTATTACGAATACGACGATAAGCATCAGCTTGGCGTTTGAAAATTTCATCGCCTGCGGTAATTTCTTGCGTGTAGTTTACTGACGCTGTCCATAAACGCAGAATATCAGCACCTAAGCTATTGGTGATTTCTTTTGGTGTGATGACATTGCCTAACGACTTAGACATTTTATGCCCTTTGGCATCAACCACAAAACCATGCGTTAACACTTGTTTGTAAGGTGCTTTACCATTCATCGCCACCGATGACATCATTGACGACATAAACCAACCTCGATGTTGATCTGAGCCTTCAAGATATAAGTCGGCAATACCATCAAATTCTTCACGCGCACCAACCACTGAATAATGGGTAGTACCTGAGTCAAACCAAACATCTAAGGTATCAGGTACCTTGATGTATTCTTTGGCATCATCACCAATAAGTTCTTGTGCTTCAAGATCAAACCAAGCTTGAATACCTGACTTTTCAACACGTTGGGCTACTTCTTCAATTAATTCAATACTACGTGGATGCAAAGCGCCGGTATCTTGATGAATAAATAACGCCATAGGTACACCCCATGTACGTTGGCGTGAAATACACCAATCAGGACGACCTTCAACCATAGACTCAATACGACGTTGACCCCAATCTGGTATCCACTGGGTTTTTTCGATTTCGCTCAATGAATCTTTACGTAAACCTTTATTGTCCATGCTGATAAACCACTGCGGTGTCGCACGGAAAATTAATGGCGTTTTATGACGCCAGCAATGTGGATAAGAATGCTCTAAGGCATGGTGATGAACTAACTTGCCTTGCTCTTTTAATATTTCAACAACATTCGCATTCGCTTTAAAAACATGTTGGCCAGCAAATAGTTCTGTACCTTCTAAGTAGACACCATTGGCACCAACGGGATTTGCTACTTCTAAATTATAAAGTTTACCAACAACAAAATCGTCAACACCATGACCTGGCGCGGTATGAACACAGCCAGTACCAGAGTCAGTTGTGACATGCTCACCTAAGATCATTGGTACGGTAAAATCATAAAATGGATGTTGTAATTGTACTAAGTCTAAATCAGCACCTTTACAAAAACCTAAGGCATGGTATTTAGTAATACCAAAACGATCCATACATGAGGTGACTAAATCAGACGCTAAAATAAGACGTTCTTTGCTTTGCTTACCATCAATTAAGGTTTCACATTGTACTAAGGTATATTCAACCTCAGCATGGACAGCAACACCACGGTTAGCAGGTAATGTCCAAGGTGTAGTTGTCCAGATAACGGCAGAAATCGCCCCTTCACCTTGGTGATTCTCTGGATGATCAAATTTATCAGCAATACTTTCATCAATAGCGGTAAATTTCACATCAATGGCCGGTGATTGTTTGTCTTTGTATTCAACTTCAGCTTCAGCTAACGATGAACCACAATCCGTACACCAATGCACAGGTTTAAAGCCTTGATGTAAATGGCCGTTTTCAGCAATTTTTCCTAATGAGCGGATGATATTAGCTTCAGTGTCAAAATCCATAGTACGATATGGTTTTTCCCAATCAGCAAAAACACCTAAACGCTTAAAATCTTCACGTTGACCATTGACTTGTTTAGCCGCATATTCACGACATTTTTCACGAAAAACACTAGCCGATACTTTATGACCAGGCTTGCCTACTTTTTTCTCGACCATTAATTCAATCGGTAAACCGTGGCAATCCCAACCAGGCACATAAGGGGCATTAAAGTCAGATAAGGTTTTTGACTTAACAATAATATCTTTAAGAATTTTATTAACGGCGTGACCAATATGAATATCACCATTTGCGTACGGAGGGCCGTCATGCAAAATGAACGATTTTTTACCTTTTTTAGCGGCTCTAATTTTGCCGTAAAGATCTTTTTCCGCCCACGTTTTTAACATTTGTGGTTCACGATTCGCCATATTGCCTTTCATCGCAAATGTCGTATCTGGCAAATTCAACGTATGTTTGTAATCACTCATTTCAATCATTGTCCGTTAAGGTTATTCATTGGTGGCTTAACTATTTATGGCAAACATCTAGCGTTTATTAATAAATAATCGAGCTTGCTCACTATCTTTTTGTATCTGGTTTATTAATGCATCAATTGATTCAAACTTCTTTTCAGCTCGGATCTTTTTCAACATAGTCACTTCAATCTGTTGACCATAGAGGTTTTGATTAAAGTCAAAAATATGTACTTCTAATTGCTGCCTAATACCATTTAAGGTCGGTCGACAGCCAATATTAGCAACACCATAATGCTGCTTTTGGTTAATCATAACACTAACCGCATATACACCGGCAACCGGTGACACCAAACGTTTTAATAAAACATTGGCGGTTGGAAAACCAAACTTACGACCATTTTTTTCACCGTGGATGACCCGACCGGTTATTGCATAGGGTCGACCTAACATAGCTTCGGCGGTGGTTAAGTCATCTTCTTCTAAAGCTTTTCTGATTTCAGTGCTACTGATGCGGCATTCCGCCATTTTATAGCTTTGGGTGTCGGTAACCGCAAAGTTAAAGCGCTGACCATAATCATTTAACATGGAAAAATCACCGGTGCGATATTGTCCAAAACGAAAATCATCACCAATGATCAAATGTTTAATGCCCAGCTTTTTCACTAACAGCTGCTCAATAAAGGTTTCCGCCGATAAACTGGCAAATTCTTCATTAAAATTAACGCAAATTAACCGCTGTACACCCAGCTTTTTTAATAAATTATATTTGTCACGTAAACGCGTTAAACGTGCTGGCGAATTTTCTTTTGCGAACATTTCTTGCGGCTGCGGTTCAAACACCATCACGGCAGCAACTGTATCCAACTGTTTAGCTTGTTCAACTAGCGCTTCTAACACGCGTTTATGGCCTAAATGCACGCCATCGAAGTTACCAATTGTTAATACACAACCGTGATCGGCTGGTTGTATATTTTGGATACCTCTAATAAGCTGCATGAACTAACTAACCCTGCATTATAAAAACGATAAAAATTAACATATTCGTCACCGAAGTAATGAATAATGTCGGATAAAAAACCGACGGATTATATATTACTCACAAAGAAGAATCAGCAACGATAAACAATTTAGCGAAAATTTCTAGCTAATTGCTGATAAATTGAACTTTAACGGTAAAATAAGCAATAAAATGAACCTGATTGAGTTACTAAATTTATGGCTTAATCACCGTTTTAACTTTTAAGTCATTTGGCCGTATACCACTTAAAAATGCAAAAGCAAAAAATGAAATCACACCCGCACAAATATACCAAGTTAATCGCCAAACACTTTCAAAAAAACTAAAACTTAACCATTGTTCAAAACTTGGTGACATGGTCCAAACAACGCCAGCCATTACCATTGCCGAAATAACCAATTTAACAATCGCCGCTTTAGCTTCAGGTGACATGGTGTAAACCCCTAATTGCTTTAAGCCTCGATATAACATAAAGGCATTTAAGGTCGCCGACATTGTTGTTGCGATAGCTAAACCAACATAGCCAAAAAATGGCGCTAACATTAAATTAAATGCCATATTTGAAACCATCGCAATAATCCCGATTTTTACCGGTGTTTTGGTGTCTTGACGAGAATAATAGCCCGGTGCCAACACCTTAATAAACATAAAGCTCATTAAACCCGACAAATAAGCAAACAGTGCATAAGACACTTGGGTAACTTCACTAGCATCAAATTCACCGCGCATAAACAACACCATGATAATCGGTTGTGCTAACACCATTAAGCCAGCTAAAGCTGGTAAACCAAAAAAGCAGACAATTTTAATCGCCCAATCTAAGGTATTATCAAATGCTTGACTACTTTTTTGACTATGCAGTTTTGATAAGCTCGGTAAAATAACCGTGGCAATGCCAATCCCAAAAATACCAAGGGGAAATTCCAACAAACGATCAGCGTAATACAACCAACTGATCGACCCTGTCACTAAAAAGCTGGCAATTAAGGTATCAAGTAACAAATTAATTTGTGTAACCGATACCCCAAATAAAGCAGGCACAATCAGGGTGCGAATTTTGGTCACTCCCGGCGCATGCCATGCCCATTTAGGTTTAACTAAAACATTGGCTTTAATTAAAAAAGGTATTTGAAAAAGAAACTGCGCTAAACCACCTAAAAACACGCCCCAAGCTAAAGCATAGGCGGGGTTTTCAAAACTATCCGCGCCATAAATAGCCATTAAAATAATACAAACATTAAGTAATACTGGTGTAAATGACGAAGCGCCAAATTTACCTAAGGTATTTAAGGCCGCGCCAGCAAGTGCCGTTAATGAAACAAACCATAAATAAGGAAAGGTAATTTTTAATAGGCTCGCTGCCAAATCAAATTTTTCAGCCGCAGGGCCATCATTTAACCAATCGACAAACCAACCAAAACCAAAAAGCATGACAAATATAGGCGAAGCAATCATGCCAATTAAGGTCATTAAAGTAACTAATACTCCCAAAGTGCCAGCAACTTGCGCAATCAACAAACGGGTTTGATCTAACCCCGTACCATCAATTTCATCTTGATGTTTATATTCACTTAATACTGGGACAAACGCTTGGGCAAACGCCCCTTCAGCAAATAAACGTCGTAAAAAATTAGGGATTTTATTCGCAAAGAAAAAAACATCTGAAGCTGCCCCTGCTCCCATAATATTAGCAATAACCACATCTCGTACTAAACCAAGCACACGAGAAATAAATGTCATAAGGGTAACAATTAAACCTGATTTAATTAATTTTTTACTCAAGAGAGGTCCAGTTATTGATTAGATAGAATAATAGAGTGGAATATCATGTTATTATGCCGCGAAAGGTAATACGTGCTCAACCTTTATGTCGGCAGACAATCGATTAATTCATCAATTTATCTCAATAAATTCATTTTTATTAGAAAATAATAGGTAAATGATTTGACAAACCGTCGTAAAACAGGCATATTTCGTCGCCTTAAATTTAAGCTTATTTTTACCACTTTTAGGAGTTAACCTTGGCTAATTCAAAGCAAGCTAAGAAACGCGCAGTTCAATCAGAAAAGCGTCGTCAACACAATGCAAGCCGTCGTTCAATGATGCGTACTTTAGTTAAAAAAGTTATCGCTGCAATCGAAGCCGGTGATAAAGCGACAGCTACTACTGAATTAGCTGCGGCAACACCAATTTTAGATCGTTACGCAGCTAAAGGCATTATTCACAAGAATAAAGCTGCTCGTAGCAAAAGTCGTTTAAACGCTGCGATCAAAGCGCTTTAATCTTTAAAAGATTTTATATCTAATTAAAAAACCGGCTTTTGCCGGTTTTTTTATAACTACCGAATTCCCATCAAATACAAGAGATAATACCAATTCCATTAAGTTTGTGATCTTGTTGTGCGTAGGAGAATAAGTCATGGCAAGGCGCTTAATTGAGCAATAGCTATCTATTGGGATTGAAAGCAACGCAGCCATGGAATATTTTAACCCGCATAAGTGGGCAAAAATTTAATTAAATTGGTATAACCATTGCCTTTAGTGACAATTTTCCCTAAGCTTTTCTGCATCAACATTTAGGGGATAATATGAATATTAAATGCTTTACTATTACAGCACTCATTTCACTATTAACATTAACAGCATGTAATAAACAGTTAACCACACAAAGCCCCTCTCCAGAGTTGATCCCAACAGCAGAGCATCGTTTAGATATTTATCAAGAAGTCATCCTGACGGCAGATTTAAGCCAGTTATCTAACAATCAAAAAAAGTTAATTGCCCGCTTAATTGAAGCCGCTAAAATTATGGATGATCTTTTTTGGCAACAAGCATTTCATCAAGACAAAAAAACTTTCCTCGATAGTATTAAATCACCACAAGCTAAAGCCTTTGCACAAATTAATTATGGTCCTTGGGATCGCTTAAATGGTAATAAGCCCTTTTTAACTAATTTTGATGAAAAACCTTTAGGCGCTCAATTTTATCCAGCTGATCTTAATAAACAAGCATTTGAACAAGCTGAATTAACCGACAAACAAGGCTTATATTCACTGATCAAGCGCGATGATAACGGCCAACTCTACAGTATTGATTATTCAGAAATATATAGCGATGAATTACAGCGAGCTGCGGCAATATTAGAAGAAGCTTCCCTACTCGCCGATGATAGCGAATTTGCTGATTATTTATCATTACGGGCAAAAGCCTTAACCAGCGATGATTATTTTGCCTCAGATATGGCCTGGATGAGCATGAAAAACAATCTAATTGATGTCGTGATTGGCCCAATAGAAACCTACGAAGACCAGTTATTTGGCTATCGCGCTGGCTTTGAAGCTTACGTATTACTCAAAGATAAAAGCTGGAGTGAAAAATTAGCTAAATACGTACAGTATTTACCTAGCCTACAAAAGTCATTACCTGTAAGTAAAAAATACAAACAAGAAGTGCCTGGATTGAATGCCGATTTAAACGCCTACGATGCACTTTATTACGCAGGCCATGCTAATGCAGGCAGTAAAACCATTGCGATAAATTTACCCAATGATGAAGAAGTACAATTAGCCAAAGGTACCCGCCGCTTACAATTAAAAAATGCCATGCAAGCAAAATTTGACCATATATTAATGCCAATCACAGAGCAATTAATTGTGCCAGAGCAACGAAAGTTTATTAACTTTAACGCCTTTTTTGCTAATACCATGTTTCATGAAATTGCTCATGGCTTAGGTATCAAACATACGATCAACAACAAGGGTACGGTTAGAGAAGCATTAAAAGAGCAAGCATCCGCCTTAGAAGAAGGTAAAGCTGATGTTTTAGGGCTTTATATGATCTCACAACTTATCAAGCAAGGTGTGCTAACTGAAGGCAGTATTGAAGAATATTACACCACCTTCCTCGCGGGTATTTTTCGCTCGGTAAGGTTTGGCGCAAGTTCGGCACATGGTCAAGCTAATATGGTGCGATTTAATTATTTTCAAGAACAAGGCGCTTTTACTCGCAATGAACAAGGTTTATACCAAGTTAATATAACCAAAATGCAATCAGCTATAGAGTCATTGTCAAAACTCATTTTAACCCTACAAGGTGATGGTGATTACGAACAAGTGACAAAGTTAGTTAAAGATAAAGGTAAAATTGATGAGATATTAACGGCTGATCTTGAACGTTTAACAGTGGCAAAAATCCCTGTTGACATCACCTTTAAGCAGGGTAAAAACTATTTAAATTTATAAGGTTAACCAGTGTCTAATATTTTTACACTTTGATAATCAATAATTAATATAAATCATTATAAAATCGCTAAGCTACTATTTTTAAATGTTTTTTAAAATAAAGTTTTTACATGGCATAATTAGTGCTTTATTATGCACAATATAATAGAAATGCTGAAATAAGCTGTAGCAGGGGTTTAATGTGAAATTAACTATTAAAAAATTATTCGTTGTAGGTATAACACTACTAAGTGTTAGTAATATCTCATACGCTGGTACTGTAAAAAGTTGTAATACCGGCGGAAGTTACGATTATGGCGACGCTACTGGCTATGGCGAAGCTTGTCATGACACTAATGCTTGGCAACAATTAGGTAGAGCAACTACCAAAGATGACAATAAAGTTGTAAATCGTATTGATTTACAAGGCGACTCTGGTACGACTAATGATACGATTAGTGAAAACAGGGGTTGGAATGCAGAAACAAGCCAAAAAGCAAAAGACCAAGGAGATAATGGTGTACGCTGGCGTGTAAAGAACACTGACGGTACTTGGTCAAGTTGGGGTAGAGATGAATTAGCTCAAGGTCAAACTGTAGAATTTAAATTTGTTGTCCAGCGTTCAGTTGAAGGTAACCATCAATTTGATCAATTAAAAGCTTGGGTTGATTGGAACGGTAATGGTATTTTCGAAAATGATGGTTCTGAAACCTTAATTGATGAAAAATGGTACAAAGTTGCTGATAGCTTCGCTGCTGGTAATACATCAGGTAATCAAGGTGGTGGTTACAACAACGATTCATTAGTCAATGGTGGTGTTCACAACAGCATTAGAAATAGTGATGTAACTATCACTAATGTTAGAGTAATTAAACAAATCCCATATGATGCGGCAATCGAAGATGTATGGTTACGTGCTCGTATCATTTGTGAAAACTCTCTGACTCACTCTGATCGAAACAACAATATCTTTTTACCTACTGGTTATTACCATCAAGGCGAAGTAGAAGATTACAAATTAGCGATTAATCACGTTCCAGAACCAACCACTTTATTAGTGTTTGCTTCTGCTCTATTTGGTTTAATGTTAAATCGAAAAAAATCAGTTTAAACACTTAACTTAGTTAATATTTAACTAGGTAAAAAACCGCTTAATTGCGGTTTTTTTATGCTTAAAATTTAGCGCATGCTGAGGGTTACAAGTTACAAGTTACAAGTTACAAGTTACAAGTTACAAGAATAGTTTAAAGCACTGTGCTTGCTGGTCTGCAAGCATTTGACGTTAATCTTTACTTTTATTTGTATACTTAGCCATGTAGCCATGGCTAAGTAATCGGCTAGCGAATTCACCTTATTTTCTATTTAACCTGAACTAGGGATAAGAAATTAGCTAACTATATGAAATACATATATTTTGATGTTTTTTCTTAGTACAAGGCAAATTTAAGCGCCAATAGCGAGCCTCGGCTTTGGTTCAAACGTCGCTCTACCTTCCCCATCCATGGGGGCGTATTGCAATTAAATTTAACGCAGTAATAAGGAAAAACAGCTGCTAGAAAGCAAGTTGTTATCCCGAGTTCAGGTTATTTGGGCTTCTTAGGATTATTAACATAAATTTTAGGGTAAATAGCCCAGCTAAAAACTTTGATACTGCTACTGAGCATTGCTTTACGCTAGAAAGAGAAAGAAACAAAAAAGGTGTTTACCGCCCTTTTGGGAAATAAACACCTTTCATTTATTTGTAGAAATAACGCGTTAGTTAACTTAGTGATTTTATATCGGTTAACGATGTACGTTTATGCTTAATTGGTTAATTCTGCTAACAACTGTTTAGCGAGTTCAACTTCAACAATTTTCGCAGGTGAAATCACAATAAATTCCAAATATTCAACTGCTTCTTCGGTACGACCTAATTTCGCTAAAGCGTAAGCTAAGTGATATTGTACTTCAATACTTGATGAAGCCATGGTGTACGCTTGTCGTAAATAAGATAAACCTTCATTAAGCTCGCCAGAGAGGGTTAATGCCCAACCTAGCGTATCAATCAAGCCAGGAATAGTATTAGTCACTGAAACCGCTTGTTTGGCAAACGATACCGCCAACGAATATTCTTGTTGCTCAATATAAATTACCGCCACATTATTGAGTGCTATCGCTCGTTGATCCGTCGGTAAAGGCTTAGTTAATAACACCTGATATTGAAATAACGCTTGTTCCCAATGTTTATGAGTTAATAAATGCTCTGCTAATGTTTTACGTATTAACCCTGCATCAGGGTTGTTATTAACAACAGAAGTTAGAAATGGAATAAATTGTTGTGATAATTGCTTCGTATGACTAATCTGCGCTAGTTTAAATAAAGCGATAACATTGTTTTCATCTTGTTTCAGCGCTTTAGCATAAAGACTATAAGCAGAGCCTAGGTTATTCTTGGCTCGTGCAACATCGCCTTTTAAAATGTTGATGTAAATATCATTTTTAAAACCAGATCGTTCAGCGTCACGGATTAAACTTTCCGCTTCAACTAGTTTTTCCTGCCTTAATTTCAATTTGATAGTATCAATAAAAATAGGCAACGTATTCGGTTTTAATTTAAGTGCTAATGCCAGTGACTTTTCAGCGCCTTCATAATCTTTTACTTGTATTTGTAAACGACTTAAGTTTAAAAGCTTATCGGCATCTTCAAGCCAAAACCCAAATAGCTGTGATAATTGTAATTTGGCCGCTTCATTACGTTCTAAAGCAATCAAGTTTTTCGCTTTAATTTCACCAGCATAGGTATCTAAACGATTGCTCAATAAATAACTACTGATCAACGAAAGGCTTTTATCAAACTCCCTTTCTCGATAATACAGTTCGGCCAACTGGTATGTCGCTAAGGTTTTAGTTTTACTATTTTTTTTCTGTTGATCTAAAATATGAATAGCAGCGGCAGTATCACCTAATTGGTATTCTAATCCAGCTAATTTTAACCATGCTTCACTGTGCTCTGGGTGATCGGTAACAAGCGCTCGAAATACCTTTCTGGCTTCATTATTTTTCCCTAATATTTGCTGTAATAAACCATAGTTAAATTGAACGTCAGCATTATCAAGTTGCGAATTATAGAGCTTGGTAATAAGTTCATTCGCTTTAGTTACATTGCCTTGTTGTAGTAACGTCTGAGCATGTAATAATTGATAACTGACATTTTCAGGCGCCATTTCAATAATTTTAGAAACATAGGTTTGGCTTTCCTCAAGCTTGCCTAGTTTTAAAGTGACTGCGGCAAGCGTTTCAAGAAACAGTGCGTTATGCTCAACTTGAGCATTTTTTAATAATTGATAGGCTTGCTCGGTTTGTTCTCTTTCAGAGAGAACCTGCGCCATTAAAATAAGAATACTGGTGTCATTCGGATATTGTTGATTAAGTGACGTTAAATAAGGTTCCGCTTTAAAACTTTTATTAAACTGAATATACAAACCTGCAAGAATAATAGCGTATTCTTTATTAAACATCAGTTGTGCTTCATATTCACTTAATAACTTTAACGCATCTCGACCTTGCTCTTGACGCATATAAACATCTGCTAATAAAACCGCGGCACTAACATCATCCGGCTCATTATCAAGGTAGCTTTTTAATTTATTTCTTGCTTGTTCCCAATTACCTTGAGCGTAACTGGTCATAGCATCAAGTAACTGCAACTGTGGTTGGCTAACCATAAACTGACTATCAATCGCCGCTAATTGTGTACTTAGCTGCATTAGCACTTGCTCAGATAACACCACTTTATCGAGATCACGTAAAATTGAACTTTTCAAAAATTGTGCATGTGGGTCTTTGGGCGCTAAGGTTAAAATGGTATCAATTAATTTTTCAGCTTTGTTAAATTTTTTTAACGCAATATGCGTATTAACAATATATTTTAATGTTTTAATATTGTTCGGTTCAGCTAAATTCGCTTGTTCAAATAAAACTAATGCGGGCTTTAATTCCCCTAACATTAACAATAAACGGCCTTTAACTTGCAAAAATTCAATATTCTTTTGAGCAACCGCTTCAATGTTATTAATAATAGCTTCGGCTTTACTATAAGCGTTATCATCCAAGTATAAATTTGCCAGTCCAATATTTGCCTTAATATTATTAGGCATTAACCCAATAATTGATTGGTAAATCTCTTGTGCTTTTCCAATATCATCCGTTGCAAGGTAAGCCTTTGCTTTCACTAAATCAAAGTTAAGCTGACTACGCTGGTTAAGCGTTTGATCAGCATCTAACATAATGATCTGCTCATATTTCCCTTGAAATAATAAACTACGCGCTAATGGCTCAACCACTAAGTTAAAATCAGCGCCTTGCAATAACGCATTGTTTAACTCTTGCTCCGCTAAATGAGGTGAACTTTTATCAATGTACACTTCAGCAAGTAATAACTTGGCAGGTAAGTTTTTAGTATTTTCTTTTAAAGCATTTTTTAAATGAATTTCAGCGGTGTTAACATCTTTTTGCTGATAGGCTTTTAACGCTAATTCATAATGGTTTTCATCAGCATAACTCTGTACGGTTATTAAACCGGAAAACAACAACGTAATCAGTGATTTTTTATTTAAACCTGAAAGCACAATAATAACCTTTTTAATAACTTACAACTCAAAAACGAACCTTAACATAGATAGTCAAAATAACTCGAATATTTTATTAACACTTACTTTGTCGCTATTTCAATGGCATATCTAGATAAGTAACCAGCACCACTTCAAGCGGCACTTATTAGAAGCGATCTAAGCAGATAATGTTAAACTAACGTATTATTCAGAATACGGGCTTGCTTTTTCTGAGTCATCTGACGATTTAAAGCGCTGCCCTTCAAAATAAGCAAAAGCTGTACTAAAAGCAGTTTCTTGAAAGTTTTTCAAGCCAGTATCACGAAAATCAATATTAACTAAGCTTTTTGCTAATGCTGATTTAATAAAACTTGCCGAGAGTATTTCCACCTCTAAATCGCTAATTAACTGAATCGCCGCTTCTAATTTGAAACCGACCGGTCCACCAGCAAACTTACCTTTTAATGCGCGGCCTTTAATAACCACTTTTTCGATTTTGTAATCAGACATTAATTTAGCAAAATCAAACTGAAACTTACGTATCTCTTCAGCGTTACTGGCATTTACTAAGGTTAATTTAGGTACCCTAATTTTAGGTAAGTCATACAAACCATTTTCTAATGACATGACACAAACAATAGCATCATTACCTTTTAATTCAATCCCACAAATTCTCATAGTAATACCTCAAAAACAAATTGTGCTAATTATAAAAAACTTTTCAACTAATTGCTTGTTATCTCTTAATTAAAATCAATAAAGTTATTTAATGAAACCATCTACATATCTCGGTATGATTAAAACACTTCGTGCCTAGTTCTCTTAATTTGAAATCTTATGAAAAAAACATGTATTGTCACCGGCGGTAGCTCAGGTATTGGTTTAAGTATTGTTAAAACGTTTATAGCTGACGGTTATCATGTGTTTAATTTAGATATACAGCCAAGTGATATTGGTGAATTTATTTTTTGTGATGTCAGCAAAGTACAAGAAGTAACCAAAGTAATTACTCAACTCTGTCAAAATACGGCTATTGATGTGTTAATTTCAAACGCAGGTATGCATTTTTCAGCAACCATTGAAAACACCTCTGAAGCTGAATTTGATAAGGTCTTTGATCTCAATGTTAAAGGCGCTTATGCTGCAATTAAAGCGGTATTACCTTCAATGAAAGCCAATAACCAAGGGGTTATTTTACTAATTTCATCAGAGCAGGCACTGGTCGCGAAACAAAACTCTTTTGCTTATAACTTAAGTAAAGCTGCATTAGCTTCTATGGCTAAAACGACAGCCCTTGATTACGCTAAATGTAATATTCGTGCAAATGCTATTTGCCCTGGTACGATAGAAACACCGTTATATCACAAAGCAATTGATAACTACTGTGAAAAATCAGGAGCTGATAAACAAACAGTACATCAAGAAGAAGCTCAACTACAACCGTTAGGCCGTTTAGGGCAACCTCAAGAAGTGGCTGATTTTGCACTATTTTTAGCAAGCGACAAAGCGTCGTTTATTACTGGTAGTTTACAAGTAATGGACGGCGGCTACACTGCACAGTAGCGGAAACCAGGATAAAATCAAACATGGCGGCAGATATTCAATCAACAAAACTAAACATTATCGACCCGCATATCCATTTGTTTGATTTAAACCAAGGCGATTATCATTGGTTAAAATCAGCTAATCCCCCTTTTTGGCCCGATAAACACCTTATTCAGCAGAATTTTTCAGAAGCAGATTTATCACTTTCCAACAACTTACAATTAGCGGGTTTTGTTCATATTGAAGCGGGTTTTGATAACAAACAACCTTGGCGAGAGTTACACTGGTTAGAGCAAACCTGCAAATTACCTTTTCGAAGTATTGCTTTTATTGATATCAACCAAAGCCCAATTAACTTTACACTTGAGTTAACAAAACTAAGCCAGTTTTCATCTTTTGTCGGTGTTCGTTATATTTTTGAAGATGACAACACCTTAACTACCCTAAGCAAGGAGCAAGTACTAACTAACTTAAAACTACTTGCTGAACGCGCGCTTATTTTTGAATTACAAATGCCATTCGATAACATTGATGCGATAAAACTTATAAGCCAGTTATTAACTCAACTACCAAAGCTCAAGGTAATTATTAATCATGGCGGTTTTCCAGAGCCTGATTCTGAAAGCCAATTTAAACAATGGCAAACGGTTATTCAGCAATTCAGTCAGTTTAGTTGCTGCGCCATTAAATGTTCTGGCTGGGAAATGCAAAATCGTCATTACACGGTAAACTGGCAAGAAAAGGTGATTAATCATTGCTTAGCTTGTTTTGGTGAAGACAGAGTCATGTTAGCCAGTAATTTCCCGTTAACCTTGTTTAGCCAACCTTATCCCGCGTATTGGCAAGCTTATGCGGAACAACTAACGTTAGCCCCTAAATTATTGGAAAAACTCTGCTTTACGAATAGTTATCACTGGTATAATTTTGACAACTTATTTTAAAACCCAACTAAACGTAAATAAAAAGGCTGATTTATGACTTACGATAAATACGTATAATAAATCAGCCTTATTCTTTAACCGTTACTGTTTCTGCTCGATGCTGCCCTAACTGGTTATATAACCAAATTGAAGCAACTTACTTGATTATTTCACGGTAATATGTGGTGAACGTTTAACAACATCATCATTCAACTCAATGCCAATACCTGGAGTTTCTGATACTTTAAAAATACCATTTTTAGGTTGTGGATCTTGAATACATAACTCGCGGTTCCATGATTTAATCGCATAAGTATGGTGTTCATGTATTAAAAAGTTTGGAATGGCGGTTTCTAAATGTAATGAGGCTGCTGTTGCCACTGGCCCACCACACACATGCGCTTGCACACGAATATCGTAAACATCAGCATAATCACAAACTTTTTTCGCTTCTGTAAAGCCGCCACATAGCCCAACATCCGGTTGTAATACATCAATACTTTGATCTTCAAAATACTGGCGCACATCCCAGCGATGATATAAACGTTCACCGCCAGCAATCGGTACATTCACGTTATCAGCCACTTTTTTATGAACTTTCGAGTTTAAATAATTGACTGGCTCTTCGTACATCATACAGCCAACTTCTTCAATTATAGCTCCCATTTGAATAGCAGAAGCTGCGCCCATTAATGAATGCGACTCAAAAATAATATCAACATCTTCACCAACAGCATCACGAATAGCGCGTAGTCTATCACCAAATAAACGCATTTGCGGTTTAGTAAATAATTTAGTGCGATCAAACGATGAATCACCGTTAGCATCATAAACAATCGGGTCAACTTTTACCGCGTCATAGCCTTCAGCCACCGCTTTTAATGCCGCTTCCGCATATTCTTCTGGTAATAGTAATTTTTTACATTCTTTATCCCAGTCAAACTGTAATTGGCTAGCATAAGTACGTAGTTCGTCATTTACTTTACCACCTAATAATTGATAAACCGGTACGCCTAACGCTTTACCTTTAATATCCCAAAGAGCGGTATCAATAGCACTCATCGCGGCATATAACACAGGTCCACCACCTAAGCCCCAAAAACTTTCGCGCAACATACGTGACCATAACTTTTCTGTTTGAAATGGGTCGTAACCAATAAGTACCGCTTCAACAATCTCTTTGATCATCGCCGCAGCAGCACTGTGCCCCCAATCGTAAGCAAGGCCTGCTTCACCAACACCGGTGATCCCTTCATCAGTATGAACACGAATAAAGACCGGATTCCATGGTGGGCGCTCCGGACAATGAATATCAAAAATTTCTACATGGGTAATTTTCATTTTATTCTCTTAATGTGGTTTTCTCCCATTTGGGAGAATGAATGTCTATATTTGTTTGAATTATCTGTTTGTTATTCGGCAAATGATGGATCGGCGTTATACACTTTACGTAACATGGCGGGCCACGATTTTTGTCCACCGGTTAAGCCCGTATGAACAACCGCAGCTTGCGCTTTAATACCATCAACAATACTTTGATCAACCATGACAGGTTTCATACCGGTTGCCATAATTTGCAATTGCACTTGGCAAGCGCGTGTTAAATCGTACATGTGCATAAAGGCATCACCAACGGTTTTCCCTACGGTTAAACCACCATGATTTCGTAACAACATAAAGTTTTTATCGCCTAAGTCTTTTTGTAGCCGTAAGCGTTCACTATGATCAACCGCTAAACCTTCGTAATCATGATAACTCATCGACGCTAAGGCAAACATGGCGTATTGGCTTAAGGGCAACAAACCTTCTTCTAAACTGGCAACTGCTATCGTTTCGTTGGTATGCAAGTGTAAAACACACATAGCATCATGGCGTACTTGATGGACAGCACTATGAATAGTGAAGCCTGCGGGATTAATTTCAAACGGGCTGTTTTTATCTAAAACATTACCATCAATATCAATCTTCACTAAATTTGAAGCGGTTATTTCATCAAAGGTTAAACCAAATGCGTTAATTAAATACTCGTCGGTGTCAGGAATACGTACTGAGATATGGGTATAAATCATATCGTCCCAGCCATACATAGCCACTAAACGATAACAAGCGGCTAAATCAACTCTTGCTTGCCATTCAACTTCGGAGACTGTTGATTTAACCTCGTATTTAGGTAATTTTAATTGTGCTTCTAACCTTGATGACATGCTGTATCAATTCCAAAATATAAGTTTTGTTGAATAAATTTATTCGCTAATTATAAATGATTTAAGCTGATGACTAAACTGATAGCTTGCTTTATACCATTCCGTATAAAGAAGTGCTCACTTTCTTATACGGATTGGTATTACATTAATTCTCTAATGATCGCGATAATGATCAAAGCAAAAACAGCATAACGAGCAATTTTGCTCAGTTTAGCTTGTTGTTCTGGCTCCATAGGTTTGGCATGCTTTTCACCAAAAAACACCATCAAAGCAACACCTAATAATACCATGGCTAATATCGTTAGTAGTACCAATGCTCATACTCCGACTTAACAAAAATCTCATCCTACCATCAACCCAACTAAAAAAGCAGTGATTGACTCAAGATTCTTATGATATAACATGATGTTATCTAGGGTCTGTTGATCTTTGTTTATATTTTCAGCAATAGGCTATTTTAAGTGATAGCAAAGCAGAATGAACGTTGTTTGGTTATTCCAAATAAGTGAAATTCTAATGCAGCTAGCGCAAAAAATAGCCATTGCCCTGTGGGCTGAGGCTAAAATCGCTTTACTCGGCGTTAAAAATTATTGGTTTAGATGACTAAACGACATAATTTCAGCCTTGATTAAAACGATTTTATCTCTCAGCTGAATTATTAAACAAAGATAAACAGACCCTAACTACCCCTTAATTTAAAGGGTTTAGCTTCATTTATTTTCTATCACAACGGAACGGAACCCATGCTCAAATCCATATTAACCACAGCTATTTGTTCTTCTTTTTTATTACTTGCTGGCTGTCAAAATAGCCAAACCAATCAAGCTACGGTAGCAGCAACACAAACAGACTTAGTCTCTGGTATTAATTTATCCTATATCGACAAAACGGTACGCCCACAAGATAACTTTTATCTTTATGTTAATGGCGGCTGGCTAAAAGATGCCCAAATTCCCGCTGATAAAACCGCCATTGGCGCTTTTTATGATTTACGTGATAACGCTGATGATGATGTAAAAGCCATAATTGAAGAGCTTGCTAGCAGACAGCACTTAGTGCCTGGCTCTGACGAACAAAAAGTAGGCGATTTATTCCGCTCTTACATGGACCAAGAAACACGTGAGCAGCTTGGTTTAAGTCCAATTCAACCACTATTAGATGAAGTAAATCAGTTAACCAACAAAACCCAGTTAATTGAATTTTTTGGTAAAAACCAAGCCAAAGGCATCACTAGCCCCATGTATGTTTATATTAGTGTTGATGCTAAAGATTCTAGCAATTATGCCACTCATATTTGGCAAGGTGGCTTAGCGTTGCCAGATAGGGACTATTATTTTAACCAAGGAGAGCGCTTTAAAGCTTTACGTGCTGGCTATTTAAAACATATTGAAAATGTCTATCAATTAGTTGGTTTAAATAACGGCGCACAAGCCGCCCAAACCATTTTAGATCTTGAAACCAAGCTCGCGAGTTACCACTGGACCAAAGTTCAATCTCGCGATAGTGTCAAACGTTATAATAAATTTGCCACCGACAAACTAAACCAGGTTGCTGCTGAAATAGATTGGCCTGCTTACTTAACAGCACAAGGTGCGGCTTCACAAGCAAACATTATTATTAACCAACCTGATTTTATTCAAGGATTTGGCAAAGTATTAACTGAAACACCATTAGCCGATTGGCAAACGTACCTAACCTTCCATACCATTAGCTCTTACGCGAGTTATTTAACCCAAGCTTTAGATGATGAAAACTTTGACTTTTTCTCAAAACAATTAGGCGGTTTAGAACAACAAAAACCACAATGGAAACGTGGCGTGAAACTGGTTAACAGTACGCTCGGTGAAGTGATCGGTAAAGTTTATGTTAGCCGACATTTTAAACCTGAAGCTAAAACTCGCATGATCGAATTAGTAGAAAATTTAAGAACCGCTTATGGTAAAAGTATTGATACCTTAGATTGGATGTCTGAAGACACCAAAAAACAAGCGCATATCAAGCTTGCTGCTTTTACACCCAAAATTGGCTACCCTGATCGCTGGGAAGATTATTCAGCGTTAACCATAAAAGCTGACCGTTTAGTTGACAATATTATTCACGCCTCTGAAATCGCGCATCAAAAAGAAGTCGCTAAACTTGGTGGACCAATTCATACATGGGAATGGGGCATGACACCACAAACCGTCAATGCTTATTACAACCCAACGGTTAATGAAATTGTTTTCCCTGCTGCTATTCTACAACCACCTTTCTTTAATATTGCTGCCGATGATGCGGTAAATTATGGCGGCATTGGCGCTGTTATTGGCCACGAAATGGGGCATGGTTTTGACGACCAAGGCAGCCGCTATGATGATAAAGGCAACTTACGAGATTGGTGGACCGAGCAAGATTTAGCTGAATTTACCCGCCGTGGTAAAAATTTAATTGAGCAATACAATAACTACCAAGTACTCGATGATTTACACATTAATGGTAATTTAACCTTAGGTGAAAACATTGGCGACTTATCTGGTTTAACCATTGCTTATAAGGCTTATAAAGCGTCTTTAAATGGTAAAGAAGCACCGATTATTGATGGTTTAACCGGTGACCAGCGTTTCTTTTTAGGTTTTACCCAAATTTGGCGCTCGAAAAAAGTTGAAAAATCTATTCGAAATGCCATTGCTACCGATCCTCATTCACCAGGCGAGTTCCGCGCTATTGGCTCATTATCTAACATGGATGAATTTTATCAGGCTTACGATGTTAAACCCGGTGATGCTATGTATATCGCCCCTGAAAAACGGGTGAAAATTTGGTAACATAAACGCGTATTAACAATAAAAGCGGCTGGATTAAAGTCGCTTTCATTGTTCACTTCGTTACGTTATAACAACTCCTTATCCGCTTACCAAGTTAACTTAAGCACCGCAAACAACAACTCACCATCGGTTTTTAAATCGTGATAAATAAGATTAACGCTTAATTGCTCCGAAATAAGCCAGCTGGCTCGATAATCCACTTCATTAGTGCTTTGGCTAAAATTAACCGCTCTAATAGCTAACACTAGGTCAGTTATACCTAAATAGTTGACCCTTACAGCTAATGCCCTTTGATTGGCTACTCCATCAATCGTATAAAATTCTGCTGAAGTAAAATATGGTCCGCCACCAAAGCCATCATTAACGGTACCGAAAACATGGTTATAAGCGCTTTCAAAAATAAAATCGGCCACTTGATAACTCGCCATTATGCCGTAAAAACGGCCACTTTCCCCCGAATGAGTTTCGCTTCTATCACGCTGTTTTCCCAGCTGTAACCCTAACGATAAATGATTTTTTTCATAGCTCGCATCAAGATAAAATAAATCGACAAAGTCACCCGCGTGATAATACCAAGACTGAATAGCAATACTTTCTAGCCCTTGATAGATAGCACCAACAGCCGTGATGCCATATTCACCATTGATGTCAGTAAAAGACTCTGGCTGCGCACTATCAACACCTGCCCATTGTTTAAAGTGTAAGAGAAACAAAGAAGTATCTTGTATATCGTGATTATTTACCATAATTCCGGAGAACGTATTTGGCACCATACGGTAATCATCGGTATCAGCAAAAGGAGAATCAAACTGAAATCGGCCGGTTTTAATCAAAGTATTATTAATACTCGCTTGAATAAAAACCTCGCCTAACAGAGTGTAGTCCTGATGATCAGAAGCGAAAAAATCAACATGTTGATTATCAAACAATTTATGGGTAGTAAAAATAGTTGCGCCGGCATGAATACCATGCCAATCTGCAGTTTCACCTCCAATCTTACCGCCTAACGCATTACTTGTTGTTTGCTCATTTTCGTTATCTTTCCCACTAAGGTAGGCAGCACGAAACTCACCAAAAACAATCGCTTGGTGATCAGTAGCTTGCGCATAATTAAATAACAATACGAGAAAAATAAAAGCGATTATTAATTTCACCGCCATCTTCCTTACTAAATTTAAAGATTTTTCAAAAGGCTTATAGTTGAATATAGCTTTACAATACTAATTAGGGCTAGATATTTTTGTATGATGTTAAGCAAGCCACACTTTTATTAAAGCCTTGCTCGTTGCTATACAACCAATAACTG
This sequence comes from Thalassotalea agariperforans, assembly GCF_053470345.1. Taxonomy (NCBI): domain Bacteria; kingdom Pseudomonadati; phylum Pseudomonadota; class Gammaproteobacteria; order Alteromonadales; family Colwelliaceae; genus Thalassotalea; species Thalassotalea agariperforans. The sequence goes on along the minus strand of NZ_JBQMWH010000001.1, from coordinate 634,274 downwards.
GCTAGAGGGAGAAAAATTCGATTGATTATTCCTGATAAAAACAAGTAGCTGCCGCCAGGTAAATAAAGAAGATAACCGCTCAAGATAGCGATTGTTCTTACTTCACATTAGCGCTGATTTACATATCCAATAAACGAATAGAAATGGCAGCGGCAGAGGTACGATTATCAACTCCTAGCTTTTTATAAATCTGCTCTAAGTGTTTATTTACCGTGCGTGGGCTCATAGTTAATATTTGAGATATTTCCCAACTGGTTTTACCGTATGAAAGCCAGTATAAAACCTCAGACTCTCGTTTAGTTATAGGTAAATTTTCTTGTAAATGTTGCGCTGTTTTTTCTTCTTTAGCTTCAACAATACTTAATAAATGCGTTTGGTCTTGTTGGCGCTCATAAAATACTTTTAAGGGTTGAGCAAAACAAGTTACCGTTAATTCTGTTTTATCACCAGTAACCGCTAAAGGCAGCCATGGTTGTATAACCAAAGCTAATGATGCCCAAGGGCTTTTATCTTCAGCTGATATTTGTTCTATTAATTCATGAACATGAGGGGTTGCCCACGATAATCGCCCTTCACCGCTAACACTAAAAACATTATTACCGGCATGATCTAAAGCATCTTGCGCACTAAGGGCTAATTTAGCGGTTTGCACATGGGTTTTTATCCGAGCAATCACCTCATCCGGTGAAATCGGCTTGGTAACATAATCGACCCCACCCGCCTCAAAGCCTTTCACAACATCTTCAACATCGGTTAAACCTGTCATAAAAATAATGGGCGTATTAGGCAGTACTTGTTTTAGTTTTCGACAAGTTTCAAAACCGTCCATCTCAGGCATTACCGCATCTAGCAGCACCACATCAGGCTGTACTTTTTCAACAATAGCTAAAGCTTGCAGGCCATTAAGTGCTACTAACGCCGTATAACCTTGGGTATTTAATGCAACATTTAACATGCCTAATGATTCAGGTGAGTCATCAACCACTAATACCACGTCACTCATCTTATTTGTCATTATTTAGCTCTCGTAAATATTGAATAATTTGTGGAAAATTACACTGTTCAATATATTCTTTAATTTGTGATTGTACATCTGGTGGAAAATAAGCCTGCTCAGCAATTTCAGCAAATTTATCATTAAACCCTGATAAATAGCCAATTTCAGCTAAAGCCATTAGCTCTTGATATTGTTCTATATTTACTGGCGATTTGGCAACCACATCAGCTTCAGTACTTTCTTTTAAATTGTTTGAAAGTTTTTTGTACTGCCATTGTAAATTTAATAATTGCCCTATTTTACCCAATAAAGCATCTAAATTAACCGGCTTAGCAATATAACCATCATGATAGCCTTTTGCTGCCAAATTAAACTCAGTATCACGAGCATTCGCCGAAACCATTAGCACTGGCATAAAATGTTTTTTCTCGCGCAATAATTTCACCATTTGCCAACCATCCATATTTGGCATTCGCACATCAAGTATAATTAGATCAATCGCTTGCTGATTAATTTTAACAAAGCCTTGCTCGGCATCGGCGGCTAATTCAACTTTAAAGCCAAGAGGTACTAATAAATCACTCATTAATCGATGTTGATTAATGTCGTCATCAACCACCAAAATAGTTTTGCGATCACCGAGATAAGCAATGGCTTGCTGATTTTTTTGCTCTGGTGTTTTATGGCTATGATGAACTTTAGGTAACATTAAGCGTAAATTAAACGTTGAACCTTGCCCTAAGGCACTGGTTAAAGTGATCTCACCACCCATCAACTCAGTTAACGAGCGTGAAATAGTTAACCCTAAGCCAGTACCACCAAGTGCTTGTGTATGTGAGTTACGAATTTGTTCAAACGGTTGAAAAATTAATTCTTGATTACTTTCTGAAATACCAACACCAGTATCTTTAACACTAAAATTTGCGACTTCACTGCGATAGCCAACTGCAAAAGTTACGGAACCTTTTTCAGTATATTTTATAGCATTCGAAATAAGGTTAATGAGAATTTGTCGAAAACGCTGTTTATCGGTAACAACAAAATCAGGTAAATTATCATCAAAATGATGATAAAACTTTATGCCTTTTTGGCTTGCTTGCATTTGGAACATATCCACCAATTGCTGCAAAATCGCTTTTAAATTAAATTCATCACGATGCAAGGTTAAACGGCCTGCTTCAATTTTTGAAATTTCTAACAAGCCTTCAATTAAATCCGCTAAATGCTCACCATTACGCCTAACAATTCCTAAGGTTTCTCGTTGTCGAACCGGTAAAGACTCATCTTGGCTAAGTAATTGCGCATAACCTAATAAGACATTAAGCGGCGTTCTTAATTCATGGCTCAAACCAGCTAAATATCGGCTTTTAGCTTGGTTCGCTGATTCCGCTATTTCTTTTGCGTATTGTAATGCTTGCGAGGTTTTTTCATGAGCATTAATTTCTTTTGCCAAAGCATTGGTTTGCGAGCGAAGCTCTTTTAGCGCTAATCGGTTGCCACTGCGCGCTAAAATAAATAACCAGCTGACAACACCAATAATAATCAATAATAAGAAAAATATTTTGACCAAGGTGCTGGCAAATACTTGTTTTACCGCCCCTTCAACAGGTACTTGTAAATAAATTAAAAATAGAATGCCCGCACCAATAAAGCTTAAACCTAAAGTTATAGCGACAAATTGCGCCATAGGTGTGGTCATAATGCGTAATAATTCAGTGGTTAAAAAGCGGTTAAAAAAGTGATGTGATTGCTTAGATAAAGTCGCTTCTGGACGACATTTGTCGCCACAGCGAACATCTAAAGAACAGCACAAAGAACAAATTGGATTTTTATAAGCCGGACAAAATGTCATGTCTTCATGTTCAAATTCATTTTCACAGATATGGCATTTAACAATTGCCGGTAATATGACATGCGTTTTTGGTACTAAATAGAATTTTCCTTTGGTTAATACACCAATTAACGGCACCGTAAGAAAAGGTAAAAAGCAGGCGACAAACGACGCTAATGCTTCTACAGTTTCGCCATACCAGCCAAAATGAGCAGTAAACCCCGCAAATGAGGCAATAAACATTGAGCCAACCCCAACCGGATTGATGTCGTATAAATGTGAACGCTTAAATTCAATATGTTTTGGACTGATCCCTAAAGGTTTATTGATGATCAAATCGGCGACTACCGAGCTTAACCAAGCTAACACTAAGACCGAATATACCGACAACATGTTTTCTATTGTTTGGTAAATACCTAATTCCATTAACAATAAAGCAATAGCCACATTAAACACCATCCACACCACTCGTCCAGGGTGACTATGTGTGACACGGGAGAAAAAATTTGACCACGCTAACGAGCCCGCATAAGCATTGGCCACATTAATTTTTAATTGGGAGATCACCACAAAAGAACAAGCAACAATCACACTTATCGCAGGGTTATCAAAAACATAACTAAAGGCTAAGTTATACATATGAGCAGGATCATCAGCTAACTCAATACTCACCCCTTGCTGCAAGGCAAAATACGCAAGAAAAGAACCTAAAAATAGTTTTAACGCACCAAAAATAATCCAGCCAGGGCCTGCAGAAACTAAAGCAACCCACCAGCGCCATTGCCCTGTTTTCGGTTTTTCAGGTAAAAAACGTAAAAAATCAACTTGCTCACCAATTTGTGCCACTAACGATAATAAAACCGCAGACGCCCCACCAAATAACAGAATATTAAAAGACGAACCACTTTCACCCGCCATGCCGGTAAAACTTAACCATTCTTGAACGTTGCTATCAGGATGGCTAAAAACATAAAACAAAGGCAGCAGCTGTAGTGCAATCCACAATGGCTGAGTCCACACTTGAAAACGACTGATATAAGAAATACCGTGAGTAACTAGGGGTAGCACCACCAAGGCACTAACAACATAAGCAATAGATAACGGTAAACCAAACAGGATTTTCAAAGCCATCGACATGATCGCAGCTTCTAAAGCAAAAAAGATAAAAGTAAATGAAGCGTAAATTAAAGAGGCAATTGTGGAGCCAATATAACCAAAACCGGCACCACGGCTTAATAAGTCGATATCAACACCATATTTAGCCGCGTAATAACTGATCGGCAAGCCGGTTAAAAACACCACAAATACAATCGCTAAAATTGCCCATGCCGAATTTTCAAAACCAAAATTAAGGGTAATGGCACCACCAATCGCTTCTAATACTAAAAAAGAGACAATACCTAAAGCGGTACCGGCAATACGGTTCAGTGACCACTGCCGAGAGCGTTTTGCGGTAAAACGCAAAGCAAAATCTTCCATCATTTCATTGGCGACAAGTTTGTTATAGGTTCTTCGTCTTGGCAGTATTTTTTGATTTGATTGCATGGATGACTTTTACAACAGTTGAGATGTTTAGAGGCTACAAGCTACCTAGAAGCTAGAAGCTAGAAGCTAGAAGCTAGAAGCTAGAAGCTAGAAGCTAGAAGCTAGAAGCTAGAAGCTAGAAGCTAGAAGCTAGAAGCTAGAAGCAGCTTAATGGTTATTATGATTCAATGGCAAGTCATTTATAAAATAATTAATGAACAGTTATATCAATCACTAAAGCCAACACTAAAAACCACAATAACCTATAGATTAAACTAATAAAAGCTCGCCCTTAGTTAAGTTTACACAGCTAATCATTTTATTGATATGCGTAGTTTTGCGTAGTCACTTGCGCACTTTGACGAATACTTTTCCTTGTCAAAAAAACACATACTAAACCCAGTTCTAAATAGCCTTGCGTTTATGAGTTATCACCTAAAAAGATAACCAAAGCATTCTTTAAATTACTAATGGGAAATTCAACATGAAATTACTGACTAAATTAACTCCGGTTGCAGCTACATTACTACTGTCTTTAGGTGCCGCTTCTGCTGTTCAAGCTGAAGAAAAAAGTGCATTAACTGTAGGTGGCTTTATCGATATGTCTTACGTATATCAAGATTCAGATGCTGAAGCGAGTAGTACTTCTTCATCTGGTGTTGACCAAGTAGAAGTTAACCTAGGTTACGACTTTGGTAACAAGCTAACTGCTGCGGTAGATGTTGAATATAAAAATGCTGCCGATGGTGCCAATGTTGAGCAAGCCTATATTTCTTACGCTGTTTCAGATGACTTCAGTGTTAAAGCCGGTCGTTTTTTAAGTTACTCAGGTTGGGAAACAGAAGAGCCAACCGGTTTATTTCAATATTCAGGCACTGGTTATGCTAAATATTTCTACGGATATTACCAACAAGGTGTTTCAGGTATTTATTCTGGTGACGGCTACGCATTAGCTGTATCTGTTGTTAACGATTTAGCTGGTCCTCAAGCAACTGATTCTGAACAGCCAGGTGTTGAAACCATGCTTGCGCTTATGCCAACCGACGAAATAACCGTAAAAGCTTTTTATTCTGTAGAAGGTGATACTAAGCTTTTCAACACATGGGCAAGCTATTCAAAAGATGCGTTAACCTTAGCGGCTGAATACAACTCAGCTGAAGACAGTGCTTATGCAGGTAGTGATGCTAGTGGTTATTTATTAATGGCTAACTACGCCTTTGAAGATTTTGCGTTAACGCTTCGTTACCACGATTATGAAGTTGAGGATGCCGCAGGTACTACCACTGAAGAAGCCAATGCGTTCACTATTTCACCAAGCTTTGCGATCAACGACAATTTATTAATTGTTACTGAGTACCGCATGGAAGAAATGAACGGTGTTGATATTGATACCTTAGCCATTGAAGCTTTAGTTACTTTCTAACTGATTAACCTGTCACACGTTCTAGCTAATTAATTTAGCTAGAACACCATATTAACAATATTAAAGGATACAAAAATGAAATTGAAAAAACTCATTTTAGCTAGCTCAATTATCGCGAGTAGCTTAGTAACACAAATGGCGATGGCAGCAGATACCATTAAAGTTGGTGTTTTACATTCACTATCAGGCACCATGGCAATTTCTGAAACCACATTAAAAGATACAGTTTTAATGATGATTGAAGAGCAAAATAAAGCCGGTGGTTTATTAGGTAAAAAATTAGAACCAGTTGTTGTTGACCCAGCTTCTAACTGGCCATTATTTGCGGAAAAAACCCGTGAGCTGTTAGCCAAAGAAAAAGTAGATGTTATTTTTGGTTGTTGGACATCAGTTTCGCGTAAATCAGCATTACCGGTACTTGAAGAATTAAACGGTTTATTATTTTACCCGGTTCAGTACGAAGGTGAAGAATCATCTAAAAACGTATTCTACACAGGTGCTGCGCCAAACCAACAAGCGATCCCTGCCGTTGATTATTTAATGGACGATATTGGCGCTACTCGTTGGGTTTTAGCTGGTACAGATTATGTTTACCCACGTACTACCAACAAAATCTTAAAAGCCTACTTAAACTCTAAAGGTGTTAAAGATTCAGATATCATGATCAACTACACACCGTTTGGTCATTCAGATTGGCAAGGTATTGTTTCAGACATTAAAAAGTTTGGTTCAGCTGGCAAAAAAACAGCCGTTGTTTCAACTATTAATGGTGATGCCAACATTCCTTTCTACAAAGAATTAGGTAACCAAGGTATTTCTGCAGAAGACATTCCAGTAGTGGCATTCTCAGTAGGTGAAGAAGAGCTTTCTGGTTTTGATACTAAGCCATTAGTTGGTCACTTAGCCGCTTGGAACTACTTCCAAAGTGTTGAAACAGAAGAAAACGAAGCTTTCATTTCAGCTTGGAAAAAATACATTGGTGATGAAAAACGTGTAACCAACGATCCGATGGAAGCGACTTACATTGGTTTTAAAATGTGGGCAAAAGCAGTTGAGAAAGTGGGTACTACTGACGTAGATGCTGTTGAACAAGCACTTATTGGTATAGCTGTGCCTAACTTAACCGGTGGTATTGCGGTAATGAACGCTAACCATCACTTATCTAAGCCAGTACTTATTGGTGAAATCCAAGAAGATGGTCAATTTGAAGTGGTATCAGAAACACCTGATACGGTAATTGGTGATGCTTGGTCAGACTACTTACCTAGCTCTAAAAACCTAATTTCAGATTGGACTGCGCCAGTAAAATGCGGCAACTTCGATGTGAAAACAGCTAAGTGTTCAGGTCAAAACTTCTAAGTTTTACCTAACGACCTGCTCAGTTATCTTCCCATGGGTAACTGAGCATTTTTTTGGTAGGTCAATTAATGTATTACCTACCATATACTCAAAGCAGTTTTGCCGTTGGTACAAATTAGAAGCTATCTAAGAATGTTTTGAGTATATGTTTAACAATACCTTATTTATCACCAAGTTTATTATTTTCAAATGCGACGCTTGCGATTAATTCAATAAGCTGTCAACGCATTTTTATTAAAAAGGAATACGCAATGAAGCGAATATTCTCTGTGTTACTCAGTTGCTTGTTACTCTGTTCTATAACAACTTGGCAAGCTCATGCTGAAACGGTAAGTGATGCTAAAAGTAGTATTAACACAGAAGCAGCGCTGCCTCTGTTAGTTAAACAGTTACCCAAAACTAAGCTTAATAAAATGCCGGTTTTAGTTGATAAAATTGCCGCTACTCAGCATACTAAAACTCGGGATATTTTACAATTTATGCTTGATGGTGATTTATATTACCTTAAAGCTAATAAAATTATTGTTCAGGCATTAAAAACCGAAGACGGCTCATATGCCTTAACCGAAGTTTTAACCGGAGCAGAACTTGCCCCGGTAAAAAAATCAAAAATTTCAAAAGTTAAAACTAATAACCGTTTACGTGGCACCATTCGTAGTGCCATTGCTAAGTTAGATTTAACAAACCCAATCAAGTCTATTCGCCTTGCCGCGGTAAAACAATTACTTGATAACCCTTCTGATAGTGGTTTATTAGCTGTGAAGGAACTGATCAGCCAAGAGCAAGATGATGACGTTCGCACCAAAATGAATGTCACCTTATTACTCGATCAATTAAAAGTGGGTAATCACGGCGAAAAAATTGCCGCGATCAAACAATTAGAAGACACTTTAGAGCCCGCAGTTAAAAATACCATGGTTAACATGTTAGCGGCCTTGCCTGAAAAAGGTAAAACCGAAGAACAAAAAGTGTTAGCAAAAAGCTTACAAAAAGTGATCAGTAATATTGAAGATAAACGCAGCTTTTTTGAAGTTGTTGAAAACATCTTCTTCGGCTTGAGTTTAGGCTCAGTATTGTTATTAGCGGCTATTGGTCTTGCGATTACCTTTGGTGTTATGGGCGTAATTAATATGGCCCACGGCGAAATGATGATGTTGGGTGCGTATACTACCTATGTTATTCAATTAGCCTTTCCAAACTTAATTGAATATTCATTATTAATGGCAATTCCAGCAGCATTTTTAGTATCAGGCATTGTCGGTATTATTATTGAGCGAGGCGTTATTCGTTACCTTAAAGGTCGTCCACTTGAAACCTTATTAGCCACCTTTGGTATTTCTTTAATTTTACAGCAATTAGTTAGAACCATTTTCTCGCCGTTAAACCGTCAAGTACAAGCACCTGAATGGATGACGGGTTCGTGGGAAATCAATCCTGTATTTTCATTAACCTTTAACCGCTTATATATCATTATTTTTTCATTGATGGTGTTTGTCAGTTTATTACTGATTTTGAAAAAATCGTCTTTAGGTTTACATGTGCGCGCAGTTTCACAAAACCGTGACATGGCGCGAGCATTAAGTATTAAAAGTGATTGGGTTGATGCCATTACTTTTGGTTTAGGCTCAGGTATTGCGGGTATTGCCGGTGTAGTATTAAGCCAATTAACCAATGTTGGCCCTAACTTAGGACAAGCCTATATCATCGACTCATTCTTAGTAGTGGTATTTGGTGGTGTTGGTAACTTATGGGGAACCTTAGTTGCTGCAATGTCGCTTGGTTCAATCAATAAATTCCTTGAACCATTAACGGGGTCAGTATTAGCCAATATTATCGTGCTAGTCGGTTTAGTGTTATTTATTCAAAAACGCCCGAAAGGCTTATTCCCACAAAAAGGACGAGCGGCAGACTAATGACTAATTCAACTTTTATGCAAAATCTTTTTACTAAATTAAGCCATTTACATGTTGTGGTTGGCACCTTATTTGTTGCTACCTTGTATGTAACTGTTTGTAATTTATTTTTTAGCGAAGGCTCACTACTTCATGTCAGTGACTATACGGTAAGTTTATTCGGCAAATATTTATGTTATGCCTTACTTGCCTTAGCCGTTGATCTTGTTTGGGGTTATTGTGGCATTTTAAGCTTAGGCCATGGTGCGTTTTTCACTTTAGGTGGTTATGCCATGGGCATGTACTTAATGCGTCAAATTGGCGACCGTGGTGTTTACGGCAACCCTGATTTACCTGACTTTATGGTGTTTTTAAACTGGACAGAACTGCCTTGGTTTTGGGCAGGTTCAAGTAGCGTTTGGTGGATGATTGCTATGGTCTTTATTGGCCCAGGTTTATTAGCTTATGTGTTTGGTTCAATGGCGTTTCGTTCACGTGTTAGCGGTGTTTATTTATCCATCATGACACAAGCGATGACTTACGCATTAATGCTGGCATTTTTCCGAAATGAAATGGGCTTTGGTGGCAATAATGGCTTAACCGACTTTAAAGAAATTGTTGGTTTTTCATTACAAGATCCACACACCAAATTAGCTTTATTTATTATTACAGCTATTGCCTTAGCCATTGCTTATTGGATCAGCAATTACATTGTTAATTCAAAAATGGGCCGAGTGGTCACCGCCACACGTGATGCGGAAAGCCGTGTCCGTTTTGTTGGCTATAAACCTGAGCATTACAAAGTATGGATATTTGTTGTATCAGCTATGTTAGCTGGTGTTGCGGGTGCTTTATACGTGCCACAAGTAGGCATTATTAATCCAGGCGAATTTTCACCGTTAAATTCAATTGAAATGGTAATTTGGGTAGCTATTGGTGGCCGCTGTACTTTATATGGTGCAATTATCGGTGCGATTGTCGTGAGTTACGCAAAAACTCGTTTCACCGCGATAATGCCAGAGGCATGGTTATTTGCTTTAGGTGGCTTATTTGTATTAGTTACCTTACTACTACCGAAAGGCATCGCCGGTTTATTACCAAACTTATTTGATAAATTACCTCTGTTCAAAGGTAAAACATCAACCAATTCAGAAGCGCCAGCAGCGGAGGCAAAATCATGATCGTCGATAAATCAGGTAGCCCACTAACGGCGACAGAAAATATTAAACCCGATACTCGTCACGGCGTTATTTTATATGTTGAAGATGTTAGTGTTAGTTTTGATGGTTTTAAAGCATTAAACGACTTAAACCTTTACATTAATGACGGTGAATTACGCTGTTTAATTGGTGCTAACGGTGCCGGTAAAACTACCTTAATGGATGTAATTACCGGTAAAATTCGCCCTGATACTGGTAAGGTTAACTTTGGCCAACAAGTCGATTTATTAAAATTAGACGAATCTGAAATTGCTAAAGCCGGTATTGGTCGTAAATTTCAAAAACCAACCGTGTTTGAAGCCTTATCAGTATTTGAAAATATAGAACTAAGCTTGGCTGGTGATAAAGGTATTTGGACTTCACTTTTTCACAAGTTAACCGGTGAGCAAAAAGATCGCATTGGCGAAATTTTATATACCATAGGCTTAGTTAAAGAAGCCCACTACCCTGCTGGCCGTTTGTCACATGGTCAAAAGCAATGGTTAGAAATTGGCATGTTGTTAGCGGCAGAGCCGAGAGTGTTATTAGTTGATGAACCTGTCGCTGGCATGACCGGCCAAGAAACCGAACGAACAGCGGAATTATTAACCTCATTAGCCGGTAAACATTCGGTTGTAGTGGTTGAACATGATATGGCATTTGTTCGTTCTATTGCCCGAAAAGTTACGGTGTTACATCAAGGTTCGGTCTTAGCCGAAGGTTCAATGTCAGAAGTTCAATCCAACCCTGAAGTAATCAAAGTTTATCTCGGTGAAGATGACGGTGCAGCCAATAAAGCGGGAGAAGTGGCATAATGATCGAGTTAAAAAACGTTAACCAAAAATACGGTGGCACTCAAATTTTATGGGATTTAGATCTCACCATCAAAAAAGGCTCTCGTACCTGTATTATGGGTCGTAATGGGGTAGGTAAAACCACCCTGTTACAAGTTATTATGGGCATGTTACCAATAAGCTCAGGAAGCTTAGTGATCAATGACACTGACATGGCAAAAAGTTCAGTAGAATCAAGACCCGAGTTAGGTGTTGGCTATGTACCACAAGGCCGTCATATTTTTCCGCAGTTAACGGTTGAAGAAAACTTAAAAATCAGCCTAAACTGTAAACGACAAAAAAGTAAAACCATACCTGAGCATATCTATACCTTGTTTCCGGTATTAAAAGAAATGTTACATCGCCGCGGTGGTGATTTATCTGGTGGTCAGCAACAACAATTGGCAATTGCCCGGGCGTTAGTGCTAAACCCTGATATTTTAATACTTGATGAGCCCAATGAAGGTATTCAACCGAATATCGTACAATTAATTCGTGATGTATTATTAAAGTTAAATAAAGAGCACGGCATTACTATTGTTTTAGTTGAACAAAAGCTGCCTTTTGCACGCGCCGTTGGTGAAGAGTTTGTCTTGATGGAAAAAGGCCAAGTGATCGCAACCGGTGAAATGCCAGAGCTAACTGACGAATTAGTCAGCAAGTATTTAGCGGTTTAACGGTTTAAATTCAGCTTTGATAAGCTCTTTTACAATTTCAGGTTTATTTTACTCTCTTAATTAACGTTAACTCGGTAGAATAAACCTAAATTTAAATCGCGCTATACACTTACCTAACAACAAATAAAAAATGACCGCCAACTTAGCCTTAACGGAAAATCACAATAACAGCGATGCTCTACATGCAGCCGATTCTTCTGCAGCAGTTAAGCTTGCACCTAAGAATGCTTGGCTAGCCAGTTTAGCCTTAGAATTTAGCTTCACAGCCAATGGCAGCCAATTAACCCGCACTAAACGCAATGGCCCATTAAGTGTGCAAAAAGCGTTTTACCCTGAAGGACGCGATTGCGCTCATATTTATTTATTGCACCCACCAGCAGGTATTGTCTCGGGCGATGAATTACGGGTGAATATTCAGGTTAATACCAATGCACATTGTTTAGTGACAACGCCTGGTGCTAACCGGTTTTATCGTGCCCGAGAAGATTTAACCATTGGTGAACCCAAGCAATATCAACATTTTGAAATTGTGCTTAACGAACAGGCAAAATGTGAGAACTTCCCACTTGAAACCATTGTTTATGAAGGGGCTGATGGCGTTAATACCGTTGATATTAAATTAACTAGCTCAAGCGCTTATATTGGCTGGGATATTACTTGTTTAGGCTTGCCGCGTTCAGGGCAACTATTTAAACAAGGTAGCTATACGCAACTGAATCGAGTGTATTGTGATAACACCTTAATTTATCATGATCGCATTGCCATTAAACCTGACAATGATATTCATCAACATATAGCTGGGCTTAATAACAAAGGGGTTTTTGCCACTATGCTCGCCTATGCACCCAAAGATCAATTAAGCTTGAGTGAACAAAAAGCGCTGGTCGCTGAATTACGCGAACACATGGTTCACCTAAATGCCGAGCATAAAATAAGTATTAGCCAAATACGTTCGCTATTAGTCATACGTTATTTAGGCCAACATGCAGAAGAGTGTAAGGCGTTATTTATCGAACTATGGCAAATTATAAGGCCAATTTATTTAGCAAAAGCTGCCAATATTCCACGTATTTGGCATACTTAGCTTCCTATTTTAAGACATAACAGTAGAGACCATTATGGATTTATTACCAAGAGAAAAAGACAAACTACTGATATTTACTGCTGCCCTGCTAGCCGAACGACGTTTAGCGCGTGGCGTTAAATTGAATTACCCCGAAGCCATGGCCTACATTTCAATGGAGATCATGGAAGGCGCACGTGATGGTAAAACCGTTGCTGAGATGATGGATTATGGCCGTACGCTATTAACCCGTGAGCAGGTGATGGATGGCGTTGCTGAATTAATTACCGATGTACAAGTTGAAGCAACGTTCCCTGATGGTACTAAGTTAGTTACGGTTCATAATCCAATTATTTAACCTGCACTACCGATTTAAAAATATTAAAACACAAGGAAGCTATTATGATCCCTGGTGAAATAAAAACAGACAATGGTGATCGCGAACTTAACGTCGGTCGTGAACAACTAAAAATAACCGTTGCAAATTCAGGTGACCGCCCAATTCAAGTAGGCTCTCATTACCACTTTTACGAAGTAAACAGTGCCTTACTTTTTGATCGCGAAATCACTAAAGGTTATCGCTTAGATATTACCTCAAGTACTGCCGTTCGCTTTGAACCGGGGCAAGAACGAGAAGTTACCCTTATCCCTTATCGTGGTAACCGTCGTGTTTTTGGTTTTCGTGCTGATATTCAAGGAGATTTATAATGGCCAGTATTGATAAACATGCTTACGCGCATATGTTTGGTCCAACGGTTGGCGACCGTGTCCGTTTAGCTGACACCGACCTTTGGATAGAAGTAGAAAAAGATTTCACTGAATATGGCGAAGAAGTCACCTTTGGTGGTGGTAAAGTTATTCGTGATGGCATGGGACAAAGCCAAGCATCATGTGCTGACACTGTCGACCTTGTGATCACCAATGCCTTAATTTTAGATCATTGGGGTATTATTAAAGCCGATATTGGGATAAAAGATGGCCGTATTGCCATTATTGGTAAAGCGGGTAACCCTGACATACAAGACAATATTGATATTGAAATTGGTGCCGGTACTGAAGTGATAGCTGGTGAAGGACAAATACTCACTGCCGGTGGCATAGATGCTCATATTCACTTTATTTGCCCACAACAAATTGAAGAAGCCTTAATGTCAGGAATAACCACCATGATCGGTGGAGGCACGGGCCCAGCTACAGGCACAAAAGCAACAACATGCACCCCAGGTCCTTGGAATATTTATAAAATGTTGCAAGCCACTAATGACTTCCCTATGAATTTTGGCTTTTTAGGTAAAGGTAATGTCAGTTTACCAAAGGCGATTGAAGAACAAATTGAAGCCGGCGTTTGTGGCTTAAAATTACATGAAGATTGGGGCACAACTCCTGCTGCTATCGACAATTGTTTATCGGTTGCTGAGCGCTATGATGTACAAGTGGCAATTCATACCGATACGTTAAATGAATCAGGCTTTTTAGAAGATACCCTAGGAGCATTTAAAGGTCGCACCATTCACACGTATCATACCGAAGGTGCTGGTGGTGGACATTCACCGGATATTATTCGCGCTTGTGGTGAAGCCAATGTATTGCCGTCATCAACAAATCCAACCCGCCCGTATACGGTAAATACCATTGATGAACATTTAGACATGTTGATGGTTTGTCATCATCTAAACCCATCGATACCAGAAGATATTGCCTTTGCCGATTCTCGTATTCGTAAAGAAAGTATTGCCGCCGAAGATATTATGCAAGACTTAGGTGCTATCAGTATGATTTCATCTGACTCGCAAGCTATGGGACGTATTGGCGAAGTCATCACCCGTACTTGGCAAACAGCCCATAAAATGAAGCAACAACGTGGCCCTCTTGCCCCTGATACCGAGCGTAATGATAACTTTCGCGCCAAACGATATATTGCCAAATACACAATAAACCCAGCAATTAGCCACGGTGTTAGCCATGAAGTTGGCTCAATTGAAATCGGCAAGCTAGCTGATCTGGTATTATGGAAACCGGCATTCTTTGGTATTAAACCGTCAATGATCCTTAAAGGCGGATTTATTGCTGGGGCACCTATGGGTGATGCAAACGCTTCTATCCCAACACCACAGCCAGTGTATTATCGCCCTATGTTTGGTAGTTATGGCCAAGCCCCTGCTAAAACTTGTATGACCTTTATGTCGCAAGCGTCAATTGATTTAGGGGTACCCGAAAAAATTGGTATGACCCGCATGGTCGGGGTTTGTAAAAATACCCGTAATGTCAGTAAAGACGATATGATCCATAACAACTGGCAACCCAAAATAGAGGTTGATGCCCAAACTTATGAAGTAAGAGCTGATGGTGAGTTATTAACTTGTGAACCAGCGGAGTCGCTGCCGTTATCACAACTTTACTGCTTATTTTAGTTACCATTAAATGGTGGTATTAAAGTAAAAATTTTAATTTTAGGAAAATAGATGTTACAAGCATATGAGCGATTAAGTCATAGCCATGATCCAATTGCTGACACAATAACCTTAGATCAAGACACACGTAAAAAAGCACGTATTAAAGCAAAAACTGATGGCGGCTTAGACATTGGTATTTTTATGGAGCGTGGTCATCCGTTATTAGTGGGTGAAGTACTGAAAACAGAATGTGGTTTATTAGTAGAAGTTAAAGGTGAAGCAGAGCCTGTTGCTACCGCTATGGCAACTGATTGGTTAACCTTTTGTAAGGTTTGTTATCACTTAGGTAATCGTCATACATCATTGCAAATTGGCGACTTATGGGTGCGTTTTAAACCCGATCATGTTTTAGAAGAGTTAGCTGAAAAATATGGCTTAACTATCGATCACACACCGGCAGTTTTTGAGCCAGAAAATGGTGCTTATGGTGGTCACTCGCATGGACACGGTCATTCACATGCCCACTAGTTCGCTAAATGCTGAGCCGATGAATGCTAAGCACAGCACACCAATGCAATTAAATCGTTTATTGCAGCTGTGCAGTGCTAACTTACCCGTTGGCGGTTTTTCTTTTTCGCAAGGATTAGAATACGCCGTTGAAATGGGTTGGTTAACTTGCTCTAAAACCACAGCTAGCTGGATCACCATTAATTTAGAAGAGTCCATCGCTCAAACAGATTTAGCCATACTCCAACGGTTATTCCAAGCATTAACTAACAATGACTTTAACGCCTTTAGGCACTGGAACGAGCATTTGATCGCCTGTCGTGAAAGCCATGAATTATTACTGGCTGATCTCGCCATGGGTAAAGCGTTAGTGCGTTTGTTAAAGCAACTCGACAATATTAACAGCGAGCCTTACCAAACGATTTTAAATATCACTGATATCAGTTTTGTTAGTGCCTTCGCCCTGAGTGCATACTTATTTCAACTTGATGTCATTACCACACAAAGTGGTTACTGCTGGACTTACATTGATAACCAAGTCGCGGCAGCAACCAAGTTAGTGCCATTAGGGCAAACTCAAGCACAAAACTTATTATTTGAATTAACGGAAAACACCTCAAAAATAATTGAGAAAGCAAATCAACTTAATGATGACGAAATTGGTACCAGCTTACCGCACTTAGCGATGGCAAGTGCTTGGCATGAAACACAATATTCACGACTATTCCGATCATAAGATAATTAAGAAATAACTTATTAAAGCAATTAAATAACAGAGACAAAAAAATGAAAAAACAAGTATTACGTATTGGTGTTGGTGGCCCTGTCGGCTCAGGAAAAACTGCCTTATTGCGCCAATTGTGTCTAGCCTTACGTGACAAATACAACATGGCTGTCGTAACAAACGACATTTATACCCGTGAAGACGCTGAGTTTTTAACTAAAAATGATGCCCTAGCTGCAGATCGTATTATGGGGGTTGAAACTGGTGGTTGTCCGCATACTGCTATTCGTGAAGACGCTTCCATGAATCTTGCCGCCATTGATGAATTACAAGCACTACACCCTAATTTGGATTTTGTTTTAGTCGAAAGTGGAGGTGATAATTTAAGTGCGACTTTTAGCCCTGAGCTTTCTGATCTCACCATATATGTGATTGATGTTTCTGCCGGTGATAAAATTCCACGTAAAGGTGGCCCTGGTATTACTAAATCTGACTTATTAATTATCAATAAAATTGATGTTGCAGAGCTCGTTGGCGCTTCACTTGACGTGATGGACAGAGACACTAAAAAAATGCGTGGTGACAAGCCGTTTATTTTCAGTAATATGAAAACTCAACAAGGCTTAGCTGAAATTATTGCGTTTATTGAAAAAGAAGGCATGTTAACCGTTTAATAGTTAACACCAATTCACTTACAGAAAATAAAGGATATCACATGAAAAATTTTACTTTGTTCGTTAGCTTTTTAAGCTTATTCACTAGCCAAGCTTTTGCTCATACTGATCACGCTTTAGGTGAAGGCGCTTTTCACGGTTTGTATCATGCCGTATTTTGGCTAATTTTTGCTGCGGTAGTAGTGAAAGGTTTTATCTATTTTCAAAAGAAAAAACATGAAAATAAAAGTTCGTCGAAACAATCGATGGATAATAAATAAGCGCAATTGAGTTATCTAAAAAACATCAAACAAGCGCTTACGTTAAGCAAACCTTATTTAGTTAAGGTAAATTGGCTTAACTAAGCGCTTTTTTCATATCAAAAATTCGGCGTTCTTTAGGTTTTCTTGCCGCTACCAAAATAACAAATAGTGCTGGTATCGCCGCACTCATCATGGTCATAACCAAAACATTGGCAACAATCGCTGTCATGATCAAAAAGCTTAATATTGGTAAAACTAGCCAAAAAGTTTGTTCACTACTATGCACTTTTAAACCTTTATGCATAAAAGCAATTAAACAGGCGGTAAATAATGCGGCGCTAAAAAACATCACTACAGAAGTATATAAACTAATACTTATCATGCTGTTAGATAATACAAAATGAGGAACAGGAAGCTCTTTACTTAATTCAGCCAACCAAATAAATGAACCCGATGCAAAACAGCCAACATTAAATGACCATAATTTTTTATTCAGCCTAGGCACAACTTTGCCCCTTTTATTATTGATATTATTATAAATTTTATACTACATGGTTGTTTTTTATACAAGCGATATTTTTTTAATTGTTTGACAGCTAAAAAATTTATGCTAGCGGAAATTTAAAATAACAATGCTGTTTCAACGTTATGCTAGGGTACCGTGAACTTTAAGCTACCGTAAAAATTAGTTTTTTATTCACTAAACATTTCCCGCATAGCAGTATAAAATGTTGATAATTTAAAAACTTAGGACGAATTTAGCGTGAATAAATTATCAGCATTGGTGATCAGTGTTTTTTTACTCTTAGCAGTAGCTATGTGGTATTTAGCAAATGCGTCATTTGAGCAATACCTCACCCATGAGATTTCAGTTACCGGCAAAGCGGCAACAGGCTTTGAAGTAACCAGTGAAAACATTGCTCATAGTGGCGATGACTTAATTATTGCTAGCGTTACCCTCTCAGACAAACAAAAGCGCATCATCAAATTAACTGACCTGCACTTTAAGGTAGATAAAAAAAGTTATAAAGAAGATGTACTGGTAATTGAAGAACTCACCATAGCTAAACTAGATATGGTTAATGTCGATAAACACACTAAAGCAACCTTATTAGCCAATTTATTAACTTACCTAACCGAGCTGCAAAATAACGCGACAGAAAAAAATGCTCAAGCATCGACGCATAAACTACCCGTTATGGCTATAAAGCAGGTTTATGTTGGTAACCCACAACAAAAACAAGCTATCGTACTAAACTCAGCTATAATGGAAAAAGGAATTGAAGCAAGAGCTTTATTTGTTGAAATTGTTAAGTTATTAATTTCACAAGCACAATAGTTTACTAAAAACCAAGATGTAAAATAGTTAGCGAACAATATCAAAAAACAAAAACAGCAGGAAGAAAAAATGCCTTATATACAACACACTAAACAGCTGTTATTAGCCTCACTGATCTCTTTGTGTTCTTTTTCAAGTTTGGCACTGGAGGTTACTCCTTATTTGGGCTATGTATTTGCCAGTGACATTATTGATGCTAACGGCGAAGAATTAACGGTAGAAAAAGGAAATAGTTTTGGTTTAGGAATAGCATGGAAAGACGGCCCGAACGGACTTGGCCAAGTGTTAGTTACCTCAACTTCCCATGAATTTGATACCAATATTGGGACTACTGGCAACATGGATGTCATCTATGCCCACTTTAATGGTGTTGCTCAATTTAAACAGCATAACTATATTACCACGGTTTCCATTGGTTTAGGTGGAGCTTACTATGATGTAGAAGATGGCAGCGACGATATTTTCCCTTCGTTTACCGCCGCCTTAGGCACTAAATACCAAATTAATCAGCAGTTTGCTTTTGTTACCGAATTAAGAAGTTATGTTACTTTGACCGACGAAGATAATGAGCTATTTTGCCAAGCTGGCAACTGCTTAGCTGAGTTTGAAGATAGTTTATGGATAGAAACCGCAATATCGGTGGGTATCACCTACAGTTTTTAATTATTCATTCATAACCGTTTAAAATTAAAAAAGGAGCGCTTGTATAACAAGCGCTCCTTTTTGTTTAAGTACATTATTTGTTTAAGTTCACTTTTGCTTAAGTACAAGAGTCCCTAACACTTTTTCAATTCATTCGCTTTCAATAACATACCTTTGCTTTCCGCTAAAAAGGTTTGTGCATAATCACCAAACCAATCTGACACTTGCTTAAACATAGTAACAAAAGCGTCTTTATCGCCATTTTCAACATCTTCCAATAACTCTAAGAAGCGATAAGCAAAACGTTTCATCATGCCAATATTTTCTGGGTTATTAAAAATAATATCTGAGTATAAAATTGGGTCTTGCGCAAATAAACGGCCAACCATAATAAGCTCTAAACGATAAATAGGTGAGCTCATTTCAACCAACTGTGAAATATCAGCACCTTCGGTCATTAAATGATAGCCATAAGCTATGGTTGAAAAATGGCGCATCACCTGCACCATCGCCATCGCTTTATCATGAGATTGTGCATCAACTGAGTAGATGGTTGCTCCCCAGACTTTAAACTGTTGTAGGAGCCAATCACATTGCTCAGGCATGCGCCCTTCACAAGCAATAATCGTTTGTTTGATCAAACCACTTACATCAGGGCCAAACATGGGATGTAAACCAATAACAGGGCCTTGATGCGCTTTTAACATCTCATAAAGTGGAGACTCTTTAACACTGGTAACATCAGCCAAAATACAGTGTTCATTTAGTCTGTTCAGTTGACGAATAATTAGTGGTGTTAAACGAATTGGCACCGCAACGATCACAACTCCGGCATCAGCCAGAATTTCATCACTATTTGGCCAGTCTTCTTTTTCTAAGGTTAGTACCTGATAATTAGAGCGATTAAATAAATCGACAAATACTTTACCTAGTTGGCCTTTACCGCCAATCACAACCACTTTTTTACAATCAGGGTTAACACAAATATAGCCACTCGCTTCTTGGCTTTTGTAAGAGTCCTGCATAATACGGCGCAAAATATCTTCAACTAGATCCGCCGGCACACCTTTTTCTTCGGCTTCAAAACGCCGCGCTTGAAATAAAGCCGCCTCACGCTCAGGCGCAAAAATAGGCATACCAACTTCACTTTTTATTTCACCAACACGTTTTGTAATAGCCCGACGTTTAGCTAATAAATCGATAAGCTGACGATCAACGGCATCAATTTCATTACGACACACATTTAAACGTTCTTGAGTATTAGACATCCGTATTCCCTATCTTTTCGCTTAGTTTATTCTACTTTTTAACACGTTTGCTAACATTTGCTCGGCTTGTTCAATTAATGTAATCGTGTTATCAAAATCAATACAAGCATCGGTGACTGACACGCCATAAGCAAGCTCTGTTTTAGGTAAATCTGCACTTTGTTTGCCGGCATTTAAGTGACTTTCTAACATCAAACCGATAATTGATTTATTACCGTCGACGATTTGCTGAAAAATATTTTCAGCCACAATTGGTTGGCGACGATAATCTTTACTTGAATTGCTATGGCTACAATCAACGACCAAACTTGGCTCTAAACCTTGTTTTATCAATTCTTGCTCACAAAGATTAATGCTGTCAGCGTCGTAATTTGGTTTTTTACCACCACGCAAAATTACATGACCATCAGGATTACCAGAGGTTTTAATTAATGCCACTTGCCCGTGCTTGTTAATGCCCATAAAACGATGGGGTGATGAAGCTGATTGCATAGCATTAATGGCAACCCCTAAACTACCGTTCGTACCATTTTTAAAGCCAATTGGCATAGATAAACCACTCGCCATTTCACGATGAGTTTGTGATTCTGTTGTACGGGCACCAATCGCTGACCAGCTAAACAGCTCAGATAAGTATTGTGGACTGATCGGATCTAATGCTTCAGTCGCTAATGGTAAACCAAGATCGGTTAAATAAATTAATAATTCACGTGCTTTACGTAAACCAGCTTCAACATCAAATGAACCATCCATATGCGGATCATTAATTAAACCTTTCCAACCAACTGTTGTTCGTGGCTTTTCAAAATAAACACGCATCACTATGTAAAGTGAGTCTTTATATTGCTCGTGCAAGTCTTTTAACTTGCGGGCATATTCTTTGGCCGCTTCAGTATCATGAATAGAGCAAGGACCTGTGATAAATAATAAGCGGTGATCTTTTTTATGAATGATATCTGAAATAATTTCACGTGATTCTTTAACAAATAAACGTGCCGTTTCCGACATAGGTAATTCTTGTCGAAGTGCTTCAGGAGTTATTAATACATCTTCTGCATTAACATGAACATCGTTTAAACGGCTTTTAGCGGGAGTTGTGGCCATAAGTTTTCCGGTAAATAAATAAAAAGAGAAGTCGAAACAGTGTGTTATTTAAGCTTAGGCTTAAAAACTAAAAGATGTAAATCGATAATATCGAAATATGACTGTTGAAGTGGTTTGCAAAATAAAAAACACAGTAAAATTACTATCTAGAAAAGAGTTTCATTATTAATGTCTTTTTACCAGTAAATACTTATTATGTCCAAGATTTTATCGGGAAAGTAACGGTTTTAACTAACTTGATTAAACTTGCTTAAATAAACAAGCCATCTTGCGATGGCTTGTTTATTGGTAACTAAGCAAAAAACGTTTATTCGTGAATAATACGATTAGCCGTTAAATGCTCAACCACACTCGGATCGGCTAATGTTGAGGTATCACCTAAAGAGTCAATGTCGTTTTCAGCAATTTTACGTAAAATTCTTCGCATAATTTTACCAGAACGGGTTTTAGGTAAACCTGGTGCATATTGAATATAATCTGGTTTAGCAAAACGCCCTAACTCGCCAGCAACAAACTCAATAAGTTCTTTAATTAAAGCATCTGATTCTTCTACCCCTTTCATCAGGGTGATATAACAATAGACACCTTGGCCTTTAATTTCATGTGGATAACCAACTACCGCCGCTTCAGCAACCGCAGGATGTAACACTAAGGCCGATTCAATTTCAGCAGTGCCAAGTCGATGACCTGAAACATTTAAAACATCATCAACCCGTCCCGTGATCCAATAATAACCATCTTCATCACGCTTAGCGCCGTCGCCAGTAAAATAATTGCCCGGATACTGACTAAAGTAAGTATCATAAAAACGTTGTTGATCGCCATAAACCGTGCGCATTTGCCCTGGCCAACTACCAGTCATCACTAATAAACCAGAATCAGCACCGGTTAGTGTATTGCCGTCTTTATCAAGGATCGCAGGTTTTACACCAAAGAAAGGTTTGCCAGCAGCACCCGGTTTCATATCGGTAGAGCCAGGTAATGAAGTAATTAAAATACCACCGGTTTCCGTTTGCCACCAAGTATCTGCAATCGGACATCGGCTTTCACCGACTATTTCATAATACCAATGCCATGCTTCTGGGTTGATCGGTTCCCCCACGGTACCTAACATACGTAAGCTTGATTTATCGTATTGTTTTACTAAATCATCACCTAAGCTCATTAATGCACGAATCGCCGTCGGTGCGGTATAAAAAATATTTACCTTGTGTTTTTCACAAACTTGCCAAAACCGCCCAGCATCAGGGTAAGTTGGCACACCTTCAAATACTAACGTAGTCGCGCCATTGGCGAGTGGGCCATAAAAGATATAAGAATGACCAGTGATCCAGCCAGCATCCGCGGTGCACCAATATATTTCACCATCTTGATAATCAAAAACGTATTTGTGAGTCATGGCGGCATAAAGTAAATAGCCACCACAAGTATGTAAAACACCTTTAGGTGTGCCGGTTGAGCCTGATGTATATAAAATAAATAAAGGATCTTCCGCGTCCATCACCTCTGGCTGACAAACGGCAGGCAAAGTTTTTATAGCTTCATAGTAATTAACATCAATCTTATCGTTCCAATTAACATCAGCACCAGTACGGTTTACCACAATCACAGAGTGAACTTGTTCACAATCAGCAATTGCCGCATCAACATTGGCTTTTAACGGTACTTTTTTACCACCACGAATACCTTCATCAGCGGTAATAATAACCTGACAGTCAGCATCAATAACTCGTGACTTAATTGCTTCAATTGAAAAACCACCAAAAACTACAGAATGCACAGCACCAATTCGCGCACACGCTAACATGGCATAACCAACTTCAACGATCATTGGCATATAAATACAAACACGATCACCTTTTTTAACACCACGGGCTTTCAATAAATTTGCAAATCGGCAGACATTATCATGGAGCTCTTGGTAACTCACTTTAGCATCATCACCTGGCTCATCACCTTCAAAAATAATAGCCGTTTGATCCGCTTTGGTTGCTAGATGGCGATCTATACAATTGTAACTAACGTTGAGTTTACCGCCAGCAAACCATTGAATATCAGCTTTGTGATAGTCAACCGAAGTGACACTGTCCCACGGTTGATACCAATCAATAAACTTTTCAGCTTGCTCGGCCCAAAAAGTTTCCGGCGCTTCAATTGACTGACGATACATAGCCTCATATTGCTCAGAGGTGGCATGGGTGTTTTGTTTAGCTGTTGCTAAAACTGGGTAGCGGGGTAACAATTCCTTCATCAACAAGTCTCTATTATTTTAATTATAAGTTTATATGGTGCTGATATTTAAGGCATCAGCACTCTTTTATCTATCACTCGATTATATGATAAATAAAAAGTCACTTCTTTATTATTTAAATACCATAGCACTAAAAAAACAATATGACAACGCTGTCATATTGTTTTTTTAGTTCGAAATTCACACAAATAACTGAATTTATCAAACGTAGAACTTGCTCATAATATGATTAACCGACTATTAAACCTTAAATTATGCACAAAAAAATGGCCCTAATGGGCCATTACATATGGTCTTTTGAAAACGTCATTAAAGTTCCAAATAAACACCTTTAACATTCTGATTACGATATTCAATCACCGTTGGTTTTGCACCTGGTATAAATTCAATTGCCGCATAACCACTTGCCATTTCAATAATACTACTACCTGTTGGTGTGCCTTGATGTTCAATTAATTGGCCATGGCTAGTCATATTAAAAAAGTAACTACGCTGATCATAATCTAAAACACGGTTGCCATTCTTATCAATCGCTTCGGCTTCAATTAATTTATTTCCATTAGCAAGTGTTTTAGCGGTTAATTTAATTTTATCTAACTTGCCGTGTTTGCCGATTAAATAGTTAACCATTAATGTATCTTCAACTAGTATATTATTGCTACTTGAACCTTTAACCACTAATTGATTGTCACCATTATTAAACGGCACTAACCAAACTAAGCCACCAGCAGGAAACTTTTTAGCATCTCGTGTTTTTTCACCTAAGCTTTGTCCATTTAAAAACAACTCGGCTTTTTCTGTATTACAAAACACATTAACATCACGCCCTTCTTTTGGCCCATTACGATGTGTCCAAGTTTTAGACTCAATATAACAAAATGGCTTTTTCGACCAATGGCTAGCAAACACATAATAGGCATCTTTAGGCTTACCATTACGATCTACTAACCCTTTTTGATTCATATAAGGTAATGGGTTTTCAGGACGCAACGGGGTACCAAAATCTTTGAAAGCCCACTGAGCATTACCGGCAAAGTTTTCGGTATTTTCAGCAACAATAGTGTGCCAGTCAAATAAGTCTACAGCGTAGTTTTCATTCCAATCACTATCTTTAGCAACACTTGAAACCACCGCTTGATTCATTGCTTCTTCTACGGAAACTTGAATGCCTTGCATACCCTCTTTGGTTATCGGTGTTTCTGTATGGCGGCCAATATGACTTGATGCACCGTATTCCATGTGTAAGAAAGTAGGATATTTTTTCATTGAGTCAGCAATCGCGTCGCCATATTGACCATAAGCGCCGCCATACCAGCCAGCCCAAATTGATGGTGAAAAAGCATCAACCACTTCAGCACCTGGGTAATATTTACGAATAGTGGTAATACGGCTTGGATCAAGCTGTTTGGTTAAAGCATTTAATTTTTCTAAATAAGGTGTAATTTTTTCGGCATCACCACCACCTGGAAAATCTTCTTCCCAGTACATTTCATTACCTAATGACCAAAAGGCAATACTTGGGTGATTACGGTTTTGTTTAATCTGGCTTTTTAATAAAGCTTCCGTATTTGCTTGCCATTCAGCACCGCCCATACCACCACGACACCAAGGTAATTCATCCCAAATCACTAACCCTAATTCATTCGCTGCTTGATAAACAGCCGGATCTTGAGGGTAATGACCTAAACGAACAAAGTTTGCCCCCATGTCTTTAATTTGTTGCATATCTTGACGATGAATGGCATTTGGCAATGCTGCACCTAAGCCTGCATGTTCTTCATGGCGATGGGTACCACGAATAAGCATTTTTTTACCGTTAACAAAAAAACCTTTATTCGCTCGCATTTCAAACCAACGATAACCTATAGCATTCGTTACCGTTTGAGCAACATCATGTTGTTTGGTTTTAATAGCAACTTTTATTTGGTATAAATTTGGTGCGTCTGGTGACCATAATTGTGGTGACTTAAGATCAGCAAAGTCATAACTCACGGTTTGCATACCTGGCGATAATTCAACCACTTTTGAATCTTTAAATACTTGTTTTTGCTGCGGATCAATCAAGGTATAAATCAATTCAACCTTGTCTTTTTTTAAGACATTTAATTCAGTAGTAACCTTAGTTTTAGCCACTTGTGCCGAAACTTCCGGCATATCAACTTGTACATGACTAATAAAGTTTTGGGGTAAGGTTTGTAACCAAACGTCACGGGTTATACCACCATGAATGAAAAAGTCCGCTTTTTGTGACGGAATTAAATTACGGTTATATTCATTACTTGCCCGTACTAAAATGTCATTAACACCGGACTGGTTTAAATAAGGGGTAATTTCAACAGCAAAACCAATATAACCACCAATGTGCGTTTTAGCCAGCTGCCCATTAACATATACCTGCGCTTGCATGTTTACGCCTTCAAAGTACAACTGATACCGATGCTTATTTGCTTTTATCGTACTGACCGAAGGCAAAGTTAAAGTTTTACGATACCAACTCGCATCACGACGATAGCCAGGGTTTGCATCAACAGTATCAGTACTATTCCACGTATGCGGTAAAGTAATTACTTGCCATTGTGTATTGGCAATAGCCTCTTGCGGCTGCTGGTAATTACTTTCTAAGTATTGCCAATCAGTATTGATTAGCTCAGCGCTATTATTACTTTCATTATTGGCCAACGCATGCTGAGACATAAATAGTGTCGTAATAGAAAGTATTATTATCTTAAACCAGTTGTTAGCAATATTCTTTGCTAACTTGGTATTAATAAATCGAGATAAAGGCATCTTAATATCCTTAAAATTAGGGTAGTTATATTAACGAGTTTATTCAATATAAGCCTATCTCACGGGCAATGGAGGCTAAATAAAATTAACAGAACAACCGCTTATGTTGGCAGTTCATCATTAATAAATAGCAGCCATTAAATATAGAATTAAACTTTTTATTGTTATAAATAAACTCGTTAATCGTTACGTTTTAAACAATACCAAGTGAATTTAGTTATCAAAGCCACATTGGTCATGCCACCTTACCATATTAACAACTATACTAATTACTGCGCAACTATAAATTCAGGGTGCTTGCAATTTAATCTGCCCAACAAGCTATTTTTTTGATAAAATCATTTGTCTTCTCGCTAAAGAGAAACAAATAAGCATAACGATAATATGCCCGTTCGAGTTAAGGAATATCATGGAATTACAAGCAATTAAAACTGACAGGCTCTACGTAAAAGTTGCCGCCCAATTATCAAAGCTGATCAATGATGGGGTGATTTTGCCTGGTAATCGATTACCTTCAGAACGCGAACTCGCTGAAAAATTAAAAGTGAGCCGCCCAACGATCCGTGAATCAATGATCGCATTAGAATTATCAGGTATTGTCGAAATTCGTACCGGCTCTGGTATTTATGTGACCCAGAAAAAACCCTTTCTGGTTGTTCAAGACCAAGGTATTGGCCCTTTTGAAATTTTAGAAGTTAGATCTATTTTAGAAGCTGAAGCTTGTGCTTTAGCTGCTGAACATATTACCGACGAACAAATTGCTGAATTAAAAGCAACAATTGAAGAAATGCAAGAAGAAGAAAAGTCCATCAATAATTCAGAAAAAGCCGATTGGAAATTTCACAGTATCATTGCCGAAGCAAGCCAAAACAGTGCAATTTTATCGGTTGTAAATTGGTTATGGGAATTAAGAAGTAAATCAGATATCAGCTCCGCTTTTGCCATGCGTTTACGTGAAGAAGGTGTTCATCCTTCCATTCAAGATCACAAAGACATTGTCACTGCGCTAGAAAATCGTAACCCTAAACAAGCAAAAGCAGCGATGACTCATCATATTGAAAATGCCACAGCAGCGGCAGCCACTTATTTTGATAACGACCCTTTTAGTAAAATAAAGTTATAAAAAATCGGCTAATGGCTAGTTAAAATTAGCGCAATAAAAAAGCCTAAATGATTTATTTCATTTAGGCTTTTATTTTATCAGTTAACTATCGAGTTATATCAAGTTATAGTAAATTATTAATTTCAACTAACGGGCTAACGTCAGCATCATAATCTACGCCATCAACATCAAAGCCAAATAACTTCAAAAACTCACGATGATAAGCAACATAATCAGTTAATTCATCAATGGTTTCCGTTGATACTTTATTCCAAATCTCGGTTACTCGATCTTGCACGCTATCTTCAAGCTCTTTGTAGTTTTGACTTAAACGCCCTGCTTCGTCAAAACGTGGATTTTCACCGTATAAGTTTTCTTTAAATAAGCCCTGAATTTGCTCAATAACACCTTCGTATGTACCGTCAGCTTTCATAACTTTGAACATAGCTGAAATGTATAAAGGCATAATTGGAATAGCAGAACTAGCTTGTGTCACCACTGCATTTAAAGAAGTCACATACGCTTCACCTTGTAAAGCGGCAGTTGATGCTTTGATTGCGCCAGCTGCACGATCTAAATCTTCTTTAGCTTTACCTATAGTGGCATGACCATAAATTGGCCAAGTTAATTTTTTACCAATATAGGTATAAGCGGTAGTTTTAAACCCTTCAGCCAATACATCCGCTTCTTGCAATGCTTTGATCCATAATTCCCAATCAGCGCCGCCCATAACGTCAATAGTGCCTTGAATTTCAGCTTCGTTTGCTGCTTCAACAGACACTTCATCAATAATACGTTTTGAGGTGTTTAAGTTTTTCGTGGTAACACTTTGCCCAATAGGCTTTAACGTTGACGAATAAACTTCACCAGTATCAGGATCAGTACGACGTGGTGATGCTAAGCTGTAAATCACTAAATCAATTTTACCTAAATCAGCTTTAATTGTTTCAATCGCTTTTGCTTTGATCTCATGAGAGAAAGCGTCGCCATTAATGCTTTTTGAATAAAGACCCGCTTCATCAGCCGCTTTTTGAAATGCCGCTGTGTTGTACCAACCCGCGCTAGCACATTTTTTTTCTGTTGGTGGTTTTTCAAAGAAAATCCCCAAAGTGCTGGCACCGTTACCAAAAGCAGCAGTGATACGAGAAGCTAAACCATAACCAGTAGAAGCACCAATCACTAAAACATTTTTAGGCTTATTATCAGCTTGTGTTTGACTTTTAACGTAAGCTATTTGCTCGTTAACATGCGCTTCACAGCCAACAGGATGTGCATTAGTACAGATAAAACCACGAATTTTTGGCTTAATAACCATAAGAGAAACCTTTTCTAACATGTGATAAATGGTATTTTTGCCGCCTAGTTTACTCTGCTTTTAGCAATAAGAGGTACGAGCAGCAAAAATGATAAATAATTATTTTCTATTTTGATAATACGCTTGCATTGTCATTTGATTGTATTCACGCATCGAGCCTAAAAATTCACTGTATGACGACCATACTTTAGCAAAACTTTCATCTGCTTCAACTTGTTCGGTGATCACTTCATCAGTTAATGTTCTTAGCTGAGCGATAACATCATCAGGAAACGTACGTAATTTAACTTGATGTTCATTCACTAAAGTCTTTAAGGCCGCATTATTACGGGCATTATATTCATCAAAAGTTGATTGATTAGCAGCTTGTGCTGCAATTGTAACAATGTGCTGTAGATCGGCAGGTAATTCATTAAACGCTTTTTCGTTAATTAAAAACTCTAATGCCGTACCTGGCTCATGCCAAATTGTTGAATAATAATATTCTGCTGCTTGATGAAAACCAAAAGCTAAATCATTGTAAGGACCAACCCATTCAGAGGCGTCTAAGGCACCACTTTGTAGTGCTGAAAATATTTCACCACCAGTAATGGTTACTGGCACACCACCGGCACGTTTTAATACTTCACCACCTAAGCCCGGTAAACGCATTTTTAAACCTTGAAGATCATCTATGCTGTTAATTTCTTTTTTAAACCAACCCGCAAATTGCCCGCCTGAGTTACCACCTAACATTGGGATAATACCAAACGGTTTGTATAATTCTTGCCATAATTCTTGGCCGCCACCGTAGCTCATCCAAGCATTAAATTCTGATGAGGTCATGCCAAACGGAATAGCACTAAAAATAGGGGCTGCTGGTATTTTACCTTTCCAATAATAGGCACCACTGTGCCCCATTTGAACGGTGCCTTGTGATACCGCATCAAATACTTGTAAGCCCGGCACAATTTCACCCGCACCATAAACTTTCACCGTTAAACGGCCATTACTCATATCATTAACATATTGCGCAAACTTTTCCGGCGTTAACCCTAAGCCAGGAAAGTTTTTTGGCCAAGAGGTAACCATTTTCCATTGATAAGTTTTTGCATCTGCCGCTGCCACTGAATCATCAGAGCACGTTGTTTCCCCACAACTGGTTAACAAAATAGCACTAACAAGCACTAAACCTGCTTTTATTCGATTTTTAACTGTATTTAATAAAACAAAAGTGTTCATGAATAATTGATCCTAATTATTATTTTTAACCTAGGGTCTGTTGATCTTTGTTTAATAATTCAGCTGAGAGATAAAATCGTTTTAATCAAAGCTGAAAATATAAACAAAGCTCAACAGCCCCTAATTTAAGTTATTTATTTCCGTAAATTTGTTCCGGTAACCAAGTTGTTAGCTCTGGCCATAAAGCTAACGCACCTAATAAAATAATTTGAATACCAATAAAAGGCACAACCCCTTTATAGATATCACTGGTTTTCACTGACTTAGGCGCAACACCTCGCAAATAAAATAACGCAAAACCAAACGGCGGCGTTAAAAACGAGGTTTGTAAATTGACCGCTATCATAATACCTAACCAAATAGGATCAAGCCCCATGGCTAATAAAATCGGGGCAACAATTGGCACAACCACAAAGGTAATTTCAATAAAATCGAGAATAAAACCTAATAAAAAGATCACCAACATAACAATTAACGTGGCGCCAACAACCCCGCCTGGCATACCTTCAAATAATTGCTGAACTAACTCTTCACCGCCATAACCACGAAAAACTAAAGAAAATAAACTCGCACCAATTAAAATCATAAAGACCATAGAGGTGATTTTTACCGTGGTTTGCGTTACCGCTTTAATATTGTCGATAGAAAGCTGCTTTTGGGCTGCCGCTAAGATTAATGCGCCCATAGCACCAACACCTGCCGCCTCAGTTGGCGTAGCGAAACCTAATAAAATAGATCCTAATACAGCCACCATTAATAAAATAGGCGGTAACAAAGCACCTAATAACATTAACCATACGGGTTGTTGATTTTGTTTTTCTGACAACATTTCACTGCGTGGGACACTAGGTACTGACGACGGCTTAACAATAGCTACACCAATACAGTACAAAATATACATCATCACTAAAATCAAACCTGGTATAACAGCGCCAGCAAATAAGTCCCCGACAGAAATGGTTTTAGGACTAAAAATTCCCATTGATAACTGTGCTTTTTGATACGCACTCGATAACACATCCCCCAATAAAACTAAGGCGATAGAGGGCGGAATAATTTGCCCTAAGGTACCGGTTGCACAAATAATGCCTGAGGCAAACTTAGCATCGTAACCTCGCTTGATCATGGTTGGCAAAGACAACAACCCCATAGTCACGACAGTAGCACCAACAATGCCGGTACTTGCAGCTAATAACATACCAACAAGCGTTACTGAGATACCTAAACCACCATTAAAGCGGCCAAATAGTATTGCCATCGCATTCAATAAGTTTTCCGCAATTTTTGAGCGCTCTAACATCGCCCCCATAAAAACAAACAGCGGCACGGCTAACAAAGTTTGATTATTCATCACGCCATATAAACGGCTTGGTAAAGCACTTAAAAAAGCCGCTTCAAAAATATCAAAATAACTACCAATACCAGCAAAAATTAACGCTGTACCCGCCAGCGAAAACGCCACCGGATAACCAAATAATAAAACGATACAAACAACAGCAAACATTAATAACGGGATAAATTCCATTATATTTGCCCTCCGTTTGGCAGCGTTTGATTTGGCTGATAACCTTTAAGAATAAACACTTGCTGAATCATTTCAGCCAGTGCTTGTAAAATCAGTAAAATAGGTAACATCAGTAATAAACTTTTATTAAGATAAACAAAAGCTAAGCCACCGGCTTCTGAAGATTGTTCGCTAATAGCCCAAGACTGACTGACGTAGTCAAAACAAATACAAAAAATAAAAACACTAACCGGTAATAACAAAATTAAGCTGCCAAAAAAATCAACTTTTGCTTTGTTTTTTAACGACATTTTTTGATAAAAAATATCTACTCGAACGTGACCATCCGCTTTTAAGGTATAAGCAGCACCCAACATAAAAACGGTAGCATGTAAGTACAATATACTTTCTTGTAAAGCAATGGAGCCGATATTAAAGCCATACCGCAATAGTACAATCAAAAAACTAAGCAGCACCATAATTAAGGTTAACCAAGCAATGAGCTTACCGGTTTTTTCGGTGAAGTTTTCTAGCCAAACATGCAGCTTAAAAAGGGGAGAATTTTCTATCATAAAGATTTAACAAACCTATTAATTTTATTATTATTTTTTTAAAAGGATAACGACACCGTAATATTAACGCTTTGAACCACCCATACATTTTGGCGATTGCGGTACATTATCAGCGTATTTTTCTTGCCACTCCGTTTCGGTATAAGTATGTAAAGCTAACGCATGAATGTGCTCTGCTATCTCAACAGATAAAATACCATTAACAGCCCGATGACGTTGCAATAATCGCTTACCATCAAACGCTTTACTTGCCATGATCACTTTAAAATGTGATTCACTACCACTAGGCACATTATGGTTGTGACTCTCATTGATCACTTCTAAATGTAATGGTGAAAACGCTTGTTGTAGTTTTTCTTCAATAATTGCTTGAATTGTCATAATACTGGCCATGGATAAAAATATTTACTAATCGGAAAAATTTACCTTACGAACGAGTTTTAGCCCATTAACGTAAAATATCACGCTATTATCGCATCATTAGCTAAGGTATAAAAAGTGTTAACGTTATTTTAACGAAAAGAATTGCCGAAAAGTTAAATTAATTCTCGGCGCACTCCCTTTTTTAGAGCGTAAAATAGCGTGTTGCCAATAACGCTGAGTTTCACCGGCCATCAACAGCAAGCTTCCAGACGTTAATGGAATGGTAAGTTTTTCACCGCTAACCTTATGTTTCATATTGAATTCACGACTTGCACCTAAAGACACTGAAGCGATAACTGGGTTAGCCCCTAACTCAGGTTCATCATCACTATGCCAAGCCACGCCATCTTGGTTATCACGATATAAATTAGCTAAGGCCGAATTAAAATTAAGCTGGCTAGCATGGCCACTTTCAGCTAACACCGCTTGGCATTGCTCTGACAAAGTCGTTTTCAACTTTGCTAATGCCGGTAACCAAGGTTGTGGCTTTAAGGTTAAGCCCGAATAACTATAACTAGCCTCAGCATCACCAAACCATGCTTGTAACCGGGGAATATCAATAAGTTTGCCATACATTGTTAACTGATCTTGCCGCCAAGCAACGGTTGACTGCAAATAGTGAAACAACGCCTGACTTTGTCCTAATTTAATAAAATTAGGAAATAACCAAAGTTCAGCATTGTTAGCGGCTATTTTCATGTTTTTCTCTTACTTTATCCGATTAAATCAACCGCCAAGTAAAATAAAGCAATATTTTACCTAGCCGTTACCAGCCAAGTTTGACAAAATAGCGGCGTTTAACCCAATTATCGCTTCATTCTATCGTTGCACGGTAGCTTGGCGCTATTTTAAAAAATCATTTGAGACATTATTTTACCTTATGTTAAGTCCATTTTTTGCGAACGATAAAAATTTACATTTAGAGCGTTTTCCTCACGCCCAAGTTACCCGCAGTTTGCAAGCTTGGGACGCTACTGATGAATACTTTTTTAATTATCTTGAACAAGAAGCCCTTATTAACTCTAGCACTAAGATTCTGATTTTTAACGATACCTTTGGCGCTATTGCGATTAATTATTTAGCTAACCCTATTGCAACCGTAAGTGATTCTTACCTTAGCCATCAAGGTTTAAAGCACAATATTGAAATAAATAACCTTGACGCCGAACACGTAGCTTATTTAACTAGCCTTGATGACTTGCCAGATGATGTTGATTTAATCATTTATAAGATCCCGAAAAGCAAAGCGTTATTAACGGAACAATTATTAAAAATTGGCCAAAAATATTGTTCAACTGTCAATTTTGTTGCCGGCGCAAAAGCGAAAGATATTCACAGTTCAACGTTAAAAGTATTTGAAAAATACCTAGGCACAACAAAAACGTCATTAGCGGTGAAAAAATCACGTTTGGTTTTTTGCCAGCTTGAGCAGCCATTAAAAGATAAAATTAGTTACTCTGATCTTTTTCCAAACAGTTGGCCATTGGAAAATACCAACTTTATCATCACCAATCATGCCAATGTTTTTGCCCGAGAGAAATTAGATTTAGGCGCCCGTTTTTTTCTCGAGCACTTACCTGATTTACAGCCAAACCAAGAGGTAATTGATTTAGGCTGTGGTAATGGCGTAGTTGGCTTAACCGCATTAACCCAAGAGCCTCAAATAAGCCTACGCTTTATTGATGAATCATATATGGCGGTGGCTTCAGCACAACAAAACATTGAAAGTAATTTGCCGTATGCTAAGCAATGCCAGTACATGGTTGACGATTGTTTAACTAAAATCGACAACAACAGCATCGATGTTATTTTATGTAACCCGCCCTTTCATCAATTACAAGCCACCACCGATCATATCGCTTGGCAAATGTTTAATGATGCTTATCGCGTATTAAAAAAAGGCGGTGAATTACGTATTATTGGGAATCGAAATTTAGCTTACCATGTTAAATTACAACGTATTTTTGGCAACGCACAAACCATTAGCAGTAATAAAAAGTTTGTTGTGTTATCCGCAATTAAAAATAACTAAATGAGTTTACCCATGAAGATAAAACAAGTATTAACCTTTTGCTTAACATTGGCTTTATTCGCCTGTACCACAACACCTAGCCATATTATTGTCGCCCCCGATATGATGGGCTTTGTCAATCAGACCAAATATAACAATAA
Organism: Thalassotalea agariperforans; assembly: GCF_053470345.1. Lineage (NCBI taxonomy): Bacteria > Pseudomonadati > Pseudomonadota > Gammaproteobacteria > Alteromonadales > Colwelliaceae > Thalassotalea > Thalassotalea agariperforans. Next base: position 599,236 of record NZ_JBQMWH010000001.1, on the reverse strand, counting down.
AACGATCAACTTAGCGGTACAAGACTTACGCACAAGTGCACACATAGTGCAAATTATGCAAAAAGATAAAGCGGCGGTTTTAGTTAACAGCCAGACAGATTTAGCAAAAGTGATGAAAACAAGTTTAGTTGAACAATATGCTAAACAAGGCTTAACGTTTAATTCACAATCGAGTAATCAATTAGAAATCAAGCTCGTTTCTGCGATCATTAATGTCGATCAAACCGTGTTAAAATACAGTACTAAAACTCAAATTGAATTTGCCGTGACTATGCGCAATGGTGAGCAAATTTTAACGAAGAACTTCCGACAATCGGGCAGTAGTAATGGCCCTTTATCACCAGATTTAGCCGTGTTAGGTCGTGATTTTAATCAACAACTCACCAAAGCATTAAGTAAATTGGTGAATGACGTAGAAATTCAAAACTTGGTGAAATAACAATGAACAAAATAAAACAGTTAACTTCTCTATTCATTACATTACTTTTTGTGAGCGCCGCTTTTTTCAGTAGCGCAAAAAATATCGCAATTGACCCAAACAACCTATTTCCTAAAGTAAAATTTGAAACAACCATGGGAGATATTATTGTTGAATTAGACCGTATTAAAGCGCCGATCACCGTTGATAACTTTTTAACTTATGTCGTCAGTGGCGAATACAACAATACAATTTTTCACCGTGTTTTATCTGATTTTATTGTGCAAGGCGGTGGTTATGATGAAAACTACAGTGTAAAAAAAATTAATGGTGACATTATTAACGAGTCAGGCAATGGTCTTAAAAATGACAAAGGTACTATAGCCATGGCCAAAGAAAGCAGACCACATACGGCTAACCGTCAGTTTTTCTTTAATGTTGCAGACAACGACAGCCTTAATCCTGGCCGTCAGTGGGGCTACGCGGTATTTGGCGCTATTGTTGAAGGAGAAGACGTGATTGCTAAAATGGCCGAGGTAAAAACCGACTATAACAGTGAATTAGGCTGGGAAGATGTCCCCGTTGAAAAAATTATTTTAAAAAAAGTAACTCTTTTACCTGCTGAGTAAGCTAATAAAAAATAAATAATTATTTTCAGGGATTAATTAAACAGGCTGGTTTATTTACATTTTGTTAACTATTAATCCCTATCTTACTTTGACATTTATCCGCTTATCGTCAATAACTAAAGGTGAGTAGGCAGTTACTCATGCATCATTACAATTAACTTACATTTTCCATTAACTGCCCTTTTATTTGAGAACCCTTATGGTAGTAGATCAGTTCATTAATGAAAAAATCATTCAGATCACGGCTTATATTAATGCCGTTTTCAATGAACGATTGCATTACATTGAACTGGATAAATTTATTATCGATACAATGGAAGAATGGACCACCTATAATATTACCGATGAAACCCCCGGTAGCGCTAAAGAACGTGTCTTTTGGCATATTATTCATGAAATTCAATTACACGGTTCACAAGCCTTGCATACGGATCTATTTTTTAAATCTGAAATTAATACCTGCTTAGATTTTTTTAACGGTATTGGTAGTTACCCAATTGACTGTATCGGCTGGCGACCTATTCCGTAATCTATCATTTAATTTAATAAACTTCTGTTTTGATTCTATTTTTGTTAGCCTAATAGCTGTATACACTTTCCGTTATAGGCATAATGTCATCCATGCACTCTCCTAGTTTTAAAGAAGCCATTTTCAACAAGCGTATGTTGATTTGCATTTTTACCGGTTTTAGCTCCGGCTTACCGTTATTTGTGCTTTATCAATTAGTTCCTGGTTGGTTACGCGATGAAGGTGTCAGCTTAACCGAAATCGGCTTGTTTTCATTAATTGGTATTCCCTATGTATGGAAGTTTATCTGGTCACCCTTATTAGATAGATATTCATTGCCTGTATTTGGTCGGCGCAGAAGTTGGATGTTACTCACCCAAGTCCTGCTTTTACTTTCAATCGCCGCGTTTGGTTTTATTAATCCGGTTATGGATATTTGGTCGGTTGCTTATTTAGCCGCCGCAGTTGCCTTTTTTAGCGCCAGCCAAGACATAGTGCTGGATGCTTATCGCCGAGAATTATTAGCCGAGCATGAATTAGGTTTAGGTAATTCTATTCATGTGCAAGCTTATCGTTTATCTGGGCTTGTACCTGGTTCATTAGCCTTTATTTTAGCGGACCATATGGCATGGCAAAGCGTTTTCATTATTGTCGCTGTGTTTATGTTAGTTGGGGTTGGCTTAACCTTATTTATTAAAGAAATTAATAACGAACATATCACACCAAAAACTTTACAAGATGCGGTTGTTTTGCCTTTCAAAGATTTTATTTCACGCAAAGGAGTAAAATCCGCGTTACAAATATTAGCCTTTTTATTCCTGTATAAATTAGGCGATAGTATGGCAACAGCCTTACAAACGCCGTTTTTTATTGATTTAGGCTTTAGTAAAACTGAAATAGGGGTAGTTGCTAAAACCGCTTCACTCATCGCGATGACCATAGGTTTAATTGTTGGTGGTTTAGTGATGATAAAGCTAAGTATTAATCGCGCATTATGGTTATTTGGCGTTGTGCAAATTGTTAGTATATTAGGCTTTGCCGCACTCGCAGAAATCGGCCATAACACCTATGCTTTAGCTATAACCATGGGATTTGAATATTTGGGAGTTGGTTTAGGTACCGCAGCATTTACCGCTTTTATTGCTCGAGCAACCAACCCTGCTTTTGCAGCAACACAATTTGCCTTATTTACGGCATTAACGGCGTTACCAAGAACCTTTGCTAATGCTACAACCGGCGTAATTGTTGAGCAAATTGGCTGGACATCATTTTATTTTGTTTGTACCGCCTTAGCGATCCCTGGCATGGTGATGTTATTAAAAGTTGCACCATGGTCAGATAATATAAAAGTAAACGAAAATTCCGATAACAATATAATGGAAAAACAATGATCAGATTATTTTTTTTACTGCCCCTGTTAATGTGCGCCATTTGGTGGCTTTATCTTTATAGCAAAGGCTATAGCTTAAAAGATGGCATGAAAGGCTTTATCCATATTTTAATTTTTAATGCCGTGATCATCGCCTTCTTTATTGTGATGATCTTAGTGACAGATTATCCATAATTTAAGCTGGAAGCAATAAGCTTGAAGCCTCAAGAGTATATAAGGGCTAAAGCGGTAGTCTCCGCTTAATTAACCTGAGTCATAATCAAGCCGAGTGCAATAAAACACGCCACAATAGCTAAAATGGGTAATCGATAAACCTTTAATAAAACAAAACCTATCGTTACCCAAACAATATCTAATACACTATAAATCGCGTTCACTGCTATCGGCTGGTAAAACGCTGCCGCTAATAAGCCCACCACCGCCGCATTCACACCCATGACAAAACCCGCGACCTTTGGCTGATAAACCCATTTTTGCCAAACACCCTGCAAGGCTAAAATTAATAAAAAGCCTGGTAAAAAAATTGCACTTGTTGCAATCAATGCCCCTAATAAAGGCGCTTCTATTAATATATTCGCCCCTAAAAAGGTTGCTAAGGTAAACATAGGCCCAGGTACCGCTTGTGCAGAAGCATAACCTAAAATAAAAGTATCAGCGCTAACTGGCTCAGTTAAGGTTTGTTGTAACATGGGCAGTACCACGTGACCACCGCCAAACACCAAGCTACCCGCTTGATAAAAACTATTAAATAAACTCAACACCTGCCCTTGTATTGGCAACAAAGGCAAGGCAACAAACAAAGCTAAAAATAACATTAATGCGATTTTATTTAACCCTTGAGTATTTGAATGTGCTACTGAATTTACCGAAGATACTTTGGCATTATCAGACGCTTCAAAAGTCAAAATACCGATAATACCGGCAGCAATTAACAGTAATAGTTGTGCCGTTAAAGTAGCCAATAACAGCGTAACAATTAACGTTGCTAAGGCAATTAATTTGGTTGTTTTATTTTGGCAAAAAACTTTTGCCATCGAAATCACCGCATCACCAACAATAACCACCGCTAATAACTTTAAGCCATAAACAGCGCCAATAAAGCTAGTAGAGTCAGCAAAATGCACCCCAGCGACCGCTAATAAAAATAACAACACAAATGAGGGTAAGGTAAAACCAATAAAAGCGGCGATAGCACCGAATAAGCCTGCTCTATGATAACCAATTGAAAATCCTACCTGACTAGATGCTGGCCCGGGTAAAAACTGGCTTAATGCTACCATACGACTATAACTTGGGAGATCAAGCCATTGATGTTTTTCAATAAAATAACGCTGAAAATAACCTAAATGAGCCGCTGGACCACCAAAACTGATACAGCCTAAGTATAAAAAATGGCTAAAGATCGAAAAAATATTTTTAAGCATAATAAAGGTCAGTGGTTATTAGGTTGAAGTTAATGTTTGATTTAAGCGCCAAAGGTATTGTTCTACTTAGCAAGTTATTTATTTGCTGCCTGATACTTTTGCAAAATTGTATCAAGATGATTAGCAAACTGTTGGCGGTCATGTTGGCTGATTTTAGCAGGTCCGCCGGTATCAACACCGCTAGCCCGCATAGTATCCATAAAGTCACGAATGTTTAAGCGTGCTTTAATATTATTTGCCGTCATTAACTCACCACGAGGGCTTAACGCTATCGCTTGCTTATCAATAACTTCTGACGCTAAGGGAATATCTGAGGTGATCACCAAATCACCTTGCTGTACCTGTTTAACAATTTCATCATCAGCAATATCAAAGCCAGACGCTACTTGCATAAAACGGATATAAGCCGATTTAGGAATACGCATACTATGGTTAGCCACCAACACAGTAGCCACTTTAGTTCGCTCAGCAGCGCGAAAGATCACTTCTTTAATAACTACTGGACAAGCGTCAGCATCAACCCAAATTTTCATTTACTTATTCACCTATTAAAAAAGACAATGAATTCTATCAGGTTAATTGGCCGTGATAAATTCAAACACGATTTCATATTCAGTATTATTTTCTTTTGCTTTAACAAGGTGTTCAGCTGTGGCCTTGTCTTTATTGCTAGCTTCTTTAGCGGTATAACGCCACTGCGCTAAAGCATTTATCGCTGATTGTTGAAAAACACGATAATGACTACCATCAAGCAGCTTAATATTTTCAACCGTACCTTGCTCTGTCACTTGGTAAGATAACTTCACAAAACCTGAACGCTGGTTTTCCAGTGCTGAATTTGGGAATTCCGGCAGTACTTTATAATTTAACGTTAGGTTAATCGCCGGTTGCTTGATGGTTAAAATTAAATGCTCATTTAAGATCTCAGTTGAAATCGTTGGGAAGTCGGTGATCGCCAAATCTAACGTATTAGCAGTACGCTCAGGGGTTTTAGGTACTTCCGGCAAGCTCTTAGTTATTTTTTCAAGTGCTTGTTCCACCGCTTGTGCTTGTAATTCATTTAAGTCATCAGGCTGATATTCCACAGGGTTATTACGCGTTATTGGCGGCTGTGGAGAGTGTTCAGGTACTGGTGATTTTGCTAACTGGCTGATCACTGCCAAAATACCAAACGAAGCCAAACCACCGCCCAATAAAGCCACGGTTAATCTAGCCCAAGTGCCTTTTGCTTTTCTGTCACTATTTCGTACCGGTAAATGAATATCCGGTGCCACAACCGTACTTTTTCGTTGTTGATAAAGTTTATTAAGTACTTCATCCGATTTATCGGCATTCATTTGTTAACTCCAATTGACTTTTAAGACGTTGTTTAGCATAACGAATTCTACTTTTTACGGTTTCAAAGCTTGCATCGGTCAGCTGACAAATTTCAGCTAATGAAAAACCTTCTTGTTGAAAAATAAAGGCTTCTCGTTGATAAAAAGGCAACGCATCAACTAATTGGTTAAAAGCCGATAAACGACTTTGTTCGGCATATATTTTGTCAGGTGTCGCATTACTTGCCACTAGCGGCTCAGGCAGATCATCCGATAACTCTTGCCATTGCCAACGATTACATCGCCTTAATTCATCAATTAAGGTATTACGGGCAATACTAAACAACCAGTTTTTAACACTGGTTTTAGCCTGATAACTAGCCGCAGACTTCATCACTTTTAACCAAGTGGTTTGAATAACATCTTCCGCCAACTGACGATCCGATTGGCTTAAAACATAGTGATATAAGGCTTGATTAAACTGGGCAACTAACAAATTTAAATAATGTGCATCATTAGTTGCCCGATAATTAATCAATAAACGCTCGGGCTGGTTATCATCAATATGGCGAGGGTTTAACCAGCCTTTGATCATTGACGGTAATTTCAAATAAAGCTCCTAGCTTTGTTGACTGATATTAAAATCTAACTGCACGGTTAAATTCTCTTGCGCAACCGGTTTACCATCAATTACTTTAGCGCGATATTTCCATTTTTTTAACGCACGCTTAGCTTCTTTATCAAACACACGTTGCGGCTCAGCATCAATAATTTCAACATTGGTTACCTGCCCTATTTCATTAATATTAAAAGATAGCTTCACCCAACCTTCAATGCCTTGTTGTGCCGCCGTAATTGGATATTTGGGATTCACTCTAACTATTGGTCTAGCATCCGTGTCAGCAGGTCCATTAATGGTACCTAAGCCCGTGGAGGTTGCAATATTTAATATTGGTGGTTGATATTCAAAAGCCACTTTTGCCACAGTAGCTGTAGGACTAATGTCCATTTTAGGCGCAGGCATCGGTGGTGGTGGCGGCGTAAGTTTAACCGGTGGTCTTTCGATCACTTTGCAATCATCTGGGGTTTGGTAAACCTCAACGATGGGCACATCTTCGATATCAACAGGAGCGGCTTCGTCACTACTAATTAAATAAGCCATAAAAGCGAACAGCGAAAAAGTAGTTATGCTTGCTAAGAAAGTAATAGGGATCAATCTTTTCATTGTGTTTTCCTCTAAAGTTTATGGAGGTGTGTGCACACACTGTAAATAAGTTGATTAACTTACTTAGTAATAAAACGATTGGAGAAAACAAATAGGGTTAAAAAAATTAAAATTAGTGACTGTTAAATTATTCCATTACAAAAATTCATCTTCATTAGCATGAATTAAATTTACAAACTTATATTTGTAAATAAGCGACAATGAAAATAAAACGATTAGTAATAAAGATAAAATCAGGAGATAACTAGCTAAAGAATGGTGCCTCGACCCGGAATCGAACCAGGGACACGGGGATTTTCAATCCCCTGCTCTACCGACTGAGCTATCGAGGCATTTAGCTTACAAGATAAGTTAAAGCGGGCGCTATAGTATAGTTTATCTCTGTTATCCGCAACTGTTATTTCCAATTAAAACAACGTAATTACAAAATAAGCTGCTGTATTGTTCAAATTTTTTGATTAAACCAATCAATTTTTAATAGTTCAACTTTTTCAATAACCTTGTAAGATAATGCCATCAAGTAAAAATGGTTCTGACTATGTTAAAAAACACCGCTGAAAAATATGGTTTAGTAAGTAAACTGATACATTGGCTATCTGCTTTCGCAATTATTGGCTTATATATTTTAGGCAAATGGATGGAAGATTTAGACTACTATAGTGAATGGTATCGGATTGCACCTGATTGGCACAAAAGCATTGGTATTATATTAATTGCCGTTACACTTTTTAGAATTATCTGGAAATTAAGCATGGGTAGCCCAGCTCCCATAGCAAGCCATAGTAATACTATTAAGCGCCTGACTAAAATTGGCCATAATCTAATTTATCTGTGTTTAATCATTGCAATGTGCAGCGGTTATTTAATATCTACTGCTGATGGCAGAGCTATTGAGGTTTTTTCTTGGTTTAGTATCCCTTCCATGGGAGAACTATTTAATAATCAAGAAGACATTGCCGGTGACATTCATGAACAAGCTACCAATGCTGTAATTTTATTAGCCATATTTCATGTCCTTGCAGCCCTTAAGCATCACTTTATTGATAAAGACAACACACTGATCAGAATGATTAAATAATCACATTAACACAAACTAAAAAGGAACAAAGAATGAAAAAATTAATGCTCGCAACATTATTAACGGCAACGGTTGCTATGTTACCGGCAAAAGCTGCTGATTATATTATTGATTACAAAGGAGCACATGCTTCTATCAACTTTAAAGTTAAACATCTGGGTTATAGTTGGTTAACGGGACGTTTTAATGTTTTTGATGGTAAGTTTAGCTACGATAGCAACAATGTTAATGCGTCAAAAATAAATATAACCATAGACACAGCAAGTGTTGATTCAAACCATGCTGAGCGTGACAAGCATTTACGCGGTGATAAGTTTTTAGAAGTAAAAGACTTTGCCAGTGCTAGCTTTGTCAGTTCAAAAGTAGAAGACTTAGGTAATGATAAATTAAAAATTACCGGTACTTTAACTTTACACGGTGTTAAAAAAGAAATTGTTATTGATGCCTACAAAGTAGGTGAAGGTAAAGATCCTTGGGGTGGTTACCGTGCCGGCTTTGCAGGAACTACTAGTATTCAAATGAAAGACTTTGGTTTTGGCCGAGATTTTGGTCAAATAGACTTCGATTTACATATTGAGGGCATTAAACAATAAGGACAAATTGTTTAACCAACTAACTAGAAACTAAAAAGGCGCTACTTTGCAGTAGCGCCTTTTTTATAATTGCATATTTTACAGCAATAATAGTTAACCTGAACTTATACCTATCCGTATTAGGATAGTTATTCCCATTCGATAGTCGCAGGCGGCTTACCTGAGATATCGTAAACCACACGAGAAATACCATCAATTTCATTGATAATACGATTAGAGACATGCCCTAAAAACTCGTACGGTAATGGTGCCCAAATCGCCGTCATAAAGTCGATAGTTTCAACTGCACGTAAGCTTACAACCCAGTCATATTTACGTCCATCGCCCATAACGCCTACTGAACGTACTGGTAAAAATACGGTGAAAGCTTGGCTTACTTTGTGGTAAAGCTCATGCTTGTGTAACTCTTCAATGAAGATAGCGTCAGCACGGCGTAATAAGTCACAATATTCTTTTTTCACTTCACCTAAAACACGTACCCCTAAACCAGGGCCAGGGAAAGGATGGCGATATAACATGTCGTAAGGTAAACCTAGCTCTAAACCTATTTTACGTACTTCATCTTTAAATAATTCACGTAACGGCTCAACTAAGCCTAATTGCATGTAATCAGGTAAACCGCCAACATTATGATGCGATTTAATTACATGAGCTTTACCAGTTTTTGATGCCGCTGACTCAATTACGTCAGGATAAATAGTACCTTGTGCTAACCACTTGGCATTCGCTAATTTTTTCGATTCTTCCTCAAAAACGTCAACAAATACGTTACCAATGATTTTACGTTTTTTCTCAGGATCATTTTCACCGGCAAGGCGATCTAAAAAGCGATCTTCTGCGTCAATTTTAATAATGTTTAAGCCGAAGTGATCACCAAACATATCCATCACTTGTTGGCCTTCGTTTAAACGTAACAAGCCGTTATCAACAAAAACACAAGTTAATTTATCACCAATCGCGCGATGTAACAGCATGGCAACAACAGATGAATCAACGCCACCTGATAAACCTAAAATCACTTCATCATCACCTACTTGCGCTTTCATTTTTTCGATAGCATCTTCAATGATAGACGATGGTGTCCATAGTTTTTCACATTGACAAATATCAACAACAAAGTGCTCTAAAATACGTAAACCTTGCTTGGTATGGGTAACTTCTGGGTGAAATTGCACACCATAGAATTTTTTCTCTTCATTTGCCATTGCCGCATAAGCACAACTTGGTGTTTGTGCAACAGTAGCAAAACCTTCAGGAATACTAGCCACTTTATCGCCATGACTCATCCATACATCTAACAAAGCATTACCTTGGGCATTAACACTGTCTTCAATGTTTTTAAATAGTGCTGTTTGTGTTAATACTTCAACAGAGGCATAACCAAATTCTTTGTGTTCAGAACTTTCAACACTGCCACCAAGTTGCTCGGCCATTGTTTGCATACCGTAACAAATACCTAATACTGGCACGCCAGCATTAAAAACATATTCAGGTGCACGTGGCGAATCAAGTTCAGTAACACTTTCAGGGCCACCCGCTAAAATAATACCGGTTGGCTTAAATTCTTTAATTTGCTCTGCTGTTACATCCCAAGCCCAAAGCTCACAATAAACACCAATTTCACGAACACGACGTGCGATTAATTGTGTGTACTGCGAACCAAAATCTAAAATAAGAATTCGTGAGTCATGAATATCTTTTGTCATTATCAATTCCAATAAGTTACTTTGCTAATAAAATCAGTACTTAACAGTAGTGAATAGATTAACCTTTCTAAAATACAAAAGGCTGATGGTAAAAATCAGCCTAATAAAATTCTTTATCTACTTGACTAAGAATGGCTAAATCAAAAATTTAACATTTCTTAGTCTGAGAATAATCTTAGTTCATAACGATAAGTCTTTTAGCAAAGCGGAAGCGCGGAGCCTAGTTTACTAGGTGAGCACTTCCAATGATGATAAAAGGCTTATTCGTGAAGAACTAATTTATTCGACTAACCCATTCTGTAATTAGGCGCTTCTTTCGTGATAGTAACATCATGTACATGTGACTCACCCATACCAGCAGAAGTGATCTTCATAAACTGTGGTTTAGTACGCATTTCATCAATTGTTGCTGAACCTGTTAAGCCCATCGATGAACGTAAACCGCCCATTTGTTGATGAATAATTGCTGCCACAGGGCCTTTATAAGCAACACGGCCTTCAATACCTTCTGGTACTAATTTATCTGCTTCGCCGTCCGATTTTTGGAAATAACGGTCACTTGAACCTTCTTTTTGTGCCATAGCACCTAAAGAGCCCATACCACGGTATGATTTATAATAACGACCTTGATAAAGTTCTACTTCACCAGGAGACTCTTCAGTACCTGCTAACATAGAGCCAACCATAACACAGTGAGCACCAGCAACTAAGGCTTTAGCAATATCGCCAGAAAAACGAATACCGCCATCAGCGATAACCGGAATATCAGTACCTTTAAGGGCATCAACTGCATTTGAAATGGCGGTTAATTGTGGAACACCAACACCGGTCACAATACGAGTAGTACAAATAGAACCTGGGCCGATACCAACTTTAACGGCATCAACACCAACATCAGCAAGCGCTTTAGCGCCTTCACCAGTTGCAACGTTACCAGCAATAATTTGCAAATCAGGGTACTTAGCGCGCGTTTCGGCAACACGGTCAAGAACACCTTGAGAGTGACCATGTGAAGTATCAATTAATAAAACATCAACACCGGCAGCAACTAAAGCATCAATACGTTCATCAGTGCCCGCACCAACACCTACCGCAGCACCAACACGTAAACGACCTAACTCGTCTTTACAGGCATTCGGTTTGCTTTCGGCTTTTTGATAATCTTTAACGGTAATTAAGCCCATTAATTTAAAGGCGTCGTTAACCATTAAGATTTTTTCAATACGGTGTTCGTGCATTAATTCAAGAATTTCTTCACGCTTAGCGCCCGCTTTCACGGTTACAAGCTTTTCTTTCACTGTCATTAACTCTGACACTTTCAAAGATAAGTCAGTTTCAAAACGTAAATCACGGCCAGTGATAATACCAACTAAGTTATTGTCAGCATCAACCACAGGAAAACCAGAAAAACCGAGTTTATCGGCACGCTTTATCACTTCTTCAATTGTCGCATCAGGCGAAACAGTTACCGGATCAGAAACAATACCACTTTCGTATTTTTTAACTTTAGATACGTTTTTGGCTTGTTCTTTGATGGTCATGTTTTTATGAATAAAACCAATACCACCTTCTTGAGCAAGGGTGATAGCTAAACGCGCTTCAGTTACTGTGTCCATAGACGCAGAAACCATAGGCACATTTAAAGAAATTTTTCGTGTTAATTTAGTTCTTAAATCAGCAGTATGGGGTAGTACCGTAGAATGGGCAGGTACAAGTAGAACATCGTCAAAAGTTAACGCTTCTTGGGCAATTCTTAGCATCGCAACATCTCACTAAACAAGGGTAGATCAGGAGTAAATATTGCGGCAGAATTTTAACCGCTTTGCCCAGTCAGGTAAACTTTTATTTCACTAAAAATGAAATAAATATGCATTGCTGGCCCGAAGCTGGATATAATCCAGATAAATAATGAAATAAAAAGCGATTTTCAACAAAACATGGCTATCAATTCTCATATTCTGCAAGTGAGTGAACTCACCAAAAAAGTGCGTTTTATTTTAGAAAGCGAATTAAATAGTGTTTGGTTATGCGGTGAAATTTCTAATTTTATTGCCGCCAGTTCAGGCCACTGGTATTTATCGTTAAAAGATGCAAAATCGCAAGTACGTTGTGCCATGTTTAAAGGAAGTAATCGTAAAGTTCGATTATCTCCCAGTAATGGTCAACAAGTATTAGTGCGCGCAAAAGTTTCTTTATATGAACCTAGAGGCGACTTTCAATTAATTATTGAACAAATGGAACCTGCTGGTGAAGGCTTATTACGCCAGCAATACGAACAACTGAAAAACCGTTTAAATGCTGCTGGTTACTTTTCACTTGCGCACAAAAAAGAGTTACCTGAAAAAATCAGTAAAGTAGGCATTGTCACCTCCCCAACCGGTGCTGCCGTTAAAGATATTATTTCAGTGTTACAACGCCGTAATCCATTAATTGAGTTATTTATCTACCCTGCTTTAGTACAAGGTCAGCAAGCCGCGGATGATATTTGTCGCGCTATTGAAATTGCCAACCAGCGGGCTGAATGTGATGTCTTGCTTGTCGGTCGCGGTGGTGGCTCACTAGAAGATTTATGGCCATTTAATGAAGAAGTGGTTGTACAGGCTATATTTAACAGTAAACTGCCTGTGGTAAGCGCTGTTGGTCATGAAATTGATACAACCTTAGCAGATTATGTTGCTGATGTTCGTGCCGCCACTCCCTCAGCCGCGGCAGAATTAGTGTCGGAAGATCAATTAGAAGTACGCTATAAAATAACCCAATTACAACAAAAAATGATCAAGCTTAGTGACTTTCACTTACAACGTTATCAGGAAAAGCTCAAAGCCATACAACACCGCTTAACTTTATTGCATCCAGCGCAAAAGTTACAAGTTCAGCAACAAAAAGTTGATGAGCTGCACCAGCGTTTACAGCAATGTATGCGACAGTACCTAATTGCTAAAGCGAATAAACCACAATTATTAACGCAAAAGTTACAAGCTTTATCGCCTAGCTATAAACTTGAAAAGTATCAAGTAACCTTAACCAATTTAAACAAACGGTTAACTAATGAAATTGCCAGTTCATTACATGAAAAACAACAAAAATTTGCTCATTTAATTGAACAACTTTCAATTGTTAGCCCATTAGCCACCATTGCAAGAGGTTATAGTATTACCCGTGATAAAAATAAAAATATTATTAAAAATGTCGAGCAGGTTGCAGTAGGTGATGAATTAATTGTGCAGCTAAGTAAAGGCACCATTAATGCGAAAGTAACGGCTAAAAATTAAGCTTGATGCTCAGTTTCGCCAGTTAAAATATGCTCAATAACTTGTAATAATGGCTCTTTAATATCTTCAGAAAAAAGCACGCCTAATGAAACATCATTGGCTTGCTTTTTAACATTGCGGATAACACCGTTAAGTTTCAGGTTACCACCGCCTTTAAAGTCTTCAATAATAACTTCAATATCTTTATCGTTTGCCATCATTAATGACAATGCGTTATGCACTAAAATTTGGCTACCCGAAACCGAAATATCGCTAATATTGGCAGAAAAATATTCTTTACCAATACCTACTTTTACTGCCAGTTTGGTTTCTATGCGGATATTACTACGTAATTTTTGTAAGCTGACTTTATAAGGAAACTCTAACACAATCAGCCGTGAGGGGGTTTGTAGTGTTTGGCGAACATTCGTGACAAATGCAACTACAGCTCCTTCATGCGCTTCAATTAACCCGCGCACAGTAACAGTTAAACCCGGCTTAATATATTGGCTAAAAGAGCCGAGTTTGCCTGCTTCAGGATATTGAATAAGGATATAGTTTTTAGGTAAAAAGCCAACAAAACAAGTACGGAATTTACCTTTTTTACCGGCTGGAGTATTAATATCAATGGTGACATTTGCCCCCACTTGTAACAAGCTTAAATTGCGATTTAAATGTTCAGTCGTTGCAACCTGCACAGGTGATGATGACATATGATCAAAGATCTAAATTAAAAGATAAATTTACATTAGCCAAAACTTTCAATAAAAGCAATGTATTAGGGGCTGTTTATCTTTATTTAATAATTCAGCTGAGAAATAAAATCGTTTTAATCAAGGCTGAAATTATCTCGTTTAGTCATCTAAACCAATAATTTTTAACGCCCAGTAAAGCGATTTTAGCCTCAACCAACAGTGCAAAGGGCAATGGCTATTTTTGCGCTAGCTTCATTAGAATTTCACTCATTTGGAATTCACGTATTTGGAATAAGCAAACAACCTTCATTCTGCTTTGCTATCACTTAAAATAGCCTATTGCTGAAAGTATAAACAAAGAGCAACAGACCTTAGCATTACTTCTCTTGAAAGTTTTAACTATGTCATATGAAATGACGCCCAATTATTCTTCTTTTTTATAGCCTTTAGTAGCGCGCGCTATTTTTTTCTGCTCGGTATAAGTTAGCTTCTTTTTACCAGCAAATGGATTTGACGTTTCTCTAAACTCAATACGTATTGGCGTGCCCATAATTTTTAACGACTTACGATAGTAATTCATTAAAAAGCGTTTGTAAGACGGTGGTAAATGTTTTGATTGATTACCATGAATAACAATTAATGGCGGATTATAACCACCAGCATGAGCATATTTTAGCTTAATACGACGACCATTATGCATTGGTGGTTGATGGTCAAATATCGCCATATCCAAAATCTTAGTCACCATCGAAGTAGAAATACGCTTAGTAGCTGAATCAAACGCTTCTTCTACCGATTCATACAAATGCCCAACACCAGTGCCATGTAAAGCTGAAATAAAGTGAATACGGGCAAAGTCGATAAAGCCTAAGCGGCGATCCAATTCAGACTTGATCCTGTCTTTAACATCATCATCAAGACCATCCCATTTATTCACCGCAACAACAAGTGAACGACCCGCTTCTAAAATAAAGCCTAATAAACTTAAATCTTGATCGGTTATCCCTTCACGTGCATCAATAATCAATAAACAAACATTAGCGTCTTCAATAGCGCGTAAAGTTTTTATTACTGAATATTTTTCAACAATATCACTGACATTTTTACGACGACGAATACCCGCGGTATCAATTAAAGTATATTCACGGCCATTACGTTCCATTGGTATATAAACACTATCGCGGGTTGTTCCAGGCATATCATAAACAACCACTCGCTCTTCACCTAAAATACGGTTAGTAAGTGTTGACTTACCTACATTAGGTTTACCGATAATGGCCAACTTAATTTTATCATCAAATGGTGCTTCTTCCGGTGTAGCATCAGGATCATATTCTTCACCTAACGCTAGTGCAGCTTCTTCAGCAAGACGATCACGCTCGGCCTGCTCTTCGGCTAACAGCGCAATATGAGGCTCTAACGCTAAAGTTAATAATTGTGTCACACCACGGCCATGAGCAGCAGCAATTTGATGAACCGTATCACCTAACGATAATTGATAAAACTCGGCAACCGCTGAATCAGCATCAATACCATCAACTTTGTTCGCCACTAAAAATATCCGCTTATTTTGTTTACGCAAGTATTCCGCAATTGCTTGATCAGCAGATGTTAAACCCGCTCGCGCATCCACCAAAAATAATACCGCATCCGCTTCTGCTACCGCCATTAACGACTGCTCAGCCATTAAAGCATCAATCCCTTCTTCATCACCATGAATACCACCAGTATCAATGACAATAAAAGGATGATCTTCAACTTGTGCCTGCCCGTATTGGCGATCGCGTGTTAGCCCTGGATAATCGGCAACTAACGCATCTCGTGTACGAGTAAGACGATTAAATAAGGTTGATTTTCCAACGTTTGGACGACCAACAAGTGCTACTACAGGAAGCATGATAACCTCATTACTTTTAAAAATTCTAAAATGAATAACGGCTCCAATGCCTATGACATGGAGCCGTTTAAACTATTGTTAGCTATAAATCTAACTAATAAGCTTTTACTTTTTTGGTGTTTTCAGGGCTTCTAAATCACCGTCACGACTTTGTACATACAGAATGCCATCGGCAACCGTTGGCGTTGCGTAAACACCACTACCATCAAGCAGGTATTGGCTAACAAATTGCCCCGTGCTTTTATCTAACCAATGCAAATAACCTTCAAAGTCGCCAACAACAACATAGTCATCAATAACCGCCGGCCCGGTAACACTTCGGTTTGTTAAACCAACTTGGCTCCATTGCTCTGTACCATTTAAGCGTTCTACCGCATAAACATGTCCTTTAACATCCGTTAAATAAATCATGTTACCTTCAACAGAAATTTGACGATATGATGAATATTGACGTTGCCATAATACTCGCCCAGAACGTAACTCTATTGCCGCTAAATTACCACGCGCTGATATTGAATAAACTTTATCAAGTACTACAATCGGCTTACTGTCTACGTCAATAACTCGTTCTAACTCAGTTGACCCTGTTGGTTCGCCAATTTCTGCGGTCCAACCTGGCTGTCCTTTATCAATTAAATAAACTGACAACATACCGCTAGAAGTACCTAATAAAACACCACCGGCAGCAATGGTTGGAGCACTAGTACCACGTAACGTTAATGCAGGCACTTCTTGGTCCACTTCCCATAATGCTTCACCTGAGTTAGCGTCAAACGCTTTTAAAATACCTGATGCGGTATTAACAACTACAACATTATTTTCATAAGCTGGCGCAGCAATTATTTCGCCCTTCACTGTTGATTTCCATAAGAAGTCACCAGTTTCAGCATCTAACGCGAATAGAATACCATTCTCACTGCCATAAAATACTTTTTTACCACCAGCAATAGGGCCGCCATTTAATAAAGCTGATTGGCGGCTATCCCAAAAACCTCGTTCGTTATTAAGATCACTTAAATCAACCGACCAAACTTCTTTCCCGGTAACTTGGTCAAAAGCTGCAGCTTCACCAATTCGGCTAGCGGTATACACTTTGTTATAAGCGATAAAAGGTTTAATTCGTGAAAAATAATGATCGCTGCCATCTAATGATTGATGCCATAAAACTTCCGGTTGAAAGGCTGACTTTATTTCAGGTAAATCAGCTACTCGTAAGCTTTCATCTTCTTCCGTTGATGAACAAGCCGACAAACCAGTGACAAGACATAAAACAGCAATAATCTTTTTATTAATTAAACCCACAGGGAACTCCAAAAATTACTTAAGTACAGTACTTGCTTCAGCTAGGTCATCTAATTTCATTTGTAAATTAGGGTGAGTTTCTAAACCTTTATTGTCGATGGCTGTTTGATAAGCAACTCGTGCTAATTCATTTTTACCTTGTAATAAATAAGCATCACCTTTAGTCACTTCAATGCTCGCTAAAAATGAACTTGGTAATGGCTGGCTAAGTGTCGCTAAAGCGGCATCTAATTGCTCTGTTTGCATTTGAATACGTGCTAAACGTAATGCTGCAATCGCTTTAACGCCCTCGTCAGGTGCTTTCTCGATAGCTACTTTTAATTGCGCTTCTGCTTTTGCCCAATCTTGCTGAATAACAGCATCTTTAGCTAATGATAAAGCAGTAAATGATGCAAAACTTGATTGACCATGCGCTTTTATAAATTCTTCAGCTTCCGCGGTATAAGCTGCCGGATCGGCTTCAGATTTTTCTTGTAAGTTCATGTAGCTTTCAGAAACAGCAACTTCTGATGCTAACTTATTATCTTGATAATAATTAAACCCGATAAAACCAGAAAAACCAATAATTAACCCAGCAATAACTGAATTGCCGTTTTTGCTCCAAAAGCTTTTAATTGCTTCAACTTGTTGTTCTTCTGTTTGAAAATTTTCCACAATAACCCCTTAAATTAATTTTTCTAATAAGCTTGCTACTTGATCAAAAGCAAGGCTTTCTTGTTCTTGTTGTGCGCGAAGATATTTGATAGTTGCTGTTTTAGCTGCAATTTCATCTTCGCCTAAAATAATGGCAATACTTGCGCCTGACTTATCAGCACGCTTCATTTGTTTTTTAAAATTACCACCGCCACAATGACATTGAATTCTGATATAAGGTACTTGATCACGCCATTGTTCAGCCAATAAGTTACCTTGAATATCAACACCCTCACCTAACATGGCAATATAAACATCAACGGGTGGTCTAACATTTTCGGCTTTCTCTAAACTGGTGAGCAATAACACTAAGCGCTCAATACCTAAAGCAAAACCAAACGCAGGTGTACTTTTACCACCTAATTGCTCAACCAAACCGTCATAACGACCACCGGCACAAACTGTACCTTGAGCGCCTAAACTTGTTGTTACCCATTCAAAAACCGTACGATTGTAATAATCTAAACCACGTACTAATTTTTCATTGATAACATATTGAATACCGGCCGCATCTAAACGTGCTTTTAACGATTCAAAATGTGCACTTGATTCTTCACCT
Source organism: Thalassotalea agariperforans (assembly GCF_053470345.1). NCBI lineage: Bacteria > Pseudomonadati > Pseudomonadota > Gammaproteobacteria > Alteromonadales > Colwelliaceae > Thalassotalea > Thalassotalea agariperforans. The sequence goes on along the minus strand of NZ_JBQMWH010000001.1, from coordinate 580,552 downwards.
AAATAATCGGAAAGTTTCGGTGCATCAATTAATGCCGCTTGCACATCAGGGTTTTTACTATCTAAGACACGTAATGGATTAGTATGCATACGACGCTTACTGTCGTCATCTAACTTATCTTCATGTAAGGTTAAAAATTCAACTAATGCATCGCGATAAGTCGCCCGTTCTTCGTTCGACCCTAAAGTATTTAACTCTAGTGTGACCACATCCGTGATGCCAAGTTCCTTCCAAAGTCTTGCAGAAAGCATAATAACTTCGGCATCAATATCGGCAGAAGCAATACCAAAGGCTTCAACACCAAATTGATGAAACTGACGATAACGCCCTTTTTGCGGACGTTCATGACGGAACATCGGCCCCATATACCATAAACGCTGTTCTTGGTTATATAACAAACCATGTTGATTACCTGCCCGCACACAGCTTGCTGTGCCTTCTGGACGCAAGGTTAAGCTGTCGCCATTACGGTCATCAAAGGTATACATTTCTTTTTCAACAATATCGGTTACTTCACCGATAGAGCGTTTAAATAATGCGGTTGATTCAACAATAGGCATACGAATTTCAGAAAAACCATAATTGCCGACAACACGACGAAGAACACTCTCAACCATTTGCCAAACATTGGTTTCCGACGGAAGGCAATCATTCATACCACGGATTGCTTGAATTGCTTTACTCACCTATTACCTACTTTCTAAACTGGATAAATTAAAATGCAGCGCGCATTATATGCAGATTAAACCTAAACAACAATTATTCTACTTCTTTAATCGCTATTTTACTGGCTTGATCCATTAACTTGGCTTTTGCACGAATACGTTCTTCGAGCTGGTCGACTAAGTGATTATTATCAAAACGTTCTTTTTGGCGAACACCATCAAGATAAAAACCACTTTTTTTACTGCTACCGGTAAGGCCTAAATCTGACACGGTTGCTTCACCTGGACCATTAACAATACAACCAATAATTGATACATCCATTGGCGTTACTAGATCTTCTAAACGCTCTTCTAATGCATTAACGGTTGAAATAACATCAAATTCCTGGCGAGAGCAGCTTGGACAAGCAATAAAGTTAATGCCGCGGCTGCGCAGTTTTAATGATTTTAAAATATCAAAACCCACTTTAATTTCTTCAACCGGATCTGCAGCTAACGAAACTCGTAAGGTATCACCAATACCTTCGTTTAATAACATGCCTAAACCAATGGCTGATTTCACTGAACCTGAGCGGAAACCGCCCGCTTCCGTGATCCCTAAATGGAGTGGGTTATCAATTTGTGCAGCTAATAAGCGATAAGCGCCAACCGCTAAAAAAACATCAGAAGCTTTAACGCTAACTTTAAAGTTATGGAAGTTTAAGCGATCTAAAATCTCAACATGACGAAGCGCTGATTCCAATAACGCTTCAGGCGTTGGCTCACCGTATTTTTCTTGTAAATCTTTTTCTAATGAACCACCGTTGACGCCAATTCTGATCGGAATGTTTTTATCGCGAGCTGACTCAACTACCGCTTTAATACGGTCTTCATTACCAATATTGCCCGGATTAATTCGTAAACAATCAGCGCCATATTCAGCTACTTTTAGTGCGATGCGATAATCAAAATGGATATCGGTAACTAACGGTACTTTTACCTGTTTTTTAATTTCTTTAAATGCTTCAGCAGCGTCCATAGTCGGCACACTCACACGAACGATATCAGCACCAACCGCTTCTAATGACTTAATTTGCGCAACCGTTGCCGCAACATCAGTAGTTAAGGTATTAGTCATTGATTGCACCGTAATAGGGGCATCACCACCAACAGGAACATTACCCACCATAATTTGGCGGGATTTACGACGGATAATAGGAGATTCTTTAAACATGGTTGTTAATTATTTCGATTAGTTAGCAGTAATAGGTAAGGTAAATTTAGCAATGTTACCGCGGTTAAATTGAGACATATCAATGTCATCGCCATCATAAGTTATGGTTACAAGTTCAGGTTTACCTAAGGTAACGGTAAAGGGTGCAACACCTTCAATATTCATAACATAATCAGCTTTTTTTACGCCCCAAGCTATATGCTCGCCGGTAGCGTCGTATATATTTACCCAGCAGTCACCGTTAAAATAAAAGGTGACTGGAGTTTTATTAACCACGGCAGTTAATGATTGTTCAATACTTTCATTATCTATAGCCTCAATATCGGTTGTTGCCGCTAAAGCCACTTGCTCATCAGCGACGATATTGTCGCTGATATTGTCACCTAAGCTATCTTGCGAGATATCTGGGTTAATTGTATTCGTTGTATCAGTTGTATCGGTTGTATTAACGCTATTAACAGCTGCTGATTCTGACGCTGTAACTTCATTAGTCAATTCACTAGCAACAGGCTCTAACGTGGCATTTTCATCTGTATCAGCAAGCTCTGCCGCTACTTCGGGTGAGGTTTTAACAGCTGCGGTTGGTGCGTCCTGAAAAAACCAAAACAAAGAGGAACCAATAATTACCGCAATAATTAAATAACTGACCCACATTAACCGGTTATTTTCAGCTTGCTTTTTTGTGCTCTGAGAAAAGCTTTGCATTTCTGCACCTTGTTTTTCAGCAACACCTAACATTTCATAACTCGCTAAAACATCATCAACCGAAACGTGTACTAATTTAGCAAAATTGCGTAAATAACCACGATTAAACGTATCAGGCAAACTTTTATCAAACCTTTCGTTTTCAATGTCTTTCACTAGCGATAAACGAAAATTTAAGTTTTTAGCAACATCTTCTTGTGATAAACCTAACGCGATTCGCCCTTCCAGTAAAATTTGGCCAGGACCTACAATTTCAATATCATCACTAAGCTCTTGCGGTGCTAATTTTTTATCTATTGCTTTACTCATTGAGCAGCTGCCTTAACTGGATCGGCTAAATAAATGACATCACCAATTTTAAGCACTGACGATGTTTTTAATTTGTTCCATTTGATCAGCGCTTTCATCTGGATATTGTGCTTTTTTGAAATACTGAACAAACTGTCGCCTTTTGTAACCACATGAATCGGTATATTTAACAATTGTTGCAAACCATTGTTAGATATGACCTTCGCTTTGTTATTTAGTTCTGGTTTTTTACTCGCAAGCACTTTACTAGCATTAGCCGTGCTTTTAGCTAAAAATTTATCAACACTTGATAATATTTCCTCTTCGCTACTAGCCTCAATTTGAGTTGTTTGTTGCGCTTGTGTTACTTCTTGCTTATCAACAACCCTAGACGCATCATCAGTAACTGACGTTACTATTGCAGTGGTATCATCCGTTAGCTTGTTTGCTGAGGTAGAAATAGTTTCTGCTGTCTTATCGGGTTTTACCGGCGTAGAAATTTTCGAGTGTTGCGGCGTAAGTTTCAGTACCCGCTTTTTCTTTTTTGCTAAGTGTTTCATGCGATAAACATTCGCCTGTTTATCTGCTTCGATTTCCACTAAGCCATTTAATAAATATTGTTTTGCTTCATAGGAATTTGGAAACATTTTTAATAACATCGCGGCATAATTTTTAGCAGTGTTAATATCACGTAATTTTTCATAGACTTTAAAGGATAAAGCTAATGCTTCAGCACTAAAGCGACGAGTTGCTTTTTCATAACGTTTAATAAAGGTTTGGGCTTTAATATAGTCGCCTTTAATGTATTGCAAGCTAGCCATTTGGTATAAAGATGAAGCGCGGCTTGGACTATGTTCAATCGCTTTATTAAAATACTCTTCCGCTTTAGTAAAATACTCAGCTTTTAAATGACAAATAGCTAAGTTTTCATAGCTTTCTGACACTAAAATATAACTCGGAACTGCAATTGCTTTTAAAAATTGTTGTTCTGCTTTTTCTAAATGGCCTTTTCTACACAAAAAGACACCATAATTATTTAACGTATCAGGATCGTCGCCTTTAATAGATAACGCTTTTTCGTAGGCCTTTATCGCTAAATCAGCCTCTCCAACGGTATCGTAATAATGAGCAAAAGCAGTATGCACTTGCACTAAATTAGGTGCAAAGCGTTTGGCTTTTTCAAGGTTTAATTTAGCTTGTTTGGTATTGCCCATGTTTAAATAGCCAATACCCAAAGAAATGCGTGTCATCGCAATTTCATTATTGGTAGCATCATTCTGAACAATAGGGTTGTCACTAGCATCACTGTATTGCTGAGTAACACACCCAGATAATGTTCCTAGTGCAACACATAATACGAGTGATTTAACTGTGATTACCATATTCACTGACGCCATTTTTATTATTCTTATGTTAAAGAAGATCAGACCATTTTTACTGAAATATCATCAACTTTCACCTGTTTTTTTTCTGCGATGATAGCTGTTCGTTTGGTTCTGTCTAAAACATCACCGGCTAACTGTCCACAAGCCGCGTCGATATCATCGCCACGAGTACGTCTAGTTATAACAGTTAAACCATAGCTTTGCAGTACTTTATCAAAGCGATCAATACGAGAATTGCTTGATCGTTTATAAGGTGAGCCAGGGTAAGGGTTAAATGGTATTAAATTTATCTTGCTCGGGGTATCTTTTAACGCGCGAGCTAATTCATGTGCTTGATCTGTGCTGTCATTTACATGATCCAACATCACATATTCAACCGTGACTTGTTTATTTGCTTTTGAACCTTCGATATAACGACGAGAAGCGGCTAAAAACTCCTCTAACGGATACTTTTTATTAATAGGAACAAGCACATCACGTAATTCATTGTTTGGCGCATGAACAGAAATTGCTAAAGCACAATCAATTTTTTCTTTTAACATGTCTAAAGCAGGGACAACACCGGAAGTACTTACAGTGACTCGACGTTTTGATAAACCATAGCCCAAATCATTTAACATAGTATCTAAAGCCGGAATTAAATTTTTCATGTTAAGTAACGGCTCACCCATGCCCATCATTACAATATTGGTGATTGGGCGTGTGCCCGCAATACGAGTAGCACCAATGTCATTAGCAACTCGCCAAACTTGGCCAATAATTTCACCAACCGATAAATTACGGTTAAAGCCTTGTTGCGCTGTTGAGCAAAACGTACACTCTAAGGCACAGCCTACTTGTGATGAAACACATAACGTTGCACGACCATTTTCAGGGATCCAAACAGTTTCAACTTCTTGACCACCTTCTAAACGTAAAGCATATTTAATGGTGCCATCATTCGATACCTGTTTTTGAGATATTTCAGGTGCTTTAATTTCACAATTACGTTGAAGTTTTTCACGTAATTTTTTATTGATGTTGGTCATTTTTTCAAAATCATCATAACCAAAGTGATAAATCCACTTCATAATTTGATCGGCTCTAAACGGTTTTTCACCAATAGAATCAAAATAATCACGCATCATTTGATGATCAAAATTTAATAGATTAACTTTAGCTGCAACATCATTCATGCAAACGAATCTCAATAGAAAAATTTAAGGGCGCGAATTGTACACTTTTTACTCATTTTAAACAAATAACAATAAGTAAAAATAGCGTTACAAATCGACAAATTATTAGCCAGTAATTCTAACAAAAATCAGGCTAGAACTAAACTGAATTTATTTTAGCTGAACATTAGAAACAAAAATGCCGCAAGCAAAGCCTGCGGCATTTTAATATCTGTAAAATTAGTACGCTTATTTAGTACGAGGACAAATTTCATCGTCAGCAAAAAAATAGGCAATTTCACGTGCTGCTGATTCTAACGAATCTGAACCATGAGTAGCATTTTCACGTAATGAATCACCAAAATCAGCACGAATAGTGCCGGCAAGAGCATCTTCTGGATTTGTCGCACCTAATATTTCACGATGGCGAGCAATCGCATTTTCACCTTCTAATACTTGCACGATAACTGGGCCTGAAGTCATAAAGTCAACTAATGGCTCATAAAAAGGACGACCTTGATGCTCAGCATAAAAACCTTCGGCTTGTGCTTTTGATAAATGTACCATTTTGGCAGCAACAATTGTTAATCCTGCCGTTTCAAAACGGTTTAAAATTTGACCAATAATATTTTTTGCGATGGCATTCGGTTTAATAATAGAAAAAGTACGTTCTATCGCCATGATCTGTCCCTTAATTGAAGTATTTTAAATAATAAATTTAACCAGAAATTATCTGTCAGATTATAAAGTAATTACGAAGAAAGATATAGCGCTGCTTACTGATCAGAAAATGGTTTTAGCCCCATTAGCAATGCTTTTTGGCGAAGCTTTGTCTTTAAGCTACAGTTTTACCAGTGAACAATCATAAGATAACAGACAAAACAGCCACAGCAGAGTGTGCAAAAACGACCTCTGCTGTGGCTAGCTGCTTAGCTGCCAAACTTAACTCTGATCCCTGCGTTGGCAATAAAGCCATCATTTCGAGACCAAATATCGGTTGTCCATTGGCCACTTGCGGAACTTGATGGTAATAATAGTGGATGCTCATCTGTTTGTTTAACATCAAGCAAGTTTTCCAAATTAATAAACCAGCTTACTCTGCCAATTGTTATCTCCCCCATTAAGCCTAAATGCCAATATGGACGAGACTCTTCTAAATATGGATTATCATTTAATCGCTGTGAGCCCGTATAATAGGCTTCAAAACCGGCTCTAAAATTACCGTGTTGTTCCCACATCGCAACAAATCCTGCCGAGTGCTGTGGTGTTAATGCTATCGCTCTTCTATTTTCGTCATTTAAAGGTGCTTCTGTCGCATCTAAATATAAATAACTGGCCGTGAGTTTAAGGTCGTGCCAATAATAACGTAACAGAACTTCCGAACCTCGAATTTTACTGACTCCCTCAGTATTAACTAATTTTACCCTGTCTAAATTCATATCGTTGCTTGATGAAAAGGCTTCTAAGCTCGCCACGTTATCAACATCAGAGCCAAATAAAGTCAAACTCGTTTCTATACTTTCAAAGGTATAGGTGAAATCAAGCGAAGCCGTTTTAGCCTGCTCAGCTTGTAAGTTCTCTATTTTTTCAAGCCTTGATAAACCAACAGCTTCAATTTCTTCAACAAAAGGGGTTGTCGCAAAATAGCCACGTCCGAATGAACCTCTAATAGTTAAATCTGAAGGGCGATATAATAGTGATATTCTTGGGCTAAATTGAGTGCCAAATTCACTATGTTCATCAATACGCGCGCTGTAAGTCGTGGTTAGCTGATCATTTAGCTCATAATCTAATTGAGCAAATACACCCGGCACTTTATAAGAGTAATTAAATTCAGCGAATGTCTCAGAGCGATAAAATTCAGCTTGGTATGCAATACCGACCACCCAATCACTTTTATCGCTATATCCAGCAACGCTGGATTCAAGTAAATAACTTTCATGTTTGTCATCTTCACCGATTTCGCCATACATATGCTGATGATCTTGCAACATAGCAGATGCTCGTGTACTAAACGTAAGGTTGTCTAACAACGGCATATTAAAAACTAAACCACTGTCTACACGTTGTGATTTTTGTGATTGCTGGTAAAAACTGCCATCGGCAACCGTGCCGCCAACAGTGTTGCCACCAACACGTTGCTCCTTCATTACCCCTGCCGTAGCATAAAGCGTTTCGCCTTTTTCCCCTTCCCAAAAAAGGCGAGGTCGAGCGGTATAGCGCTCATATTCAGCAAGATCCAACCAGCCATCATTATCAATATCTTGCCCATCTTGGTAATGAGCGCCAGCCGTTAATGAACCTTTAACTGTCTCTGTTAATGGCGTTTCAATATAAGAGGTAAAATCTTGCCCTTCACGTGTTGTTAAATTGATCAACATTTCACCATTAAGATCATCACTTGGTTTTCGAGAAACAAGGTTAATAACACCTCCAAGCGCAGAGCCACCGTAAAGCGATGAAGCAGAGCCTTTAATGATCTCAACCCGGCCAAGATCCGTCGGCGGAATTTGTAACAAACCAATTGAAGCTGCCTGATTGCCGTAAAGCGGTAAACCATCCGCTAATAATTGTGTGTAACGACCATACAGCCCTTGTAATCGCACATTGGCACTACCAAGAGCTGGCGATGTGGTTTGGACACGTACGCCACCAGTTTCAGCCACTAGCATCGAAATATTACCCGGACGCATCGCAGCTTTTTCTTCAATTTCTTCTCTGTTAATAAGCTCTACCCGAATAGGTTGTTCATTAGCAACCCGCCCAGAACGTGTTGCTTGCACTACTATTTTTTCGATATTTTCTTCATGTTCATGTTCGTGCCCATGCTCATCTTCTTCATGGTGTTGATTTTCTTCGTGTTGATGTTTGTTCTGTAGTTGAGCGCCATGCGTTAACTGCGCTTCACTGTCGCTTAGCTGTGCACTTAGTGCTTGGCTATAAGGAAGTAAAGGTATACTCAGGCTAAAAACAAGAATTACAGGGGAAAATGAGTTGGACATAGGTAGCATTTTTTACAAAATATTTAAATTAATGATATGCTCATTTTAAAGGTTACAGCTACTGGAAGGTCAAGGTGAAAATAAGCGAGTTAGCCATTAAATCCCAAGTACCCGCAAAAACAATCCGCTATTATGAAAAAATCGGTTTGTTAACGCCACCACATAGAACAAGCAATGGTTATAGACAGTATCAAAAGGAAAATATTGAAACGTTAATTTTCATTCGACGGTGTCGAGAACTAAATATTGCAATTAGCGATATAAAACAACTGATTGAAGTACAACAAGAGCCAAAAGCGTCTTGTGCTAGCGTTGATAAAATTATTACCGATCAACTCGCACGTATTCAGCAAAGTCAAAGGGAGCTTGCGATGTTAGAGGTGTCGTTAGCAGCACTCGCCGACTCTTGCAAAAATCATCAAGTTCAAGATTGTTGTATCTTGCACCAATTAAAATCTATGTAACCTTATTTATCCGCACGTAATTGCGATGGTAGCTCATGAAATAGCATTTTAAAGTGACGACTAAAATAACTGTGATCTGAAAAGCCACATTCATAGGCAATTTCCGCAATAGGTAAACGCGTTTCAACGAGTAACTGACGTGCTTTTTCTAAGCGAAATTCTCGAATAAATTGTTTCGGGGTTTTGGATAAGTATTTTTTAAAACGTCTTTCTAAGGCACTTATGGATAAAAACGCAATTTCTGCTAATTTTTCAACGCTAATTTCTTCTTGGTAATTGTTTCTTACATATTCAACCGGAGCTTTAATCTCGGTAATGCCCGACATAATTTCCGACGTTTTATGAAGGTGTCGGGTGACACCATATGAACCAATAATATTACCTTGATCATCCGTTAAGGGTTTTTTAGAGGTTAAATACCATGCTAATCCACCTTCTTTGGTTAAATTCATTTCTAAACGATCAGTTACAACTTCGCCAGCCATCACTTTTTGATCATCAACAATAAATTGTTTCGCGATATGTTTTGGTGAAAAGTCGTAATCAGATTTACCCAGTAACTGCTCTAACGTTTTATAGCCAACTCTTGTGATATAGCTATGATTGGCATACATCACTCGGCTTTGTTTGTCTTTTATCCAAAAAGAGATTTCTGGTAATAAATTAAACATGGCTAACGCTTGCTGGCTAGATATTTGCGATAACAACTCTTCTCTATTCAAACGAAATCCTTAACTGAATAAACCCAATATACCGGTTAGATATTTACATTTTAATTGCATATAAAAACATGTCACGCCGATTTTATTGCATCGATAACCGAATTTTTATTACCTGTCTTTTTATTAGATGGCTACACTGAATAAAGCTTTTATCAAGCAAAATGGAAATAACTTTATCATTTTGACATACATTAATAACAAATATTAGGTAATAAAATGGCTGAGACAAGCAAAACAAAAATTAGAATGGGCATGATCGGCGGCGGCAGTGGTGCTTTTATTGGCGCCGTACATCGTATGGCAGCAAGTATTGATAATGAAATAGAACTTGTTTGTGGTGCATTTTCCAGCTCAGCTGAAAAATCTATCGCTTCAGGTCGCGCATTAATGTTACCAGAGCAGCGTTGTTACCCTGATTTTCAAACCATGGTTGATGCTGAATCAAAGTTACCTGCTGATCAACGTATGCAGTTTGTCGCCATTGTAACTCCAAACCATATGCACTTCCCTGCGGCAAAAGCCGCTTTAGAAGCTGGCTTTCACGTATTATCTGATAAGCCCGCCACCCTTAATTTAACCGAAGTTAAAGCGCTAAAAAAAATCGTTGAACAAACGGGCTTATTATACGGCTTAACCCATACCTACACTGGCTATCCTATGGTGAAAGAAGCTCAAACCTTAGTTGCTAATGGTGAGTTTGGCCCTATTCGAAAAGTCATTGTAGAGTACATTCAAGGCTGGTTATCTGAAGCACAAGCTAGCGACAACAAACAAGCAGATTGGCGAACGGACCCCGCACGTTCAGGCATTTCCGGTTGCATGGGTGATATTGGTAGCCACGCTGCCAATTTAGTGGAATATGTTACCGGTAAAGAAATTACCCATGTTTGTGCCGAGTTAACCGCTTTTGTTGAAGGTCGTCGTTTAGATGATGACGGTATCGTTTTATTAAAAATGCAAGATGGCATTAAAGGCACCTTGCAAGCAAGTCAAATTGCCGCTGGTGAAGAAAACAACTTAACCATTCGTGTCTACGGTGAAAAAGGTGGCTTAGAGTGGCAACAACAAGAGCCAAATACATTAACGCTTAAATATTTAGATAAACCAATGCAAGTATTAAGAACCGGTGGTATGCATAGCGCTCGCACAACCGCAAATACTCGTACACCAATGGGTCACCCTGAAGGTTATTTAGAAGCATTCGCCAATATTTATGTCAGTTTTGCCCAAGCCGTTCGTGATTTTACTAACGGTGACTATGATGCCAATAAAGACTACGACTTCCCTGATGTACATGAAGGTGTCCGTGGTATGGCGTTAGTGGAGTCATTTGTTAACAGCTCAAATCAAGACACTAAATGGTACAACCTAGAGCAACTGTTAGCTGATTAAAAATTAATTACTAAGTTTATTGAACTTAACGAATAAAGATAACAAAGAGAGTTTATATGAAAACGTTAAAAGGTCCTGCGATATTTTTAGCACAATTTGCTTCTGATGAAGCACCATTTAATACCCTACCTAATATTTGTAAATGGGTAGCAAGTTTAGGCTATAAAGGTATTCAAATACCCTCTTGGGATGGCCGTTTATTTGATTTAGAAAAAGCAGCTAACGACTTAGATTATTGCCAAGAAGTACAAGCGATTGTCGCTGAAAATGGTTTAGAAATCACCGAACTTTCTACCCATTTACAAGGTCAATTAGTTGCTTCACACCCAGCTTACGATGCCTTATTTGACGGTTTTGCCCCTGATCATGTCCGTAATGATTATGAAGCAAGAACCAAGTGGGCAACCGAGCAAATGTTTTTAGCGGCAAAAGCCAGTAAAAACTTAGGGCTAAAAAGCCATGCTTCATTCTCTGGCGCATTATTATGGCATACCGTATACCCATGGCCACAGCGCCCTGCGGGTTTAGTTGAGCAAGGTTTTGCTGAATTAGCGCGCCGTTGGTTACCTATTTTAGATGCTTTTGATGAAGCCGATTGTGATATTTGTTACGAACTTCACCCTGGTGAAGATTTGCATGACGGCGTTACTTTTGAACGCTTTTTAGCTGCTGTTGATAACCACCCTCGTGCAAATATCTTGTACGATCCAAGCCATTTTGTGTTACAACAATTAGATTATCTTGAATTTATCGACATTTATCATGACCGCATTAAAGCCTTTCATGTTAAAGATGCTGAATTTATTCCAAATGGTCGCTCAGGTGTTTATGGCGGCTATCAAAGCTGGATTGACCGCCCTGGTCGTTTCCGTTCATTAGGTGATGGCCAAGTTGATTTTAGCGGCATTTTCACTCGTATGGCCAAATACGATTTTGACGGTTGGGCTGTTTTAGAATGGGAATGTTGTGTTAAACACCCTGTTGCTGGCGCGACTGAAGGCGCACCATTTATTGCCAAGCACATTATTGAAGTCACCGAAAAGGCCTTTGATGATTTCGCTGCAACTGGGGTTGATGAAGAATTTAATAAAAGTATTTTAGGCATAAAATAACCTAAGTTAGCATTTAATAACCTCAATTAGGGGTAAGCTATTTTAGCTCTTCCCCAAAGTGAGGTTAAAAAATATAACTTACTATTATTTAGAATAATAAAAAGTAAAAAATAACTATAACAATGAGAGAAATAATTATGAGTTCAGCAACACATATCTCTGATGCAGATGCAAAACGAGTCTTTAACATCAGCTGTATCGCTCTGATCGTAACAGCAATGACATTTGCTATTCGCGCAGGGATTTTAGGAGACTTAGGTCAAGAATATGGATTAAACGGTAAAGAACTAGGTTGGATTGCCAGTATGGCATTCTTAGGCTTCCCATTAGCCACGATGTTTGGTGGTATTTTGTATAATGCAATTGGCGCTAAAAAAATCGTCTGGTTAGCCTTTATCGGTCACGCTTTAGGATTAATATTAACCGTATTTGCTGATGGTTTTTGGGGCTTAATGATCTCAACTTTTCTAGTTGGTTTTGCCAATGGTTTAGTTGAAGCTGGTTGTAACCCGATAATCGCACAACTTTTTCCTGATAATAAAACCACCATGTTAAACAAATTTCATGTCTGGTTTCCTGGCGGCATTGTAATCGGGTCTCTAGCTTCAGCAGGCATGAGTTCAATGGGCTTAGGCTGGGAAGCTCAAGTATCCGTTATTTTAATTCCTACTATCATTTATGGTGTGATGATGCTTGGTTTTACCTTCCCTGAAATAGAATCTGAAAATGACGATACCTTAATTAACCTTAAAGGCTTATTAAATCCTATTTATATTTTTCTGATCATTTGTATGACCGTAACTGCAATCAGTGAATTTGGCCCAGGTCAGTGGATTAACCAAATTCTTGGTTCTTCAGGAGCACATCCAATGCTAATATTGGCCTTAGTAACAGGTATTATGGCACTTGGCCGTTATTTTGCTGGACCATTAGTACATAAACTTAGCCCTCCTGGCGTATTATTAGCTTCTGCTGTTTTAACAACCTTGGGTTTATATTTAATGGCTCAGCTGCAAGGTGGTTCAGTTTATATCGCTGCCGTTGTTTTTGCTGCTGGTGTAACATACTTCTGGCCAACAATGATCGGTTGTGCCGCAGAATACACACCTAAAACAGGAGCTTTGGGCATGTCATTATTAGGTGGCGCTGGAATGTTCTCCGTAAGTATGTGGAACCCTGTGATTGGTGGTTGGATTGACTCAGCAAAAGCTGAAGCTGCCGCTACCGGCCTAACTGGTTCAGCACTAGAAATTGCAACAGGACAGGCTGCTCTGAGTAATTTAATATTATTCCCTATCTTCTTAATTATCATCTTTAGTGGCTTTTTTGTTTACATGAAGAAAAAACAAAAAATAACCATCGATAGCTCAATTTAAGCTAACCTTTGATATCTTTGGCGCTTACTACTTCTATTGTAAGCGCCATATTTTCTTTAACAAATATACCTATAGTATCCACATCAAAAGGTGTAAATAATTTTGCTCTTCCATAGTTAATAAAGCCTTATAAATACGACAAAAATGCTATTAAGGCGCTCTAACAAAAGGCTAAAAACACAAGTTTTTGCTAAAAAATAGTGATTCGTTTAACATGAAGTTTCAGGCTTGAGCCACTCATACAAATACAATAAAAATAAAACTCACCTATTATGAAAGATGTTATCTTCAATACCCACGATCTCGCATTATTAATTACCATTTATCAATGTCTACTTTTTGCTATTTTTCTGTTTGTCTTAAAAAAAGGGCGTAGACAAAGTAATATTCTTTTGGCGTTATTTCTGTTAACCAATGCCGCAATTCCCTTAGATAATTTAATTAATTTTGGTGAAATGTTCAGGCAAATAATCATCGGTTATTCGCCGCATTTATTTTACACCTTTGGTTTAGCTTATTGGTTAGAGCCGGTGGTTTTATTGTTTTATGTTCGAACACTTATTTATAAAGATTATCAATTTAAAAAACAGCACATTCTTTATTTATTGCCGCTATTAGCTTATTTTATTCACGAAAGTCAAAATTGGTACTTCCTAGATGCTGAAACCAAAATAGCGCATTTAACCACTTACAGCCTAGCCGATGCCCCCGATTATATTTTTGGTATAAATTTCTTTAGAGAGTGCTTTCGCACATTTTGCGGTATTTTATGTTTGGTTGAGCTAAAGCGCTATCATCAACATATTAAAAATGAGTTTTCGGATATAGAGTCAATTGATCTGACCTGGCTAAAAGTATTAATTATCGGCTTTCTCACCATTTATATCTTTGCCATTATAATTACTATCGGTTTTACCATTAACTTTACCTTAGGTATTGAAATAGATTATGAACTGATTGGCCTAACCTCAAACTGGTGTGCCATGCTCTTGATCAGTTTCTTGATCTACTTCAGTTTAGGGTTTACGTCATTATTTAAGGGTATTGATCCTGAAATTAATAAACAAAGTGATAAAAATCCTGTCGATTTAGAACAAATCGATAGCATTGTCGCTTATATGGAAAGTAGCAAACCATATTTAAATCACTTGTTAACTTTAGAAAATCTGGCTAAGCAACTAAATATGCCAGCACGTATGTTATCGCAAAATATTAACCGTCATTTCAAACAAAACTTTTTTGAGTTTATTAATAGCTACCGTATTGAAGAAAGTAAAAGATTATTGCTGTTACCTGAGCATAAAAAGTCAACCATGTTAGACATTATGGATTTAGCTGGCTTTAATTCAAAAGCAACATTTAATACGTTTTTTAAAAAGCTGGTTGGCGCAACCCCAACCCAGTTTAGAAAAGAACATTTAAGTAACACCAAGCAAGATTGTTAACTTCGTCATTTGATGCGGCTTTACAATTAAAGTAATAAAAGCTTATACCATTGCGTATAAAGAAGTGCTCACTTTCTTATACGGATTGGTATAACCTGTCACTTAACGAAACCAAACATGTTCATTTTTTGTACTAATTAAGAACTAAATTCCGCTAAAAGCCAGTTAAAACAATAAATACAGTTAAAAAATTAGTACAAATTAAAAACATTGTTTACTATATAAAGATATAAAAATAATATTAAATCTCTATTTTGTTTAGATTATTTATAACTTTTTTCATTTTTTTCGTGTTTGGGTTAAGTATTAACCCAGCACTAAATGCGGCTGAACTTGAAAAAGTTCGTATGCAACTTCGTTGGCATCATCAATATCAATTTGCCGGTTATTACGCCGCTAAATATAAAGGGTATTATGAACAAGCTGGTTTTGATGTTGAGATTGTTGCTGGCGGCCCTGACATCCAACCAGTACCAGAGCTATTAGCAGGTAGAGCTGACTTTGCTGAAGGTAACAGTGAAGTTTTAATCAACCGCTTAAACGGAGAGCCGCTGGTAGCCTTAGCCGCTATCTTCCAACATTCGCCATCAGTGTTGATCACCATGGCAGATTCCAATATTACCAAAGCTGAACAGTTAAAAAATAAGCGTGTCATGCTTGCGGGTAATAACGACGATGCCGATCTTATTGCGATGTTTAGAGCCGCAGGTTTAAAAGAAAACCAAATTAATATTCAAAAAAGCACTTATAAATTAAATGATCTGATCAACGGTAAAACCGATGCTTTTAACTCTTACAGTACCAATGAGCCTTTTTACATTGAAGAACAAGGGCTAAAATATAATGTAATTGCACCAATCGATTATGGTGTTGATTTTTATAGCGACATTCTCTTTACTTCCGAAGAAAGAGCTATAAATAATCCCGAATCTGTTCAGCGATTTAAAGAGGCTTCATTAAAAGGCTGGCAATACGCCATCACCCACTCAGAAGAAATCATTAAAATTATTATTCGCGATTATAATCGTAATAAATCCTTAAACCATATGCGTTTTGAAGCATTAACGGTGAATTCGTTAGTAAAGTCTGAACTATTACCCATTGGTCATATGTTTGAAAAGCGGCTAGAAAAAATGGCCGATATTTTTTTAGAACAAAATATGATTGTTGATAAAGACAACCTTACCGGTTTTATTTTTCAGCCACCACAACCGCTTGATTCTCGCACTTATACTTGGCTAATTTCTGCTGGCTTTATTACCTTTTTATCTATTGCTGTCGTGGTACTTATTTTAAGAATGAACTGGCAATTAAAAAAAGAAATTAAAAAACGGAAAAAAGCTGAAGCTGAATTACAACTACTTGCTGATACCGATGGCTTAACACAATTATTAAACAGACGTGCATTTATTAAACAATTTCAAGAGCATGCCGCACTGTCTGAGCGCTATCACCAGCCTTTTACTTTATTACTTTTAGATTTAGATTTATTTAAAAATATCAATGATACTTATGGTCATGATGTTGGCGATAAAGTACTTATTCAAGCCACTCGCTCGTTAAAATCCAGTTTACGTGATGTTGATATTTGTGCCCGTTTTGGTGGCGAAGAATTTATCGCTTTATTACCCAATACCAGTATTGAACACGCATTACCGAGTGTTGAACGGATCAGAGAAAATTTTGAAAATGACAAACTCATCTTAGACGATGGCAACGAAATACACTTCACAGCATCTTTTGGTGTTGTTCAATGGCAACAAGAACCGTTAAGTGAAATCCTCAAAAAAGTCGATAAAGCTTTATATGAGGCCAAAAATTCTGGTAGAAATAGAGTAATATATTGCTAACAAAAATTAAGGCTGAATAACATCTCAGCCTTAATTTTATCCTCTCTACTTTATTACTAATTAAGCTAGCTGCTCTATCGCTGATGACTATGGTTAATTAACTATGGTTGATAGCTAAAATCGGCTTGTAAGCGAACATCATCTGATGATGCGGCTAACAGGACACTAAAGTCCCCCGCTTCCGCGTACCAACCGTTACGCTTAATATCCCAAAAAGATAAATCACGTTGGTTCAGTGTTAAGCTTACTTCTTTAGTTTCACCCGGCTTTAAAAATACCTTAGTAAAATCTTTTAACTCTTTAGCAGGTCGAGCAACACTTGCCACTTTATCATGCAAATAAAGCTGTACTATTTCAGCGCCGGCAACTTGGCCAGTATTAGTGATTTTAGCCGTTACCGTTAGCTGCTCAGCACCTGAAAGTTGCCGACTTGATAACGTTAAGTCACTATAACTAAATTGGCTATAAGATAAGCCATGGCCAAACGCAAAAATCGGCTGAATATTTTGTTGCTCAAACCAACGATAACCAATAAACACGCCCTCAGAATAGAGTGACTCAACCGCGTTATAGTCATTTAAAGCAATAGGCGCTGTATCAGATAATTTTTTGGGTAACGTAATAGGTAATTTACCACTTGGGTTAACATCGCCAAAGATAATATCAGCAAAGGCATGCCCTGCTTCCATACCACCATACCAGCCCCACACAATAGCGTTAGCTTGCTCAGCCCAAGGCATTTCAACTGCAGAGCCCGCAATTAAAAACACTACAGTTTTTTCATTTACAGCTAATAATTTACTGATAATTTCATCTTGGCTGTTAGGTAGTTTCATATGGCTTCGATCGATAGACTCACGATCATCAGCGTGACTCAATCCGCCAAAATAAATAACCGCATCAGCTTCTTTTGCTGCCGCTAAATATTCAGCTTCTGGGGTAAATAAATCATTCGGCGCTTCCCAACCAAGCACAAAACCTTGACTGCCTTGGTATTCAACTTCAAATTGATAGGTTGTATCTGCTTGCAACGCAATTTTATGGCTTAACTGTTTATCAGTTGTTGATGCCAGTACCACTTCGTTATTAATTTTTAAACTAAAGCTCCCCTCAGTTTTAACTATCAGTTCGTGTATCCCCGTATTTAACGGTTTAATATCTGCGGACATGGTAATGTAAACAGAGCTGCTGACATTTACCGGTTGATACTGAGAATCAACTACCCAAGATTCATCAATAAGCTGGTTACGGTTTTGATCAGAGTAATAAGCAATATTCCAAGCTGGGGTACCTGTCCAATGGCGACTAGCAACATAATCACTGGCGATAGGTGCCAATTCACTACTTTTTGCACGCATCAAGGTAATTTTTACTTCATTACCTAATTGTGCCTTTAAACCTGCTAAAGGTGTTATTTCATATAAAGATTTAACTTCAGATGAACCACCACCTTGACCATGTTTTTTATCGGCATTCGGGCCAAGTACCAAAATATGCTTGATCGCTTTTTGATTTAGCGGTAACACAGCTTGCTGGTTTACCGGCTCATTTTTTAATAACACAACCCCTTCAGTCGCAATTTTACGTGCCGCGGTTTGATGTTTAATACTATTTCGTTCACCTTTATATCGCGCCTTATCGTACATACCTATACGATGTTGAACACGTAAAATGCGACGCACTTTATCATCTAATACCGATTCGGGTATCTCTCCTGCTTCGATCATTTTTTGGAAAGGCTTAGCTAAAAAATAATCATCATAACTATCAACAACGGTTCCCATTTCTAAATCTAAACCATTAACTGCCGCCTCATAAGTATTAATATCGACATTCCAATCAGTTAGTAACACGCCATTAAAGCCCCACTCGCCTTTTAAAATATCCATCACTAAATGCTTACTTTGATTAGCATTAGTCCCGTAATATTCGTTATAAGCCCCCATAACTCCTAAGACATCGGCTTCTTTTACCGCATATTCAAAAGCTGGTAGATAAACCTCTCTTAATGTTCGTTCATCTGGCTTAGCATTAACACCTGTTCGGTTTAATTCTTGGGTATTTAACGCATAATGTTTAATGGTGGCCGCAACATCATTTTGTTGAATAGCCTTAATTTGGGGAACAACTAACTTGGCAGCTAAAATAGGGTCTTCCCCCATGTACTCAAAGTTACGCCCATATAGAGGTAAGCGCGCTAAATTGACACCAGGCCCTAAGATGAAATCTTTTTCACGATCGCGTGCCTCCGCCCCTAACACTTGGCCATGTAACGCTGCTATATCGCGATCCCAGCTTGCGGCAACCGAAGTCAAATGGGGTAAGTAGGTTGCGTGATCATCGGTCCAACCCGCTGACGCCCAACTATCTCGCTCTATTTGGTGTCGAACACCATGAGGGCCGTCAGATAACCACATTTCTGGAATACCAACCCGATCAATCGCATTGATATGAAATTTGCCACTGGCATGCACTAACGATATTTTTTCCGATAACGTTAATTCTGCTAGTTGCTGTGCTATTTTTTTTTCTAAATCCTGTTCCCGTTTATTCACAGAAGATAATGTTTGTTTAACATTTGTTGTAGACGCTAGTGCTGAATTTTGCTCATCATTTGATTTTCCACACGCCACCAACATAAAAAAGATCAGCAGATAAACCAACCTAGATAAAATTTTCATTTTTTTGCCTTTATCGAATTATTTGACCTTATTCTGCCGACGTCTTTATCATGACAAAAATCAATCAAGATAAGTCTTTAGAAACTAACAGCAATTAAGCTCTATTAGAAAAATGTGTTTCGCTAAGCGAAACACATTTTTAATGCTAATTAACCTTAAATAATGCTCAATTTAAGCTTAAAAATTAGCACGAACGACAAAAGCAATTCTGCGGTCTGACTCAAACCATGAACGGCCTGTTGCTAATAATTCATCATTTAAAATCATTAACGTTTTCGATACGGAATTGGTTAAGTTTGTACCTTGTAAACCAACAGTAAAGTTATCAAAGTTGTAGAATATTGACGCATCTACTTGGCCGCGGTCATCATTCCACAATGGGGCTTTACTAATAACATCGCGGGTGGTTAATAAGTATTTTGAACGCCAGTTATAAGCAATACGCGCGTTAATCGCGTCTTTTTCATACATAGCAACAAAGTTAAAGGTTTCTTTTGACTGACCTTGCAGTGGCACTGAATCAAAGTTTACGCGAATGCCAGTATCTTCGGCATCACTGCTAAACCAAGTTTCATCTTCAGGTAATATTTCATTGTTAGGTGTACCGCTAGCATCAATATAGGTAAACGTTGATTGAATACCAAAACCTGGAATAAAATCATCAAAGAACTGTTGATACGAGATTTCTACACCATCCATCTTACCTTCAGCACCATTAACCGTCGATGAAACTAATGAGGTTTCAGTACGACCCGTTGATGGGTTTGTATGGGTTTGCGCGGCAGCACCTTTGATAAAGTAGTTTTCAAGGTCTTTATGAAAAATGGTCGCACTTAATTGACCAACATCAGCAAAATACCACTCTAAAGCAAAATCATACTGCACCGACTCCATTGGTTTTAAACCCGTATAGCCACCTTCACCGGTACGACTACTGATAATAGCCCCTTGGATCAGGTAATCTAATGGGTCTAATGTTGCAGGATCGGCATTTTCATCAATTTCAGGTCTAAACGCGACAATATCAGCACTTAAACTCGTTTGATTACGAACATCTTGTAAATCAGGAAATGCCGCCGCTTTAGAGATAGCAAATCGGCCGATCAATGAATCGGTCAATTCTACTTTAATATTAAAGCTTGGTAATAATAAGTTAAAATCGGCTTCTGATTGCAATACTTCAGCGTGATTATTACCCCATTCGCGATCTGCTAATGATAAATAGTTAACTCTATCACCAACCCAATTATTGTCATCATCATCAAAAAACTCACGTGCATCTGCGTATGTGCCATTATTAATTTGCGTGGTGATATAATCACGAACATAGTCTGTCGTTAATTGTTCCGGTACACCCGCTGGTACGGCAAAATCAGGACGAATATCAGGGAAGTTTATATAACCACTCGATTGGCGATTTAAGGTTACATAACGCAAACCTATGTTACCGCTAAACACTAAATCAGTGTCCCCTTCAAAATTTAAACGAACATAAACCGCTTTGTTCTTTTCAACGGTGTTATTAATATCACCTGGTGAAAATAAACCAAATTCACTATCATTAGCACCATTTAAATTAGGATATGAATTCCATTTATCACTACTTGTATAAGGCTGTCTAGCCGGATCTGCGCCCATAATGGAACGAACATATTCTTTCGTTGGTAAAATAGTGTGATCACCAGGCACATTAAAAACGCCACCGCCTTGGAAATCACTCCAGTCAACCAATTCAAAATCATCTTGATAACCTTGTAAGTTGGTTAACCAACCCGTACCACTTGAAAATTCAGGTGCTAAGGCATTCCAATTGTAATCGGTTCTGCGCACGGTTTGATCGCGTTTTGCATAACGAACACCCGCTTGTACTGAGGTAAATAAGCCGTCATCTTCTAAATGGTAGGTACCATCAAAACGAACAGCAATTGAATCGCCATCCGAACGTTCATAATGATCCATGGCACTGCGTAAAAAATAGCTATCATAGTCACTATAATAATTGGTATCGCCAGCAGGATCATTGGTAAAACCAGGCCAAATACCATCGGGATTATTCGGTGATGTACCAGCAGCAAAAAGTTCTGGGTTAGCATCACGGTAACCATGCCATGGGTCAATTAACGTTAATTCAGGTTTATCGCCTGTTACATCATAGCTTTGTGCGGCTTTTGTTGCCGTCATAACAACTACGTCATCATTTGAGCTTTTTGCTTTTATGTATTGAAAATCAGCTGATAAATCTAAGCGCTCGCTTGGGCTCCATTCAAAATTTATTGAAGTGTCTTCAACCAATGATGAACTGTCTTGAATTCGGCTATCAAACTGAAAAGTATTGGGAAACTCAGGATGTGAACCATCTCCCCAAGTGCGAGGAATACGGTCTTGATTACCGTCGGCGGCTCCCCAACCATCCGTTGCAGCAAATGCACCTGATTCAAAGACACCACGCTCATCAAAGGTCCATTGTGTGTCGGCATGAGGACGTGTTCTCCGATTATCAATGCCGTAATAACCCCCTTGGTATTTCATTGCTTGCTCATGCCACGTTAAATTAGAATCTGAGCGCATGTATTGCAAGGTGGTTCTAAAAGTTTCATCAGCATTGGCATATTGTAACGCGGTTGAAAAGCCTTCACGGGTACGATCATCACTTTTTTTCAGGATATTGCCACCTTGTGGTGCCCATACAATTCCTTCGCCATCTTCGCCAACAAAAGCTTCAGCTCCTGCGATATTTGATGCTTTAAATTGCACGGCTGCGTCCGACTGAATACCGTGTGACTGACCATATAATTTTGATTTAGCAAAGTTGGCTAAAAAGCCAAAACGACCACCGCTGTCTAATTCCCATTGGTCACTGAATAAACCTGAAAAGGTTGGGCTACCTTTTTCAGCAAGGCTACCGTAAGAATAATCGGCGTTAAAGGCAACTACACGCTCTTGTGAGTCAAATGGTTTACGGGTACGTAAACTGATGGTACCGCCAATACCACCTTCTATCATGTCAGCGGTTTGGTTTTTATAAACATCAACGCCACCCATTAATTCAGGGGAAACATCTTGGAATGATAAACCACGGCTAGAATCGGCGCTGAAAGAGTCACGACCATTAAACTCAGAGCGAGTTTGGGTCATACCACGAATAATCGCGCCAGAGCCTTCAACACTAAAATGATCAGGATCATCTGGGCCATCAAATAATTCAATCGAAACACCCGGTAAACGTTGGATCGCTTCTAACACGCTGCGATCAGGTAACGAGCCAATATCTTCAGCGGTGATTGAGTCAACAAAGGTGGCTGATTCTCGTTTTAAGTTTTGCGCGCTTAACAAATTACCGCGCGCGCTGGTTACTTCAATAACTTCAATATTTTCTTCTGCTGCATTGGCTGGCGCTTCTTCAGCGATAGTGCCGGTGCTGACACTCATCACTGCCAAAGCAATTAAGGAATGTTGAAATGATGAATTAAATTTATGTTGAACCGATATTTTATTTTGAATACTCATTGAGTACTTCCCCCGATTTACTTTTATTTATTTTTTTATTCACTCAAATTAAATAAAAGTTTCTTATTTATGGTTATTGTTGAACTTCCAGTAATTAAACTAGCAGCCTTAAACAAAGCTATCGTCTTGATTAACAAAAAAGATGAAAATTGAACGTTCAACTTTACGCATACCGATACTTAAACACAAAAACAAACATAACCAATTGATTAATAATAAATAAAAACAAAAACAACAAGTGCTTTTACTCTAAAAAATTTATTTAAACCAACATAAATTAAGCATTCTTGAGATAATACGGTTATCAAATTTTCATTAACGGATAAGTTTTTTTTCTGAGGCTTTAATTCCTGAATGTACCTAATAAATATAGTCAGAAATAAAGAAAAAATTGCAGACAAAAAAATAAAAGTAAAAAATTAAATTTTTTTTGAACTAATTGAAGTGACGCCACTCTTATTACTTGAAAGAATTAATCTCCCTTAGTATTTCATGTTTTTTAAACGCATTTTTTAATGCGTTTTTTTTTGCTTTTTATTTAGAAGCGGTTAATACCATTCCGTATAAAGAAGTGCTCACTTAGAACGGTATGGTATAATTATCAAAAGGCAGTTCAATAATTAATTGATAACTTTTGCCCGCTTGAATACCAGTAATAAGGTGAGTGTCTAAACAGTTACCATCAAGAGTTACTTTAAGTTGCTTGCTAGTACTTGGCATAGCTACTTTTTTAATGACAAAATGAAAAGTTGCCTGCTGAAAAGTGCGAACGCCGCTGATGGTCTGCAATGACTTCGGCAGTTTAGGTTGAATTAACAAGTTGCCTTTTTCGCCCTTTAAACCACATAATTCTTCAACAATACAACGATAAAACCAGGCTAATGTACCAGTATTAAAAAGGTGGCTAGATTTACCCGCTTGTTCAGGTAACTGAAAATAAGCACCACGATAATAATTAGGGATATAAACCGGTAATTGACCACGGGTGACAGCATCATCAAAATTTGGGATCATCGCTTTTAATACTTCAAAAGCTTGTTGATGCTCACCGTGTTGGTACAAACTATAAGCATAAAAAACCGCGGCATGATTATAAACCGAGCCATTTTCAGAAACGCCTGGGTATTTTTGTGTTAATCGGCCAACATCTTCACGCATTTTGGTATAGCTTGGCGCTAACATCATAACACCATAAGGTGTCGTTAATTGTTCAGCGATACTTAAAAGCATACTGGCTTTTTGTTCATCGCTTGCTGATCCGCTTAATAAAGCCCACGACTGTGGATTTAAATAAATTTTACCTTCTTTATCATTTTTAATACCAAACACCACATCATCATCGGTAATACCACGAGCAAACCACTGGCCGTCCCATAAATGCGTTTGCACTGCTTGCATCATCGCTTCTGCCGCTAAACTATAGTGTTCAAGTTTATCAAAGCGTTGTTTACAATCGGCCAAATATTGCTGACAAATATCTCGCCAGCAATTAATGGCATAAATTGTCGCCAAAGTTAACCAAGCTGATACTCCTTTGCCTTTGTAACCAACCATATTCATCGGATCACACCAATCACCCTGCTCAATTAAACTGAGTCCACGATAATCTCTAGCTTGTAATAACCAATCAATGGCCAACTCAATATGCTCAGCAACCGTTTTTTTATCATCGCTGTCAGCAAAATTCAGCAACTCAGTTAATAAACCCGCATCATTGCTTTCATTTAAATATGCCATTAAACAAATTGGCAACCATACACAATGATCCGCATGTGGAACTTGGTTAATGTATTTAAGTTCGGCATTTTGATGTAATAAAATACCATCAGGCATAGCACCATTAACGGCTTGTTGTGATAAGGCTGTTAATATCGCTTGTCGTGCTATAGCTGGAGCAAGGTAAGCCATGCCCATATTATCTTGAATATAATTTCGGGTTTGTGGATCTGTGGTCAGGCGATTAACATCACCATGATAAAACATTTGCCGTGGTAACCAATGATTTACCATGTCATCGAACGCTTTATCATTACTATGAATAGTTAAGCAGCCTTTTGCTTGCTTAAGATAATTAACATAATTTAATTTAGCTTGTTGTAAACAGGTATTATTTTGTAAATATTTTGCTTTCAATTGGGCTATTTCAGCTTCATCTTTCGCAGGCCCAAATAAAAAATTAAAGCGACATGTTTGCTCCGGTACCAAGCCGCGTTGATATTGCATAACCGCCGCAGGTACTTCATAACAAGCGGGAGTATTACTTAACTGCTCAGTTTTTAAGGCATCTGGCGAGGTTAAACCGCCTTCACCTTCAAAAACATTTTGATTAGCCAGCCAAGCTGTTGGTTGTTCATCCGCTAGAAAAAAGGTTTTATCTTTAAGTTCTTTATTTTCAAAATATTGTTCTACCTTTTGATAAGTCGTGATGGCTGTTGCGACAATAGCATTTAACTGACGATGATAATCAGCCGATTGATTCATCCACGACATATAACCAATAGGAAAATAAGGATAAACACTAATATTACGTGGCTTATTAGATAAGTTAGTCACCTGACACGACCATATTTCAACAGCGTCGTCGGTAGCTAAGGTCAAGGTAATTTCTACACGTAGCGCTAAATTCTCAATCTGCCATGAAATTTCACTATCACTGATAATAAACTTGTATGAATCTAAATGCCCTTTAACAGGCTCATAAGGCGCTGAAAAAAAGTTATTATTATCTTCGTCTTTAATATAAAAAAAGCGTCCTGGATGATTAGCATAATAATGATGCTCAGGCTGCATGAAGGTTTTTGCTTCAATATTTGGCGCATAAGCATATTTAGCCGGCTCTGGCTGCATAAATTGTGCAACCGCAAAGCCACGACAATTCATTTGAATCATCATTTTTTTGTTCCACAAAAATCCAGCTGACTTAGGTAATAACGTTGGATCATGTAACTCAACTTGTGAATCACTGGCACCTGCATTAATGACAGTAAAAGGCATTGGCTTAGACATTTTATTTTCCTGAATCTGTGGCTAAATGATCACTGGCTGTCTTTCGCTCGGCAAGTTCACGCTGTACTTGAACAAGCTTGGCTTCGGTTAACGGGTAAAACCAAATAACTACCATGGAAATAAACGCAAAAACAGCGGGGATCAGGGTCATCAATAACACAATACCTTGCTCTGAAGCGCCGGTTTGCGCTTGATTAGCAACATAACCTAACGAAGCTAAAAGCCACCCCATCATGGCACCAGCAAAAGCACCACCAAGTTTTTGTGAAAAAGTGGCGGCTGAAAAAATCATCGCGGTGGCTCGTCGGCCAGTTTGCCATTCCGAATAATCAGCCGAGTCAGCATACATAGAAAACACTAAGGGTGATTTAGGGCCTAGTGCTAAACCAATGGCAATTTGCAAAGCAAACATTAAGGCAATTTGATCTTTGGGCACAAAATAAAAAACAACAGATAACACCGTCACTATGCCCATTAAAATCAACAATAAACTACGTTTATCAATAAACTTAGTTAACAGTGGCGTAATAGCGGCACCACACATTAACGACAACATATAGGCCATTGAAAAACTACCAATCAAACTTTCTTGTTCAACATAGTATTTAAAATAAAAAGTACCTGTGCTACCCCGTAAGGTGATTGTCATCATAATAATGAGCGCTAAAGTAAACAAAACTAGCCAAGGTTTATTCTTGGTTAGGTCTTTTATATCTTGGCTGATCGCCGTGTTTTGACCTGCCGGTGGTTTAATACGCTCTTTAGTGGTACTGAATGAAATGAAAAATAATAAAGCCGCTACCGCACCATATATTCCCATGGTTAATTGCCAGCCTAATGCTTCATCACCTTGCCCAAGATAGCCAACTAATTCAGGCGTTAAATAAGCAACAATACTACCGCCGGTAAACGCCCCAATAAAACGAAAGCTGGTTAACGTGGTACGTTGCTGCGAATCTCCCGTAATAACCCCTAATAATGCGCCGTAAGGAATATTAATAAAGGTATAAGCTAACATCATGAAAATATAGGTTAAATAAGCCCAAATTAATTTATTGGTTTCATTTAAATCAGGCACGGTAAACGTTAGCACGCCTGCTGCAGCAAGCGGAATGATCCCCCACAACAAGTAGGGGCGAAATTTACCAAAACGAGTTTCAGTACGATCAGCTAATGCCCCCATTAACGGATCTGAAAACGCATCGATTAAGCGAGTTACCAGCATCATGGTGCCAACAGCACCAGCTGAAATACCAAAAACATCGGTATAAAAAATAAATAAAAAAACATCAAATACCCGCCAATAAAAATTACTGGCGACATCACCGCAGGCATAACCCAATTTTTCTTTTAACGACAGTTTGGCATTTACTTCATTTAAGTTCATGGACTTTCCTAATTCTATTTATTGTTATTTAGGGATAACTATTGCTTCGGCTAGTGACTATCAAGCATTCATATTTTTTAAACTATTGACCGTATTGCTTTAAAGTAAAAAACAACAATGAAAGCGCTTACATAATAAACCTGTTTATGTTTTTTTTTCAACACATAATTAATATTAATTAAATGTTATTTAATCAAACACTATTCAAAAGTAAATTAAAGCCATTATTTACAAACAGTTAAAATATAAAAACTTATTAATTAAGATTATAAACACCACATTTTTTGAGAGTTAATTAACAATTTATTAAAATAAAACACAAATTAACTTGATCTTATTTAAATATTAACCTACGTTAATGAAAGCGCTTTCAAGGATTTTACATTCAAGTTTGTCGTTTTTTTTAAATTACATGTAAGCGCTTACAATGAAAATTATAAATAAATAGTCAAATGATTTGATCACTCGTGGGAGAGAGATATGAAAACAAGTACATTTAGAAAATCAAAATTAGCGACTAGTTTATCACTAGTATTAGGCGCAACCATTGCATCCCCTGGTTTTGCTGAAGAAACAAAAAGTGAACAGCAAATTGAAGTAATTGAAGTAACAGGGATGCGTTCAAGTATTAAAGAATCTACTCGCTTAAAACGCGATGCAACAGGTGTAGTCGATGCTATATCTGCTGAAGATATAGGTAAATTCCCTGATACAAACTTAGCAGAGTCATTACAACGCATTACCGGTGTTTCTATTGACCGTTCTAATGGCGAAGGTAGCCGTGTAACTGTTCGTGGTTTTGGACCACAATATAATATGGTGACATTAAATGGCCGTGCAATGCCTGCTACAGAACTCCCTTTTGGTGGTGGTCGAGCGAATAATCGTGCATACGACTTTCAAAACCTATCTTCAGACGCGGTCAAGTCGGTTGAAGTGTATAAAACGGGTCGAGCCGATATTGCAACAGGCGGTATTGGTGCATCAATTAATATCAACACAGCTAAACCATTAGATAAACCAGGTTTACATGCGAGTATTGGTGGTAAAGCTTTATTCGATACATCAGTACGTGATGGTGTGAGAGATTTAAATGATAAGGTAACCCCTGAGCTTTCTGGTTTAATTAGCTGGACGGATGAAGAAGAAGTATTTGGTGCTTCATTTACCGGTAGTTTCTCTGAGCGTCATAGTAGCCAAACGGGCGCTGAAGTTAACGCTTGGCGAAATCGTACATTTTCAGATTTAGATGGTGATGGTGATCCCGACATTAACCGAGAAGTTGAAGAAGCCTATGTTGAAGGCGGCGTTACTTATCCTGCAACTGTATACTCTAATTTACCTGCTGAAGGTACGGCAATTCAACTTCCTTCAGACATTGCCTATCGTTTAGAAGATACTCAACGCGAACGTACCAATGCTCAATTAACACTACAATATCGTCCAATGGATAACCTAACCGCAACCTTAGATTATACCTACACGGAATTAACTCAAGAGAAACAAATTTCTGATATTTCAGGATGGTATGACAGCTTCTTAGGCGAAGTAACCTTTACATCGGGTCTAAATCCAACACCAGAGCTATATTTTGAAAACCGTAATCAAAGTGCTCCTCGTGATATCGCTCTAAAACAAATTGCCCGTAATATTAAAACTGAAGATAAATCAATTGGTATTAATCTTGATTGGGATGTGAATGATTATTTTAATCTAACGTTAGATTACCACGACTCAAAATCTGAAAGTTTACCTACTGAAAAATTTGGTAATGATTTAACCGTTGGTATTGGTTCTAATGTCCATGCCGGCATTGGTGCTCGTTATCTATCAAGTGGCTTACCTGTTCAACTGGCTAATTTTGATGATTGTGATCCTCGTCCATCCACCCAAACTGGAAACGGCTATAACTGTAACGGTGTTTTAGATATTAACGATTTAGGCACAACGATGTTACAAACGGTATGGAATGAAAATACCAATGACATACAACAGTTACGTATTGATGGTTCATATGAATTTGATGAAGGCAGCATAGACTTTGGTATTGAATCTCGTGATATGAAAAACCATACCATTCGTTCTCATACCGGCAACCAAGCAATGGGTGGCTGGGGTGCTTCAAATGCAGGTGAATTACCGACAGCATTTTTAGATCCAATTGATTTTAACGATTCTTTAGATGATTACAAACTGCCAAGCGAAGCTTGGACACAGGGTTTCAGAGGTGATGCCAAAGAAATTTTATACTGGGCAGATACTCAATACGATCTAGTAACAGATAAAAACCCTAATAACGAAGTTGATTTGGTAATAGAAGAAGAAATTTTTGCCGCTTACTTCCAAATTAATTTAAACGGTGAATTAGGTGGAATGCCTTATCACGTAAGTGCGGGTCTAAGACACGAATCAACCGATTCAACATCAACAAGTGCATCAGCAATTCCGTTACGAGTTCGTTGGACAAGTAATAACGATACCTTAGTTGACCTTAGTGATGAAGTTTCGCCACGTTCAGTTAAAAATGAATATGACCACCTGTTACCAAGTTTTGATTTCGATCTAAATATTAAAGATGATTTAAAAGCGCGCTTTTCATACAGTAAAACCATTGCTCGCCCACAATATCAACAGTTAAGCTCTGCTGTAGCAATTACAGGAGGCCCTGCTGAACCAACAGTACTTGATCCAACAGCAACGGGTGGCGCTAGTTCAAATAACC
This sequence comes from Thalassotalea agariperforans, assembly GCF_053470345.1. Taxonomy (NCBI): domain Bacteria; kingdom Pseudomonadati; phylum Pseudomonadota; class Gammaproteobacteria; order Alteromonadales; family Colwelliaceae; genus Thalassotalea; species Thalassotalea agariperforans. Next base: position 550,476 of record NZ_JBQMWH010000001.1, on the reverse strand, counting down.
CGAATTTAGTACCTCTTGAATCAGATAACCTTGATTTATCATTAGAATGGTACTTTGAAGAAACAAGTTATGTTTCTGTCGGTTATTTTGAAAAACGTGTTGATAACTTTGTTGGTAGTGGTCCAATTCGAGAAAATTACTTTGATTTACGTGATGCTTCCAATGGCCCTAGAGCTCAACAAGCAATCAATGATCTTGCGAATATCTACGGTATAACAAGCCCAACCAATACCGATCTATTTTCGATGGTTGCCGCAAATCAGCTAGGTGAAGCCTTGTATGCTAATGGTCATACCGATAACTGGTATGAAGAAAATGTTGACGTATTGCCAAATTCTGATGATCCACAAATGATCTTCTTATCACAATCACCGGTAAATAATAATGAAGCCAAAATTGATGGTTTTGAATTAGCTGTACAACATTTCTTAAGCGATACCGGTTTTGGCTTACAAGCTAACTACACCATAGTAAATGGTGATGTGAAATTTGATTTAGCCTCAACTGAAACCCAATTTGCGTTACTTGGGTTAAGTGATTCAGCCAACCTCGTTTTAATGTATGAAAAAGATGATTTATCTGCTCGTATTGCTTACAACTGGCGCGATGACTTCTTAAATGATGCGGCAATTGATGATTCTGAGCCTGAGTTTGTAGAAGCCTATAGCCAAATAGATCTCAGTGTGAGTTATCAGCTAACAAAAGAGCTGTCTTTATCATTTGCCGGCATTAACGTTACTGGTGAAGACGCTCGTCGACATGGCAGAACAAAAAATGCCTTGATCAATGCATATGAGTCGGAAGCGCGTTACGAATTTGGCGCTCGTTACACCTTTTAGACTTAGTAAATAAAAACATCATGAGCCCACCGAATAACGTGGGCTCTATTTTATTAACAATTTACCTAAAAGAATTTTTCTAAAAGAACCTACCTATGCGCCTTGATCATTTTGTCAATTCACTGTATTTGTAATATATACAATTACTTGCTTTATCAATAAACAACAAGCAAGCCTTTGTATATTCATCAATTCGTCATCACATTAAGCGCTGGTAATTATTTTAAAAAGGTTCTTAATTTCAAAAATAACAATAAATTAGGATAAACATGACAAATTACGTATTACTGAATAATAAAACCCACAAAGACATTAAAATAAATACCAATAAAAGCGTTAAATTAGGTAATAACATCAGCTACACATTAACGTTTCCAACCGAATATATTCATATTCAACGAGATTACCCTATTTTATTTAGTAAAAATCCCGACACTGGCGCATTTCAATCAGTGGTTTTATTTGGCCTTCGCCAAAATGAGAACCTATTTTTAAAACGCGGCACATGGCACGCATCCTATATTCCTGCGGTTATTGAAAAAGAACCCTTTTTAATCGGTCATGAAGAACAAAATGTAAATGGCGAAATCATCAACAACCCAGTTGTTTGTATTGATATGGATAACGCTAGAGTTAGCTATGATGAAGGGGAAGCAATTTTTACTACAACAGGTGAAAATACGCCTTACTTAAATCAAATAAGTCATCATTTAATGTTAATTAATACCGGTATTGAAACCAGCAAAAAAATGTTTGACGCATTCATAGCCCATGATTTGCTAGAAACCATAACCTTAAATATTGAACTCAATAATGGTGAAAAAATTTGCATTGATGGTAACTATACAATTAATCAAAACAAGCTATCAAAGTTAAGTGCTACTGCGTTAGAAGAGCTTAATTCGCAAGGTTTTCTGCAAATGGCATACATGGTAGTGGCATCTATCAATAACATTCAAAAGCTTGTCGATATGCAAAATAGTCGTTTGTAGGGAGCAGCGTAATGTCAACAAAAGCAATCAAAAATATTATTATTGCCGGAGGCGGAACTGCTGGCTGGATGAGTGCTGCTGCATTATCGAAACTTCTTGGCCGACAGTTTAATATAACCCTTATTGAATCTGATGAAATAGGCACTGTCGGCGTTGGAGAAGCAACAATTCCAACATTAGTAACTTTCCACCGCCTTTTAGGTATAAATGAACAAACATTTATGCGAGCGACTAACGCTACCTTTAAACTAGGAATTAATTTCGAAAATTGGAAAGAACCTAAACATAGTTATTTACATGGTTTTGGCCGTGTTGGTAAAGAATGTTGGGCCGGTGAATTCCAGCACTTTTGGTTGCATGGTTTACGACATGGTCATCACGCAGGTTTTGAGCAATATTGTCCTGAAGTACAAGCGGCAAAAGCAGGAAAATTTGCTATCACTGAAGAAAACCCTCTCAATTATGCTTATCATTTAGACGCTACGTTATATGCAAAATATTTACGAAAATTTAGTGAAGATTTAGGGGTAACCCGACAAGAGGGAAAAATAACTCAAGTTACCAAAGATCCTCAATCTGGCGATATCCGTTCACTTACATTAGCATCTGGGCAAGTGATCACCGGTGACTTATTTATTGACTGTACCGGCTTTGCAAGTTTATTAATAGAAAAAACATTACATACAGGTTTTGAAGATTGGTCTCACGTTTTACCTTGTGATAGCGCCGTTGCCGTGCAAACGGAAACTGTAAAAGAGCCTATTCCTTACACCCGTTCTATTGCCCATGCAAATGGCTGGCAATGGCAAATTCCCTTGCAAAACCGCGTTGGTAATGGCTTGGTTTATTGTAGTAAGTACTTAAGTGATGACGACGCGAAATTATTACTATTAAAAAATATTGAAGGTACGCCTCTCACCGAACCCCGTATTATTAAATATCGTACAGGTAAGCGAAGAAAAGCTTGGAATAAAAATTGTGTTGCAGTTGGTTTATCTAGTGGTTTTATTGAGCCATTAGAATCAACAAGTATTCACTTAATTATGTCAAGTATTCTGAGGTTGATCGTGCTGTTCCCATTTGAAGGACAGAAACAAAGCCTTGTTGATGAATATAATCAGCAATTTGATCAAGAACTCGCCCATGTGCGAGATTTTATTATCACACATTATAAGGTAACAAACCGTGACGATAGTGAGTTTTGGCGCCATTGCCAAAGTATGGAACTCCCTAAATCATTAGCTCACCGTATTCAATTATTTAAAGATTCTGCTCGTCTACAAGTAGCTGCCGATGAATTATTTCACATTGATTCCTGGTCACAAGTTATGATCGGGCAAGGAATATTGCCAGAACAATATCATCAAATAGCAAACGTAATGCCACAGGCAGAATTAGATCGTTTTTTAACCTCGTTAAAAAATAACGTGAAATTTAATGTTGATAGACTACCAAGCCACCAAACCTTTATTAATCAATATTGTTTGGCTGATCATAAATCACAATAGAAGTACTAATTATGCCAACTTTACAAGACTTTATAAAATGGAATGAAGATAAATGGGAAACCAAAAATTGTGAAATGTATTCCCAAACAAAAAACGATAATATTTGGCCTTGGTTTAGTAAAGAGCTAGACCTTGATGTAATTGAATACTTGGCCGAGCACAAAATAAGTTCTGGTAAAATTTTAGATTTAGGCACCTGTAGCGGTGCGCAAGCTATTGCTCTTGCAGAAAAAGGCTATGACGTGGTTGGCTCTGATATATCTCAAACCGCCTTAAATAAAGCCATAGAAGCGGCTAAAAACTTACCTAAAACCACTAAATTATCTTTTGTTATCGACGATATTTTAGCCAGTTCAATTGATGAAAAATTTGATCTTATTATTGATCGAGGCTGTTTTCATTCTATTTGCTGTATTAGTACCAAAAAATATATTGAAAACATTCAAAAACTACTTAAACCGTCAGGCAGGTTACTACTCAAAACCATGAGTTTAAAAGAACCTAGGTTTGAAATGTATGATGAGTTTGCAGGCCAAAAAATCCCTATGCCTTATCGCTTTGATAACGAAATTATTCACAACGTATTTGATGAAAAATTTCATATCGAAAAAGTCGCCGATAGCTTTTTTTACAGTAGCGTTATTGATCCACCCGCCAAAGCAATACTGACAATACTATCAATGAAATAAATGTTCATGAAATAAAGCTATTAAGCAGTTTATTTGCTTAATAGCTTATTGAATAGGTAACTTCATTTTGCTTAATAAGCAAAATAATTTAGGTTAGTTAACATGGTTAGAATTAACCACTTAAACTTTTTGCAAACCAAACTCTTTAATTTTATAAATTAACGCTCGATTAGTTAATAATGCTGCGGCATATCTTTGAGCTAATTGGGCATTTTCGTTAAAGAGCTTTTCTGCCATTTGATAATTAATATGACAACAATCCGTAACTCGTTCCGAGGTTTGAAACTGCATACCATATAAAATATATTGCCAACTTGCTGCGGGGAATATTTCATCAATTTGAGAAAAATCTTCTGTGCTTGGTGGTTGATATCGCCATAAGCTTAACAAAGTAACTAAACTTTCAGGGATACTCGTCTCTGCCCTATTATCATGCCAATAATCGCCCTTTCTTTGGCTCAACACATAATGTAATTTAAGAAATTCAATAATACGTTGCCAGCGGTATAAGAACTTTTCATTATAACGCTTCGCCACCAGCTCCATAGCTTCTCTATTTATCGGTAAATCTCTGCTAATACTACTCGCAGCTAACTCAACCAAAACTAAAGCTGACGCCTCTAACGGCTCTAAAAATCCTGCTGACATGCCAACCGCGACACAGTTTTTATGCCAAAATTTAGCCCTGTGGCCTGGCCGAAAAGTTATTTTTCTAAAAGATAACGAACTCGCTATTTTTTTATTCGCTGATTGCTCAATGTATTGAGTTAATTGCGCTGCGGCTTGTTCATCGGTTTGATATTCACTAGCATAAACATGACCAACACCGCGCCTTGTCGGTAAGCCAATATCCCATATCCAACCTGCTGATTGGGCTGTAGAAAGAGTATAAGAGGCGATTGGACTATTATCTTCCACATAGGGTACTTGCACTGCCAGTGCAGTATCATTAAACAGCACATCTTTTTTATTAAGATATTCAATACCATAATGCTTGCCTATTAATAAAGACGCTAAGCCACTACAGTCAATAAATAAGTCTCCCGCTATATCACCCTGCTGTTTAGTGGTAACGGATGCGATATCACCACAAGGCTTAGTATTAATCCGCTCAACATGATCAACAACATGACGCACTCCTAAGTTTTCAATACAATGCTTTTGAATAAAATCAGCTAACTTAGTTGCATCAAGGTGATAACCGTAATTGGCTACTGCCGCATATTCAGGCGTGGTAATGAGTTTAGGGGCTTTATTTAAATCACATAAGTGGCCCTGAAAAGCAACGGTTTTATCAAATGCAACACCGTGTTTAAGCTTCTGCCAAGGACGAACTAAATCCGTTTTCTGATAGCCCTGAGGCAAAACAAAAGGATGAAAATATTGCTCATCAGGCTGCTCAGTTACCCAATTCACAAACTTAGATCCTTGCTTAAAAGATGCATCGCATTCTCTAAATAAATCAGTTTCAGAAATACCTATTTTATTCAGCGTTGCTCGCATCGTTGGCCAACTTCCTTCACCAACCCCGATTGATTTTACCTCTGGCGATTCAATCAGCGTTACTTGAATACCTGACTCACTGTTTGCTTTATGTTCAGCTGCAATAACGCCAGCGGTTAACCACCCCGCGGTTCCACCGCCAACAATTACGATCTGCTTTATTGTTCCGTCCATTTTATTGGCCATTTATGTTATCTCAATACTGAGCTAAATTTTTATTGTTATTGACAAGTTATATCAGATTTTTTTGCCTGATTGGGAATTAATACAACGTCTGCAATGGTTAACGAATATGGTGCGTTACTAGTAATGGTTAATACCGAGGTAACTTTCGACAAGTCAGCCCCTGCTTGTTCAAAACATTGTAAATCGATTAATAAGCTATGCCACTGCTCATCTGCTAAACCCGCTAATAACTTATTAAGACTCAACTCACCCTGACAATCGGTTTCACAGGTCATACTTGCCGTTAATGGTGCTCTTGGGGGTTCAGCAATTTTGATCGAAAACGACAAAGCAGAATTTACTTCTTTTAACGCCCGTAAATCTTCAGTGAAGTTACTGGTAAAACCGAATTGAGCTATTGCTGAACCGTCAAAATTAATCTCTAATGCGTCTTCTTGTACTTCTTTATCTGTGGTACGTAGATTAATCGCGCCCAAGCTTTGCACACTACTATTAACAAGCGCCCTATTGCCACCTGAGGTTAATTCTAAGCGCCACGGCTGTTGGACAGTACCGTTAAAAACTGACTGGGCTTTATTTAAGTTTTTATTAACGATAATAGTTTCATCTAAATTATCAGCTAAAACATTTTTATCGCCATACTTAAGGCCAAAACCATAAGGTAAAAGAGGGTCATAATCTTTATCAAAACGATTTATTTGTGTTTGCTGAGCAGTTTTAGGCCAAGAGTATGAAAGCTTGCCTTTAAAGTTATAATTAATCTCACCATTTTCCTTAGTAAATAACACATCGCTGATCCCTTGCCCTTCAGTGCCAGGCAACCAAACCGCAACAAAAGCGTCGCTAGCATTTAATTCCGCATTCACCCACATAGCGCGACCTGAAATAAACAAAGAAACTACAGGAATACCGTCACTTTTCATTTTTTTAAGTAAAGCTAATGCGCGTTTATTACCACGCTGAAACTCTAAATTATCACGGTCGCCATGCCCTTCGGCATAAGGCTCTTCACCAAAAACGACAATAGCAACATCAGGTTTTGCTGCATAATGTCCATCAACACTTAAAGTGGCAGCACCGCCATTATGTTCAACAACCTGCTTAATACCTTGATAAATAGAAGTAGCGCCAGGAAATTCAGCATTACTATTATTGGTGCCTTGCCAAGTGACTGACCAACCACCTGATTGTTGAGCTATATTGTCAGCACCCGCGCCCGCTACCAAAATATTTTGCTTACCTGAAAGCGGTAATAAATTATTTTTATTTTTTAATAGTACTAACGACTCACGCACGGCCTGACGTGCAACAGCACGATGTTCAAGTGAGCCAATTATTTCAGTTTTTCCTGATAACACCCTGTTTTTAGGGCTAGGTTTAGTAAAAATACCGGCTCTTACTTTTACACGTAAAATACGGCTAACCGCATCATCAATGCGTGCCATCGAAATTTCACCGGCTTTAACTTGTGCCACAGTATTTTCATATAGCGGTTTCCATGCCTTAGTTGCCACCATAAAAATATCTAATCCGGCATTAATCGCTTGTGGGCAACTTTCATTCGAACAACCTGCAACTTGTCCGTGACCATTCCAATCACCCACCACAAAACCATCAAAGCCCAGTTGTTTTTTTAACACATCCGTTAATAAGTATTTGTTGCCATGATTTTTTTTGCCATGCCAGCTGTTAAATGATGCCATCACCGATTGTGAACCGGCTTGTAGGCCGCCAACATAACCTTGGGCATGAAGATCAAACAGCGTTTGTTCGCTATCAATATTATCGCCTTGATCATCGCCACCCACCGTACCACCATCACCTAAAAAGTGTTTAACCGTAGAAATAACCCGTTCATCGCCTAAAAAATCTTTATCAACACTGCCCTGTAAGCCTTTAACAATAGCCGCTGAATACTCTCTAACGATTTCAGGATCTTCCGAATAACCTTCATACGTACGCCCCCAACGATCATCGCGTACTACCGCAACTGTTGGTGCAAACACCCAATCAATACCAGTAACCATCACTTCTTTTGCGGTAATAGCGGCAACTTGTTCAAGTAATTTCGGGTTATTAGCCGCCCCTAAACCAATATTATGGGGAAATAATGTCGCACCGATAACGTTATTGTGTCCATGAACAGCATCCGTTCCCCAAATGGTTGGAATAGTACTACCATCGAGTGAATCATCAATTGAAGCTTGATACATTGCTTCGGCTAAGTTGATCCAATCTTGTGCTGTTGCATGCTTATTGCCTTGTGGAAAAGAACCGCCACCATTTAAAAAGGAACCAAAACCATACTTGCGCATGTCTTCTGGGGTAATGTCACGAATTTCAGGTTGGATCATTTGTGCTACTTTTTGCTCAACCGTCATTTGTGCTAATAATTGGCTAACTTTTGCTTCAACATTAGGATCTTTTTTAACGTCAAAATTTAATACCGGCCAAATACTTTTCTGCTCAGTAGTACTAACGCGTGTCGTGCTATCAGTTGCCTTTTCTTTTACTGTCTCAATTTTTTGGCACGATGATAAGCCAAAAGTGGCAACCATAATTGATAAGACTGAATAAATTAACGGATTAAATTTCATAAAAAGTTTCCTTAATAAACTTTTAATTACAATATCTAACTAGAGCTATCTAAAGCGTAGAAACAAATAACGTGATAAACCAATGGCATTTATTCGTTATCTAAGAAAATCAGAGTAAAAGTATTGACCTTTGACTGATTAATCACTAACCTAAATGTAAGCGCTTTCATTCATTAGACATTAATAGCCGTTTTTTTTCAAGCTATTTGTAAGCGCTTACAATATTAACCCTATCGCTGTAACGAAAACTGGTATAACACATGACAAGATTATCTTTGCCTAAGAACTCTCCGATGCTAGAGAAAAAATTCACCTATGGTGTCGCGACGGCCTCCTTTCAAATAGAAGGCGGAATAGATGATCGACTCCCCTGTATTTGGGACACTTTTTGTGCCACGCCAGGAAAAATTGCCGATAATTCTGATGGCTCGCAAGCTTGCCAGCATTATCAACGCTGGCAAGAAGATATTGAGCTAATTGGCTCACTTAATGTTGATGCTTATCGCCTTTCTATTTCATGGCCGCGGGTAATGACCCTTGATGGCCAATTAAATAAAACCGGTGTCGATTTTTACCTTAATATTATTGATGCCTTAAATGCTAAAAATATTAAAGTATTTGTGACTCTTTACCATTGGGATTTACCACAACATTTAGAAGATCAAGGTGGTTGGTTAAATAGAGATACCGCTTACAAATTTGCTGAATATACCGACTTAATTACTAAAGCCTTCGGCAATAAAGTACACTCTTATGCCACCCTTAACGAACCTTTTTGCAGTGCCTTTTTAGGTTATGAAGCGGGTATTCACGCACCAGGGATTGTCGGTAAAGAATTTGGTAAAAAAGCAGCTCATCATTTGTTGTTAGCTCATGGCTTAGCCATGAAAGTGCTCAATAAAAATAGCCCAGATTCACTAAATGGTATCGTATTAAACTTTACCCCTGCTTATCCCGCTAGCGACTCAATAGCCGATATAAAAGCAACCAGCTTTGCCGATGATTATTTTAACCAGTGGTATATTAAACCAATTTTTGACGCACAATACCCTGAGATTTTGTCACAACTACCTGTTGAGCATCACCCGGACATTCAGCCTGGTGATATGGAAATTATTTCGCAACCGGTCGACTTTTTAGGCATTAACTTTTACACCCGCGCCATATATCAGGCTAGCGACAGTGAAATTTTTGAACAATTACCACCACCAGCACCATTAACCGATATTGGTTGGGAAATTTATCCTCAAGCCTTTTCTGCCTTATTGGTTGATTTAAATACCCGTTACCAGCTACCGCCAATTTATATTACTGAAAACGGTGCCGCCATGGATGATCAGTTAATTAATGGCGAAGTTAACGACCAAGATCGCATTGATTATTATCAAGCTCATTTAAATGAAGTGCACAATGCGATTGAACAAGGTGTTGTTATCGACGGTTATTTTGCTTGGAGCTTAATGGATAATTTTGAATGGGCTGAAGGTTATTTAAAACGCTTTGGCATTGTTCATGTTGATTACGACACCCAAGTACGTACGATTAAGGCCAGTGGTTTAGCTTATAAATCACTGATAACTAGAAAATAAAGTTATTCCCAGTTAAATTAATTGGTAGCAAACTTCACAACTATAAAGATAATAATAATGAGTAAATTACCGTTTTATGAAAAAGTCGGTTACGCCATGGGCGACGCTGCTGCAAATTTAGTATGGCGTGGTGCCTTAGCTTATTTAGCGGTATTTTACACCGATACCTTTGGTATAACAGCGGCCGCAGCCGCCATGTTATTTTTAGTTGTGCGGCTTTCCGATGGCGTCACCGATATAATTATGGGCATGATAGCTGATCGCACCAACACACCTTGGGGCAAATTTAGACCATGGATTTTATGGTCAGCCCCCGTATTAGGTTTGTTTATGGTGTTGTGTTTTACCACACCAAATTTAAGCGATAACGGTAAATTAGTTTATGCCTATTTTACTTATATTGGTTTAACCCTCGCTTATACCGTTAATAACGTGCCCTACTCAGCTTTAATGGGGGTAATGACACCAAGTGATGTTGAACGTACCAGTTTATCTGGTTTTAGATTTGCGGGCGCTTTTGCCGGTGGCTTATTAGTCATGGGCTTTTTACCTGAGCTGGTTGCTTACTTTGGTGAAGGTAACGATGCCATTGGCTATCAATATACCATGTATGTTTTTGCCGCGGTCTTAATTGCCTTAATGGTTATCACCTTTGGCACCACTAAAGAACGTATTACACCTAAAATAGACAAAACCACCAACCTAAAATCAGAGCTTTTTGATTTATCGAAAAACTTACCTTATATCATTTTACCGCTACTAGCGATGACGTTATTTTTCTATTTTCGTGATATTTATAGTGGCATCTTCTTTTTTATTGTCATGGGTGTCATGGCGGTCATCATTAAAAAATTATTACGCTTACCGACAGAAAATATGACCGGTACTCAACGCGATATGGTTGACCTGCTCACTAATAAACCTTGGTTAATTTTATTAGGTATGGGCTTTTTAACTATGATGTTTAACGGCATAAAATACGGGGTTATCGCCTATTATTTTAAATATCATGTCGGCAGTGAATTAATGGCTGGCCAATATTTTATTGCCTTATTAATTGTTTCTATCTTAGGTGCTTTATGTACCGGCTATTTAGCTAAAAAGTTTGGTAAACGAAATTTATTCATTGCCTCATTAATATTAAGCGGCCTGATCACCGGTGGTTTATATTGGGTGCCCAAAGGGGATATTACTTCTCTATTTGTTATCGGTTGTGCGGCCGAATTTTTTGCTGCCATGATGCCAACCCTCTTTTTTACCATGTTAGGCGATTCCGCGGATTATTCTGAATGGAAAAATGGCCGCAGAGCCACCGGTTTAATTTATTCGGCAGGTACTTTTGTGCAAAAAACGGGGGGTGGCTTTGCTGGGGCTTTAGTACTTGTAGTTTTAGCCGGTTATGGTTATAACGGCATGGATAAAAGTACCATTGAGGCTTCATTACCTGGCATGCAATTATTAATGAGTTGGATCCCTGCAGCTTTTGCTTTTGCTGGCGCGGCCTTAATGTTGATCTACCCATTAAGTAGCCAAAAAAATATTGAGATCAGCAATGAACTCATTAAACGCAGAGCTTAATTAGAATATTTGTCTATGTGGCTTGCCATTAGGTTTTATTAAAAAATGTGCTATATTACGCCGCTACGTTTACCTAGCGGCGACTTTGCTTTAAAGCGCCTAATAAAGCGTTGTTAGCAATGGATAGCTTAATCAAAAAAACGAAGTTCTATTAAACATATTTATTAAATTAACATTTATTGCGGACAAAAAATGGCAACCATTTACGAGGTTTCAAAACTAGCAGGTGTTTCATTAGCGACCGTATCACGGGTAATGAACAAAAATGCCCGCGTTAGCGATAAAACCCGCGATAAAGTTTTACAAGCAATGGCGCAATTGGGCTATCGTCCTAACTCTATTGCTCAGTCCCTCGCCTCCAATCGTAGTAACAGTATCGGCATAATGGTCTCTGAATTAAGTGGTCCTTTTTATGGTCAAATGACCGCGGGTATTGAAGAAGAATTTAGAGCCGCCGGAAAACACGTCATTATCACACCTGGCCATAGTGATATTGAAAAAGAAAAAGACGGTATTGAGTTTTTAATTAGTCGAAATTGCGACGCCATTATTATGCACGTTGAAGCGGTTAGTGATGAATACCTAGTTGAATTAAGTAAAGGCTCAACCCCTATTATATTAATTTCCAGAAAAGTGAATAACTTAGCTGAGCGATGTATCAGTTTGGATAATGAATTAGGCGGCTATTTAGCAACCAAAGCAGTGATTGAACAAGGCCATAGTAATATTGCCTATATTGCTGGCCCATTATTTAAAGCTGACTCGACAGATCGTCTCGCCGGCCATAAACGAGCTTTAGCAGAAGCCAACATTCCTTTTGATGAAAAATTAATGTTTGTTGGTGACTTCAAAGACGTGGGTGGTACTAACGGGATAAAACATTTTATCGATAATAACCTTACCTTTACTGCCGTTGTTTGTGCTAATGATGAAATGGCTTCTGCGGTAATGACCTATGCCAGAGAGCATGGTTTTGAGTTGCCTAAAGATTTATCCATTGTTGGTTTTGATAATATTAATTTTGCTAATTATCTATATCCTAAGCTTTCAACCATTGATCACCCGGTAAATGAAATGGGTAGAATGGCAGCAAAGCTCGTCTTAAAAGACGTATACAAAACTAAAAACATTGGTGAAATTAAACATCTTTTTGAACCATCACTGATCGTAAGAGAATCAATTTCACCCAAAACAGCTTAACGCTTTTTCAAGCCAAACAATTAAACACTCGTTCGCTTATATTGACGATATTGCGGTTGCCAATAGTTACGCTCTATTTTGGCAATCAACATATCATCAGGTATTTCTAATGCTAAACCTTGTTGATAGGCAACTTTAGCAACAGCAAAAGCAATTTTTTTACTGATTGAAGCAATTGCCGTCAATGGTGGTAATAAGTTACCGACACCAGTATTCGCTAACGGTGATTCTAACGCCAAGGCTTCACTCGCCGCCATTAACATTTCATCGGTAATACGATTAATATTAGCCGCAACTACCGCTAAACCTAAACCTGGAAAAATATAACTATTGTTACACTGAGCGACAGGATAAAGTTTACCGCTATATTCAACCGGATCAAATGGGCTGCCGGTCGCAACAATCACTTCACCCTCAGTCCAATTAATTACCTGCTCAGGTGTCGCTTCTACTTGTCTTGATGGATTACTCAACGGAAAAATAATCGGCAGTTCACAATGAGACTTCATCGCTTTAATCACTTGTTCACTGAACAAACCCGCTTGACCAGAAACACCAATAAGAATTCCAGGTTGCGCATTCTCCATTACTTCTAATAAACTGGCATATTGACCAGCAATTGACCAACTTTCTATAGCCTCAGCACTTTGCATTAACTTAGCTTGAAAGTCTCGTAAATCACTCATACCTTGAGATAACAGACCAAAACGATCAACCATAAAGATTTGGCTGCGCGCTTGTTGCTCACTGATCCCCTCGCTTACCATTTGGGTAATAATTTGCTCGGCAATACCACAACCGGCTGAACCGGCACCTACAAAAGTGACTTTCTGATCCGATAACTTCACGTTTTTACTACGACATGCCGCTAATAAAGTACCGACAGTTACCGAGGCTGTACCTTGAATATCATCATTAAAGCAGCATATTTCATTACGATAACGGGTTAATAATGGCGTTGCATTCGGTTGAGCAAAGTCTTCAAATTGCAGCATAACATGGGGCCAGCGACGTTTTACTGAATCAATAAACATGGCCAAAAAATCATCATATTCTTCTTGGCCAATACGTTTGTGGCGCGTCCCCATGTACATTGGGTCGTCTAATAACTTTTGATTATTGGTGCCAACATCTAACATTACCGGCAAACAATACGCAGGACTAATACCACCACAAGCGGTATATAAAGATAATTTACCAATAGGAATTCCCATACCACCAATCCCTTGATCGCCCAAGCCAAGAATGCGCTCGCCATCGGTCACCACGATCACTTTAACTTTATTTTTTGTCGCATTTCTTAAAATATCGTCAAGATGCTCTCGTTCATTGTAAGAAATAAACAAACCTCGCGCACTACGATAAATATCAGAAAATTGCTCACATGCATCACCAACGGTAGGCGTATAAATAATTGGCATCATTTCTTCAATGTGATCTTGTATTAATTTGTAATACAAAGTCTCATTATTATCTTGAATAGCGCGCAGATAAATGTGCTTGTTCATATTGGTATCGAAGCTTTTATACTGCATGTAAGCTCGTTCTGCTTGTTCTTCGATGGTTTCGTAACGTGGTGGCAATAACCCCGTTAAATTAAAACTGGCACGCTCTTCTTTGCTAAAAGCACTACCTTTATTTAATAACGGCGTTTCTATTAGGCTTGGGCCTGCATAATGGATATACAGGGGTCTGTTTTTTGGAATACTCATAGTTATCGCTATTGGTTAGGCTTGATCAAGTGTAAAGAAAGATAGGTTAAACCTATATATTGACAATATAGATGAATAAAGCGGTGCTGAGAAGTTCCACGCTTAAAATTTAGCAAATAAACTCAATAAGTTAAAAAATAAGGTGAAACCACAGCTTATCAACAACTAACATGAGCACCAACCAAATAAGCAATAAACGAAATCGTCGACAAAAAGGGCAATCAGTATGCCACCATGTCTTAAGTCTATTTTTCACAAATCAGCCTCTGCTCTTTAAAAAATGGCGTTCTAAAATTAAAGAACATTTATTTAACAAATACTTGATGCATATTAATATATTTATCCTTAATAAGCTTACAATATAGCTTATTAACGGACAATCCTTAGAGGTTAACATGCAAATCACCGACTTAGCCCAAGAGCAAAAAATTCCTGCTTTGTGGCGTTTAGGCTTTAGACCCTTTTTTCTTTTTGCTAGTGTTTTTGCTGTTGTAGCCATTGCTATCTGGCAACTGATATTAGCTGGAAAACTGTCATTAACACCTTACGGTGGTGGTTATTGGTGGCATATTCATGAGATGTTATTCGGTTTTGTTATGCCAATAGTTGCCGGTTTTTTATTAACTGCTGCGCAAAATTGGACGGGCATCCGAGGGGCTTACGGTAAAACCCTGCAAGGGCTATTTATTTTATGGCTACTACCTCGAATATTATTATTAATACCTACATTAGTACCGCAGTGGTTGATTATTATCGCCGATCTAGCTTTTCTGCCAGCGGTTGCTTTTACCCTAGCTAAGCCCATTATCGCTATCAAACAGTATAGAAACTTATTTTTTATTCCTTTGTTGGCGTTATTTACCGGTTTTAATGTTTTGATGCACCTTAGTTTAGTGACAGCTCAACCGCTTAATATCACAATAATTTCATACAGCTGTATTTTATTGGTTTGTGTTCTAATTTCAGTAATGGCCGGCCGTGTTACGCCTATGTTTACTGCTAATGGTACCCAAACAGAAAAAGTAGTTGGTTTGCCATTATTGGAAAAAATAACCAATGGTAGTTTGTTATTATTAAGCTTGGTTATGTTACTTTCTGCATTTTTTACTATTAGCCCTAAGTTACTGGCCGCATTATTTTTTATTGCAGGTATAAGCCAATTTGTTCGCTGGTTTCGCTGGATGCCATGGATAACACTACCTGTGCCTTTATTATGGTCACTTCATGGTGCCATTAAATTTATTTGGTTTGGTTTGATCTGCTTAGGGTTTTGTTATTTATACCCTGAGTTACCTAAAAACCATTTTTGGCATTTAATTACCATAGGTGGCATTGGAGGTATTATTCTCGCGATGATGGCTAGAGTTAGCCTAGGCCACACAGGGCGAGTTTTACAAGTTTCAACTTGGGTTGCTTTAGCCTTTATCTTGCTAAGTGTCGCGGCACTGTTCAGAACCTTGGGTCCTTGGTTAATGCCTGAATATACCCTCTTTTTTTATGCTGGTAGCAGCATGTTATGGTTATTCGCTTTTATTTTATTCTTAATAAAATACGCACCAATGTTTTGTCAACCAAGAGTTGACGGACGACCTGGTTAAATTATCACTATTGGTTGAATAGCAGATACGTTATGATTCTGTTATTCAACGTTAAAAACGTTGCCATAATTAGGTGATAGTAACCAATGAAAGCTGTATTTTTAGATTTAAAATCGTTTATTAACAACATCTCTCTGGCGGCAATTGAAGCACAAGTTACTGACTTAACTTGTTACGATATGACACCACCAGAGCTGGTGGTAGAAAGAAGTATTAACGCTGAAGTGATCATCACAAATAAAGTCGTCTTAAATCGTGATGTCATGAGCAAACTACCGCATTTAAAATTAATCTGTGTTGCGGCAACCGGCACTAATAATATTGATATACCTGCCGCTAATGCACTTGGTATTAAAGTTATGAATGTCAGTGGTTATTCAACCAATTCTGTCAGCCAGTATGTTTTTGCACAATTATTAGAATTTTATTCCAGCACGAATGAAAGCATTCAAAGAGTTAGACAAGGTGAGTGGCAACAAAGCCCACTGTTTTGTGTGCATTCTTCTAAATTTGATGAATTAGCCGGTAAAACCATTGGCATTGTTGGCTACGGTGATATTGGTAAAAACATTGCTAACATTGCCCAAGCTTTTGGCATGAATGTGATAATTGCCGAAAGAGCCAATGAAACAAAAATTCGTGCTGGCAGAGTCAGTTTTAATGAGGTACTAAAAACAGCTGATATTGTTTCTCTGCATTGCCCACATACACCAGAAACGGAACACCTTTTTAGTCATGAGCAATTTGCTAACATGCAGCCGCACGCTATCATTATCAACACTGCTCGCGGCGCAATTATTGATAATTCAGCTTTGTTATCGGCACTTAACAATAAAACCATTGCCGGCGCTATTCTTGATGTTTTAGAGCAAGAGCCGCCACCTGCAGATCACATATTATTAAAGCCACAACCGGAAAATTTATTTATTACGGCTCATATCGCTTGGGCAAGTTCACAAGCACAACAAAAGTTACTCAACTTAATTGGCGAAAACATCAAACAATTTAAAACAAGTAAGTAATACCAATCCGTATAAGCTCAAGATACGTATCAAAAAAGCATAAAAAAAGCCTGAACAGCTAGCTGTTCAGGCTTTTTTATATTCAGTAGTTTTTTACTAGCTTGTTATTAACTATTATTCGCTAATAAAAAAGCTCTTAGTTCAGCAAAGTCTGCTGGCATATTCACTGATAAGATTTTTTCGCTAGCACAATCAGCTAATTCTTTTGGTAAACCAATAGGACTACCTAAAATACTTTCAACCACTTCTTTAAATTTAGCAGGATGAGCAGTACCTAAAAATACACCATACTCTTGTTCGGTCATGTTGTATTTTAACGCTTTATAAGCAACTGCTGCGTGTGGTTCACTGATATAACCAACAGAATTCAAGTTAGTTACTGTCATTTGTGTTTGTTCTTCATCAATTGATACTGATGAAACACAATCTTTTGGTACTATGCCGGTTTTAAGCATAAATTCAACACGTGGCCAGTTATTAGGATTACTTACATCCATAGCATTTGAAATAGTTGCAACCGTATCATTCGGTGACCATTCACCGGTCTCTAAATAGCGAGGAACCGTATCATTGGCGTTAGTTGCCGCAATAAAACGTTTGATCGGTAAACCTAACGACTTACCTAATAAACCTGCAGTTAGGTTACCAAAGTTACCACTTGGAATAGAGAATACTAAGTTAGCTAACTGTTCATCAGTTACGTTACCTTCAGCGTTTGACGCTTTTAACTGTGCAACCGCTTCAAAATAATAACAAATTTGCGCTAATAAACGGCTAATGTTAATTGAGTTAGCTGAGTTTAAACCAATCGTTGTTTTTAATTCTTGATCATCAAAAGCATTTTTTACTAATGCCTGACAAGCATCAAAATCAGCTTCAACAGCAATAGTTTTGATGTTACCACCTAAGGTAGTGAACATTTTTTCTTGTAATAAACTGATCTTACCTTTCGGATAAAGGATGACCACTTCAATGTTATCAATGCCATGAAATGCATGAGCAACCGCAGCACCAGTATCACCTGAAGTTGCCGTTAAAATGGTAATTTTTTCACCTTGGCTAAATGCTTGTAAACATTGCGCCATAAAACGGGCACCAAAATCTTTAAACGCTAATGTTGGGCCGTGAAATAATTCTAATACTGATGCTTTATCCGTTACCTTTTGTACTGGCGCTGGAAAGCTAAAAGCATTTGTTACAATCTCGGTTAATTGTGCGTCAGTTAACGATTCTTCAACAAACGGTTTTAATACCTTAACGCTACGCTCAACCAATGGTAATGCTAATAATTCATCGATATTGTCAAATGCAGGGATCGTTTCAGGAAAGAATAAACCTTGGCCTTTACCTAGCCCTTGTTTTACTGCTTGAGCAAAACTAACTTGTTCACTGTTGTCTTTTAAATTATAAAACTTCACTTAAATTCCTTACGATGCTGCTGCATCTGGTAATACTATTGCGCCCTGCTCGTCTAATTGACAAACATGAACAAAACCTAATTCATTTTGCACGTAGTTATCTTGTAACCACTGTGCTTGTGCTTGTGCTTTTGTTAAATCATCACAAATAGCAAATAATGTTGGCCCAGATCCTGAAATACCAACAGCGACACTACCCATGGTTAATAACTCAGCTCTTGCTTGCTCAAAACCTGGTAATAAATGACAACGATAAGGCTCAGCCACCACATCGTTAAATTGAGCAAATGCTTGTTTCGCGTCTTGACGATGGCAAGCATCAACAAAAGCCGCTAAGTTTTGGCCAAAAGTAACAACATCAGCACGTGAATAGCTAGTTGGTAACACTTCACGAGCCGCTTTTGTTGATACTTCAATACCTGGATACGCCATAATATAATAAAACTGACTAAAACCAGGTAAAGTACGGGTAACATTAACCGCATCCGGCAGCATTAATTGCAAGCCGCCTAAAAAACATGGAGCCACATTATCATAATGTAAACTGCCACTGATTTGCGCTTCCATTTCACCCATCATATTTAGCATAGCCATGTCATTAAATGGCTTATCATAAAAAGCATTTAATGCATGAAGTGCGGCAACAACAGAACAGGCACTTGAACCTAAACCACTGCCAACCGGCATTTTTTTATCAAGTGTTAACTTAACAGGTTGTGCTGTTTTACCAAGCTCAGCAAGGTGCTTGTTGTATAAGTCGATACATTGCCAGACAATGTTTTCTTTAGGGTCTGCCGGTAACTTAGCTGAAAAGGCACCTTCAACAATTAAGCTGTTTTGTTCTGCCGCTTCAATTGAGACAACATCACCTAACAAGGTTCCGTCAACAGGCTTTACCGCCATACCTAAAATATCAAAACCAACACTAACATTACCAATTGATGCTGGCGCAAAAATTGAGAGAGACATTATAACGTTTGCTCCCAAGCAAGAGTTCTTAAAACATCACCAAAGACACCAGCAGCAGTTACCGCAGCACCAGCGCCATAACCACGTAAAACAAATGGTAGCGGTTGATAATAACGCGATAAAATAGCTAACGCGTTTTCACCGTCTTTAATGCTAAATAGTGGATGCTCAGGGCCAACCGCTTCAATTGATACTTTGCACTTACCATCAACAATATTACCAATGTAACGCAATACTTTGCCTTCTGCTTTAGCCGCTTGTACACGCTTATCAAAAGCAGCATCAATGCTTGGTAAGTTTTGCATAAAGGTGGCTACATCACCGCTATCGTCAAAATCACTTGGTAATACAGGTTCAATTTCAATATCAGATATTTCTAACTGCATACCGGCTTCACGCGCCATAATTAATAATTTACGCGCAACGTCCATACCACTTAAATCATCTCGAGGATCTGGTTCAGTAAAGCCTTTCTCTTTAGCAATCGCAGTGGCTTGTGACACCGTCATGCCTTCTTCTAACATACCAAATAAGAAAGATAATGAGCCTGATAAAATACCTTCAAAACGTTGTAATTCATCACCTGCTCGGATCAAGCTTTGTAAGGTATCAATAACCGGTAAACCAGCACCAACAGTAGTTTCATATAAGAAACGACGATGTGTTTTTTGTGCTGCTGCTCTTAACTCTTGATAATATTCCCATGAATCAGTATTCGCTTTTTTGTTCGGCGTAACAACATGGAAACCTTCTGATAAATAGTCAACATAGCTCATTGCTAAGGCTTCGTTTGACGTACAATCAACTAACACTGGGTTAATTAAGTGATTAGCGCGGACAAATTCTTTTAAATTATCCGGAGTTAAATCAACCAAGTTTTGGCCTAACGCGGCTTGCCAATTATCTAAGTCAATACCTTCAGCTTGTAACGAGATACCTTTAGACGTAGCAATACCATAAACTTTACAGTCAATATTTTGATTCTTTAAGGTTTTTTGTTGGCGATTAATTTGCGCAATTAATTCACTACCAACAACACCACAGCCCACTAAGAAAACATCAATTGATGGACGCTTAGTGAAGAAGTTTTGATGGGCAACTTTAATAGCATCAGTACATTTACGTTCTTCAATAACGACACAAATACTACGTTCTGACGAATCTTGTGCAATCGCAATAACATTTACTCGTGCTTGCGCAAGTGAAGTAAAGAACTTAGCCGCAACACCTTGTTGTTGTTGCATGCCATCACCTACTAAACAAACAATTGATAATTGATCGCGTAATTCAATAGGGTCTAATAAGCCATTAAGTAGTTCTAGTTCAAACTCTTCTTTTAAGCTTTCTTCAGCTAGTACTTTATCTTGCGTATGAATACAGAAGCTAATGCAATATTCGCTTGATGACTGACTGATCATCACTAATGAGATATTTTCTTTACTCATGGTAGCAAACACACGGCTAGCCATACCAACCATGCCTTTCATGCCTGGGCCTGAAACATTCACCATGGTTAAGTTATCTAAGTTTGAAATAGCCTTAACAATATTTTTGTTATCGCTTTCATTGGCGATTAAAGTACCTGCAGCTTCAGGGTTGCCGGTATTTTTAATTAAACATGGAATGTGATGCTGGGCAATTGGGCCGATAGTTTTTGGATGTAAAACCGAAGCACCAAAATAAGAAAGCTCCATCGCTTCCTGATATGACAAATAATCAATTAAACTCGCTTCTTTAATTGAACGAGGATCGGCATTATAAACACCATCAACATCAGTCCAAATTTCACAACACTCGGCATTAGCACAAACAGCAAGTACCGCAGCTGAATAATCAGAACCATTACGGCCTAATGTTGTTACTTGGCCTTGCGTGTTAACACCAATAAAACCTGGCATAACAGCAATATCTTTAATTTCACCGTAAGCGTGTTTAAACTTTTCTTTTGATTCAACTAGGTCAGCAATGGCATTCAGTGGCGAGTCATTTGTAACTAAGAATTTTTCAGGGGCTAATTCAACCACATCAAATTTTAATGCACTTAAAATTGATGATAACAAAGCGACACTTAAACGCTCACCAGTGCTGATAATACGAGCTACGATGTGATCAGGACAGAAGTTTAATAACACGGTACCTTCAAGGTAACGGCGTAATTCATGCTCATGGTTTGAAAGCGCTTGTTCCGCATGAATGCGATCAAAACCAGCAACAGATGCTGATAAGTCTTCAATAATGGTAAAAATAGCTTGTTTAAAATGAGCTAAACCTTGTTCAATTTGACCACTGTCAATTGAACTGTCTGCTAAACCAACTAAATGATTGGTAACACCCTGAGGTGCTGAAACAACCACAGCTAGTGGTGAATCTTTACGTTTGCCTTGGATAATTTGGGCCACTTGCACAAATCGTTCTGCGCTGGCAAGTGAAGATCCGCCAAATTTTAAAACTCGCATTTTGCTTCCCCTATATAATGAAAAAGCCCGTAACCTTTGGCCACGAGCTTTGACAGTAATTTAATCGTTTACGCGTCAGCCGTTGACCACCATCCCTAAACGGGTGGTAATGATAATAATGGTCGTATGGCTAGTAATATTTTTCATGGCGCTAAAATGCCTGAAACAGGGCTTTTTGTCAATAAAAATCTATAAAAATAGCGTTATTTGAGGAGATAATGTGTTAATTAGCGTTTTAATCCAATTTTCATTCTAATTTATGCACAATGAGACAAGTTACTACGGATTTTTACGCAGTTTCGTCCCGATCCTTTTGCATCGTAAAGCGCTTCATCTGAACGCGCAATTAAATCTTCATAGCGTGTATCACTTGCTGCCAAAATAGACACGCCAATACTAACGGTAATTTTTATTTCATCACCATTAAATTCAATCACTGATGATTCAATAAACTTTCGAATTTTTTCGGCAAGCTCGCGCGCACCGTCTAACGACGTTTCAGGTAAAATAACCGCAAACTCTTCACCACCATAACGACCAAAAATATCACATAACCGTAACATCTGTTTGATACGGGTGGCGCTTTCAATTAATACTTGATCACCTCCTAAGTGGCCATAGGTATCATTTAACCGCTTAAAGTTATCTAAATCAAACATGATCAAGGCTAAGTCATGATCAAATCGACGCGCTCTCGAATATTCTTTAGCTAAACATTCTTCCCAATGTTTTCTATTAAACACCTGTGTTAAACCGTCAATACGATTAGCTAGTGCTAACTTATCAAGTGCTTGCTGCATTGCTAATTGGTAATGACAAACGTCTGTTGCATCTTCGATGGCAATATAAATGAATTCTTCACCTTGATTATTTTGAATAATCGTAAACTTACAGTTTTGCGCCATAAAATGGCTATCGGTTGTGATCGGGCGCGTGTGAGGAAATTCAAACAAATGATGACGTTGTTCCCATGAACAAAACGCAGGAGTTTTTAATTGAGTAACACTAGAGAATTTACGCCTTAACCAGCGATTAGGCAATTCTGGGAATATTTCAAATATCGATTGGCCTTTATATTTAGCTAAAGATTTATTGGCATAAATTTCAAGAAAGTTATTCCAATAAACTAATTGATAACTAAAATCGATAATAATAACGCCAGAATTTAACTGGTTATTAATAGACTCGACAAAACTATCAACCTCAGCCATATTAAAAGTCTTCCAAAATTCTATCGATAACATCGGTAATATTTATAATTGCCGCTTCAGGTATCAATAAAATCATATCGCAGTTGAATGAAAAGTCCGTTACTTGGTAGGTAATTTTTACTTTTAAGGCGAGATCCCAGCTAAAAGAAAGTTGCGCTAAATATTCTGTGATCGGGCTATTATTGGCCGAAATTAACCGAGGCGCACTATACGACATTTGGTTTTCAATTTGGCTAGCGAACACATTTAAAAAGGTTGTTGTTAAAATTGAGCTAATATCAGTTAGCTGTTCTTCAACGGATAATTCATCCGGTTCGTAACCCAAAATATCGGCAATTTTATCAGTATCAGAGCTTTTATATACCAGTAGCGCTTCACCACGTATGCCTTCATAACCAAAAAAGCCTTGGCTGACAATAGCACTAGCTTCTACTTCACTATAAAGCGAATTAGAAAGTGCACTAGCATCGACTTGCTCAATACTAGGAACATTAAGATGAACAAAAGTATCTAAGTAGCGAGCAAGTTGATCACTCGCTTGCCCCATAGCAACATTAATTAGCTCTTGTAAGCAATCTTGTTGGTCTTCGTTCAAATTAAAGGCGCTCATATATAACCATGCTCACTTAGTTTTTCAGCTAATACTTCGGGGCTGACTGGTTTACGTAAAAAAGCTTTAGCGCCTAAATTAAGCACTTTATTTTGCATTTCGGGCTGAATATCGGCAGAGATAACAAAAACATGGCAATTGATATTTTCATCTCTAATACCTTGAAGCACGCCAATACCGTCAATTTCAGGCATTGTCAGATCTAAAAAGAGGACATCGATAGGATTATTCCGAAGGTGTTCAAGCCCTTCTTTACCATTGGTTGCAATTGCTACATCAACTTCCCATTGCTCAGGAAGACTTCTTTTAACTTGTTTACGCGCAAGATTAGAATCGTCGCAAATGAGTACAGAGACACTCATCAAATATAACCCTTAATATTATTTTTTTTATTTTAGAATCACTAATCTACCTTAATTTAACCCGTATGTTAAATGAAATCATGATGAAATTAACATAAATATGACATTAATGGGTTGGCGAGGAATTTATCAATATCTGAGCAATAAAGCATCTAAAACCTTATTCTTTGAAGTAAGATTAAAATTAATGCTCAGGTAGCACTTTATTATTCGAGATAAATTAAGCGTTAAAAACCAATAAGACTACGTAAAATTAATAACGATAAAATCGCCGATGCTAAATAGATCAACGTTATCTTCAAGCTAAATACCATTCTTTTCATAACTGCCTCATTGTTAAGTGGCCTTATAGTTATGACCACAACCTTATTAAATAAGTTTCAAACAATAATTATGCCAAGCTAAATAGCCGCCAATAAATTTCAGCGAAAGATAGGATATTTATCGATATTTCAAAGAGTAAGATTCAGAAAGAGAATCGAGATAAAACAGGCGATTTAGCAAGATGGGTAGTTATAGTTCAGGTAAAGACAATTGTTTCTGATTTATTTTTAGCCAATGTTTTTGTTGTTGATAATCAGGCATATAACTGGCAACCAATTGCCAAAAAGCGGCAGAATGGTTCATATGCTTGATATGGCATAGTTCATGAACAATAACGTAATCAAATACGGCTTTAGGGACCATAGCTAATAAGGTATTAAAGGTCAGCGCGCGTTTACTATTACAACTCCCCCAACGAGATTTATAAATCCGTATTTTAACACTCGTAGCACAAAGCCCGGTGACGTTTTGGTAAAAAAACAATTTTTCCTGTAAGTAGGTGTCAACTTGTTGGCGAAACCAATCAAGAATAAGTGTTCTTAGCAATAACGCTTTGTTGGCTAATAAGTTTTGTGATGTGGTTAACGTAACAACCAAGCTGTCTTCTAATAGACAAACGTTTTGAACATCGCCCATTAACACCGTAAAGCGCCTTGTTTTACCAAAAACAAAAAGCGAATCACCATCTTGATACGAAAACGTGGCCGGTTTTTGCTGTTCGATAATCGCTAATTTTTTAGTTACCCATGCCTGTTTTGACAAAACAAACTGTTCAACTTGTTGCTTAGTTAAATAAGCAGGAGCTCGAACCACCAGATCACCTTGTTTTATTTGTAACGCGATGGTTTTGCGTTTATTACTAAAGTGCAACTGGTACTTCATATTGGATATTATTAAGCAGACTCTTTATTCGCTGCAATATCAGTAACAACACCGGCTTTTTTTGCTGCCGGCTTAGCAGCAGGCTTTTTAACAGGTTTTGGTTTTTTAGCTTGTAATGCAATTAACACATCTTCACGGTTTTGCGCTAAATAAATACTCAACTCTTCCACCAAGCTTTCAGTTAATTCCGCTGGTGCTTTATTAAACATTTCAGCTAAATTATCAGCCATATCTAGCATTTTATCGTAATCATCAGCGGCTTTTTTATCCATGAATGTTTGAACCTCCACCCCGTTTCTCATTACAACAAATCGACTTTCAACTGCCATTTTATTTCCCCAATAGTATCTTGTCAGCGACAATTAAATACAACAAAACTGTATAAAACAACAGTAACACAAACATAGCCATGTTTAAAGCTGAAAGTTATCTGATTTTTTTGAGTACGATCCTTTCTTAAATAATATTCTTTAACATAATTAAAACAGGTTAGACCTCTTACATTGATACCTTAACTCTGTTACCATTCAGCGTACACGTGTACACCTAATAGTGTTTTCTAATAACGAAAAGAACAAAGAGTAATAGCAATGCAAACCTTGGGAATTGAGAAAGCCAGCAAAGCATATAGCCTAGCAGAAGAAATTGCTAACGCGGTTAGTCATGGTATTGGCGCTTTATTAAGTGTTGCCGGCTTAACGCTATTGTTGGTGGTTGCCGCCTTTGAACAAGACGCAACAAAAATTGTTAGCTTTGCAATTTATGGAACTTCTTTGGTATTACTGTTTATGGCATCAACGTTATATCACGCCATTATTAATGAAAAAGCAAAAGCCATACTTAAATTAGTTGATCATTGTGCTATTTATATTTTGATTGCCGGTACCTACACGCCATTAATGTTGATCACTTTACAGGGTACGTTAGGCTATAGCTTATTGGTTTTGATCTGGCTGCTAGCATGTGCAGGTGTGGTTTTTAAACTGAAATTTGGTCACCAATATAAAATAACTTCTTTGCTCACTTATTTAGGTATGGGGTTTATTTCGTTATTTGTGATAAAGCAACTTTATCAAGCGTTGCCATTTACTGGTTTATTATTATTGGCTTGTGGTGGCTTGTTGTATAGCTTAGGGATCATTTTTTATGTCCAAAAAAAGATCCCTTATAACCATGCCATTTGGCATTTATTTGTTTTAGCTGCTGCCGGCTGTCACTTTGCCATGATGCTTTATATTTAAAGCATCACTCGCTAGGGGCTAATTCACCTCTAAAACAATACGTTCAATATCATCAGAAAATTCTCTTGGATCTGCTGATTGTGCGTAAGCAATATATTCTTGATACTTATTGGTCGCGTTACTCTTTAACAAAGTAATTTTTGTTTTATAAATGTTATTTTTATCGCCAATAATCGCTTGATGATCAGCAGGAGGTTTAACGATCGGTAAAGTACCTTTAGCTGGGCCATAATAAGTCCATTTAACAGGAATGCTGACATTATTGATCAAGGTTAAATAATCAAATTCAGCAATTAACATTGGATGGCTTTTAACCTGGCTAAAATCATAGCTACCATCAGCACTTAATTCCGATAAATATTGTTGGTCGATATCAGGTAACTCTTTACTTGCTTGCACATCAAGTGATTGCTCGGCAATTTCAGATGCGATGCGTCGTTGCCGCTGTAATTTAAAAGTACCTAATAACGAAGTTACATCAACAAACTGATGGCTCGCTTCTGAAACAAACACCGCTTCACTTATATAAGGGTGACTCTTAAATAAATACACCTCTCGCTGGCTTGATGGCACATTAAAAGCAAAATGATGACGCCCTGAAATTAACTGGCTCGTAGTTACCATTTGATGGTTTTTAGCTAAGGTTAACTCATACTCGGCAACATCAACGGCTGTTGCTTGCCAAAAGCCATTATTTGCTGAAGAAAAATCATCAACAAATTCAGTTGCGCCAATCACTTCATCTTGGCTATTTTTACCTAAAACCGCAAAAGAGTGTTTCGGCCAAGCCGACGATTTATCACGACACACTTCAACATCGGTAAACTCAGTAGTACGTTCATCAATTGCTTGCCAACTGGCAAAATTAGCTGAGCTTAGCACTTGTTCACGACTAGCAAATGGTCGGTGTCGCAGTTGTAAATCTTGTTTTACACATTGGCAAGCATTGTTATTAACTTTATTGTCATATTGAGCGAAATATACAGCTTGAGTAGCTGTTTTAACATTTTGATGACTAACAATATCATAACCTTCTGGCGCATCGCCTGAACGTGTTTTTGCTACAATGGTATAATTGATATTTTCTTTGGTAATGATCAGATTAACCACACCTTGTGCATTAGGCTGGTACTTTTTAATGGTTTGCCAATTCTCATCTTGTAAATAAAAATCATAATCAGAAAATTGATTTGTTAAACCGCAATTATTCAGTAATTGCCCTTGTAAGCTAAATTTATACTCTTGCTTCGGGTTATCTGCTGGTTTTGAACTGCCGCCACCACAGGCCTGTAGCCCTAATACGACAAATAGAATACTGTGATAAACAAAAGATTTAAACATGACCAAAAACTCAAATAAAAATGCAGCGCTATTATACGGTGCGAATTTATTTATTCGAATGAATATTCACGTTATTACCAAATAAATTGTAAAAAAATTAATATCTTTTCTATGTGCGATTATCACGAAATAATTTATTTCACTAAATTATTAACTTAACCAAGACTATTTAAACAAAAAGCAGGATAATTAGCTTGTAAGATAAAATTGCGTCAATAGAAAGGTAAAGCCAGCTCTGCTCAATCGCTTTCCCCTTTCGATAAACACACCAAAATTCGGAAACTATTCAATGGAAATCAAAGTTAATTTTCTCGACAACCTCAAGCTTGAAGCTAAGTTTGATGACTTTACCGTTATTGCTGATCAACCGATTCGTTATAAAGGTGATGGTTCAGCACCAGGCCCATTTGATTATTTCCTCGCCTCGTCGGCTCTGTGTGCTGCCTATTTTGTTAAAGTATATTGTGTATCTCGAGATATCCCAACCGAGGGGATCCGGCTGTCACAAAACAACATTGTTTCACCTGAAAACCGCTATCAACAAGAGTTTAAAATTCAAGTAGAGCTACCGGATAGCATTTCAGATAAAGATCGCCAAGGCATACTTCGCTCAATAGATCGTTGCACAGTAAAAAAGGTGATTCAAACAGGCCCAGAGTTTAACGTTGAAACCGTAAAAAGTTTAGATGAAGACGCTCAAGCCATGTTAACCATACAACCCGACGATGCGGCGAGTACTTTTATTTTAGGTAAAGACTTACCGCTTGAGCATACTATCGCCAACATGACCAGCATCTTAGCTGATTTAGGCATGAAAATAGAAGTGTCATCATGGCGCAATATTGTGCCAAATGTTTGGTCGTTACATATTCGTGATGCCGCTTCTCCCATGTGTTTTACTAATGGTAAAGGCGCCACTAAAGAAAGCGCTTTATGTTCAGCACTGGGTGAATTCATTGAACGACTCAACTGTAACTTTTTCTATAACGATCAGTTTTTTGGCCAAGACATCGCCAACAGCGATTTTGTTCATTACCCCAACGAAAAATGGTTTCCATTAGAGGATGATGATGCCTTACCTCAAGGTATTTTAGATGATTATTGTTTAGACATTTACAACCCTGACGGTGAACTGCAAGGCTCACATTTAATCGACACCAACTCAGGCAATGTTGAACGTGGTATTTGTTCAATTCCTTATGTTCGCCAGTCTGACGGTGAAACGGTTTATTTTCCTTCGAACTTAATTGAAAACTTATTTTTAAGTAATGGCATGAGTGCCGGTAATAATTTTGAAGAAGCAAAAGTACAATGTTTATCGGAAATCTTTGAACGTGCGGTAAAACGCCAAATTATCGAACAAGAAATAGTTTTACCCGACGTACCCGCTAGCGTTATTGCAAAGTATCCTGCAATTTTAGCGGGTATTGAAGGATTAGAAGCACAAGGTTTTCCTGTTGTTGTTAAAGATGCCTCATTAGGTGGTCAATTTCCTGTTATGTGCGTCACCTTAATGAACCCTAAAACCGGTGGTGTTTTTGCCTCGTTTGGCGCCCACCCAAGTTTTGAAGTAGCACTTGAACGCAGCTTAACCGAATTATTACAAGGTCGCAGCTTTGAAGGCTTAAACGATGTCCCGTTACCAACCTTTAACAGTATGGCCGTTGCCGAACCTGAAAACTTCGTTGAACATTTTGTTGATTCTACCGGTGTTATTTCATGGCGATTTTTTAGTGCTAAACACGACTATGAGTTTTGTGAATGGGATTTTTCCGGCACTAACCAAGAAGAATGTGAGCAATTATTTGGCATTTTAAAAGACCTTGGCAAAGAAGCTTATGTTGCAGAGTTTTCTGACTTAGGTGTAGCTTGCCGTATTCTGGTGCCTGATTATTCCGAAGTGTATCCAGTAGAAGACTTAATTTGGGACAACACCAACAAAGCGCTACTTTACCGTGAAGATATTTTAAATATTCACTCATTAAGTGATGAGCAATTAGCTGAATTGGTGCAGCGTTTAGAAGATAGCCAATTAGATAACTACATTGATATTATTAGTTTAATTGGTATTGAATTTGACGAAAATACGGTTTGGGGGCAATTAACAATTATTGAGCTTAAACTGTTAATCTATCTTGCCTTAGGTGCACTAGAAGAAGCACAAGAGTTAGTTGAAGCCTTCTTACAATATAACGACAACACCGTTGCCAGACGTTTATTCTATCAAGCCATGAGTGCTGTGCTTGAAATCGCGTTAGATGAAGAACTTGAAATTGAAGATTACCTACACAACCTCACGCGCATGTTTGGTGATGAAGTGATCACCAATGTCATTGGCTCAATTAATGGTGATGTTAAATTTTACGGTTTAACAAAAACCAGTATGGCGTTAGAAGGCTTAGACAAACACCTAAGATTAATCGAAAGCTATAAAAAACTACACAAAGCCCGCGCAGAAAAAGTTAACGCTGCCAGCTAGTCTTTTAATTATCAAATAACAAAAAGGGTAATAACATTGCTGTTATTACCCTTTTTTTAACAAAATAATTTATTAAATTAGTGGTTTTCAGACACCATATTGACGGTATATTTAGGGATTTCTACCACTAAGTCTTCATCAGCGATAATCGCTTGGCAACTTAGACGTGAATCAGGCTCTAACCCCCAGGCTTTATCTAATAAGTCATCTTCTAACTCATCACTTTCAGCTAATGAATCAAAACCTTCACGAATAATCACGTGACAGGTAGTACAAGCACATACCTTTTCGCAAGCATGCTCAAGACCAATATCATTTTGTAAAATGGTATTTAATACAGTTTCGCCTTTTTCGCCATCTAAAACAGCGCCATCAGGACATAATTCTTCATGTGGTAATACAATAATTTTTGGCATAATCGTCTTCTTAAACGTTTAAATTAACTGCGTATTCAACTTACAGGTCGTCTACTGTTTGGCCTGAAAGTGCAATTTTTATTGATGAATCCATTCGGCGTTCAGCAAAAATCGCCGTCAAACCATTCACTTTTTCAATACTTTCTTCTATCGCTTTTTCATCAGCTCCTTGGCTGATTTGTGCTAATTCATTAATGCCGGCATTAATATCAGCAAGTTCTTGCTCTGATAATAATTGCGCATCCACCGCAAGTGCCGCTTGTAATGCTTCTATCACTCGAGCAGCTTCAACTTGTTGCTCTTTTAACATACGGGCAGCAATATCTTCTTTGGCATTCGACATTGAATCTAAAATCATTTGAGTGATTTCTTTATCTTCCAAACCAAAAGACGGCTTCACAACAATACTTGATTCAACGCCAGTTGATTTTTCCATAGCCGTAACTTCAAGTAAACCATCAGCGTCTACTTTAAAAGTAACACGAATATGGGCAGCGCCTGCCGCCATTGGTGGAATACCACGTAATTCAAAACGAGCAAGCGAACGACAATCATCCACTAACTCACGCTCACCTTGTAAAACATGTACCGCCATTGCGGTTTGTCCATCTTTAAAGGTAGTGAATTCTTGAGCTTTTGCCACAGGAATAGTGGTATTACGGGTGATCACTTTTTCAACTAAGCCACCCATGGTTTCTAACCCTAATGACAACGGGATCACATCAAGCAATAACATATCACTTTCAGGTTTATTACCCGCAAGAATATCTGCTTGAATTGCCGCACCAATGGCCACTACTTTATCGGGGTCAATTGAAGTTAATGGCGTTTTCTTAAAATACTTTTCAACTTCACTACGTACTAATGGCACACGAGTTGAACCACCAACCATTACTACTTCAATAACCTCATCGGTAGTGATGTCAGCATCTTTTAATGCACGACGACATGCACGTAAGGTTTTATTTACTAAGCCGTTTATTAAACTATTAAAGCTATCGCGCGATAAATTTTGTGACCACGTTTCACCATTATCAAGTTTAATGCTTATTTCATGCTCGGCATTGTCGGTTAACGCTTCTTTCGCAGCACAGGCTTGATGGGTTAATTGACGCTCTAACGACTTTGATAACGGACGAGTTAGCTCGGCTTGTTCAACAATATAATCTACTAAGGCAACATCAAAATCATCCCCACCAAGGGCAGAGTCACCACCGGTAGCGAGTACTTCAAATACACCTTTATTTAAACGTAGAATAGAAATATCAAAGGTACCACCGCCTAAATCATAAACCGCAATCACCCCTTCTTGTTTTGAATCTAAACCATAAGCCACAGCTGCTGCCGTAGGTTCATTTAATAAACGCAAAACATTTAAACCGGCAATTTTAGCCGCATCTTTGGTGCTATGGCGTTGAGCATCGTCAAAATACGCAGGTACAGTAATAACTACGCCGGTTAATTCACCACCTAGGGCTTTTTCAGCGCGAGCACTTAATTGCTTGAGTATTTCACTCGACACTTGCACAGGGTTCACTGCACCTTGGCGAGTTTGAATATTTGGATGATTATCATCACCAACAAATTGATAAGGTAATGAAGGATATTTGTTTTCGATATCTTGTTTACTACGACCAATCAAGCGTTTTGCTGACACTATCGTATTTTCAGGATCTGTGATAGCAAAGGCTTTCGCCGCTTTACCAACAAGAATTTCAGAGTCTTGATAACTAACGATTGATGGCAAAATATCATCGCCATTTTCATCCGTTAAAGTATTTGTCATGCCACTTTGCACACTGGCGATCAATGAATTAGTAGTGCCTAAATCAATGCCCGCTGCTAAACGGTGTTCATGTGGAACCGTACTTTGACCTGGTTCAGCAATTTGTAATAAAGCCATATTAGATTCTTAAACTTTTAAATTTTTCAGATTAATCGTCAAAGAGTTGCTCTTCTAAACGATCTAATTCGATATGTAATTTTTGATAAAATTTTAATTTACGCAAGTTTTCACTCGCCGCTAAATTTGATTCCGGCGTATTGTCATGTAACTGCTGACGCATTTTAGTACTTAAACTATCATACTCAACATCTAATTCTTCATTAGCGGCAAATATAGCAGCATCAACATCGCTTGCGTGTTTAATGTCTTCTAACATTTCACGCAATTCCATTTGACGCATTAAAAAAAAGTTATCTTGAAACGAAGCTTGCTCGGAAGGCATATCAACTTCGCGTAACGTCAACATATATTCAGCTCGTTTTAACGGCTGTTTTAATGTTTGATAAGCGTCATTGATCTGAGCAGATTTTTGAACAGCTAATAGCTGCTCTTGAGATGAAGCATGGGCAAATTTGTCAGGATGCACTTTTTTTTGTAGTGTTTGATAAATTTCGGACAGCTTAGCTGTGTCGACATCAAAGGATTCTTCAATACCGAATAACGCAAAATAATTCAAAGCAATACCTCAAAAACTCGTTTGATAACAGAAAGCGCATTGAATTTTCTTATTGTCAATGAGGGCAATTTCTCTTGCAAAGTACAGGCTAACTAATTAAAGCTGCGTACAGGTAACCAGAGAAACTACCGTTAATCTCAACAAGAAAAATTAAACGTTAAAAGATTCACCACAACCACATTCGCCTTTTGCGTTCGGGTTGGTAAACTTAAAACCTTCGTTTAAGCCTTCTTTAACAAAATCTAATTCAATACCAGCAAGATAAACTAAACTTTTTGCATCAATAATAATGTTTACACCATCAATGGTAAAAAGTTCGTCATCTTCATTTAAGCTGTCAACAAATTCAAGCACGTAAGCCAAACCTGAACAACCTGTGGTTTTAATACCTAAACGCAAACCAAGGCCTTTACCTCGGTTTGCTAAAAATGACTGAACGCGCTCTTTTGCAGCCGCTGTCATAGTTACAGACATGAAATTCTCCGCAAATTAAGCGTGTTTAGCGCGGTAATCTTCAATCGCCGCTTTGATAGCATCTTCCGCTAAAATTGAACAGTGAATTTTCACTGGTGGTAAAGCTAACTCTTCAGAAATATCCGTATTTTTGATTTGTGCTGCTTCGTCAATTGACTTACCTTTTACCCACTCAGTAACTAATGAGCTTGATGCGATTGCTGAACCACATCCGTAAGTTTTAAACTTAGCATCTTCAATAATACCAGCGTCTGATATTTTAAGTTGTAACTTCATTACGTCACCACAAGCTGGTGCGCCAACCATACCGGTAGCTACACTAGGATCATTTTTATCCATAGAGCCAACGTTACGTGGGTTTTCATAATGATCGATTACTTTTTCGCTATAAGCCATAATATATTCTCCAAATTTTCACTAATACAAAGGTATTAGTGAGCTACCCACTCAACTGATTCTAAATCAATACCATCTTGGAACATTTCCCAAAGTGGCGACATGTCACGTAAGTGACCAATTGCTTTTTGAATCAACTCAATAGCATAATCTACTTCTTCTTCAGTCGTAAAACGACCAAAACTAAAACGAATTGAACTGTGCGCCATTTCGTCATTTAAACCTAATGCACGTAATACATATGAAGGCTCTAAACTAGCTGATGTACAGGCTGAACCAGATGAAACCGCTAAGTCTTTTAACGCCATGATCAATGATTCACCTTCAACAAAGTTGAAGCTCACATTTAAGTTACCTGGGTAACGAGTATCAAAATCACCGTTAACAAACACTTGTTCCATGGTTTGCACGCCTTTCCATAAACGATCACGCATAGCCGTTACATGGGCAATGTCTTGTGCCATTTCTTCTTTCGCAATGCGACAAGCTTCACCAAAACCAACAATTTGATGGGTTGGTAAAGTACCACTACGCATACCACGTTCATGACCACCACCGTGCATTTGTGCTTCTAAACGAATACGTGGTTTACGGCGAACATATAAAGCACCAATCCCTTTAGGACCGTACATTTTATGTGCTGACATTGAGAATAAATCAACTTTTAATGCTTGCATATCAACCGGAATTTTACCCGCTGATTGCGCACCATCAACATGAAAGACAATTTTACGCGCACGACATAATTCGCCAATCGCTGCAATATCTTGGATCACACCAATTTCATTGTTTACATGCATAATCGAAACAACAACCGTGTCATCACGCATTGCCGCTTCAAGTTTAGCTAAATCAATTAAGCCATTCGCTTCAGGGTCAAGATAAGTTACTTCAAAACCTTGGCGCTCTAGTTCACGACACGTATCTAAAACCGCTTTATGCTCAGTTTTAGAAGTAATAACGTGCTTACCTTTTTTGCTGTAAAAATTTGCTGCGCCTTTAATGGCTAAGTTATTTGATTCGGTAGCACCAGAAGTAATAACAATTTCACGCGGATCAGCGTTAATTAAGTCGGCAATTTGGTTACGAGCAATATCAACCGCCTCTTCTGCTTGCCAGCCAAACTTGTGCGAGCGAGATGCTGGGTTACCGAAAAAACCATCGGTAGTCATGTATTGCATCATTTTTTCAGCTACGCGCTTATCAACAGGCGTAGTAGCTGAATAATCAAAATAAATAGGAAGCTTCATTGGCTTTCTTTCTCCAGGACTTAATTCAACAAACTGGTAGTTACCAGCCGCTTATAATACTTTTTGTTTCAATCAAGGTTTCTAAATTATTGCCATTAGCATGCTTATAAGCACCGTCTTGACGTTTAGATACCGATTTAACATCTCTTTGTTCAACAAGCTCAGACAAAGAAATGCTTTGTAAAAATTCTTCGATACGGTTGCTTAAATCAGACCACAAGGTATGAGTTAAACATTGATTTCCACCTTGGCAATTTCCTTGCCCCATACATCGGGTTGCATCAACACTTTCATCAACCGCAGTAATGACATCAGCAACAGCAATTTCTGCTGAACACCGACCTAAACGATAACCACCACCAGGGCCGCGAACGCTGTTCACTAAGCCATGTTTACGTAAACGGGAAAACAATTGTTCAAGATAAGATAAAGAAATACCTTGTCGCTCTGAAATATCAGCTAAAGGCACAGGTCCAGAAGCCGCATGTATAGCGACATCAAGCATAGCTGTAACGGCATAACGCCCTTTTGAAGTCAGTTTCATAATGTGCCTTTTCTTAACCTAACAACTGGTAAAACCGATGATGGAACCAAATTGCCGCGCAATTATATATATCCTAGTAAATTAGTCAAATATATACCTGACTAATTTACTCAGGTATTTTACGCGTGACTAAGCGATAGATCAAGATAATACTTGAGTAAATTAGTAAAGTATTATCTTGATTATAAATAAAAGGTTAAAAACTCACTAAATTTCAGGATCAAAAGAATCGACATGGGCCGAGCGACGTTTTGCTGCTGCTTTTTCATCTTCAACAAATTCACGTACTTTTAATTCAGGTAACTCTGCATCACAGACGTTACCACCAAGTACATTCACTTCTTTACATAAATCCGTAATTTTACTGTCCATTAAATGCATATGATCTAATAAACGACCAATCGCTTTCGCTACAGGATCAGGGTTATCCGTTGATACCGCATAAGCATCGAAGCCATATTTTTTCGCCACAGCTTCGCGATTTTCAGAATTTTCGTCTTTTTTGGCATTAACAATTCTTGCTGGTATACCAACCGCCGTTGAGTTTTCTGGTACATCTTTTACCACAACAGAATTCGAACCGACTTTACCGCCTTTGCTGATCGTGATCGGCCCTAAAACTTTTGCCCCCGCACCAATTACAACATTGTCTTCAAGGGTTGGGTGACGTTTACCGGCATTCCAACTGGTACCGCCTAAGGTAACACCATGATATAAAGTAACATCATCGCCAATTTGTGCGGTTTCACCAATGACTACGCCCATACCATGATCAATAAAACAACGACGACCAATGGTGGCACCTGGGTGAATTTCAATGCCGGTTAACCAACGCGAAAACGTTGAAACAAAACGTGCTAAAAATTTAAAGTTACGTTGCCATAATTTATGGCTAATACGGTGAAACCAAACCGCGTGTAACCCTGGATAATTAAATAAAATTTCCAATACCGTTCTCGCGGCTGGATCTCTATCAAAGACACTATTGATATCTTCTTTGATACGACTGAACATAATTTGTCCTTTTTGAATCTTTTTCGCTTAAATTAACAAGAATGCCGACGAATGACGTTGACCCCAATGGGGATTATTTTTTAGCTGATTTTTCAACCGAAGCTAAAATACCACGCATCATTTTAACTTCTTTACTGTCAGGCCTTGCACGATTTAACAAACGGCGTAATTTAGTCATCACTAACCCTGGATGGCTTGGCACAATAAAACCAGTTGCTTTTAAAGCTTGCTCAAAATGCTCATACATTCGTTCGGTTTCTTCCACCAATGGATACTCAGTATCATCCTCTGATGGGGTATTGTATTCTTTAGCTTCGGTTGCTAAATATGCCATGCGAACTTCATAACTTAACGTTTGAACCGCCATGGCTAAGTTTAATGAGCTATAGTCAGGGTTAGCCGGAATTTGCACATGAAAATGACAAAGCTGTAATTCATCATTAGTTAAACCACTGCTTTCACGACCAAACACCAAAGCAACAGGAAAGTTAGCCGCTTCTTCAATTAATTTTTCGCCACAACTTCTTGGCTCTAACATTGGCCAAGGGAGTGTCCGTGAGCGTGCACTCGTACCAACAACTAAGCCGCAATCAACAATGGCTTCTTCTAAGGTTTTCACCACAGTAGCAGAAGCTAAAACATCTGAAGCACCAGCAGATAGAGCCTGTGCTTGGCCATTTGGCATTTCAATTGGATCAACTAACACTAAATTTGTTAGTCCCATGGTTTTCATTGCTCGGGCAGCTGAACCAATATTACGGCAATCTGAGGTATTCACTAAAACAATACGAACAGAATCTAAAAATGTTTTTGAAACAGTGTTTGACATTATAACTATCTAGATGGCTAAAACTTGTCGTATGTTAACACAGATATTTATCAAGATAATGCGAAAAATAGCCTGTTTATATAATTTTTTAACTTAAGGCATTCCAGCGGTGTCGCAATACTCTCTAAGAAAATCAGTCAGCAAACCCTTATCGCAATTCAACAAATTTAAGCGCTACTTTTAGAACATGATAATAAAAGCCAAATCGAACAATAAATAAACAGTTAATAGTCGCTTATTTAAAGTGACTCTGGTATAATGCGCGCCGCTTTGGTGGTCGATGCCTGATGGTAGTGCCAGCCAACACCGTTCTTTTACATGCTGTTTTACAAAATAAGGTAGTTACCATGCACCCTATGTTGAATATTGCTGTGCGCGCTGCGCGCTCGGCAGGTAGTGTTATATCTCGTTCTTTTGAACAAGATGACAAATTAGAGATTGAATCTAAAGGCTTAAATGACTTTGTGACAAATGTTGACCGTAATGCTGAGCAAGCGGTTATTGATGTGATTCAAAAAGCTTACCCAAATCACTGTATTATTGGTGAAGAATGTGGTGTATTAAATGGTACTGATGCAGACTATCAATGGATTATTGATCCGTTAGATGGCACCACCAATTTTGTAAAAGGCATTCCACATTTTTGTGTTTCTATTGCTTTAAAAGTAAAAGGTAAATTAGACCAAGCTGTGGTTTATGATCCGATCCGTGGCGAATTATTTACCGCTAGCCGTGGTAAAGGTGCACAATTAAATGGTTTCCGCATTCGTGTGAAACAACCTAAAGAATTATCTGGTGCTGTGTTAGCAACGGGTTTTCCATTCAAACAAAAACAACATATTGATAGTTACATGAATATGTTCAAAGCATTATTCATTAAAACCGCTGACATGCGTCGTGCTGGCTCGGCAGCTTTAGACTTAGCTTATGTTGCTGCTGGCCGTATTGATGGTTTTTTCGAATTAGGCTTAAAACCTTGGGATACCGCAGCAGGCGAATTATTAATTATTGAAGCGGGTGGTTTAGTAACTGATTTTACTGGCGGCCATACTCACAATGCATCTGGTAATGTCGTTGCAGGTAGTTCAAAACTAATCAAAGAAATGTTAAATGACATTCGCCCTCATTTACCTGAAAGTTTAAAAAACAGCTACAGATAAGCTCATTGGGTTCCCTTAACGGGGATAAACCTTATTGAAAAAAGCGCCTTTGGCGCTTTTTTTGTTTGTTCAGCTTATGTTTTACCTGACATTATTTAGCTATTGTTCATCTAAGTTACTCGCCAATAAAAAGGCTAATAAATCATGTTTTTCTAAGGGCTTACTGTACCAATAACCTTGTATTTCTTCACAGTTAAGCTCGGTTAAAAAGTCAACATGCTCAATTTGTTCAACACCTTCGGCAATTAACGACAACCCTAAGTTTTTCCCTAACGATACGATAGTGGAAACTAACGCTCTATCTTCTTCATTTTGATGACAATCACGAATAAACGACTGATCTATTTTTAATTTATCAACCGGAAATTGTTTTAAATACGATAACGAGGAATAACCGGTACCAAAATCATCAATCGAAAGCTGTACCCCTATCTCTTTCAACTCATGTAATACGGCCAGCATGTCTTGCTCGTTATGCATAAACACACCTTCAGTTATCTCTAATTCGATATTTTTCGCTGGCAAACCAATATCATTTAAAGCGTCGTTAACTGAATTAACAAAATCTGGATGAGAAAACTGCCGAGGTGACACATTAACCGCCACAACAATATCAGGATAACCTTTATTAATTAACTGGCTAGCAAAAGCGCAGGCTTGTCGTAAAATCCAATCCCCTATTGGTACAATTAATCCGGATTGCTCTGCCAACGGAATAAAGTCAATGGGTGAAATAATTTTATCTTGATGCTGCCAACGCACTAAAGTTTCAAGCCCAACAACTTGTTTAGAAGCTAAAGCTAATTGCGGCTGAAATACCAAAAACAGTTCATTTCGACTAAGCGCTAAACGCAAGTTATCTAATAAACGGGCATTTTGTGATAACTTTGCTGTCCATTGTTCA
The DNA here is from genome assembly GCF_053470345.1 of Thalassotalea agariperforans. Taxonomy (NCBI): domain Bacteria; kingdom Pseudomonadati; phylum Pseudomonadota; class Gammaproteobacteria; order Alteromonadales; family Colwelliaceae; genus Thalassotalea; species Thalassotalea agariperforans. Next base: position 510,721 of record NZ_JBQMWH010000001.1, on the reverse strand, counting down.
TTAAATAACAACCACTGTTTATGCTCATCTTGCTCAGCAAAGGTTAAGGCCGTGCGGGTGTATTTTAGCAAATCTCCCCGCGTTTCAGCGTGCTCAGGAAAAAGACTAAAACCAAAGTCTAATTCAACAAAAAATTCACCATGATCGGTACTAATTTTGTGATTGATGATCTGATTAATTTGCTCAACCAAGTGGCTAATATTTGTATGAGCATTGCCTTTGTTATCGCTATGAATAATGGCAAATTCACTATCATTTAATTGGTAAATTTTAATTTGAGGGTTTAAATTTTCACGTAATAATTTAGCCAACTGGATCACTAAGCCTTGTGAACATTCAAAACCTTGGGTGGTAACTGTACGATTAAAATTTTTAATGGTAAACATACCTAAAACAAAGGCCGTATTCGCAAAAATAAAACCATTAATATCTTCATCCATTTGATATTTGTTCGGTAAATGGCTGTCTTGGTTTAAAAATGCTAGATCACTAATGCGCCGCTCAGACAAACGTTGCTCAGTAACATCAAAAATGTGTAAGTCATAGGCATCAACGTCTTTTAACCAATTGATATTCACTTGCAATAAACGAGTTGCTAAAGCCTGTTCTATAGTCATGGTAGTAATGCCCGCCAGACTAATTTGCTCTCGTAATGATAAAAAATTATCAGGTATTAAACTGCCTAAATCATTACTTGCTAAGCCAATATCGGCTAATAACTCGTTACAAGCTTGGTTGGAATAAGTAATTTCACCAAACTGATTAATACTCAAAATAGGGTTAGGGTTACGCTGCATAAAAAGTGCTAAACGGTTATTTTTAGCATTGGTGATAACATAGCGCTTGCTATACCAAGCAACTAACAAACCTAATAAGACAATACTAAAACTAAACACAATGACCAAGTCATGAGTGTTGGCCATTTGTGCTAAAGTATTCTTATGCGCTCGATTAACCGTAGCTTGGGTTTGTTGTTCAACATCAAGCAACACAGGTAACAAGTTTCGGCGTTGGTTGGATATATGCCCTAACAATAAACGTAATTCATCCCAATCAATATCATCGGCTTGCATAACAAGGTGAAATTGCTCAAATAGCGCTTCTATTTTGAATTGCCCTTGTTTAATAGTTTGATATTGCTCTTGAAATTTTTCCTGTTTAGCAATCACTTGCTGGTGCATAGTGATAAGCGCTTTCATGTCGGCAAAGCTAGTGAGAAAGGTTTCGCTATTTTGATCACCGTAATATTCGTAAATAATACGCTCTTGCTCACTTAAATCGGCAATCAATTGGTTAATTGTTGTTAAAGTAGGAATACGTTCTTCCACTAAAATTACGGCATTATTTCTAACATTTTCACTTGAAGAATAAACCCAAAATGACAACGACAGCCCTAACAGAACAATGAGCCCCGCAACTACACTGGCACGAAATAAATAGGGCTTTACAATGGCATCCATACTCTCATCCTGTAACTTGACTAAATAGGAAATATTGTTAACTCACAAGGTTAACTAAAAAATAATATTGACGGTGAGCGTGTATCAACAAATTCAATTGCTATATTAGTCACTTAAGCCCTCGAAAACAAATTCATAAATAAAATCTATTTCAGCATACCGTTCAATACTAACATTGCTTTCTACTAACATTTTAATCTAACCAATCACTTTTAAGTAATTTATCTCGCTTGCAAGGTAGCGTAAGATAGCGCTATTAATTTTACGCCACTATTTTACTGTTATGATCACACCCCCAACGCATAAACAACCTTTTATCGCCGGCGAAGTTGCCCTAGTTGGCGCAGGCCCTGGCGACCCAGATTTATTGACTTTACAAGCCTATCGTTTTATCCAACAAGCTGAAGTTGTAGTTTACGACCGCTTAGTCAGTAAAGAAATTATGGCTATTGTGCCCAGCACAGCCGAACTTGTTTATGTGGGTAAAAAACAAGCCGTACACCGCGTCCCCCAAGATGGGATTAATCAATTATTAGTTGATCACGCGAAAGCGGGTAAAAAAGTGCTGCGTTTAAAAGGCGGCGATCCTTTTGTATTTGGTCGTGGTGGTGAAGAAGCTCAATATTTATTAGCCAATAAAATCGCATGTCACATTATACCGGGCATGACTGCCGCTTCAGCTTGCACTAGTTATGTAGGTATTCCATTAACCCATCGCAATGTATCACGCAGCTGCACTTTTATTACTGGTCATGTGCAGGAAAACGGCCAGTTAGATATTCCTTGGAATACCCTATCAGACCAACAGCAAACAGTTGTTTTTTACATGGGTGTAAAAAGTTTACCAATAATTATTGAACAATTAGAAAAAGCGGGCCGTAGTGATCAAACGCCAGCCGCGCTTATTCGCAAAGGCACTCAGCCAGATCAACAAGTATATAAAGGGACCTTACATTCATTAAACGATTTAGTGAAAACCCATGAGATAAAACCACCAACCTTGATTGTTATTGGTGATGTGGTGAATACTTTTAACGAAAATGAATTACAGAATGTCGGTTATTTAGCTGCCAGTAACTAACATTAAGGCATGCTGCATAAGTTTACTTTATGCAGCATTTTAATCTTGTCATTATTGATTAAAAGCGATTAACCATGCGACAACTTTAAACCAACAATACCCGCAAAAATTAAACTCAAGCTAACAATTTTCAGTACATCGGCTGATTCACCAAAAATAAAAATCCCTAACACGGCCGTACCAACAGCGCCAATGCCAACCCAAATTGCATAAGCGGTACCTACGGGTAAGGTTTTTAAAGCGATTCCCAATAAAACAATACTGGCAACCAAAGAAAATACGGTACCAAGCGTTGGCCAAAATTTAGTAAAACCGTCGCTGTACTTTAAACCAATAGCCCAGCCAACTTCTAATAAACCTGCGATAAATAAAATACCCCAATTCATAGATACCTCTTAAATTGGGGCCGTCCCCGAATGAATAACGAGCGGTGAGGTCGTCCTCACTTCAACAATAATTAATCGGTGTAAAAGACATTAATGGAGATAAATAAAACCAAGCACTTTATTAAAAAAGTGGTTATTTCTCTTGTTCAAGCAACGATATTTTATTATTTAACAACAAAGAGTTAGGTATTAAATGACTAACACCTTCAGCTTTAATGGTGATGTAGCGAAGGTTAAAATCCACCACAGTCCCTTTTGTGCCCGACATTTCAATTTTATCGCCTAACTTTATTGGCTTATAAAGCACAATCATAATACCTGACACTAAATTTGAAATAGCATCTTTTAAAGCTAACCCTAATGCAAAACTGGTTAAACCCAAACCAGCTACCAAAGCACCAACATCAAACCCTAATTTTGACAAAGCTAGCATGATACCAATAAACAGTAAAACAGCTTTTTGCGAGTTAGATATTAACCGAAATGATTGATAAGCCGAAGCATCAAAACGCTTTTCAATGTTGTTGATCACTCGATCAATTAACAAACTAAACACTAAAAATGCTGCAAAAACCAAACCCGCTTGCACTATATTTTCATTCATCAACAACTCTCGTTATAAAAAATTCACACGTTAACTCAAGACTTGAGCATAAATTAAAAATCAGTAATACAAGAACAAAAAAGACAATTTTCGGCTTGTCTGAAGTGTAGTGAAAAACAAGTCTGACAAGATGCGCCTATTCACCTTGCTCTTTAACATCAGACCTTAACCTAATTACACCAAGATTACTCCTTAACCAGACAGCAAGTGCCGCCCCAGCTATTAATAAGATAAACATTGACACATAGTCCATCCATTTTTCCGAACTTGAACCAAAATAAGCCTCGGGAAGAAATTTTGAAGATGAAAGGGATACTATATACATGATAAAAGCTAAAGCTAAAAAAATACTTTTAATTGCTCTGTTTTTATAAGCTCCAGACGCGAAAAGGAAAAGAAATGTACACAGCCCCGACACCAATGAAATAACAATTAAAGCGTATCCTGAGATAGGCATCAAATGACGCTGGCTCGTAGAACTAATTGTATCTCCCGGTTCTATCAGTTCTAGCATTAAGCCAGAATAACGATCTACCTCCTTCTCGATTATATTATCTAAGCCAACTATTCTAACAGAGGCCTTTTTAATGGCGATTTTAGTTTCAGTTAATAGTTCAATATAAAATCTATCATTAGGATTTAACAGCAATGGTTCAATAATAATAGCGCCCTCCTCAGTTTTTATATTAACTGGTAGCTCTTTAGGGAAAGATTTCGAAACTTTCGATGTCATAATTCCTTTTTCTAATTCTATTTCAAATTTAATTGAGCTTTCAAAATCATTGCTTCTAATCGGAGTCTTCCCTGTATTAGCTATCATAATTGTAGTAATAAATACCTCCTTTAACTCTAAACCTCCATGATTAAATTTGGATTCAGGCAACTGATCATTAAACATATTGTGATCGAATATTTTTTGTTCAGCCACTACTGCATATTCAATCGCCTTGTTTTTTTCGAACAGAGCCCCCCAAATAGGAGCCAATAAGAACAACAAAATTGGAATCAACAAGGTTGCTCCCCAATGAATCATCTTCTCTATCTTGTCCATAGTTCGAAACTTCCCTTATGTGGTTAAAGTTTATTAAAAAGTTATTCCTACCTTCCGAAGGAAATATTCTTATATTAATTGCCAACAATATAACCAATTAAATCTTTAGGCTCAATAAGTTACTGCACTAAGAAGAATATTAACTAAGTACCATTAACTAAATCTTTGCCATAAAAAAACGCAGATTTAATACTGCGTTTTTTTATGTTGCAATTAAGTAACCGGCATATTAAATCAAAGTAGCTTGGTTTAACGATTATTGCTTGGTTTAGTGCGATTATTTTTATACGGTGAACTTGGTTTATTGCCGACACTCGGCTTGTTACCGGTATTCGATTTATTACCCGTAGTTTTCGGCTTGCTATGTTGCTTAACCTTGTTGCGGCTTTGTCCAGGGCGTTGGCCGTCTTTATGTTCAACATGGGCAGCTTTTGGTTTGTCATTCAAGCCTTTAATTTTTTTCGGTTTTTTCTTTTTCAGTGGACGAATATCTCGTGAAGCTGGTAACGCATTGTATGGTTCAAAGCCGCTGACTTCTTTGCGAGTAATATGCTGCTGAATAACATGTTCAATATCAATTAGTTGTTGGTACTCATCGGCACTAACTAATGATACGGCTTGGCCGTCAGCTCCTGCTCGCCCAGTTCTACCAATACGGTGTACATAATCTTCTTGAATATTCGGTAAGTCAAAGTTCACAACATTAGGTAACAAGCTAATATCAATACCGCGGGCGGCAATATCGGTTGCCACTAACACTTCAATGGTTTTATCTTTAAAGCCAGCTAATGCTTTAGTACGTGCGCCTTGGCTTTTATTACCGTGAATAGCTGCTGCTTTATGGCCGTTGGCTTCTAATTGTTTAGTTAATTTGTTAGCACCATGTTTGGTGCGACAAAATACTAATACTTGCTGCCAATTTTCGGTTTTGATCAGATGATTTAATAACGCAGCTTTTTTGTTTTTATCAACCGCCACTAACCAATGTTCGATAGTTTCAGCTGTCGTGTTTTCTGGCGTTACTGAAATTTCCACTGGATCGTTGACTAGCTCTTTAGCTAATAAACGTATTTCTGGTGAAAAGGTTGCTGAAAACAATAAGTTCTGACGCTTTTTAGGCAACGCTTGAATGATTTTTTTAATATCACGAATAAAGCCCATATCTAACATACGATCAGCTTCATCAAGTACTAATAATTCAAGCTGGGAAAACTTAATCGCGTTTTGCTGATATAAATCTAATAAGCGCCCAGGTGTCGCTACTAAAATATCAACACCTTGTCTTAATCGCATCATTTGCGGATTAATTTTTACACCACCAAAAATCACTTCATTGGTAAGTTTTAGGTTTTTACTATATACCGCAACATTCTCTGCAATTTGCGCAGCTAACTCACGGGTAGGCGTTAAAATTAACACACGGGTGTGGTTACTTTTAACATAATTGGTATTTTTGGGATCAGCTAACAATTGTAAAATAGGTAAGGTAAAACCCGCAGTTTTACCGGTACCCGTTTGTGCGGCCGCCATCAAATCACGGCCACTTAATACCGCAGGAATTGCTTGAGCTTGAATCGGTGAAGGCTCGGTATAACCTTTTTCATCTAAAGCAGATAAAATTTCTTTTGATAAACCAAGGTCAGAAAAACGCATAAAATATCCAAATAAATAGGGAGGACAAATTAGTCAGAATGATTAACCCGTCAAAGGGCGTGAAGAATACAGCATGGCTGATTTCATAGCAATCAAAGTAAGCTAATTATCGTTGTTTTTAAATAAGGAAACTTTATAACGAGGAAATAAATTTATGCTCGGCGTGTTTGATCATTTTCTCTAATTCACCGGACTTTTTCAGCTGCTTAATCGCATTATCAACTTGAAGAATTGTTTCGGCTTTTGAATGATGTATATAGTGAAATAGCGGTAACGTTTTTAATGGCGTGGTCATTGGAATAATATCCTTTACTGCCATATTATTTAATACAATCAAGCCATCTAAGGTATTAGTGAGCACCACATCAACTTTACCAGCTCTGAGCAGCTTAAACATATTTTCGGTATTATTACTTTCAAATACAAACGGCAGCCCTTGCGTCATATTATTGGTGTGTTTAACCCCTCTAACTTTTGCAATTCGGTACGGCTTTAAATCTGCTTTGGTATGAATAACAATACCGCTATTTTTTAAGACAAAAGGCATTGTCTCTAACGAATAATAAGGCGTTGGCACACGAATTAACTCAGGGTTCTCATCCCCGTAAGTCCATATCCGCATAATTTCACCATCTGCTAATCCTTTAGTGGCAGCGGCTTCTGCTCGACTTGCCGGCATTGAGGTGATTTGAATATTAATATCTATGCTTTGATAAATTAGCGGTAAAACTTGTTCACCAATTTGTTGTTCAACGAGTTTTTCAATAGCAGCAAAGTGATATACAGGTGCATTCGTTGATTTGTGGACATTAGATTGTGACTTATTATTGGCGGCAGCAGTAAATGCTACACATTGCGCACTTAAAAACACTAATATCCAATGAATGTTTTTCACCATCAGGCCAACAAATAAATCAATATAAAAAATAAGGATTAGTTGACTATAGCAAGTTGATTAATAATTTGCACATAAGTTTAATTTTTTAACCTTATGTGCAAAAGTAAATGAAAGTAAATGAAACTAAATGCTTAATTTAAAGTACGTTGAAAAAGTGCTACCGCCATGGCATACACCTGCAAGGCTAACGCGGGATCATAACGATCACCTTCATCACGCATAAAAGCATGCTGAGCGTTAAATTCATGCCATGTAAACGTATTTTTACAATCAATAAGATTTTGATGAATACGCATGCGTCCTTCATCCGGTACATGAGGATCTTGTTTCCCCCACACCATTTGTAATTCGGCCTTAATATCTTTAGTGCGAGTAAAAGAGTCATTCCCATCGGCACACGGCAAGGTATTTGAGTGAATATCGGTAGCGTATAAACATGACGCTGCAAGTACATTAGCATTCAGCGCGGCACGATAAGCTAAATGACCACCAATACACACTCCCATAACACCAATTTTACCCGTGCAATAACTTTGCTGATTGATAAACTCAACCATAGCTTGTGTGTCAGAGTCGTGATGCTCTAGTGGTTTTGCCCATTTGTCTTCATTACCTTTGTCTTTGCCTGCATCGTCATATCCTAAAACCGTACCTATTGGGTTTAACTCATGAAAAACCTCTGGTACTAAAACAACAAAACCATGGCCTGCCATTATTGCGGCACTGCGAGCAATAGGTGCGGTTTGTTGAAAAATTTCAGAATAAAAAATAATGGTTGGAAATTTACCTGCCGCAACAGGGCGATAAATATAAGTGCGCATAACACCGGTTGGGGTTGTTATATCTTGAACGTCTTTTTCAATGATCATAATAAAATTAACAATAGTAACAAGTAGTGTAATTCTATCAGGGTTTACCAAGTTTTTGCTATCACCGCGGCAGACATTAGCGAAGTTTATGCCGCAGTGATAAAAACATAGCTTAGGTTAGTATTACAACCCAGTGTGGTACTGGCTAACGGTTGCCTCTGGCACCATTACCTTAACGGCATTAGCCGCCTCGGTTTTGCCAACAGGCGTAAGCTGTTGGTTTAAGAGCTGTTCAAAATAATGAATTAACTCAACTTTATCAGGAGAGGTTTTATCACCCGCACCAATATTCGTCAGGTCAATTAAAAAGCCATCAAATAAATGACTTAAATCGTCGATAATTTCCATATTCAAAAACTGATCTTGATTATAAATACTCGGATAACCCGCTTTTTGTTTATCAATGGCAAACGACACACCTTTAAGGTTAGTAATGCTAGTTGATTTATCACACGAGAGCATACAACCATTATCAATTCTTGGTTTTTCACAGCCAACACTTTGCTGGAAAAAACACTGCCTACTAGTCATTAACAAAATAGGATGATAAATACTGTAAAACAGCTTGAAGTTACTCGGCCTAGCAATGTGTTTAATTTGTTGCTGGTTAATTTCATTAGAAATAAAAGCACCATGACAAGCAAACGCTTCCTGCATTGCTAAAAGCACATACGAGTTAGTGGTATTTAAAAATGGCCCAGCAATCCATTCAATTCCTAATTGATAAGCTTCATGTGCAATACCGGTATTGTTGGTAACGATGAGCTTAGGTTTAACCTGCCGTAAAATATTTACCGCGACATCATAATCTTTACCAATTAGTACAGCTGGAAACCAAGGAATTAATCGTGGGTTTTGTTTGAGAAAATCAACATATTTAGTACAGCCACGCTTATAAGCATCGGGCAGTTTAAAATAAATATCGGCATCGGTATGTTCCGCCAAAGCAATATCGGCTTCATCACAAATCAATATTGATAATTTTGGCTGGCTTTCAGCTTTTGGCTGCGACACTAAAGGCGGTAATTCAACCGCAGGTAACACGGCTTGACCTTGGTTTAGCAGCTTGGCAACCTCATTTTTTAAAGCGCTAATTTCTTTAAAAGGCACAAGCAAATTAGGCGCTAAATCAAAACTAATATCCGTTAACGTAAATTCTGCGTTGTTAAAGCTTTTAAAACGTTTTTCAATCGCAGCTTGATCCAAGTTTTTATCACTCGCGATTAAGACACTCGCGCTAGTTACAGTGAATGTTTTAGCCTGAGTTGATGAGCTTTTGGCCGAGTATTCCTGCGTAGTTACCGTAACAGTTAACGGCTGATTAACCCTACCTGAAAAATGTAAAGTTAATGGTATTTTATTAATCGACAAATGTTTAATTTTGTCAAAAACTGTTGCCTGCATTTGGCTTTTTTCATCATTGAGCTTGTCTTCAACATCATGAATTTGAACAACGGATATTGCTTGTTCTTTCGCTACCGCATGTACTTTTGAATTATCACGCGGGTTATCAATAAACATTGACTGATTTAAGTCACCACGTAAAAAGGCATTGGAAAAGTCACGATTAAATACTTTATAAAGCTTTTCGCCATCTTCCAGTAACTTACCGGTTTTAATAAAGCCGTCAATTTGTTTACGAAAACTATCAACCACAGTATGAACATAACTAGCGCCTTTAATGCGCCCTTCAATTTTAAATGAGTCAACACCCGCTTCAATTAACGCCGGTAGGTCAAAAAAGGCAGAGTTGTCTTTAATATTTAATGGAAAATTATTACCCGATGGTGTGGTTTCGTATTCTTCACGGCATGCTTGGCTACAACGACCACGATTACCTGAATTACCAACACTCGCAGACGTTGAATAACATAAGCCTGAAAAGGCAATACATAAGGAGCCATGTACAAACACCTCGGTTAACACATCAATGTCATGCGCTACTTGATTGATGGCGGTAATTTCACGCAAATTTAACTCTCGCGATAAATTTACTCGTGAGGCGCCGAGTTTTTTCAAAAAAGGAATTTGGCCAATATTGTGGGTGGTTAACTGAGTTGAAGCATGAATATCTAAGCTAGGAAAATGTTTTTTTAGAATATAAAACATGCCAATATCTTGTACTATCACGCCATCTAACGTGGTATTAGCCAATTTACTCAATAATTTAGCGAGCGTTTTAAATTCACGCTCTAAAATAACAATATTGAGCGTTAAAAAAATCTGACATTGAAACTCATGTGCAAGCCGTATGATGCCAATGAGTTCATCAAAAGAGATATTGGCAGCACGATTGCGAGCATTAAAGGTATCTAAACCACAATATACGGCATCAGCTCCGGCAATAATTGCGGCTTTAATTGCATCAACATCACCGCCGGGGGCTAATAATTCAATTTTATGGTCCATTTTTACTACTTAATTTTCAATTTTTTTATTAACGGTGAGTTTACCCGTATATTTACCTGATGAATATCGTTAAAGTAATTAAGTTATTTTTATTCAGTGGTCACCTCTCCCATGCCTGATGAAAAGCTGCCAATTTTATACTCATTAAGAAACTGTCCTTTTGCGATGCGGGCGCGTATTGCTTTGTTTAGAGCAAAACAGCGGGTTGAATTACGTGAGGTAAAGTTAACCGATAAACCAGAAGAAATGTTAGCTGCCTCAACCAAAGGTACGGTGCCGATTTTGGTGTTACCTTCAGGGCAAGTCATTGATGAAAGTTTAGATATTATGCGCTGGGCATTAACTCAACATGATCCTGACAACCTATTACTGAAAAACCTACCTGATAGTAATGAAGATTTAGCCACGCAAATGATGGCATTAATTCAGCTTTTTGATGGTGAATTTAAAGCCTGTTTAGAACAATACAAATGTGCAAAGCGTTACCATGAAGCCAACTTAACTGACTACCGTGCCAATTGTGAGCATTACCTTCACATATTGGAAAAGGCACTTAATCAGCAAGCTTTTGTTATTGGCGAGCATGAAAGTTTAGCAGACTTAGCAATATTACCTTTTATTCGTCAGCTTGCTCGTGTTGAACGACAGTGGTATTTACAATCACCCTACCCCAACTTACGTGCTTGGTTAAATCGATATTTGCAAAGTGTTATGTTTACCAAAGTTATGGCTAAACACCCGCTTTGGTCTGCTCAGGAAATAAAAGTAGTGATAAATTAATCACAAGTTTTACTAACAATTAGTTGACTCTCGGCTAATATAATTTACTGTGTTTAAAGAGAATAAAATGTAAGGATGAGTGTGCAAGAAATTCTAAAGTTACAGACATCATGGCGTTTATATCTGGTTTTATTTATCAGTTATTTTTTATCTGGCCATTTACTCTCACTTATTTCTTTTCAAAGCCAAGTTGTTCCTATTTGGTTACCCGCAGGTATTGCTTTAGTTGGTTGTTATTTATGGTGGTGGCGATTTTTTCCAGCCGTTTTATTAGCGTCCTTTATTTTTAATTGTTCAGTAACACCTAATTTTGAATTAGCACACATATTTTCCAATATTGGCTTACAAAACTTATTTATTGCTCTAGGTGCAACACTGCAAGCAGGAGTAGGTGCCGCTTTATTGCACTTTTGGTTAAAAAACCCATTCAAACAAACCAAAACCATCAATAGTATTTATTTCATCGTATTCATTGGCATTTTGGTAAATTTAATTTCAGCCAATATCGGCGTTTATTCCTTAAGTGTTTTCAACCCTGCTTATGGCATAAACGATTATGTTTTAAATATGGTGTTTTGGTGGTTAGGTGACTCATTAGGCGTGTTATTAGCCGCGCCTTTTTTACTCTGTATTTTAAATTTAGGTGATTTAACCGACAGCCAACATAAAGCACGTGTGATCATAATATGGTTAGTTAGCGCTCTGTTTTTAATTATTATTATGTTAACAAAACTCTTTGTTGGTAACTCAAACATTAATGCGCAAGCGTTAGTTAAAAATGAGACCGAAGTCATTGAAAATGGCTTACACCGACAAATAAATAACAGCATTCATCAATTAAAGCAGCTCGCTATTTTTGTACAAAACACACCAAATATAACGCATAGTGAATTTCATCGAGTTGTGAAAAGCATTCATCAAAATACGAATGTTATTAAAGGTATGTCGTGGAATCCTCTGATTAATCAGTCGGATGTTATTCAACATGAAGCTGAGCTTGCCAATATTTACCAGAAAAAAATTAAAATCAACAGAGATCCACTAGTCGAAACAGATCCAATTATTTATGTTCGCTTGATCAGTCCGGAAGAGGAAAACAGTAAAGCCATTGGCTTAAATGTTTATGGTATTCCCTCTCGGAAAGCAACACTCAACGCAGCCATGGTTAATTACCAACCACAAGCGACACAAATTATTCAGTTAGTACAATCTGAACAAAAAGAGCCAGCATTTTTGCTGTTTTATCCGGTTTTTGAACAATATTTAGTAAAAGAAAGCGAAACCATAAAACGCTTAAAAGGTTTTGTTACCGCTGTTGTTTTAGCCAATAAAATTATTGCTAACACCATTAATGAGCAACAAAACAAATTGTTCTTTTATCAAGTTGCCGAGCAAAATAAACACGACTTTTTCACCTCAAATATTAAAAACAATGGGATATTTAATAGCGTAAAAGGTGATGGCTATACCCATACTTTTGATGTCGCTGGCCAAGTATGGCAAATCACTTTGTTTGCGAATAAACGCTACTTAGTACAACAACAATATAAAGACTTTCTTGTCTTATTTTTATTATTAGTGATCATTGTTATCACCATAATCACCTCTTTATTATTAATGAATAATCGTCAATTTGCTTTGGAAGATTTAGTCCAAAAAAGAACAAAGTCACTCGAAAAGGCCGTTGCCGATGCAAATTATGCCAATAGCGCTAAAAGCCAATTTTTAGCTAATATGAGCCATGAAATTCGCACCCCAATGAATTCAGTAATAGGTTTTGCTCAACTAGCTAAAACATCAGATAATTTAGATGAAATAAAGTCATATCTTCGCAATATTGATATTTCATCTGATCTGTTATTACACATTGTTAATAATATTCTTGATTTAGCCAAAATAGAGTCTGAAAAGTTATTTTTAGTAAATGAACCTTTTGATCTTCACTTAGTACTGTCACGTATTCACAGCCTGTTTGAAGTGGATGCTACAAATAGAAAGCTCACCTGGATTTTGCAAGACAACATTCCTAAAGCTCTTTATTTCAAAGGAGATCAAACCCGTATTGAACAGATTTTAATGAATTTATCTGGCAATGCCATGAAGTTTACCAAACATGGTGGCGTATCAATGACCGCTGACTGCCTTGAACAATCAGCCGATAACGCACAGTTAAAAATCACGATACAAGATTCGGGTATTGGTATTTCACAGCAAAACATTGATAAACTTTTTAGCCCGTTTACACAAGCTGATGATTCAACATCACGCAACTTCGGTGGCACAGGGTTAGGCTTAACCATTTCGAAAGAACTTAGCAAACTCATGGCTGGGGATATCACTATAGCTAGCGAAGAAGGGAAAGGCACAACGGTAACTTTTACCTGTTGTTTAGCCCTATCAGCTGTTGCTCCTCAACAAACTGATGACACCAGTGCGATGTTATCGTCAGCCGATATTAACGATAATCAAGCGCTAACAATATCATCATTAAAAGTATTAGTGGCTGAAGATAACCGTATTAATCAAAAATTAATCAGAACTATATTAAGTCGTTTAGGCATTAATGCGGTTATTGTTGAAAACGGGCAATTAGCAGTAGAACGTGTCCAAGAAGAAGCTTTTGATGTGATTTTAATGGATTGCCAAATGCCGGTGTTAGACGGCTATGAAGCAACCAAGCAAATTCTGGCAATGCCACAGTTTAGCAACTTGCCAATTATTGCACTAACGGCTGACGTTGACACTCGCAGTAAAGAAAAAGCCTTAACCACAGGCTTTGTTAAACATTTAGCTAAACCTATTAATATTAAAGAATTAACGGAGTCTTTAACTGCGGTGTTAACAAAAACCTTATAGGCGATTCGTTATTAAGCTTGGAGTAAAAGTACAAAAAGAAATAAGTGTAATAAAGTTAAACTTAGGATAATAAGCTTATTAATTAACCGTAACCTGGCTTCTTGCTAATAACGAAAGATCAACAGCTTGACGGCGCTCAACCACTTTGCCGACGACAATTAACGCAGGCCCTGAAAAGTGTTTCCATTGTTCGGTGGTTGCTATACTAGCTAACGTTGCACAGCACACCGCTTGCTCTGTACTAGTGCCTTTATCAATAATGGCCATTGGCATGTTTTCATCCATACCATGTTCAATCAATTGACTGGCAACTTGCTCAACACGATTTAACCCCATGTAAAAAACAAGTGTATCTTGGCTGGTTGCAATGTTTTGCCATTGTGGTTGATCATCTTCATCTTTTAAATGAGCGGTAACTAGCCTAACTGACTGTGAACATTCGCGATCAGTTAATGGAATACCACTATATGCTGCACAGCCAGAAGCAGCTGTAACACCCGGTACAATAGCAAAAGGAATTTGATGTTCAGTAAGAATTTGTGCTTCTTCACTTAAACGACCAAAAATACTCGGATCACCACCTTTTAATCGCACCACTTTTTTGCCTTGTTGTGCTTGGTTTAACATCAGCTGACAAATTTCTGCTTGGCTCATGCTATGTTCACCAGCTTTTTTGCCAACAAAGATGGCTTCGGTACGTTCAGGTAAAATGGTTAGAATTTCTTGATTCACCAACCAATCATAAAGCACAACATCGGCTTCTTGTAATAAGCGATAGGCTTTAATGGTTAATAGTTCTAAATCGCCTGCACCAGCCCCAACTAAAGTTACTGAACCTTGTTTTGCCGGTTGTTGTGCTGTTAACGTAGGAGACTTAACACCACTTTTTCGACCAAAAACGGCTTGAGAAAACACACTTAAGCGCGCTACGGTTTGGTTCATTACTAAATTAAACATGGGCCACCTCGACAACATTATTACTACAATGGTTGGCTAAAATTTGAAGAAAAAAGGTGTGTTCGGGATGTAGGAGAACCCCGAACACATAAAGTAAGCTTAGTTTTAAACTAACACTTCTACTTTATTATCCACGATACGTGCATCATACGTTTTAATTGATACGGCATCGTCATCTAAACAAGCACCAGAGGTTAAAACAAAACGCTGTTTTAACAAAGGCGAAGCAACATAAATTTCACCTTTAGTGTCGCCAATTAAGCCACGATATAGCACATTCGCTTTACCAAAAGGGTCAAAGTTACTAATCGCATAAACTTTGTCGTCACCCACTTGGAAAATAGCGATTTGTTCTTCATTTGCTAATAAAGCACATACACCTGAATTTTTAACTAGGTCTTGTTTTTGGCAAATAGTTTGCCAGTTAGTTGTTGTCATTATCTGCTCCTTAAACCGTTTCTGTTATGTCTGCTGCTTGAATTTGTACGCCGTATTTTTTCTCATCGCCGCGCGCTGGACGAATTTGATCACGCTCGGTAACAAATTCAATGTTGCTGTCAATCGCATCAGAGTTAACAAACTGACGGAAACGTTTTAACTGCTCTGGATCTTCAATGGTTGTCTTCCACTCACATTGATACGTATCAATTACCGCTTGCATTTGTTTCTCAAGCTCAGCATTAATACCTAAATGGTCGTCAATCACTACTTTTTGCGTATACTCTAAACCGCCTTCTAAGTTTTCTAACCATACTGATGTACGTGTTAAGCGATCTGCTGTGCGTACATAAAACATCAGGTAACGGTCAATATACTTAATTAGCGTTTCATCATCTAAGTCAGTTGCGAATAAGTCAGCATGACGAGGTTTCATACCACCGTTACCACTTACATATAAGTTCCAACCACTTTCAGTTGCAATAACACCAATGTCTTTACTTTGTGCTTCAGCACACTCACGGGTACAACCTGAAACCGCAAATTTAATTTTGTGCGGTGAACGTAAACCTTTGTAACGTTCTTCTAAACGAATCGCCATGCCAACACTGTCTTGTTGACCATAACGACACCAAGTACTACCAACACAAGATTTTACTGTTCGTAATGATTTACCGTAGGCATGACCAGTTTCCATACCCGCATCAATTAAACGCTTCCAAATGGCCGGTAATTGATCAACACGCGCACCAAATAAATCGATACGTTGGCCACCGGTAATTTTGGTATATAAGTTATATTCTTGAGCTACTTGTCCTAAAACAATCAGCTTATCAGGGGTAATTTCACCACCTGGCACACGCGGAACAATTGAGTAAGTGCCATCTTTTTGCATGTTACCTAAGTAAATGTCGTTGGTGTCTTGTAGCGAAACATGATCAGGTTTTAAGATGTAGTCATTCCAAACAGACGCTAAAATTGACGCTGCTGCTGGTTTACAAATTTCACAACCTAAACCTTTACCATGACGAGATAATAACTCATCAAACGTTTTAATTTGTTCAGCCTGTACAATATGGAATAACTCGGTGCGGCTATAAGCAAAATGCTCACAAATATCGGTGCTAATTTCAACACCACGTTTTTCTAATTCATGGTCAGTTACTTTTTTCAATAACGCTGCACAACCACCACAACCGGTTGCTGCTTTAGTTGATGATTTAACTTCACCAACATCAACAGCGCCACAATCAATCGCGTTGATAATGTCACCTTTAGTAACGTTTAAACATGAACAAATAGTGGCTGAATCAGGTAAAGCATCAACACCTAATGTAGGTTTTTCACCAGCACTTGGTAAAATTAACCCGTCTGGATTTTCAGGTAACTCAATGCCATTTAAAGCATACTGTAACAGTGAGTCGTACTCACTAGTGTCACCCACTAATACCGCGCCTAATAATTCTTTACCGTCAGCACTAACAACAATCTTTTTATAAATTTGATCAGGTTGGTTTGAATAAACATAACTCTTACAACCTTCAGTACGACCATGAGCATCACCAATTGAACCCACATCCATACCCATTAATTTTAACTTGGTACTCATGTCAGCACCGGTAAATTGTTGTACACCGCCAATAATGTTATCAGCAACAACTTTGGCCATGGTGTAACCTGGTGCTACTAAACCAAAAATAAAGTTATTCCAAAGGGCACATTCACCAATAGCATAAATGTTTTCGTCAGAGGTTTTACAGTTGTTATCAACCACAATACCGCCACGCTCACCAACACTTAAATCAAATTCACGCGCTAAGTTATCGTACGGACGAATACCCGCTGAAAATAAAATAAGATCGGTTTCTAAATGCGAACCATCAGCAAAATTCATACGGTGAACACAGCTTTCACCGTCAACAATTTCGCTAGTTGCTTTTTGAGTATGTACTTGTACGCCAATACCTTCGATCATTGAACGAAGTAAAGCTCCGCCATCTTGGTCTAATTGTACACCCATTAATTGTGGGGCAAACTCAACAACATGTGTTTCTAAGCCTAATTCTTTTAAAGCATTAGCCGCTTCTAAACCTAAAAGACCACCACCAACAACAACACCAACCTTACCGGCTTTAGCTGATGCTTGAATATCTTCAAGATCTTGAATAGTACGATACACTAAACAATGGTCACGTTCTTTACCTGGAATAGGCGGAACAAATGGGTAAGAACCCGTTGCCATTACTAACTTATCATAAGCGAAAGTATCACCCGCTTCTGTTGTTACTGTTTTGCCAGCTTTATCAATGTTAGTTACTTTGGCATTAGTGAAAAACTTCACTCCAATTTCATCGTAATAAGCCGGTGTTGTCATCGCTAAATCTTCCGCAGTTTTACCCGCGAAATATTCAGATAAATGAACACGATCATAAGCTAAACGATCTTCAGCTGATAAAACTGTAACTTCATAACCTTCATGTTTAGCCATCTCATCAACAAAGTGATGACCAACCATGCCGTTACCAACTACGACGATTTTTTGGGGTTGTGCACTAGTGCTCATATCTTGCATCCTACTTCTTTAAAATACCGCTTTAATAGCGGAACTAGGTAATGCCAAGAATATTGCAAGCACAGTGCCAAATGATATTACCTTTATTTTTCAATAAGATAATTATCAATACCCTTATAACAACTGAGCTTTTGCACTAGAGAGGAGAAGTTATCGCACCAGAGGTGTGCGCAGCAAATAAAATGATAACTTTACGCACCAGTAAAGGGATTGCACACCTTACACCTAAGTAAAATGGTCTCTTAGTATTAGAGGTGGTTAATCATTGCTGATTATGTTTCCAGCCGTTTATTTAACTCGAAAAAATTTAAACCTGAAAAAACTAATAACCCTGACGTAAAAATAAATTGATGTGATCTGAGCCTTTAACTGTAGGGATAAAAGCCACGGCTGACAAATTAAATTATTTCACTTTAGCAATATTAATTTACCAATACTGTCTACTCACCATATAACGAAATTAAGAAGGTAAAGCTTCAATTCTCGTGAGGTATAAATGGGAAATAATACAGCTCATTAAAAGGTCAGGAAATCGCCCTCTTGTTTACTGACAATGTTCAAGTTATTTAATAAATGCTGATGCCATTTTTGAGAAATAGCAGCAACTTCACCAGATGATAATAACTTTTGATAGGCTTGCTGCCATTTTAATAAGGTTGCTTGTGGTGTTTTTTTCGACATCACTAAATAAACATCAGATTGATGTAAGGTATAAATAGCTTTGAACTGCCCACAATCTATTAACAACTGCTCACATGAATAAGTTAGCCCTTGTTGTTCATAAACAATTGCAGGCAGCCTGCCCCAAAGTAATAGTTGCACATTTTGATCATGTTGAGTTACTGAATATAGATTAGTAAATTTTCTATTGACCAGCCATTCTTCACGAACATCACCTCTAACAACGCCGATGGCATTAATGTTAGCTAAATCTTGTAATGAGCTAGCTACCAAGCCAGAATCATTCTTGGTAAACACTTGCCAATTTTTGCTAAAAACTTTTCCTACCCAATGATATTTGTCTTCTCTAAATTGAGTGCGTGAAATACTGAAAAATAAAACATTAGCCTGGCTGTCCATAATATTTAACGCCCGAGCTTCCGGAGTAAATTCTATTGTACTTTCATTACCAACAATGTTTTGTAAAGCTTGAACAATATCTACAACAAGGCCATCAGGATAACCCGCTTTATTAATAAAGTTAGCTGGCGGTTCATTGACCGAAATAATACGAACTGGCTCTGATGCTCGCGTAGAAAAAGAGCAAGTTAACACTAAGATAAGTAATGAAATAAGTCGCATATACAACTCCATGTATAGATACGAAAGGTTAAAACAAAGTATGGCAGATAAATTGAAACTGTAAAATTTAACCTACTTGTGGCTCAACCGTTCTTGGTAGCCATTCCCACCATTGCTGCTGTCCGTCATCAACAGAATTTTTTTCTTGGGTTTGATGAATATCCCAAGTCACTAAATAATCAGGGTTAACAATTTTTACACCTTCAGTACTCGTATGGAAATCACCTTTTGGTGCTACAAACCAACAAGTTAACGTGGAAGGGATCAAAAACTCAGGCACTTTTTGTCCTTTTTTAACCGGCTCAGCTGTTGCTAATTCAATGGTAATGCCCATTTCTTTATCAACTGACTTTACCATACCACCTAACATACTTTGTTTAAGTAGTTCGCCATCTTTATCAAAATAACTCAAACCAATTAAACATGTTTTACCAATTACATTATCTAATGTTAACGACATAAAAAAACCTTCGTAATTAATTGTATACAACCATTTGCAATTACGTAGCGACGTAAAAACAAAAATGGCACTAGTAAAGTGCCATTTATTATATTCTATTTAGGCTAGTAGCTGACTATTTTCTATTTTAACAAGGCGGTGAATATGACGTATAGGTTTTCTACACGAATATTCACCAACGCTGTAAAAATTGAAAAGAGGCGCTACTAATGCGCTAAAGGTGCAACACCAGTCGCTGGATTATCAGCTAAACCGATGTCTCTAGCGTGTTGTTCAAATCCTTTGTTCTTCCAGAAAAATGCCCCTGGCATTGTTGTAGGAATGACTAAGATGTAGAACAAAGCACGACCAATTGCAGCTGTAAAAAAGTTAATTAAACCTAAGGCTAAGCCAATAAATACTAAGCTAATATCATTAAAACCAAGTAAGTGTAAGCCAACTAAACTCGCAGCAGCAACAATGTTTAAACCTAATAACCAGTTACGGAAAAGATAAGTTTTACCAAAGGTTGTACATTGTACGTAGTGAGCGGCGCCACCTTCATTTTCGTTACGGTTTAAGTCATGGTTATGTTTAATTAAACCTAACGCTTCAATCACCATACCAACCACAAAAGTTAAACCAAAAACACAAGAAGCTTGCACTATGCTTTGCTCTGCAGCACCCATAGCCCATAACGTAGACAAGACAACAACGGCACTAAATAACGCCCCTAAAGATAACGAGTTACCGGCAAACGATGTTGCTGTTTGTAAGTGATTCCAAAATGGACGCGCTTTAATTTGGTAACATTTATTCATGTAATATAAACCACCAAAACCAGCTATTATCGCAAACACACCTGCACCTGTAACAAAACTTGCTAGCGGTAAACCACTGGTTAATTCAGCTAAGTCTAAACCTAACCAAGCCACTGAAAGTTCATTAACAAAAGTGTTACTTGGAATAGCAAATAAAGCCGTTAAACCAGCACCTGCTGAAAACATTGCTAAACCAAAACCTTCACGGCTCATTGGTGAATAGCGTAAGTTATTAAAACCACGATAAAAACGTAGAGGTTTACCTAAATGGGTAACACTCATTAATAAAGCAAAGCTAGTAAATACTACAGCTAAAATCGCTAAAGGTAAGAACATGTCTGACGCGACAAAAGTTTCAAACGCTTCAATACCAAATAACGAACCTAAAAATGGAATTAAAAACATACCATAAGCCGCTTGCGCAAATAAGGTAAATAACACAAGTGGATTCTCACGTGAGTTGAGTTTACCAAAATTCCAATGTTTAGCTTTACCTGCTTTTTGATCAACAACTGGCTTATAGTTACCTTTGTCATCGCGATGATATTTCACTGGCATAGAGTCAGTTCGTGTCATCTCAATCGGCATGGTTTTCGTTTGTTGGAAACGAATATTCGGCTGGGTAATTTCTGGCGTTGGAAAACCAGGAATTTCCGTTTTACATTGTTCACGGTTTTCAGGAGTATTTTCAACAACACCAAAATCTAAGGCATTACCAACACAAGCAGAAACACACGCTGGTTTTAAACCCACTTCTAAACGGTCAACACACATATTACATTTTGAAACTTGCCCTTTGATTGGATCAAGCTGCGGTGCATTGTACGGACAAACCCAAGTACAATAACCACAACCAAAACACGTTTCAGGATCTTGTAATACCGCACCATATTCTACGTGTTTAGTGTATGCGCGCGTTGGGCAACCTTTTAAACATACAGGGTTATCACAATGGTTACAGGCCATTGAAATATTCATACGTTTATAATCTGGGTATGAACCACCCTCAACATAACCCACTGAGCGGAACGCTAAGTGAGCAGGGTTTTCATTTTTTTCAGAACATGCCGCTTCACAAGCATGACAACCAATACAGTTATCTGCGGTGAAGAAGAAACCGTGTTGTTTATTACGATTTGGATTTGAACCAACATTTGGGTTCTCGTTAATAAACATTGGCCGCTCTGCCGGTTGGCCGGTTAATTCAACTAAGTCAATCAGTTGGCCGTAGCGGTTTTTATCTTTGATTGGCTGATCAGGTAATACCGCATACGAACGTTCTTGCGTACGTACTTCCCAGTGATCTGAACGGCCTTCTTGCTCAGTACCTTCAACCATCATGCTAGGGTCAAAACTTTCAACACCATTTGTGTTTTTACTTTCTGAGCTACTATTTAATTCTTTAGTCATTACTTTACCTACTTTCTTTCCAGACAAGTTTGCTGACAAATTTCATTCGATTCATTCAACCTTTTCTAATTATTAATGCGTAATAATTAGAAAGTACGGCGTTCAACATTCAAGCGCGCAGCTTCGTCTTGATCTACTTTTTCAATACGAACTGAGCCTTGTTTAAATGCTGGCTGACGAGAGTAAGGGTCTAATAAACCAAGCGTTAATCTGTTTACACAGTCATGGAAATGGAACGGAATAAATACCATATTACGAGAAACACGTTGCGTAAGTTGTACTAATACCACAGCATCGCCACGCTTTGAGGTTAAGCGAACATAACTTTGGTGCTCAATACCTAATTCAGCTGCCGCATCTGGATTCATTTCCATATATGGCGTTGGACTAAATTTGTTACAGTTACCAATTTTTCCGGTACGGGTACGAGTGTGAAAATGCTCAACAACACGGCCACTGTTCAACCAAAATGGGTAATCTTTACAAGGCTTTTCATTGTTGTCGTAAAAATCAACACAAATTAAATTCGCTTTTTGTGATTTAGTTTGGAACTTACCATCAGTATATAAACGTGGTTCGCCTTTTAACTCACCCGTTTCACTGTCTTCACGGTAAGGCCATTGAATGCCACGTGCTTTAATGATTTTTTCGTAACTCATACCTGAAATATCAAGCGTTCTTTGATTACCGTAAGCATTTGTACCTTTTGACAAATGCTTCATTTCATTGAAAACTTCTTCAGGTTTATCTGGGAATTTAATTTTTTTACCGTTTTCAAAACGTTTCGCCATTTGATTGAAAATCCAAAAATCGGGTTTTGAATCGGCATAAGGTGGCAATACGTTATCAATTAAATTAACACGACGTTCCGTATTAGTGTGACAGCCTTGTTTTTCCGCCCAAACAGACGCCGGAAAATACATGTGTGCATATTGATTCATTTCAACATCTTCATAGACATCTTGCACAACTAAAAACTCTAATTTTTCAAGAGCTTTACGAATACGACCAGTGTTTGGCATTGAAGTCATTGGGTTTGTTGCGACAATCCACAAGGCTTTAATTTCACCGGTTTCAATGGCAGGGAAAATATCAGTTTCTGCTAGGCCACGTTTTTTCGGGAAAAATTCAGGATCAATACCCCAAAAGTCTGCAATTTCTTGACGATCTTCAGGGTTTTCTAAATAGCGATAGCCTGGTAAACCTGAACATGAAGACCATTCACGTGTCCCCATTGCATTACATTGACCAGTAATTGAAAGCGAGGTACCGCCTGGCTTACCAATATTACCGGTAATTAAGTTCAAGTTATTGATGTTAGCAACACCATCTGAGCCATGGGTAGATTGGTTAATACCCATAGTCCAAATACTCATTGCCGCTGGTGCTTTGGCATAAATGCGAGCAACCGTACGAATAGTATCTTCATCAATACCACATTGATGTTGTGCTACTTCTGGTGCGTAATCTTGTACCAATTTGGCAAGTTCATCATAACCTTGGGTGTGTGCATCAATATAAGCTTTATCTTGTAAGCCTTCGTTAATGATGACGTACATCATAGAGTTAATTAAAACACAGTCAGTACCTGGGGTGATCGGTAAATGAATATCAGCAAACTGGGCTAACATAGTAACGCGCGGATCAACCACAATTAACGGGAATTTACGCTTTTCTAACGCTTCTTTTAAGCGCCAGTAAATAATAGGATGTTGCTCTGGTAAATTAGAACCAAACGCCATTAAACAATGGGTATGTTCAAAATCATCATAACAACCTGGAGGGCCATCACTACCAAAGCTACGCTTATAACCACTTACCGCAGAAGCCATACAAAGTGTGGTGTTACCGTCATAGTTATTGGTACCAATACAACCACGCGCAAGTTTACCTAAAGTATAAAACTCTTCAGTTAACAATTGGCCGGTAGAAATAATAGCAACAGCGTCGCGACCATACTTCTCTTGCACTTCTTTAAATTTGGCGGCAGAGGTATCTAAAGCATTGTCCCAAGTAGTTGGCTGGAACTCTTCATAATGCTTATCACGCATTAATGGTTGCGTACCACGACCTGGGCTTTCAAATAACTCATGTTCTAATAAGCCTTTGATACAAAGCTTACCACGGTTAACATCGGCACCTGCATGTCCGCGGCTAGTTACTATTTTTTGTTGGTCATCAATACCAATTTCAATTGAACAGCCTGTTGAACAATAGTTACAAGTGGTGTATTTCCATTCTTTTACTTTTTTGCTTGGAATGGTGATCGGTTTTCTGTGCTTGCGGCCAAACAGCATAAACTGGTCCTAAAAATTCGTTAATAATCGCTAGATAGTTAAATGCAATAATCAAACCAAAATTTAAAATCTAAAAAAACAATAACTTATAAATATAGAGATTCTACAAATTGTACCAACAAAGTGCTTATTGTTAATGATTGGTGCAACCATAAAAGCAGCACCAATAAACGCACTAAAACGGTGCTAAATAGCTAATGATATGATTAAGGAAATGAATAAAATTAAAGAAATTGATTGCCAAAATTGCACCGGATTACGTTGCATGATCGGCTGACTTTTATATTCTTCCACCGCACTAACGCTTGGTTTACTAAGGTCGGTAAAAAACTCAGAAAAAGCCTGATAACGACTGTTTGGATTAGCGGCTGTCGCTTTTTGTAAACTGACATCAACCCAGTGAGGTAAGTCAGGGCGACATTGCTTTAAACTACGGTAGTTAAACTCATTATAATCTTTGAATGTTACTTCAGCGCGCTGCATCGGCTTATATGGTAATTCACCAGTCAACATTTCATAACAGATCACCCCTAACGAAAATAAATCACTAAGATTATCAGAACGCATATGTAATAAGGTTTCAGGGGCAATATAATTTAATGAACCGTGGGGGACATCTTCTTTGATGGTTTCTTGGTTTTCATCCAACGACGCCACAAAAACAGTGCCATAATCAATTAATTTTATATGACCATAGTGATCGATCATAATATTGTCTGGCTTTAAATCTCTATGCACTAAATCTAAACGTTGAAATGCACGTAACGCACTAATGATTTGTTCGATAATAGTCCTAACCTGAGCCAAAGTTGGTTTTGGATTATCATGGATCCACTCACTTAACGTTTGCCCTTCAATGTATTCACAAACATGATAAAGAAATTTACTTTCTTTTTTCTCTGTTTCTACGCGCATAACATTGCCATGTTTAATACGTTCACCTACCCAAGCTTCACGCATAAAACCTTGTAAATAGATAGGATCATCAGCAAAGTTAGCCGAAGGCGCTTTTAAAACAAAAGGAGCCTGCGTTGCTTCATCCACCACTAAATACAAATGAGAGCGAATACTGGCATGGATCACTTTTTTAACCAAATAGCCATCGAGCTTATTGCCTACTTTTAACGCTGGTGGAATTGCTTTTGCTAATAAATCGCGTTGAATTTCATCAAGTTTTCGATTGGGCGTAGCTTCAATAAAAGTTAATAAACAACTAACATTATCATCACTGCCTTTTAGTAAAGCATGATCAACAATCGCTTTTGAGGTTGCTTCTAACTCTTGACTATCAGGGCAGGCTGACAAACCAGCAAGATGCTTTTTAAGCTCTTTAGGCGAGAGAAAGTCGTGCACGCCATCACAAGTTAAAATATAAATATCATTAGGCTGTAAATCAATTTCATGGACATCGACTTTTAAGCGCGGATCGGCCCCTAAAGCACGGGTCAATAAAACTTGTTTACCACCAGATTTTCTGTTGTGATCACGAGTAACAACTTCTAATTCTTGGCCGCGATATTTACTTAAGCGGGTATCACCAACATGAAAAACATAACCAGTGGTTGATTTAGCAATTAATGCTGTAAAGGTAGTTAGCCATTGCGGTGAATTATCATATTGTAAATCATCAACTAAGCCACCTTGAGAAAATAACCATTGGTTTAAACTGGTTAAGACCTTAGCTGCTGATTTTTGAGTTGACCAAGTTTCAGGGGTCGCAAAATATTCCTGAATAAATTGCGTTACCGAAAGTTGTGATGCCTCAGCTGCTTTACTGGCACTAGAAACACCATCAGCAATAGCAACAACAGCACCTTTAGCACGTAAATCAAGTTTTTCGGGAACAATTGCGGCAAAAGCATCTTGGTTTTCGGCTTTTAAACCTTTAGTTGAAAAACCACCAAAAGCCAATTGTAAATCAACAACTGGCTTATGGTTGGTTTGAGAAGCCTGTGTAAACAGGCTTTTATTCGGGGTATTTTCTGAATTAGCTAACATTAATTAATTCAACGGTACCATCTTCACGAACTTCGGTAATGGCACCTTTTGGCTCTTCCATAAATAATAAGGTAATAAAGCCTACCACAGCTGTTGCTGCAATCACTAAAAAGAATGTTGAATAATCAACCATAGTTAATACCGTTAAGTATACTACCGCACCAACATTACCATAAGCACCTGTCATACCCGCAATTTGCCCCGTTAAACGACGCTTAATTAATGGTACTGCCGCAAATACTGCACCTTCACCAGCCTGTACAAAGAATGAACATGCCATAACCGCTAATACGGCTAATACGATTGGCCAATCACCCGTAATTTGAGCAACAACAAAATAACCAACGGCTAAACCAGCTGTTAAAATAAGTAATGTTTTCTTACGACCAAACTTATCCGATAAATAACCGCCACCAGGACGAGACATTAAATTCATAAAGGCATAAGTAGAAGCTAACATCGCTGCATAAACCATAGATAATTCAAATGTTTCCGCAAAAAATAACGGTAACATTGAAACCACAGCTAATTCTGAACCAAAAGTAGCAAAATAAAGAATATTTAATACTGCAACTTGTCTAAATTTATAACGGTGAATTTCTGGCACTTCTTCTTTAAACACATGACCATTCACTTTAATGGTTTGTTTTACTTCAACCGCAAATAACAGAGCTAAAGAAATATAAGCAATTAAAGCATTAGTGTCTGTTAATAAGCTAACGCCAGCTGGTGATAACTTCCATGTTAACAACGCTAAAGCACCATACATAGGAAGTTTCATGATCAATAATAAGAAGAAATCACCTTTACTAGTAACTTCCATTGCGCCAGTTTGTTTTGGTTTAAAATAAGTTGAACCTTTAGGGGTATCAGTAACGTTTTTATACCAAATAACACTGAACAACAAACTTAATGCACCCGTTGTAGCAATTGCATATCTCCAGCCATCATCGCCGCCATATAATAAGGCTAACGTAGGTAATGACATAGCAGCAGCAGCTGAACCAAAGTTACCCCAACCACCATAAATACCTTCTGCAGTACCTAATTCATTAGCTGGGAACCACTCTGATACCATACGAATACCAATAACAAAACCCGCACCAATAAAACCTAATAAGAAACGTGATAACGCGGCTTGCTCAAAGCTGTTGGCAAAAGCGAACATAAAACAAGGAATACTACATACCGCTAATAACACGGCGTAGGTTAAACGAGGCCCATATTTATCGGTTAACATACCAATAATGATCCGAGCAGGAATAGTTAAAGCAACGTTTAACAACATTAAGGTTTTTATTTCATCTTTAGATAACCCTAATGAATCCGCAACAACTGAAACTAATGGCGCAAAGTTATACCAAACAGCAAAAGTAATAAAAAATGCTATCCAGCTCATGTGTAAAATTTTCATTTTCCCCGTAAAAGAGAAAATGTTAATTCCGCCTTGTCCACTCATAATACAACTCCTAAGTTCATAATTTTTCGCTTTTTAGATAAACATCGTTGTTATCTAATCGACATATTTTTCAAGTTACACCTAAATAGCAAAGGCAATGCCACACTATGAAACTTTTTTAATTGCATGATAATTATAACTTTTATTTAAAACCGAAAATTATAAATAGATAAATATGCACTTAAATATCGCTTTTCCGCACATTACGAGTGCATCAAATAATTATCTTGAAAAACTGCACCAGCTAAAAGCAGATACAACATTTGCATTAACCATTAAGGACTTTTACTCGTTCGAGGCTATATTTTTGCAGTCGTTAGTTGGGGATTTAGACAAGGCAAGCGGGCTGCAGCTTTTAGATTAAATTACATTTATTCCTTTAAAAAACACAATCTATACCCATGTTAGAAATATTAAAGCGATATACAAATAAGGCATAAAATGAAGTATTCACGATTAGGCGCAAGTGGTTTGTCAGTATCACGAGTTTGTTTAGGCAGCATGACTTGGGGGTTACAAAACAATCAAGCAGAAGCAGAGCAACAAATTGAATATGCTCTTGAGCAAGGTATTAACTTTATTGATACCGCTGAAATGTATGCTGTGCCTCCTTCAGCGGATACTTATGGCAAAACCGAAACCATTATCGGTAATTGGTTAGGTAAAAACCAACATCGTCGTAAAGACATTATTTTAGCGTCAAAAATTGCAGGTAGTGGTGTGCCTTGGATCAGAAATGGCGCAGATATAACTGGCAAAGCCATCATTGCAGCAGTAGATGCTTCATTACAACGTTTACAAACCGACTATATCGATTTATTTCAATTACATTGGCCAAATAGAACCTCACCACATTTTGGCAAACATGCCCCTGGCAAAATAGCCTTTACCGATGTTGATAAAAGCCAAGAAGTCGCTGGCATGTTAGATATTTTACAGGGTTTACAACATTGTATTGATGCCGGAAAAATTCGTTTTTGTGGTTTATCCGATGATTCTACTTGGGGGATTAATACTTATTTAAAATTAAGTGAACAACACAATCTTCCAAAAATGGTATCCATTCAAAATGAGTTTAATTTATTACACACCAAAGATTGGCCATACTTAATTGAAAACTGTGTTCATGAAGATGTTGCCTATTTACCTTGGTCACCGTTAGCAACAGGGTTGCTTTCTGGTAAATATTTAAATGGTGCACGACCGGCAGGCAGTCGCTGGAGCTTTGAACAACGTAATGGTTTATTTAGAGATACTACAAACGCTCATAAAGCAGTTGCGGAATATGCTGATATCGCCAAACAATATGGCTATACCCCTGCACAATTAGCGTTAGCTTGGTGTGATCAGGTTGATGGCATAACGTCTTCTATTATTGGTGCTACTTCGATGGAGCAACTAAAAGAAGATATCGCGGCCTTTGCAATGCCACTTAGCAAAGAAGCGTTAGCGGATATTAATAGCGTATTAGCACGCTACCCTGCACCTTTTTAAAAAGCTTAACGTTATTTTTAGGCGAGTACTTTAATCGATAGCGTAAGAGTAAACGTTGCCACTGGCTCAGCACCAAAAGTGTCTGGGCAGGTGGCAATAATATTAACGTCTTTATTAACTCGCCTTTGTTCTTGTTCGCTAGTAAGTAGCATCTGCTCAATTAACTTGCCATCAAGACAGGTAAAAACCACATCTTTTTCTGGTCGTTTAAGAAAGTCCGCCTGCATGGCCTTAAACGCTAACGATATTTTTAGCTTTTTTTCATTGGCAATTTGCATTGCAAGAAAACCACCTGAAATGTCAGCACCAATCGCTAAAGCACCAAAATACATGCTATTTAAGTGATTTTTTGTACGACGATTAAGTTTGATTTTCACCACCACTTGTTCGTCATCACAGGCAATAATCTTAGGATTAACATAGGCAATTAACGGGACTTTACTTAAACCAAAAAGCTTCAAAAACAGGTTCATTTTGGTTAATGCTTTCATGTTAATTACCTCTTAATTATGAATGATTATTGTATTTCAGCAGCTACCACAGAAATTTCAACTAATAATGCTTCTCTTGCCATGTCGGCAGTAACACAAGCACGTGCTGGTGCGTAGCCTTCTGGCACCCAAGCATCCCAAACGGCATTCATTTGCGCGAAGTCTTTCATGTCTTTAAGATAGATAGTCGCTGATAGTAAGTGTTTTCTGTCACTGCCAGCTTGCTCTAACAAGGTATCAACTTTGTCTAACATGGTTTGAGTTTGCTCAGTAATATCTTTCGTGGCATCTGCACACACCTGGCCACATAAATAAATAGTGCCGTTGTGTTTAACAATGCGGCTCATGCGCTGCTTGGTTTCTAATCGTTCTATGGTCATCTTTATCTCTACTACTTGGTTTGTTTACAGATCATTTCGTATGCTGATTGGATGTCTTGCGTTTTTTGTTTCGCCACTTCCATCATTTCTTTGGGTAAGCCTTTAGCCACCAATTTATCAGGGTGATGTTGCGACATTAGTTTTCGATAGGCTTTTTTCACCGTTTTTTCGTCACTGTTTTTATCAATACCTAATACTTTATAGGCATTTTCTAACTGACTGGCGCTGGTTGGTCTATTTTGCTGACTACCATTTGCATTACCACCATGAAACTGTGCACCCGCAATAATCATTTCTAATAAACGGTCAAGCTCTACAGTCGAAAAACCAAGATGCTGAGCAATAGTATGTAAAACAGCTCGTTCTTCTTGATCTAATTGACCATCAGCAAAAGCCAATTGTATTTGTATTTCAAGAAACATCATGATCAAATCTTCACGACCACGACATAAGGCTTTAAATTTTTGTAAACGCTCTTTTAACGGAAAGCCCGCCATTTTACCTTCACGAAAAGCATCTTGTGCTTGTTGTCTTAAATCGCCAGTTAAGCCCAACTTTGTCATATATTGGCTGGCAAATTGAATTTCGTGTTCAGTTACTCGCCCTTTAGCTTTTGCAATATGCCCCATCACCGAAAAACTGGTATATAAAAAGGCACCTTGGCGATCTTGCTCTGTTTTTTGATGCAAACCGTCAAAGTTAAAGCCAAGACTTTTATCAAAACGGTGGCCGATAATGGCACCAATAATGGCACCGATAGGACTCTTGGTTAACATAAAACCAAATAAGGCTCCTAAGACTTTACCCCAAATTTGCATAACACCCTCTATTTGTTTAAATCTGTCAGCTGTTTATTTAAGCTTGCTAATCGCGCTGGCGTGCCAACATCTGTCCATGGCACAGTTAATTTAAGCCCCTTTAACTGCCCCTGCTCAGCCGCTTGTTTTAATAACGGCCCTAACGCTAATTTTTCTGTGCTGATGTTGTTAAAAAAACGCTTTTTATATAAAGCGATACCACTAAAGGTATAAGTGATTTCATTATTCGGTAAGTTAACATCAGCTAATAACGTTTTATTGTTAACCTGCTCATTGATTAACACAAAATCACCGGCTAAATTATGTGCAGGGTTATCAGTTAACCACAAGCAAGCTGTTTGTTGTTCAGACAAGTTAGGCAGCTGATTAAAATCAACATCACAAAAAACATCACCATTTACCACTAAAAAACAGTCGTCATCACTTGAATTAGGCTCCGTTAATAACGGCAATGCCTTAACAATACCGCCTGCGGTTTCTAAAGCACCACTTCTTTCATCACTGTAACAAATATTGACGCCAAACTTTTTACCATCAGCAAAATAATCAATAATCGCTTGTCCACACCAAGCAATGTTAATAACAATATCTTTCAACCCAGCTTTGGCTAGGTTTTCAATATGGTGTTGTAACAAAGGCTTACCGGCAACCCGCAGCATAGGTTTTGGTAAGTTTGCCGTTAATGGCATCATACGTTCACCACGTCCTGCTGCTAAAATCATCACTTTCATGATGACTTCTCTACGTTGTTATTTACTTGCTTAGCTTTTGCTAAAAAAGCCGGTAAAACTTTCTGCTCAGTGAATTGCTGTAAAAACGCTAAATCAGGATACTTTTTACTAATATCAATAATGTAAGACAGTGTTAATGGAATATCGCCTAAATAGCCATCTTTGTGATCACGATGATATAAGCGCGCAAAAATACCGCTAGCTTTTATATGGCGCTGCAAGCCCATTAAATCGAACCAAGTTTGCCAAGTGCTGTCATCAATAGCTAAGTGAAGCTGTTGACTAACCTTTGTTTTGAAATAACTAAAGAGCTGATTAACTAAATCATCAGGCCAGCGAAGGTAACAATCTCGTAACAAGGAAACAATATCGTAAGTAACAGGGCCATGAACCGCGTCTTGAAAATCAATCACGGCAATTTCATCTTGCGGTGTTAACATGATATTACGGCTATGATAATCACGATGCATAAAAACACTTGGCTGCTTTATCGCATTATCAATCAGGATGTTAAAGCATTCAGTTAACTGTTGTTGTTCTGTGTTGGTTAAGGTCAATGATAAATGCTGGTTCAATAACCAGTCAGAAAAAATAGCAAGTTCCAACGCAACAAAATCGGCGTCGTAATCAGGTAATTTATAATCTGCAACCTGCTTAATACTGATAAAGGTTAATAAGTTATCAATTGCCTTTTGATAATACGGCAACATATTATCGCGAGTAACAACATCACTTAATAATGTATTGCCAAGGTCGGTTAAACAAAAAAATCCTTGTTCAATATCTTGCACAATAACTTTTGGTGCGATCACGCCATGCAATGCCAGCTGCTTAGCAATACAAATAAAAGCGGTATTATTGGATTTATCCGGGGGCGCATCAACCGCGATCAAGGTGTGATTAGTAAACTGTAGCCGATAATAACGACGAAAACCGGCATCCCCAGTTAATGATTCAATGGTAAAAACTTGCCCTGAAAATTGTGATTTTAGCCAAGATTGAAAGCTATCACCTCGCTGATGAGTCAAAAAACATCCTTAACCATTCAATTATTAGAAAGCGTGATAAAATTGCTATATTATATGAGGGTTTAAGTATTAAACTAGTGGTATAATACTTTTTATTACAATTTGTGGTTATTTTTCGCAAAATAACACAAAAAACTTTTATCGACTCTTTTCGGACTTTTCGGACGTTTAATGCCCTTTTCCGCTTTTACACAACGTATTATTAGTGCCTTAACGCTAAGTATTACTGGCTTAACTCAAGCAACTGCTGAAGAAGTTAACGCCAGCGCAGACATTGCTACCTGCCCTATTCCTAGTTATGAAAAAATAGCATCACCTTTAACAAACAATCCGCTGCTAGCTTCGTCATCAAAAACTAACAAAAAAAGCTTAGCCATTGCTTCACAACAAAGCAGTATCGTTAAGAATGAAATTGCGATTTTTTCCGGTGATGTGGTTTTAGCTTCAGAGCAACAAAAAATTTTAGCGCAGTCGTTAGAGTTTAATCGCAAAACAGGCGCTTTTAAGGCCTCTGGCGATATTCAATTTCAAGGAAATGGCATTAATGTTTTTGCGCAAGATTTATCATCAAGCCAAAATGAAAAAGCCACCAGCTTACATAATACCTCTTATCAACTAGCTGATAACCCAGGGCATGGCGCAGCCGGTGAAATAAAAATCAACGCCAATGGCGAACTCAGCTTACGTGATTCAAACTTTACCACCTGTTATGGTGAAACGCCTGATTGGCAATTACTAGCGAGTGAAATTAACATTTCCGCGGCGGATAATTTTGGTGAAGCCTTTAATGCCCGTTTGCATATTCTCGATGTACCGGTTTTGTATATTCCTTACTTTACCTTTCCGGTCAGTAATAAACGTAAATCAGGCTTTTTATATCCAAGCATCAGCTCATCAGGCAAGCTTGGCGCTACCCTAGAAACACCATTTTATTGGAATATTGCTGAAAATTATGACGCCACCATTACCCCAAAGTTTATGTCTAAACGTGGTACCCAGTTACTTACTGAATTTAGATATTTATCTGGTGAGCAAACGGGTGAACTGCATGTTGAATATTTAAATAAAGATAACGACTATATCAATGAAGATGCTAGATACCTTGCTCGTATCCAACATTCAGGTACGTTTTCAGATAACTTCCGTGCTTATGTTGATGCCACCACGTTAAGTGATGATAGTTATTTAGTAGATATTGGCAGCGATCACTACAATTCAAACGATGCCTATTTATACCAAATATCCGAATTATCTTATTTTGGCGACACTTGGGATATTACCGCAAAACTACAAGATTTTGAGATATTAGGTAACCATGAGACAAGTTATCGCACACTACCTCAAATAGAATTAAATCAATCATCGGCACTTGGTTTTTTCAATGGCCGCTTTGATATCAATGGTGAATTCTCACGTTTTACCAATGCTGACAAAACAAAGCCGTTAGCGGATCGCTATCATGTTGAAGCCGGGTTTATTTTTCCGGTGTCAACACCAGCATGGTTTTTAAACTCTGAAGTTAAAGTACTGCACACAACCTATCAACAAAAAAACCTTGAAATAAACAGTCCTTTAGAACGTAATGTTGATAGAACCTTACCCAAAGTAAGAATACATGGTGGTATTAACTTTGACCGTGATATGAATTTAAACGGTTACACCCAAACCTTAGAGCCACAATTACAATATTTATACATTCCAGATAAAGATCAATCTATTATCGGATTATATGACTCTGCCCCCTTACAAGACGATTACGCTGGTTTGTTTCGAGATCAACGTTATAGTGGTTTAGATAGAATTGCCGAAGCCAATCAATATTCTTGGGGGGTAACTAGCCGTGTTTTAAACCCATCAAATGATGAAGTATTTCGTTTTAGTTTAGGCCGTATTGTTTATTTAAATGACAACAGTAACTTCAATGATAATATGCTAATAAATGAAGGCGAATCGGCTTTAGCTGCTGAAACTTTTTTCAAAATTGACCAACAATGGCAAGTCAGTGGTAATATTCAATACAATACTAAAGCTCACTTAACCAACAAGAGCCAAATTAACTTGGATTATCATTATAACGATTTTATCAATTCACAATTGAACCATCGCTACATTCGTAATGTCTCAGGAGTAAGCTTGGAACAATTATCATTGCTTTCAAGTGTAAAATTGAATAAAGACTGGAAGTTTGTTGGCCGTGTATCACAAGATTTACAGCAAAATAGAAGTATTGAAAGCTATGCCGGTTTACAATACGAAAGCTGTTGTTGGGCGGTTCGACTGGCTTATCATCGACATATTGATTCCTATATCGATGATAATAATTTAAATAATAATAACCGCGGTGAATTTGACAGCGGTTTCATGATACAGTTCGTTATCAAAGGCTTGAATGGTCGTAACTCTTCGTTAAATAGTGAAGATATGTTAAACGCCAGTATTTTTGGCTACAAACGCCCGTATTTCCTAAACAATTAATAAGAATTATTTGCTAAATGAAAAATATATTAAAACTAACTATTGTAAGCAGCGTACTGTTTTTTAGTACTCAATCAGTTATTGCGAAACAGGTCGAGTTAGATCGTGTTGCCGCAATCGTTAATAAAAGTGTGGTCTTAGAGTCAGAAGTGCAAGAATTAATGACCACTGTAAAAAATGGTGCTAAAAAGAATAACCAAGCACTGCCGTCTGATCGTGCTATTCGTGCACAAGTGATGGATAAACTGATCAACGACACCCTGATTATCGACTTAGGTGAGCGCATGGGTGTACAGATCAGTGACGCGCAACTTGATGAAACCTTAAATAATATGGCGTCTCAAAACCAAATGACGATAGAACAATTACGTGCCAGCATTATTGCAGAAGGCATGTCATTTGAAAGCTACCGTGAAACTGTGCGCAAAGAATTAATTACCGGTGAAGTGCGACGTTCAGCCGTTCGCCGCCGTATTTATATTTCACCACAAGACATTGAAAATTTACTTGGTAGCATGAAAGAGCAAACCAATGACAGTGTCGAATATCATTTAGGACATATCTTAATTGAGTTCCCAACCGATGCTAACCAAGAAGAAATGAACAGTGCCAAAGTGCGCGCTGAAAAAGTAATTGAGTTATTAAATAACGGCTCTGACTTTGCAAAAATAGCAATTGCCTCATCAGGTGATGATAACGCTTTAAAAGGTGGTGATTTTGGTTGGAAAACCATTAACGAAATGCCAACCTTGTTCTCTGAAATTATCGACGGTAAAGAAAAAGGCGCTATTTTAGGACCGATCAGAACCGGCCTAGGTTTTAGTATTGTTAAAATATTAGATGTTCGTGGTAAAGAAGTGGTTGAAATCGAAGAAGTTAATTCTCGCCACATTCTTATTGAGCCATCAATAATTTTAAGTGAAGCCAAGGCAGAAGCCACGCTACAAGGTTTTCTTGACCAAATTAAAGCCGGTGAAGCCGATTTTGCTGAGTTAGCAAAAGAGCATTCAGACGGCCCTTCTGGTGTTAAAGGCGGTGAGTTAGGTTGGACAGATCCAAATAACTTCGACCCAGCATTTAAAGATATGTTAGCCAGTTTAAAAGTTGACGAATATAGTAAACCATTCCGTTCTTCATTTGGTTGGCACATTGTGCAACTAACGGGGCGAAGAACCTTAGATGCCACCAAACAAATGAATGAAAACAAAGCCTATCAAATTCTTTACCAACGTAAATTTGGTGTTGAAGCCGCACGTTGGATTAAAGAAACTAGAGATCAAGCCTACATAGAAGTGTTTGATCAGGACGAAAGTTAATGATTAAACGTATTGCAATTACACCGGGTGAACCTTCCGGTATTGGCCCCGATTTAGTTGTTCAAATAGCACAACAAGATTGGCCGGCTCAATTAGTTATTTTAGCATCAAAAAAGTTACTCGCTGAACGCGCAGAGTTATTAGGATTACCTTTAACTATTGTTGATTACCAAGCGAATACAGAAGCAAGTGCCCATAAAGCGGGCACATTAACCGTACTCAATATTGAATTAGGCGGCGAATGTATTCCTGGCCAATTAAATACTGAAAACGGTGCCTATGTCGTTGATACCTTACGTATTGCTAGTGAAATGAATATGTCAGGTAAATTTGACGCTATTGTTACTGGCCCGGTACATAAAGGTTTGATCAACAAATCAGGTATTGCCTTTAGTGGCCATACTGAATACTTTGCCCATCAAGCCAATTGTTCAGATGTGGTTATGTTATTAGCAACTAAAGGTTTACGTGTTGCATTAGTAACCACTCACATACCTTTAGCTTATGTATCTAAAGCCATTACAACTGAACGTTTACATAAAATCACGCGAATTTTACATGACGATTTAGTGTCTAAATTTGGCATTAAACATCCTAAAATTTATGCCTGTGGCTTAAACCCTCATGCCGGTGAAGATGGCCATTTAGGCCGAGAAGAAATTGATACCATCATTCCTGCTTTTGATGAATTACGCAGCGAAGGAATTAATATTATTGGCCCTTTACCTGGCGATACTATTTTTCAGGAAAAATACTTAAATGACGCAGACGTGATCTTAGCTATGTATCACGATCAAGGATTACCAGTACTAAAATATAAAGGTTTTGGCTCATCGGTAAATATTACCCTTGGTTTACCTTTTATCAGAACTTCTGTTGATCATGGTACCGCGTTAGAATTAGCCGGCACTGGTAAAGCCGATGTGGGTAGTTTTATTGAAGCTATTTCTTCTGCCATTGAATTAAGTAACAACCAATCATGAATAAAAATAGCCACTTAGGGCATCAAGCTAAAAAACGTTTTGGCCAAAACTTCTTACATAACGATGCAGTGATCAGCCGTATTGTTGATGCTATTAACCCAGAACCTGGTGAAAACTTAATTGAGATCGGGCCAGGTTTAGGCGCTTTAACGGAGCCGGTTGTCGAACGTGCGGGTAAATTATCAGTTGTTGAGTTAGATAGAGACTTAGCCAAACGATTACGCCACCACCCTTTTTTAGCGCCACATTTAACTATTCATGAAATTGATGCCCTTAAATTTGACTTTGGTCAGTTATCTTCAGCTGAGCAGCCATTAAGAATATTCGGTAATTTACCCTATAACATTTCAACGCCATTAATATTTCATTTATTAACTTTTAAAGATAAAGTGCAAGACATGCATTTTATGCTACAAAAAGAAGTGGTTGACCGAATGGCAGCAGGCCCTAACTCAAAAACTTATGGCCGTTTGTCAATCATGACACAATATCAATGTCAGGTGATTCCAGTAATGGAAATTGGTCCTGAAGCATTTAAACCGGCACCAAAAGTTGACTCGGCTATTGTCCGCCTTATTCCACATGCGCATATTAAAAACCCTGTCAGTAGTATTGATGTATTAAATACAGTTTGTACAACGGCTTTTAATCAACGCAGAAAAACAATCCGTAATAGTTTTAAAAAATTAGTTGATGCCGAAAAATTGGCAAGTTTAGGTATTGATATCAATCTTAGACCTGAAAATCTCAGCATTGATGACTACATCACCATTGCTAATTTTGTCGCTGAAAACCCTATGGAAAAAACAACTTAATGTCTGATTATACCGACTCTATTAATGTTTTAGTGAAAACCTCATATTTAGCTGAACAATCAATTGAACACCAGCAATATGTTTTTGCTTATACGATTACCATTGAAAATAACGGTGATGAAAGTGTGCAACTGTTATCTCGCTCTTGGTTAATTACCGATGCTGATGGCGGCACAACCAATGTTGAAGGTGAAGGTGTAGTTGGTCAAAAACCTCATATTGCACCAACAAAAAGCTACACATATACCAGTGGCAGCGCGTTCAAAACTCCCGTTGGTACTATGCAAGGTTATTATGTTTTTGCCACCGCCTCTGGAAAAGAAGTTAAAGCAAACATTCCTGTATTCACCCTCGCTAAGCCAAATATCTTAAATTAAGTTCACATGGCATTATATCTAGTTGGCGATATTCAAGGCTGCTATAGCGAACTAAAAGCGCTACTTGCCAAGGTCAACTTTAATCCTGAACACGATCAGCTATGGGCCTTAGGTGATATAGTTGCTCGAGGTACCGGCTCACTGGCAACAATTAGATATTTAAAAAGTTTAGGGTCTAGCTTTAACATGGTGTTAGGGAATCATGACCTACATTTGTTAGCAATTTATCACGGATTAAAAAAAGCCAAAAAATCAGATCACCTTAGTGAACTGCTGGCTGCACCTGACTTACCCGAGATCATCGAATGGTTGCGTAACATGCCGCTCCTATTACAAACTCCCGACGGTAAAGGTTTTCTTTCACACGCAGGCTTAGCACCTCAGTGGACAATTAAAGACGCTCTCAAAAATGCAAAATTCGCCGAAAAGAAATTACGTTCAAATAAACTAGTAAAATGGTTGTCGTGTATGTATGGTGAATACCCTAACAGTTGGACTGATGTAGAAAGTAAAGAAGAAAAGTTTCGTTATACAATTAATGCATTTACCAGAATGCGTTTTTGTTACTTAGATGGCTCGTTAGAGTTTAAGTGTAAACAAGATATTAACAACGCACCTGATACATTGAAGCCTTGGTTTCAATTAACTCAAGAATTATCAAAATATTATTGGGTTTTTGGTCATTGGGCATCTTTGTTAGGAAAATGTGAACACAAGAATGTTTTTGCTACCGATACCGGTTGTGTTTGGGGAAATTATTTAACCTTATTGCGCTGGGATGATAAAAAACGTTTTATAGAGCACGCTCACTAAGACAAAAATAATATTAAAAAAGTGTCTACAATTAGGTGAAAAACAAAATTGCCTTGTTATAATGCTTGAGTAAGTGAATGTTTTTTAATAACAACTGACTATTCTAATACAATAATAAATACGTTATTCAAGGATCGGAATAAACCAATTTTGACAAAAATAGCTTTATAGGTGATATCAATGAATTTGACCGTAGCAATGAAGATTATCGGTGGCTTTGCCATCCTTTTCATTTTACTCATTATTACCAGTACTATCTCTTTAATGAATCTTAGTACTATTAATACCTCTCTTACACAGCAAAATGAACTTGCTATCCCAACTCTTCAAGGCAGTAACGAATTAGCCAACGAGCTAATGGAAATGGGCAGTTTAACCTTACAAGCTTATTATCAAACTGAATCTGACGGTTTATCTGAGATTAAATCAACTTATTCTGAGGTGAGTAACAACTTTTCTAAAGAGCATAAATTACTAACCAATATCATTAAAAATGAAGCTAAATTATCTAACAACTTAAAAAATGTTGATGGTGTCTATGCTTCTTTAACTCAAAATATCGACGATGTATTTACCAACCGCCAAAAAACCATTTCTATTAAAAGTGAACTCGCCGATAAAGTAAGTAGTATTGAAGAAATTGCTGATGATGCTGCTACCTTAATGCTCGATTTAGCCGATCACGACCTTGCCGATACTAAACTGCAAAAAGCAGTATCATTAGGCGAGCAAATTGAATTTAAATTTAACGCCTTAGTGTCTTCTTCGTTAGAATATCGTGATTCGTTAAATGAACAAACCATCAAGTTTATTGAAACCGATATAGAAAATAATATTGAAAGTACCAATGAACTGATTGCACAAATTACCGTAGAACTAACTCGTTATAATGTTAGCGGTATTATTGATGAGCTTTTATCAGCGATTAATAACCTAAAAGAATTAGAGCAAGAAGTTGCCACATTAAAAGTTGAACAACTTCAAGCAATTGCTATTGCAACAGAAAAACTAAATGCCGCTAAGGCCGATGTTACCGCCGCCAATGAAATTTTAGCCACCCAAGTAAAACTAGCTAATGAAACCACTAAAGCGGCAGCAACCTCAGTTGATAGCTCAGTGTCTAGTGGTACAACACAAACTTGGTTAATCTTAGTAATTTCAGCCATTGCCGCTTGTGGTATTGCCTTTATTACCTTGCGCAGTATTACTGGCCCATTAGGTCGTGTTAATGAAATGCTGAACATTGTTGCCTCTGGTGATTTATCACGTAAGTTAGATGATACTGGCAAAGATGAATTCGCTTTATTATCACGTAACTGCAACCAAGTAATCGACAGCTTAAGAGAGCTTATTCAAGGTATTGTTAGCCGCTCAGCACAATTAGCAGCAGCTGCAGAGCAAACCTCAGCAGTAACGGCACAAAGTACCACGGCAATTGAAGAACAACGTAGCCAAGTTGAACAAGCTGCTTCTGCTACAACAGAAATGAGCAGTACTTCACAAAGTGTATTATCAAGTGCTAATGACGCACTAGGTGAAATTAAGCAAGCTGATGACGAAGCCGAGCGCGTTAAAGTTATTTCAGAGAAGAACAAAGAAATTATCCAGTTATTAGCCAAAGAAGTAGATTCTGCTTCGCAAGTAATTAACCAATTACAACAAGACAGTGCTTCTATTGGTGGTATCTTAGATGTTATTCGCGGAATTGCTGAGCAAACTAACTTACTTGCGTTAAACGCAGCAATTGAAGCAGCACGAGCTGGTGAACAAGGCCGAGGCTTTGCCGTGGTAGCTGATGAAGTAAGAACGTTAGCAAGTCGTACTCAAGTATCAACGCAAGAAATTCAAAAAATGATCGAAGCATTACAAACTGGCGCAGAAAAAGCGGTAGCAGTAATGGATACAGGTAAAGCACAAGCTGCTGAGTGTGTTGAGCAAACAGAATTAGCCAATGCTGCGCTTGATACCATTACCCATGCGGTACATGAAGCTTATGACCGCAGTTCTCAAATTGCAACAGCGGCAGAAGAGCAAAGTGTTGTTGCCCATGAAATTAGCGAAAACTTAGAGTCGATTGTAGCCATTGCCGAGCAAACAACCGCTGGCGCTAAGCAAACAGCTGATTCAAGTAGTGAAGTTGCGCGTTTATCAGAAGAGTTACAACAATCAGTGCAAGAGTTTAAAATTTAATTAAAAATTAAATTAAAAATTAAATAATGTATTTAATCAAAGCCACTTAGTTAAGTGGCTTTTTTATTCGTTGCTCTGGGATAATTTTTTAAATTTCAGGCATAAAAAAACCCGCTGAGCGGGCTTTTAATCAATAAATTAACGTTTGTTATTTAGCGGCACGTGAAACGTATTCACCTGAACGTGTATCTACTTTAACAATTTCACCAAT
Source organism: Thalassotalea agariperforans (assembly GCF_053470345.1). Taxonomy (NCBI): domain Bacteria; kingdom Pseudomonadati; phylum Pseudomonadota; class Gammaproteobacteria; order Alteromonadales; family Colwelliaceae; genus Thalassotalea; species Thalassotalea agariperforans. The sequence continues at coordinate 468,859 of NZ_JBQMWH010000001.1, read as the reverse complement.
TTGAATAAACAAAGGTACACGAACAACCGCGCCTGTGCTTAACGTGGCCGGTTTACCACCTGTTCCTGCCGTATCACCTTTAAGGCCAGGATCAGTTTCAGTCACTTCTAACTCAACAAAGTTAGGTGGTGTTACAGCAATCGGAGAGCCATCCCATAACGTAATGGTACAAATATCACCTTCAACTAACCATTTAACAGTATCTGCAACCGCTTTTTCATCCGCTGCAATTTGCTCAAAGGTTTCGTTGTTCATAAAATGCCAAAATTCACCGTCAGCATATAAATATGCTAGGTCAGTATCCATTACATCAGCACCATCAACACTTTCGCCTGATTTAAAGGTTTTTTCTAACACTTTACCTGAGATCAGCTTGCGAATTTTTACACGGTTAAAGGCTTGCCCTTTACCTGGTTTTACTAATTCGTTTTCAAGAATGTTGCAAGGTTCGCCGTCAAGCATTATCTTAAGCCCGGCCTTGAATTGGTTTGTACTAAAAGTTGCCATAAATGTGCTCTTAATTACCCAGAGAATAAAAAATAATGTCGCAGATAATACCTCAAAACCCCGAACAATTGCACCTTTCATGGCAAAAAGAATTAGCAAGTGTGGTCACAGATCCCAAAATATTGCTTTCAATGTTAGATATTACGCCAGAACATTATCAAGCTCACTTTGCTGCACGTAAGTTATTTCCTGTGCGGGTACCAAAACCTTTTATTCAAAAAATGAAAAAAGGTGATATAAACGACCCTCTTTTAAAGCAAGTAATGCCGCTGTCCGCTGAATATCAGGAGCTTGATGGTTATTTCAGTGACCCACTAGCAGAGCACGACACCGTTGCCGAAGGTTTATTACATAAGTATAAAAATCGAGTATTAATGATAGTGAAAGCTGGCTGTGCGGTAAATTGCCGCTATTGTTTTCGTCGACACTTTCCCTATGCAGATAACAGCCCTAACAAACAGCGCTGGCAACCTGCCCTTGATTACATTCAGCAACACCCCGAAATTAATGAAGTTATCTTCAGTGGTGGTGACCCATTAATGGCCAGTGACGAACATTTAACTTGGTTAGTGAATGCTGTTGAGCAAATACCGCATATTAAGCGCTTACGTATTCATAGCCGCTTACCCGTTGTTATTCCTAACAGAGTCACGGCCGAACTAGTTAACCTATTAAGTCGCAGCCGCTTGATCACCTCAATGGTGCTGCACATCAACCATGCTAATGAAATTGACGAAGCACTTATTAATGCTATTAAACCACTACTTAATGCCAATATTCGTTTGTTTAACCAAAGTGTTTTACTTAAAGGCATTAACGACAACGCAGAAACACTGAGCCAATTATCTGAAACCTTATTTGACCATGGTATTCAGCCTTATTATTTGCATGTGTTAGACAAGGTACAAGGCGCTGCGCATTTTGATCTTGATGAAAATGAAGCAATTAAAATTTACCAAGAATTAATGGCCAATGTATCGGGTTATTTAGTGCCTAAATTAGTACGAGAAATTGCCGGTGAAGCTAACAAAACGCCGTTAAATTTGACATAATAACGCCCTATTTATTTTCTCATCATTCTATTAAACAGGCTGTACCTATAAATGAGCAAAGTTATTGAACAACAACTAATTGATAATATTTCTATTATTTTAAAAAAGTCACTGGTTGCTGATGCCACATTGAAAGATTTAAGAGAAAAAAACAAAGCAGGATTTAAAGCCGTATTTACTAAAGATGCTGGTTTTGTTTGTAGCGCTGACACTTTTCAACCTTATGTTGAAGAAGTAGCGGACGATTTATTAAAGTGGCAAGCTTCTAAAGACCAAGCCTGTTTGGTAGCTTTAGTGAAAAAAATTGAACAACTATTTAAAGTATTAAATACCTTAGAAGAAAGTTATTAAACGATTAAAGGTTTAGCATCAGTGTACCGCTTTTATTGGCCGTACACTGATTCTTTCATTTATTTAGTCGCTAAAATACTGTTTGGGCTAGCAACAAACACATCAAAAGTTAATGGTTCAATTAACTGCTCTTCATCAACATTAATTGCGGTAAAGCCGTTATTAGCAAAGTACTGCGCTAACTCTATTCGCCCTAAAGTTTCATTAGCTAAATCAAGCTGTTGATAATAAGTTTGGTTAGCTTCGGTTTCACAATTTTCCGCATCAACAAAAGTATTCATCGCTAAACTTAATACCGTGATTGACTGAATTTTTTCATGCTTTTTAGCAATTTCTTGCAATAAATATTGGCCAACTCCTTGTCTGCGATATTGTGGTAAAACACTGATCGCTTCCACTAAAATATGCGTTTGAGCTTTGGTACTGGCAGCAACATGCAACTCTTTACATAAATCTTCCGTTAAATTTTGCTTTTTAAAATAAATATTTAGCGGAATTTCCCAGTCGGTTTCTTCATCAGCAAGCAATTTATAAGTTGCTAATGCATCACGGTGTTTATTTAAAGTTAATAACTCAATTTCGGCTTTTGCAATCACATCACCAGCTTCGTTTTTCACGTTAACTTCTTGTGATAATTGCCAGTCGTGACCAGTAATAGCTTCTGGTTTATTAAATTCTATTGATAGTTTCATGGAGGGATTCTTTTATCAGAAATATTGACGGCATTATGAAGTAATAAAGCCTGATTGACTAGCGCTGTTAATTAACAACTAGTGCGTTATTTAACAAAACGATTCATTCCCCAATACTTATTACTTTTTTCAAGCTCACGCCAGCCAAGTTGTTTTAAACGTCGACGAATATAAATATTGATCACCCCATGGCTAAATACAGCAATATTGTCATGTTTCACTGCAAGTTCAATTAACTTGTCGGCTGCAATAAACGCACGCTGCTTACCTGCTTTATACGTTTCAAAATTGCCTTTAAAGCCCAAATACCAAAGTAGCCGTGCAAGATAAACCCAAGTCCACGCATTAAGTTTGAACGGCAATTTATACCGTGGAATTTCTAATTCACGGAGCACACTTAAAGTTTGTTCAGGTACATGGCCTGTTGCTATTACCGCTGAATCTACAGCTCTTGGCAAAGTACTCGCAACCGTATAATGCTCTTTAATAGTATGCTGTAAGTTTAACGGTGGCAGGCTGTCTGAGGCGACATTTGACGCATTATAAGCTTTGATCCAATAAACAAAACCCAAAGCAGTTAGCTTTGGGTTTTGAGAAGATGTTGGCTTTCCGTGCCTAATTAAGCGTATTTCCATCAACAAAAAAAATTAATCATCTAAGTTTGGCGATAACCAACGCTCAGCTTCTTCTGGGCTCATGCCTTTACGCTCAGCGTAATCCGTTACTTGATCATGATCGATTTTTGCTACCGCAAAGTATTTACTGTCTGGGTGAGCAAAGTAGAAACCACTTACCGCAGCGCCAGGCCACATGGCATAGCTTGACGTTAGCTGCATACCAATGTTGTTTTCAACATCGAGTAAATCCCATAACAAACCTTTTTCGGTATGCTCAGGACAAGCAGGATAACCCGGTGCTGGGCGAATACCTTGATAAGATTCACGAATTAACGCTTCGTTATCTAAGGTTTCATCAGGAGCAAAGCCCCAATATTCTTTACGAACACGCTCATGCATATATTCCGCAGCAGCTTCGGCTAAACGGTCAGCAACCGCCTTCATTAAAATGCTGTTGTAGTCATCATGATTAGCATCAAATTCTGCCACTAAGTCATCACAACCAAAACCTGCTGAAACCGCAAAAGCGCCCATATAATCTTTTACGCCTGAGGCTTCATCAGCAACATAATCAGCTAAACAGCGGTTATATTGTCCTGATGGCTTTTTACCTTGTTGGCGTAATTGATGGAACTTCATTAATGCTTTTTGACGACTATCATCAGCAAATAGCTGAATATCATCACCATCACGCACAGCAGGAAATAAACCAATAACCGCTTTCGCTTTTAATTTACCGCTGTTGATCACATCATCTAACATGGCATTAGCATCGTTGAAAAGTTTTTGCGCTTCTTCACCTACTAACTCATGTTCAAGAATTTTTGGATACTTACCTGATAACTGCCATGTCATAAAAAATGGCGTCCAATCAATGTAATTTCGCACCACATTTAAATCTAAGTCATCAATTACCGTAACACCTAAATTTTTCGGCGTAGTTGGTGTGTAATCGTCAAAACTTAAAGGGAAAGCATTTTTACGTGCTTCTTCTAACGACACAATGGTAGAACGAGGCCCTTTACGTGCATGTTGCTCACGTACTTTGTCATATTCTTTTGCTTGGCGTTCCATAAAGGCTGGGCGTAATTCGTCAGATAATAACGAACTTACTACCGAAACCGAACGTGAAGCATTAGGCACATAAATTACCGGATGATCATAGTTTTGCTCAATTTTCACGGCAGTATGGGCTTTAGATGTGGTGGCACCACCAATTAATAACGGTAAATCAAAACCTTGGCGCTGCATTTCTTTAGCAACATGTACCATTTCATCTAACGATGGTGTGATCAAACCAGAAAGACCAATAATGTCACACTTTTCTTCTTTCGCCACTTGTAAGATTTTTTCTGTTGGCACCATCACGCCTAAATCAACAATGTCGTAATTGTTACACTGTAAAACTACACCCACGATATTTTTACCAATATCGTGTACATCACCTTTAACCGTTGCTAACAATACTTTACCGTTTGATTTAACTTCGGTTTTTTCTGCTTCAATAAACGGATTCAAATAAGCAACTGCTTGTTTCATTACTCGCGCTGATTTTACCACTTGTGGTAAGAACATTTCGCCAGCACCAAATAAATCACCTACTACGTTCATGCCGTCCATTAACGGCCCTTCAATCACATCAAGTGGACGCTTAGCAATTAAACGCGCAGCTTCGGTATCTTCAACAATAAATTCATTAATACCTTTAACTAATGAATGCTCTAAACGTTTGTTAACTGGCAATTCACGCCATGACAAATCTGCTTTATTGGCTTGTGCGCTACCTTGGCCGCGATATTCTTCGGCTAAATCAAGTAAACGCTCGGTGGCTCCGTCATCAGTATTTTGAATAACGTCTTCAACCGCTTTTAATAAATCTTTTGGAATATCAGAATAAATGGCTAATTGGCCAGCGTTCACAATCCCCATATCCATACCATTTTTAATGGCGTGATATAAAAACACCGCATGAATGGCTTCACGTACTGGGTTATTACCACGGAATGAGAACGACACGTTTGACACACCACCAGAGATCATCGCATGTGGTAAGTTGTCTTTAATATCTTTAACCGCTTCAATAAAATCAACGGCATAATTGTTATGCTCGTCAATACCGGTGGCAACAGCAAAAATATTCGGGTCAAAAATAATATCTTCTGGTGGGAAGCCTATTTCATCAACCAGAATATGATAAGCACGATGACAAATTTCATACTTACGCTCACGGGTGTCGGCTTGACCCACTTCATCAAACGCCATGACAATAACCGCAGCGCCGTAACGACGAATTAACTCAGCTTGCTGACGGAAGATGTCTTCACCTTCTTTCATGCTAATAGAGTTAACAACCCCTTTACCTTGAATACATTTTAAGCCTTCTTCTAAAATATCCCATTTAGAAGAATCGATCATAATTGGCACTTTCGCGATATCCGGCTCACCAGCAATTAAATTCAAAAAGCGGATCATCGCCGCTTTTGAATCCAACATGCCTTCATCCATGTTGATATCAATAATTTGGGCGCCGTTTTCAACTTGCTGTAAGGCTACGGCAATTGCTTCATCAAATCTTTCTTCCATGATCAAGCGTTTAAAAATAGCCGAACCCGTTACGTTAGTACGTTCACCAACGTTTACAAATAAGGTGTCTTCTTGAATAGTTAGTGCTTCCAAACCTGAAAGGCGACAAGCTATTTTACGTGGTGAAATTTCACGAGGTGTTACTCCCGCTACAGACTCTGCCATACCTTGAATATGCGCAGGCGTTGTACCACAACAGCCACCAATAATATTTAAGAACCCTGATTCAGCCCACTCTTTAACATGCGGGTTCATTTCCTCAACGGTGAAGTCATATTCACCAAAGGCATTAGGTAAACCGGCATTTGGATGCGCAGATACCGCACAATCTGAAATACGGCTCATTTCTTCAACGTATTGGCGTAATTCTACCGGTCCTAAAGCACAGTTTAAACCAAATGAAATTGGCTTAGCATGGCGTAACGAGTTATAAAATGCTTCGGTCGTTTGTCCTGATAAGGTACGGCCTGAAGCATCGGTAATCGTGCCTGAAATCATTACAGGATAACGTGTACCAAGATCTTCAAATACTTGTTCAACCGCAAAAATTGCCGCTTTCGCATTCAAGGTATCAAAAATTGTTTCAATTAAAATAAGATCTGAACCACCTTCAATTAACGCTTTGGTTGATTCAATATAAGCGTCTTTTAATTCATCAAAAGTGACATTACGAAATGCCGGATCGTTTACATCAGGCGAAATTGAACAAGTACGGTTTGTTGGTCCTAATACCCCAGCAACAAAACGCGGTTTGTCTGGATTTTTAGCGGTATATTCATCAGCCACTTGGCGCGCTATTTTTGCTGCTTCCAAGTTGATTTCTGCGCTGAGTGATTCCATTTCGTAATCAGCCATCGCAATGGTTGTGGCATTAAAGGTATTAGTTTCAAGAATATCAGCGCCAGCTTCAAGATATTGAGCGTGAATGGTTTTAATCACTTTCGGCTGAGACAATACTAATAAGTCATTGTTGCCTTTAACATCACATTGCCAATCTGCAAAACGATCACCACGGTAATCTTTTTCTTCAAACTTATAATCTTGGATCATGGTACCCATGGCACCATCAAGTACTAAAATTCGCTTGGCTAATTGTTGTTCAAATAAGGTAAACGATGCTGACTTTTGCACTGTTACTGACATGCTAGTCTCCTGTAATAGATGATTGAATATTTTCAGCATCTAATTGGTATGGGGTGATCTGATAAACATAATAGTTTATCCAGTTAGTGAATAATAAACTACCGTGGCTACGCCAAGTACTTAATGGCTTATTAGCTGGGTTGTTATCTTTATAATAATTAACCGGTACTTTTGGCGTTAAACCGGCAGCAATATCACGTTTATATTCACCATCAAGGGTGTACGATTCATATTCAGGGTGGCCTAAAATAAACACTTGTCGTTTGTCTTTACTGGCCACCAAAAATGCGCCCGCTTCTTCCGACTCGCCAAGCACATTTAAAGCATCAACCGTGTCAAACTGCTCACGGGTTACTTCGCCATAACGAGAATGCGGCATTAAAAATTCGTCGTCAAAACCACGGGTTAAGCTTTCTAACGGACAATTTACCGTATGAGGATAAACCCCTGATAATTTTTCTTCACGGACACTACGGGTTAAACCATAATGATAATAAAACGCCGCATTAGCCGCCCAACATAAGTGCATAGTTGATACGACATTTTTTTGCGCCCAGTCGAAAACCTCACAAATTTTATCCCAATAGGTAACGTCTTCATATTCCACTAAGCCTAATGGCGCACCGGTAATAATTAAGCCGTCGTATTGTTTGTGTTTAATATCATCAAATAAAATATAAAACTCATCCATATGGTTTTCAGGCGTATGTTTTGATGATTTATGATGAATACAAACTAACTCAATATTAATTTGTAAAGGCGTATTAGAAAGCATCCGAAGTAACTGTACTTCGGTTTCTATTTTGTTAGGCATTAAATTCAAAATAGCTACGTTCATCGGACGAATTTCTTGACTCGCCGCACGGTTTTCAGACATCACAAAAATATTCTCTTGGCCAAGAATACTATGTGCTGGTAGCTGATCTGGAATTTTAATAGGCATACTAATCCCACCTTGTTTATGACAATAGGCGTACTTTACTTGGATCGGTGTAAAACTTCAACATCTAAACGTATAGACGTCTAAATGAATTATTAAAGCCAATCAAGCACCTCATCGCTTGATGCAATCAAGCATGGTTTATTGTTAATTTTAAAGGAATACTTTTAAGTAATTTTGACACTTCAGCGAATAACAATAAGCTGTTGATAGTTTTCTAATAAAAGTAATTTTATTCGCATCATTAATTACTTGATATTATGAGCTTATATCCGTAACTTTAAGGCTATTAATTTAATAATTTATCAAATAACAGCGCGTTTAAAAAAGGACGTTAGCACGTCTATAGTGGGCTGTTAGATTACTGGAGAAAAGTTGTAGCATGGATGAAAAATTGAACAATATATTTTCAAATATAAATGATTGGCTAAAATACGCAGAAACCAAATCTGCAACATTAATTGCAGGAAATGCCGCTCTAATTTTCGGGTTTAGTCGGCTTAGTTTAAGTGAAAGTGTTAACTGCTATGTTGGCTATTATTTAATATTTTGTAGTTTTCTTAGCCTTATTTCTCTCTCAATATGTTTATTATCAATCATCCCCGCTTTGAATTTGCCTTGGGAATCAAAGCCTAAGGGGAGGCACGATACTGATAATATTCTGTTTTTTGGGCACATAGCCAAATATTCACCGTTATCTTATTTGACTAAATTAGCAGATAAATTAGGTGAAAAAAATGTTGAATTCACTGACTACCAAAAAGATATGGCATTTCAAATCATAACTAATTCTACTATTGCTAATCGTAAGTATACTTATTTTAATGCTGCGATTTGGTTTACTCTATCCGCTGTGATATCACCAGTTATTACAATATTTATCTATCTTTTTAGGGTTAAAAATTAATGAAGTCAGGCATTGATAGCAAAGTAGCTGATATTATTGATGGTGCTTTTGAAACTTCCGATATCACATATGTTCCAGATATAAATGACTCCAATTTAACTTTTGGAAATAAAGGGCTAAAACTAACGGCAACCGTGCTTTATATCGATATGCGTGGTTCCACTGCTATTCTTAATAAACATAATCGAACATCAGTAGCCAAAATACATAAGGCGTATTTTCATACAATAGTCACAATCGCTAAAAGCCTAGGAGGAGAAGTTAGAAGCTTTAATGGTGATGGTATGCTTGTCTTGTTTCAAGGAACAACAAAAACTAAATTAAGCGATGCCGTGACAGCTGCTATGAAAATGAAATGGATGCTTACTTCTGCTGATTCCAAAGTAAAAAAGAAAATAGAAAAGTATACTACCGTTGATTTTGGTATAGGAATTCATTACGGCGATATTCTGTGTGCAAAAGTTGGTATTGCAGGTGAAAATAACCGAGATCTAGTTTGGATTGGAAACGCAGTTAATAAATCAGTAAAAATTGGAGACAAAATTCACAATGATATTGGTATCTCAGCCACAGTATATGGAAACTTAGAAGATCGAGTTAAGTATATTACCGAGAAAGATTTGTATGGTAATGATGTAAAGGAAGATATATGGCAAACAGCTACTATTGAGTATAACGATACACAAGAGACGTATTATTTTACGACATACCATATCGAAGTAACGTAACAGCTAACAAGCCAATTCAAAGGACAAAAAATAGTTAGTTTTGCTCCTTCGTTGCTTATTATAACCAACTGTTTCTAGCCTCTTAACAAGGTGATATATCGCTAAATTAAGTTATGGCTAAAAACTATAATTAGGTCTAAAATAAGGTCTTATTTTAACACTTAATTGGTGGTCGTAATGAGACAAGTTCTAGCTGATTATTCAGCAAGTATTTCAGAATTAAAAAAGAACCCTACAGCTCTATTGAATGAATCTGATGGCTCTGCCATCGCAATATTAAATCACAATAAACCAGCTGCATATTTAGTACCCGCAGAAACTTACGAATGGTTAATGGATGTTGTTGATGATTACGAATTAGCTAAAGTTATTGATGAACGCCGAGGTGATTTATCAAAAGCTATCGAAGTTAATTTAGATGACTTATAAATTAAAGTTTCTCCCCGCAGCTAAAAAAGAATGGGATAAATTAGCCGAGCCACTTAAAAAGCAATTTAAGAATAAGCTAGCAGAAAGACTTGAAAATCCACATGTGTCATCAGCGAAATTAAAAGGCTATGATGCTGTTTATAAGATCAAGTTACGTACGGCAGGTTATAGATTAGTCTACGAGGTATTGGATAATGAAATTGTGATTTATGTATTAGCTGTAGGCAAGCGAGATAAAAATGCTATTTATAAAAAATTAGCGTCTCGCTTTGTATAATCGCGCATAAAATTAAAGCAATGGTAGAAAATAATTTCTAACCAGTAAGCCAAAGGTTATTAAATTAGGCAAAAACTATTGTCATTTTGGTTCCTTTGCCTTTTTCACTTTCAACCAATAATTGCCAACCTAACTTACTGATCACTCTTTGCACTATCGACATACCTAAACCGACGCCGTCAGGCTGTAAGCTGTAAAAAGCCTCCGTAATATTATTTAATTCGTTTGCCGGAATACCTAAGCCGGTATCAATAACCGTTACCGATGTTTCGTCATTAATTATTTTTACACTACCTTGATGGGTATATTGCAGTGCATTTCTTAATAAATTACTTAAAACAATATCCAATAAGCCAGTATTAACTTGAAAATACTGTTCAGGGTTAACCTGATTAATAATTTCTACCGGTTTGTTTTCACTTAAATATGACAGTTTACTGAGCACTTGTGCAACGCAGTAATGCAAATGCACATTTTCTAATTGCGCATGTTCAGGTTTGTTTTTTGCCAACCATAAAAACGTATTAATTAGCTGAGTCATTTCTTTATTTGCTCGTTGCATGCGGGCAAATAGCGTTTTCTGCTGGGCATTTAAGGGGGTTTGCTCGAGTAAATCAAGCGCCATAGTTAAACTTGTAGTTGGCGTACGAAGCTCATGACTCACTTCACGAGAAAAGCGTTTTTCGTGTTGAATATATTCATCAATTTTATTAATAAGTTGATTAAACGTGTCGGCTAACTCCCCCACTTCATCAGGATAAAAGCGCCCAGTTAATGGTTTAGAGAGCTGCTCAAGTTGTACCGAAGTTACTTGCTGTGCCAATCTTGTTAACGGTTTTAAAATGCCTTTGGTTAAAAACATACTCAATAAAAAAGCAAAAAAGGTCAGTAACAGCGCCAGCGGAATTAAAACATATAACACAAATTTATCAGTATAAAAGCTATCTGGGCTTTCTTCTTGCGCAAAGCCAGAAATATCATATACCACATATAATTTTTGGTTTTTCCATGGGCTAACAACAATTTGTAGCTCTAGTTGCGCCGCAGGCAGTTCAGCATCAAAAATAACATGGTCATGCTCATACTTGGCTGTATTAGATACTTCTAAATAGTCGGCAAGCCGCTCTGGTAAATTAGCGTTATCCTTCATACCAAATTGACGATGTAACCTTGCAATCACCTCTCTTTCGGTACCTAAAACCACAAAACGAGTTGGTGTTTCGGTTGGTAAAATTAACGACTGACTTGCCTCTTTATTAATCGACAACGCATACCAATTAAACAGTCTGTCGTCAGAAACATCATAAATAAACCAAGCAAAACAAGAATAAATACAGGCACTAATTAAGGCTAATGAGGTAATAGCTAAAACAATACGAACACGTAAGCTTTTTAAATATCGACGCGTGCGCATAAACGAAAACCTCTTTTAGAAACGGTATGAATAAGTGGTGTATTAAAGGGTTTGTCGAGCTTTTTGCGTAAACTGTATAAATGGCTTCGCAATACGTCGCTATCCGGAACAATATCTTGCCAAACTTCTGTTTCTATTTGTTGGCGGGTAACAAGCTTGGGTGACGACTTAGCCAACAATAATAATATTTGATAAGCAATGGGTGATAATTCGATTAGCTGGTTATTTCGCATAACTTGGCATTGCTCAGTATCAATAACTAAATCAGCAATATTAATCAGTGCGCCGTTATGATTAGTACAGCGTTTTAATAAGGCTTTAACCCGCGCTAATAATTCGGCAAGCTGAAAAGGTTTAACTAAATAGTCATCCCCTCCGGCATCAAAGCCTGCCAATTTATCTTCAATACTATCGCGTGCCGTTAAAAACAATATTGGTGTAGTTGATAACGGGTTTTGCCGTAACAATTTACATAAGCTAATGCCATCCATACCGGGAAGGCCAATATCAAAAATATATAAGTCGAAATGTTGCTGGCTGGCTAAATTTGAAGCGGTTAAACCATCACTGGCAAAATCAACCACATGGCCATGTAACGCTAAAAAGTCACCAATGCTTTCAGCAATATCTTTTTGATCTTCAACAACTAATATACTTGCCACGGCAAATCCCTTTAAAAACGAATTGAAACACCAAATCCTAAGAAGGTTTCATCTGGAAACTCATAATCATCAATTGACGCAGTGTAATCGGCATTCCACTCATCTTCTTGTACTTTTTGATGACCATATAAGTTAAGAATATCAACATATACATTCACAGGGTATTGCGCAATAGCGGTGAAGTAATCTAAGCGCACATCTAACCTATGTCCGGCATCACGACGTTGGCCATTAAAGCCGCCATAAATCGGCTGATAAAATAACGGTGCTTGGCTGCTATCTGGTTGGCCATTAACGAGTGGATAAATGGCATTAGCACCGAGTACTTCCGTGTAACGACGACCACTTTGATATATCCATTTAAAACCAAGGTGCCAACGCTCGTTAAATTGATATTTCGCCACTAAATTAGCGATCACTGGAATATCAAACTCATATTCGAATGACTCATTGGTTAATTTGTTTTTTCGCTCGGTATTGGCATAAGCAAGTGAAAACCAACCATACCAATTTTCAACTAACGACTTATTTATCATAAATTCAGCGCCCCATGCTGTGCCTTCACCGTCATTAGTAAATTGTGCTGTTGAATAGCTGGTAGTGTCTCCTTGAGCATCGCTAATATCAATACGTTGTGCTTGTGGGTTAGCAACAATTAGTTCTTTTAATTGTTTGTAATAAACATCAAATTTCCATTGCCAACTATTCGCTAGCTTTTGATCAAAGCTGATCCCTATCATGTTAGCTTTACTTTGTTCTAGCTCAGGGTTACCAAACACTGGGCTTAAATAATTATAATTTCGAAACCACTGGTGGTATTGCCCTAATGAAAAGTTAATATTGCTTGTGTTATTAAGCGCATAACGTGCAGATAAACGAGGTTCTACCAAGGTTTCGTCGGTAAAATTGTTGTTATTTAATAAGCCGCCAATTTCAATTTGCCAATGTTCATTTAACGTGTGTTGCCAATGGCTAAATAGCGACAAAAACTTTACATCGACTTTAGTTAAGTCTTCCACAATCGGAGCAAAAGAAGTCGGTAAGCAATTAGCAAATTCGCTATTACAGGCTTGTAAACGGCTTTTATTTTTTTGTTCAATGGATTGTTGCTTATATTCTCCACCCCAATGTAAAACACCATTTTCTAAGGGCGTAATGGTGGTTGATTTTAATAAAACTTCATCAAGATCTGACTTACTTTGCTCTGCTATCCCTTCATTGAGGGACAAGCTTGTTGAAAGCATATTAATGGCTGCGGTTGTTTCACCTAAAGCAGAATGATTCTGCCAAATTAGGCCAACATTGTTGTAATCACTTGCAAAACCTTCACCTATGGCTAAGTCAGGATTACGAGCAACTTCGCTTGCGCCGTCGTTATATGCTTGCCTTACTTTATCTTCAGCGCCTGACGCTACTAATTTTAAGGTATTATTGAGGTTGATATCCCAAACAAACTTAGCTTGATAGTCATGATTGCGTGGCGGTTGTGAAAAGGTAAATTCTTCATCTTCAACCATATCATCAACAAAATGATGAATTAATGATTCACGGTAAGATAAATAAAAAGCGCTATTGTCGGTTATCGGTGACTCAAGCAAAACCCCAGAACGGATCATACTTAAATCGAGGAACAGTTGTGCTTGGTCAAAAGCAGGATCGCGCAGCTGTGTGGTAATAACACCACCAATAGCATCATTATATTCACCTGACCAACCGGATGTTTTTAATTCAAAACTTTCAATTAATTCAGGATTAAAGGTACTTAAGCTATCGCGATGAAAAACATAACCAACCGGCAAAAAGTCACTTAAATACTGGTTATCGCGTGGTGAACTCCCCCGTATTGCTGGCTGTGCAATAGGTCCTCCGCTACTTGGTGTTGCCAAAACCACACCGGGTAAAGCATCTAACGCTTTCAGCGGATCACCAAAACCACCGGGCATAGTAACCATTTGCTTTGATGAAATAACAATACCATCGGGCTTGGTAGCGACTACTTCGATAGATTCTATTTCATCATTTTTAGCTGGTTGATTATTTTCTTCTGCATAAAGCGGGGTCCATATCGCAGCGTTTAATAAAGTTACGCACATTATGGGGCTTTTGGTTGACTTGGTGTTCATAGGAATTCCCTCTTAATAAATAACTCACTAAGAGGGATTTTCCATAGCTGTCATCAAGGCAATGACAAATTTATGTGAAAGAAATGTGAAGAGCTAAACAGTTAAGTACTGATTTAACGGTAATTCACGATAACGCTGCCCTGTGGCGGCAAATACCGCATTGGCAATACTTGGCGCAACCGGTGGTACACCAGGCTCACCCACGCCGCTAGGTACGTGGTCTTTTGGATTCACTAAATGAACTATAATTTCAGGCACTTGATTGATACGAGTTATCGGGTAATCATGAAAGTTTGACTGCACAATTGCGCCGTTTTTAATATCAACTTTACCCATTAACGCTATCGACATACCAAAGATCATTGCTCCTTCCATTTGTGATCTCACTCGATCAGGGTTAATCGCTAAACCGCAGTCAATGGCACAATGTATTTCTTTGATAGTTAAATGATTATTGACCACCGCCACTTTGGTAGCAACAGCAACATAACTCACAAAACTTCGGTGAACAGCTATGCCCCAGCCTTGCCCTTTAGGTAAGGTTTCATTTACCGGCACTTTGGCAATTAAAGTTTCTAAAACGTTACGATAGCGAGCCGTTGAATACGGGTGTCGAGTGAGTTCTTCACCATAGTTAGTAAAGTTAAAATCATAATGTGCTTTATGATTAATATCTCGATCTTCACCTAACGCACTCAGCATCACCTGCGCTGTCGGTTTATTGACCGCATGCGCTATTTCATCAAGAAAACTATTTAAGGCAAAAGCGTGCTGAATATTACACACTGAACGCATCCAACCTATGCGCACAGGCGCTTGTGCTTCAGCTTTTTCCATCAGTACATTGTCAAAGTCGTAAGCAAGATCGCCAAAACCTAAACTTAATTCAAAATCTTGTGGCGTATTGTTTTTATGATCAAACGTTGAGGCTATGGTTGGATAAGCGGCCTGCTGCTGCCATGAGGTAATTTTGCCATTTTCATCTAATCCAGCTTTAATGTTTTCCACCGCACCAGCATGGTAATAACCTAATTGAATATCATCTTCTCGACTCCAAACAACTTTAACCGGTTGCTTGGTTTTATCGGCAAGATAAATAGCTTCATTAGCAAAATCTGTTTTTGATTTACGGCCAAAAGCTCCACCCAATAACGTAGGTTGAACAACAAAGGTTTCTTCCGGTAATTTAGTCATTGCTGCCGCTTGAGCCATAACTGCCTGCGGATCTTGCACACAAGCCCATACTTCACAAATACCGTCATGAAACCATGCTGTCGCCATTGGCGGCTCCATGGGTGCATGTACTAAATACGGTGTTTGATATTGCGCTTCTATGATTTGACTTGCGTTAGCAAAACCTTGTTTTACATCACCACGTTTAGCAACTAATTGCGGGGCATTTTTTAAATTATCTTTAAAAGTAGCAAAACCTTTATCTGAATCATGGCTTTGGTTTTTCCCTAAATCCCATTCAATGCTTAACGCTTTCCGTCCTTGTTGCGCAGCCCAAGTATTAGTCGCTAATACCGCAACACCAGAAAGTGGAAAATAAACTACGGTTTCTGGTGTTTTTGGCATTTCAATTACATCAACAACGCCAGGAATTTTCAGTGCCGCCGAAGCATCAAACGACTTTACTTGGCCATGAATAACAGGGCAACGCTCAATAGAAGCAATTAATAAATTAGGTAGGTCAACATCAATACCAAACTCTGTTTGACCGGTAACAATATCTTCTAAATCAACAATAGGTACTGGCTTGCCAATAAAATTAAATTGTTTTGGTGATTTATACGTTAGCGAAGCGATATCTGGCACGGCCTGTTTACTGGCGAGCTCAGCTAAGTCACCATAAGAAAGTGAATTGCCGGTAAGTTTATTAATAATACGATTTTCTTTGGCGTAAACCTGTGCAACCGAAACTTGCCAATAATCGGCACCAGCTTGCTCTAACATAGTTCGAGCTACTGCACCCATTTCGCGTAATTTATCGTAAAATTTACGAATACTGGTTGAGCCATCGGTATTTTGATCACCGTAACGTTTATCACCTAAACCTTGAATTACTTTAACCTGCGACCAATCAGCCTCTAATTCATCAGCGACAACTTGTGGAATGCCGGTTCTAGAACCTTGTCCCATTTCAGAGCGGTGGCTAACAATTTCAACGGTATTATCAGGTTTAATGGCAACAAAAATATTTAACCTATGTGGTGTATTATCAGCCGTTTGCTGAAATTTTGCGACCGGTGATGGCGCTGTTGAGTTACAGCCTAACAACAACCCACTTCCGGTAACACCGCTATAGGTTAAAAAGTCACGACGAGAAAGTTTAAATGTTTTCATTATTTATCTCCCTCGTTTGTTGCTAATACCGCAGCCGCTTGTTTGATCGCTTGTTTAATACGAGGATAAGTACCACATCGACAAATATTACCTGACATGTGATTGTTAATATCTTCATCTGTTGGCGCTTTGTTGTTTTCTAATAACGTTAACGCGCTCATGATCTGGCCTGATTGGCAATAACCACATTGTGGTACATTGTTTTCTTTCCAAGCAATTTGAATAGGATGCTGGCCTTTATCGTCAACACCTTCAATGGTGGTTATTTTGGCATTTTTAGCTACACCAACAGGCGTAATACAGGCTCGCATTGCCTGACCATTCAGATGAATAGTACAAGCGCCACATTGACCAATACCACAACCAAATTTAGTGCCGGTTTTTTTTAATAAATCACGTAACACCCACAACAAAGGCATTTCATCTGGCGCTTCAACTTTATAGGTTTCGTTGTTTATATTAAGTTCTAGCATAAGTATTCTCTTCATCCATTTAAGTAGGTTTTGACTGTTAAGTGATACTAAAATCAACAATTCAAACTGATATATACCCGTTACCACTCAAGATGCGTATTTCAGAGCACTTGAGCGATATCAATTCAAGGCCGTGCTTTGTAATAATGGTCGTTCCCTTATAAAAAGCACTAACGAAGAAGTGATTTTGCTCAAGCGCTTCTCCGATGGGTCTAAAAACAATAACGCTAAGTATTTACCAATATGAATAAGATATTTTATATTCAAACAACAAACAACACTTAGTCAACAATTAACATTAAATAATTACCATTATAACTTGCATTAATAGCCATTTAGTAACAGGATATGACACTAAAATAATAACGACAATTGCAATATGGGGCATTTCAATGTCTGTTTTTAAACTCCACTTACGTAAACAAGACTACGTAAAATTAACCTTATTTAGCATAGTAGTACTCGCGTTAATTTTCTTTAATAAAGCGGCATTAGCGAAAGAAAAAGTAAAACAATTAACATGGGGACATGTTTATGAGCAATCTGAGCCATTACATAAATGGTCGGTATGGGCCGCTAAAGAAATTGAACGTAAAACTAATGGTCGTTATGCCATTGATGTTTTTCCCGTTTCAATTATGGGCAAAGAAGCTGAGCTTAATCAAAGTTTAAGTTTAGGTACTGTTGATATTATTTATACCGGTACTAGCTTTGCAGCCCAAAGTTATCCACCAATGGCATTATCTGAATTACCGTATATTTTTCGCGATTATGAACACTGGCTACATTTTAATGACAGTGATTTGTTTGCTGAATTAATTGAAGGCTATAAAAAAGCGTCAAACGGTAATCGGGTTGTCGGCAATAATTATTATGGTCAACGTCACTTAACCTCAAACAAAGCTATTTTAACACCTGCCGATATGGCAAATTTAAAGTTGCGTGTACCTAACGCCTCTATTTATAAAATGTTCCCATTAGCGGTAGGCGCTAACCCTAGCCCAATTGCTTTTTCTGAAGTGTATTTAGCCTTACAACAAGGTGTTGTTGATGCGCAAGAAAATCCACTACCAACGATAAAAGCAAAAAAATTCTACGAAGTACAAAAATACATTAGCTTAACCGGCCATTTACAAGGCTCGGTATTAACGGTAGCAAGTGATCGTTTATGGGCGTCATTATCTCCAGAAGATGAAAAAATATTCTCTGAAACACTCAAGCAAGCAGCCGCCAATGTTTCGGCTGATACTCGCCAATCGGAGCAAGATTTAATTGCTTGGTTTGAAGCACAAGGTACAGAAGTTTTAACCGTTGATCGCAGCCTGTTCCGCACAGAGGTATTGCCTTCACATCAAGCGGTTAAAGAAACATTAGGAGTCGAATTTTATGACCGATTACAAAACATCAAGTAGTCAGCAAGCCAATAGAGAAGCTGAAACAGCCGCTGAAAATCAGGTCAGTGCTTTTCATATTGAAGAAGACGATAGCTTTTCTTATGCTGATTATAAAATTGAAGATTGGTTAGCGTTTATTCTTTTTTGGTTGTTAGCAATAACGGTATTTTCCCAATTTTTAAGTCGTTATGTTTTTTCATCACCTTTAGGTTGGACAGAAGAACTTGCTCGTTATCAATTAGTTTGTTTGGGTTTTATTGGCAGTTGTATTGGTATTAGAAACAACAGCCATATTTTTGTGATGCTGTTTCATCGCTGGTTGCCACGTCAACTTTCGCACAATATCTACCGTGTTATTGCCTTTGTGAATCTACTATTCCTTGCAACACTAGCTTACTTTGCTTGGCAAATTATTCCATTAATTAGCATTCATCGCATGGCTTCATTACCTGTGCCAGTGAGTGTGTTATACGGCATAGTTTTAGGTTGTTTGTGCATAATGATTTTTCGAAGCAGCCAATATTTATTCAACATTTTATCATCACCAGCCAGTGAAAAAGCTGATGATAATTTAACGTCTTGCGATTAAGGGTTTCTCATGGTTATTGCAATATTATTAATTTCTCTGTTTGTTATGATTATTATTGGCTTCCCCGTCGCTTTTGCGTTAGCGGGTTCTGCCTTATTAGCCATTATTTACCATGGCCAAGTACCTGAATTAGTGGTTTTACACCGCATGGTTGGTGGCATGGACAGCTTCCCATTACTGTCGATACCCTTTTTTGTGTTAGCCGGTGCGTTGATGAATTCAGCGGGAATAACCACCCGTATTTTTGATTTTGCCAATTCATTAGTCGGTTGGATGCGGGGCGGCTTAGGCCATGTTAACGTTAGTGCCTCGATCCTGTTTGCTGGCATGTCAGGTGCTGCCGTTGCTGATGCTGGTGGTTTAGGCGCAATTGAAGTAAAAGCCATGCGCGCGAAAGGCTACGACGCTGGGTTTTCTGTCGGGGTAACCGCCGCTTCATCAACCATTGGCCCAATTATTCCACCTAGTTTACCGATGATCATTTATGGCGTTATGGCGGGGGCATCAATAGGACAATTGTTTGCCGCAGGTTTTATTCCTGGTTTATTAATGGCACTTGCCTTAATGGCGATGGTGGCCTATTACGCTAAAAAACGTAATTACCCAAAAGATGCCAGTTTTAGTATTCCGCGAGTAGCAACCACCTTTAAAGCGGCATTTCTTTCGTTAATGACCCCTGTCATTATTATTGGCGGTATTTTATTTGGCGTTTTTACCGCAACCGAAGCTGCAATCGCCGCAACCGTTTATTCGCTAATTTTAGGTACCTTAGTTTACCGAACATTAAGCATTAAAAAGCTGGTTAAAGTGAGTATGGAAACCATTGAAACTACCAGTATTATTTTATTAATTATTGCCGGTGCTGCGATTTTTTCATGGGTATTAACAACCCAACATGTGACCGAAGACTTTACTCGTTGGATGTTAACCATCACAGACAATAAAACCTATATTTTGTTAATGATGACCTTTATTTTATTTGCGGTTGGCTGTTTTATGGAAACCATTGCTGCCATTACCATTTTAACGCCGGTTTTACTGCCAATTGCCGTAAGTTTAGGTATTGATCCCGTGCATTTTGGTGTGGTTATGGTATTAAACTTAATGATTGGTTTATTAACCCCGCCGGTCGGTATGGTGTTGTATGTACTTTCACGCGTAACCAATGTGCCTTTTGAAGAATGTACTAAAGCGACAATTCCTTTTGTTATTCCGTTAGTGATTGTATTGTTGTTAGTGACGTTTATTCCTCAATTGTCGATGTGGTTACCAACGCTGATATATCGTTAACTACTACGCATTAGGCCTAACAACATATACGATAAAAAACGCCAATGATTTTCATCATTGGCGTTTTTTATCTGTTTGATCTGAAGGCTTTATAAATCATTTACCATGAAATTAGTTCCGCAAAATTTCAGAGGGAATGATTAAGCTTGGCTATTAACTTTTACCCTCTCTATCTTTATCTTCATCAACTTCGTTTCGTTGACTAACCGGTTTATCATCACTTGCTAAGCTTACTGTAAAAGGCTTACTAGCAGCCCCTGCATACAAGCTCATATGAGGGAACGGTATTTCAATATTCAATTGGTCGAAGGTCTTTTTAATTTCTTCATACATGGTATTTTTTAAGGTTAAAAAGTTTTCACGGCGCGACCATACTGAAAACTGAATATCAACTGATGAACTACCAAACCCTAGCAGAATAAATAACGGAGCTGGCTCTTCTAAACATAAATGATTATTTTGCGCGATATCTGCCAAAATGTTACGCACCGTTTCAATATCTTCTTTATAAGCAATGGCAATTTTTAGATCGGCTCGGCGAATAGGAAATTTAGTTAAGGTAGTAACAGGACTTTTGATCATGCTTTCGTTTGGAATACGGACAAATAAGTTATCAAAGGTACGCAGTTTTACCGATAACAAATCAATAGAAATAACTTCGCCGGTAATATCGTTAACCTTGATGACATCCGTAATGGAAAACGGTCGCTCAATCATTAAAAACAAGCCGCTGATCAAGTTTGATGCTGAGGTTTGAGAAGCAAAGCCAAGGGCAACGGTAAAAATACCCGCTGCTCCTAATAAAATACTTAGATCAATACCAATATGCTTTAATGCTGACGCCAATACTAAAATCAAAATTCCGTAAAAAATAGCGCGCTTTAATAATAATTTGCCATGCGCAGACATTTTGTCTTCGATGATATTAACCACGCCTCGGCTGATCAAGCGCGCGACAAAAAAGCCAATAATTAACCACAGAAAAGCTTGCAGTGGCGCATAAAAATACGAGCTTTTTATTAAATCAATAAACTGAATTATTTCTTCCATTACACTCTCATTTTAACCAAATAAACTACTAATATTACGGATTAAGGTATTGTGCTCAGCGGTATCTCTAGCCGCACCAATTAAGGTGGCTGTTAATGCTTCAGCTGGTGCGCCATGATCTAAATTCAGTTCAACATTATTACCTTCATTTTCTCGTTTGATGGTAATCGCCGTTGTCCATAATTGCTGGTGTTGATCAAAAAACAAATTCAACAAGGTAACTGGCACATTGATACGATCAATGGTTAACGCTTTAGTATGATGATTAACAACCGTGATCGGTGTTATCGCACGATGAGAACGTTTTTCAATGTTATCTAACTGTAAACGTGCAGTAGTATATTTGGCATAACATAATTGCCCAGCCATGGTTGACGAACCAAACCAAGAATCAGACGGTCGCCAAAAAGGAACATCCAATAAACGTGTTTTTTTCGGTAAGGTTTCTACACAAAACCAAATGGGCGTACTGACGTATAATCGCGCTTTTTCGCCGGCCAATAAAGTTAACGGTGACGATGGCCGTGCGACAATAGAACGATCCGCTAACAATGGAAACACCTGAATTTTTTCAGCACTGTTTTGTTGTAAATAACGGCCAAATATTTTTTTATCTTCGCTAAGTTCAAGTGCTGGCATAGCGCAATTTTTTTGATGAACAATACTGCCATCAGTTTCTTGCTTGGTTTCTATATTCCAGCTATTCCACTCATTTTTTAAGCGTTTAATGATGATTGCACGATCGCCAATCTGCCAACAATGATGTTGTTGTTCGGCGATGGAAAATTCACCCCACCATACTTTATTTGTCATTTATTACCCATTTCATAAAAAACTAACCATTCCTAAACAGCATTAATAGATAAGGAAAAATAAATCTCCAAAACCCCAAAGTAAGGTTCCGGTCATTAATAACGATACTTCTAAGATACCTAATTGCAAACGTACTGTTTGCATGAGCACAGCAATTTTATCTTCAAACTCGTCTTCAATGGTTTGCACTTCTTTTTCAATATGCTCAGCAGACGCTTTACTTTTTCGCAAACGCCTTTTTAAATGAGCAAGCGAAATTTTATGGCGAACATTTAATTTACCTAAAATTAACCGCTCTTGAATAATACCACCTAAACCTGACCAAACCCCAAGCAGTACAATTAAACAGCCACTACGACTTAGCCACTCTATGCCCAAGAAACCAACCTTTGTTAAATAAACACCGATAACAATTAATAAAAGTGCCATTAACCAAGTTATCCAAGGATAACCTTTAGAAAGTTTGCTGAGTTTTTTTTCTTCTATCTCATCAGTAGTCATTAGCTAATTGCACCCTTAAGTAAAGTTAAATAAGCTTTACAGCCAGCGTTTTTTCTTAAATAACACTAATAACACCACAGTTATAACAAACATCACGCCTAAGAGAATAAAGTAACCATGTTCTGCTTTTAATTCAGGAATGTACTCGAAATTCATTCCGTAAATACCGGCCAAAAAGGTAAGTGGTACAAACAACGCCGTGATCACTGTTAACACTCGCATTGTTGCATTTAGTTGATGCGAGGTAACCGACATATAACCGTTAATTAAATCACCACAAATATCGTAATACATTTGTGACAAACTTAATAACCGATCTAAGCGTTCACGTAAGTCCGTTACATTGTGTGACTCTTTACTATCAATCAAACTGGTGTCTTGATCTTCCACATAAGCTTTTAACGTTTCTCCAATACTAACGTGGTAGTTGAAGGTTCGTCTTATTTTAACCAGTTGTGAACGGTAACTGGTGATTTGACGCATCATTTTATCGTTACCACTGTATAAAAACTTATCTTCAATTTTTTCCAGCTCAGCTTCAAAAGTGAAAAGTTCTTTTAAGTAAAAACCACAACTGCAATGGAATAATCTTATCGCCATATGCGCAGGACCACGTTTTAAATATTTTTCACTGCCAACATTAAATAATGTATTAATAGCTAAAGAGCTTTGTGGATGGCGCGTAATTAAAATACGATGGCCGATAAATAAACTAATTTGTAAATGCTCAAACCGTAAACCGTCATCTTTTGCAACAATACCGCGATAAAGTAGGTAAATATAATCGTCGAATAATTCTATTTTAGGTGGATGGCGTTCACGTTGTGCATCTTCAATTGCTAGCGGATGACAATTAAGCTGTTTTAATAGCGCTTTTTCTTCCACTAAATCAACATTATCAAGATCAAGCCAAAGAGTTGTCTGTTCATCATTTTGCCATTGTTCAATTAATTCAGTGCCACCAACAATTGCTTTGCTGCTTGGACTTATTAACAGGCTTTTAATCATCATATTCTCCTAACAATCTCATTATTTGCGACTATAGCACCTCTCATTAATTTAGTTCATTATTTTGGTATAATTTTCAGCGACTAACTAACAAGTCCATGATAAAGTTCGAGCAAAGTAGCCCTGATAATCTTAACCATGTCATATTTGGTGCTACCACCGTTTATTTTATAGGAACAAACTAATGTCTAGCGATATTATTATTTGGTGTGCCATAGTTTTTTGTATCAGCCAATCCGCTATTTTTTCAGGTTTAAATTTAGCCTTCTTTTCAGTTAGCCGCTTACATTTAGAAGTGGAAGCTAAAAAAGGCAATAAAGCTGCAAAAACGGTTTTAGGCTTAAGAAACGATTCTAACTATTTATTAGCCACCATTTTATGGGGCAATGTCGGCATTAATGTTTTATTAACCATGTTGTCTGATTCAGTTTTAGCGGGTGTTAGCGCGTTTTTATTTTCCACCATTGCCATTACCATTATTGGTGAAATTACCCCACAAGCGTATTTTTCACGTAATGCATTAAAAATGGGCCATATGCTGGCACCTATTATTAAGTTTTATCAATTTATGTTTTTTCCAGTTGCCCGCCCTACAGCTTTTATTTTAGACGCTTGGTTAGGTAAAGAAGGCATCACATATTTTGAAGAAAGCGAATTACGTAGCATTATTCGCCAACACATCACCGCTGAAGAAACTGACTTAAACCACGTTGAAGGCATTGGCGCGCTTAATTTTTTCAGTTTAGATGAAATTAAAGTTACCGAAGAAGGCGAAATTATCGATCCAAAATCCATTATTGTATTACCTACCAAATTGGATTTACCGATCATTCCAACCATTACCAATTCGCCAGATGATCCGTTTTTAAAGCAGCTTAATGAAACCCATTACAGCTGGGTTATTTTAACCAACAAAGAAGGTATTCCTTTGTTAGTTATTGATGCTGATGGTTTTTCACGCGCAGCATTATTTCAGCCAGAAACCTTTGACCCATATAATTATTGTCATCGTCCGGTGGTGATCCTTGATGAAAAAACCTCGTTAAATGAAGCCATTTTGCAAATTAAAGTAAATACCTCTATCGATAAACACTTTGATGGTGTTATTGAGCATGACGTTTTATTAATTTGGGGCGAAGAAAAACGCATTATTACCGGTGCCGATATTTTTGGTCGTTTACTCAAAGGTATGCTGCCGCCCGTTTTACAAACCACTCATGAACACGATAAAAAATAATCGATACTCGCCCACCAACAGCAAGTACTTTAATGCTTGCTGTTGAAATAAATTAAAACAACAAACATTTTATTTATTCTTGAAAAAACAGGTAAACTGCCTGCGTTTTATTTTTGCTTTTTAAGGAACGCTTCATGTCTGAATCTTGGCTTAATCTCACCAAAGTTGTTTTTGAATGGCTAGCATTTATCTTCATCTGTTGTTTAGGCTTGTTAGTTATAACTATTGCCGTTATTTATATAGTTGACCGTTTTCAAACCAAACAAGCAATTCGACGTAACTATCCGGTAGTAGGCCGTTTTCGTTATTTTTTTGAACATTTAGGTGAGTTTTTTCGTCAATACTTTTTTGCCATGGACAGAGAAGAATTACCCTTTAATCGCGCCCAGCGTTCTTGGGTATATAAAGCAGCAAAAAATTTAGGTACCACTATAGCCTTTGGCTCCACTCGGGATATTAAATCTAATGGCTATATTTTCTTTTCAAACTGCCCTTACCCAACTTTAAGTAGTGATTCAGTAACCCCAAAAACCGTCACTGTAGGTGAAAATTGCCCTACCCCTTGGCGAACATCGGCCTTTTTTGGCATTTCAGCAATGAGCTACGGCGCTATTTCAAAACCTGCGGTGCAAGCACTTTCTTATGGCGCAGCAAAAGCTGGCACTTGGTTAAATACCGGTGAAGGTGGGTTATCACCTTATCACCTGCAAGGTGGTGCTGATATTATTTTTCAAATAGGTACCGCCAATTATGGGGTACGTGATAACAAAGGCCATTTAGATGATAAAAAACTGGCTAAAGTAGCTGCTTATCCACAAGTAAAAATGTTCGAAATAAAACTCTCTCAAGGAGCAAAACCTGGCAAAGGTGGCATTTTACCGGGCGATAAAGTGACGGCTGAAATAGCAGAAGTGCGTGGTATTGAAGTAGGTAAAGCGTCAATAAGCCCTAATCGCCATGTTGATATACATGATGATTTATCGCTGTTAACCAAAATTAATCATGTTCGAAAAATTACCGGTAAGCCAGTAGGATTTAAAGTGGTAATGGGCTCACCTGAATGGATTGATACCTTATGCCAAACCATTCAAGATCAAGGTTTAGAACAAGCGCCTGACTTTATCACTTTAGATAGTTGTGATGGTGGCACAGGTGCCGCTCCGATGACCTTGATGGATGATGTTGGCATGAGTATAAAAGAGTCCTTACCTTTATTGATCAACACCCTAAAACGATACGGTTTACGTGAGCGCATTAAAGTATTTGTCGCCGGTAAATTAGTTAATCCGGCTGATGTTGCATGGGCGTTATGTAGCGGGGCTGATTTTTGTAATACCGCCCGCGGCTTTATGTTTTCGTTAGGCTGTATTCAGTCATTACAATGCAATAAAAATACCTGTCCTACCGGTGTTGCTACCCACGATTTAAAATTACAACGCGGCCTAGTAGCGAAAGAAAAATCTGAACGAGTTGCGCATTACGCGCAAAATATGATGAAAGCGGTTGGTATGATCGCACATTCTTGTGGTGTCGAAGATCCACGAGATCTCAATGGCTCTCATGCTCGCATTGTCGTTGAAACAGGAAAATCGATTTCAATAAAAGATTATTATGCTGAGCTTAAGTAATACCAATCCGTATAAGCTTTAAATTACGATAAAAAGTCAAAAACGTAATTTTTTGTTAGCAAATTACGTTTTTTACCGCACTTTCTCTCAATTTTTTTATGGCGCTGAAACCCCACTTTCAAGCGCTATCCCCCTAGCTTATATCAGCACAACACCACCTCTAAAAATAACTAATATAAACAATTAATTAGCAATAAACCTTGTATTAAACAAGTAACCTAAAAACGCCTATGATTTCGTCTTTTCATGCCTTTGTTTCACCTTAGCACTCAAGTAACTTTAATTTTCTTTACCGTTATGTTTTTTGACATCCGCTTTGACTGTTAATCCATTCATCACGCAAGATAAAAGTGAAATAGATATTTGACTGATTGTTTCCTCCCTTAATTGAAATATTCGGGAGAAATATTCAGCGAGTCTTAAAAATTAATAAAAAAAACTACTTATCAACAAAGTAGATAACTATAAAACTTGGAGTAAAACTATGGGACATTTCGAACAAAGCTCGAAAAGTAACAATGCGCAAACACCGGTATTCAAAAAATCACTGCTTGCTATTGCGATGATGGCAGTTGCAGTTGGTGCTATTGCAGAAGAAGCGCCAGCCAATGCAGCAGAAGAAAATATTGAAGTGATTGAAGTGACCAGCGCACGTGGTAATTTATTAAGCGCACAAAACTTAAAACGAGAATCAGCCACCTTTGTTGACTCAATCACCGCTGAAGATATTGGCTCGTTACCTGATCGCAGCGTGTTAGAAGCGATCCAACGTTTACCGGGTGTTTCGATTGAATTATTTGATGGCCCTAATGACCCTGATCATTTTAGTGTTGAAGGCTCTGGCGCGATTATCCGTGGTATGACCCAAACCCGCTCTGAGTTTAATGGCCGTGACTCTTTCAGTGCCGATTCTAGCCGTGGTTTATCATTCCAAGATGTTTCCCCTGAATTAATGGGTGGCGTTGATGTTTATAAAAACCAAACGGCAGATATGATCGAAGGTGGTATTGGCGGTACCATCAGTTTACGTACCCGTAAACCATTTGACTCACAAGAGCGTGTTATGGCTTTTAATGCCGATTATTCTTACGGTAGCCTTGCTGAAAAAGGTAGCCCAACCTTTTCAGGTTTATTCAGTGACCAATGGGAATTAGACAGTGGTGGTCGTTTTGGCTTTTTAGCCAACTTTGCTCGCTCAAAATTATATGGTCAATCACACGGCATTCAATCGGATGCTGCCGTACAATTTAAAGCTTCAGAAATTGCCGGTGCTGAAGCCTTTGTTGGTGAAGATGGTGAAGGTTTAGTTTGGGCACCACAAGCAGGTAATATCCTGAAGAAAACCGATGATCGTACCCGAGAAGGCTTTTCAACAGCGTTACAGTACGCCAATGCTGATGAAACCTTTAGAACCACCTTGCAATACATGCGTTCAGATTCTAATTTAACGTGGCATGAACAAGCAATGAAATACCAAGGGGGTTATTTTGGTATTGATACCCGTAGAACTCGCCCGCTAAGTGGTACCGAATGGACATTTGATGAACGTGGCGTCTTTGAATCAGGAACATTTTCTGACGGTGGTGTTGACGGTTGGCGTGCGGTTGATGGTAACCAAGACCATATCCCAAGAACTTGGGGCGATAATGCCATCCAAGAATTCCCACACAAATTCCAATTTGATAGCCGTATTCAAGACAGCTCTTCCTTAGTGGAAGATACGTCGCTTAACTTTGAGTGGAGTCCAAGTGAGCGCTTAGATTTATCGGCGGATTTTCAATACATAAAAGCCAAAAGCTCAAATGACGATCTTGTTGTGCATAGTGCTACACATGCAACACAAACTTATGATGTCAGTGGCTCTAAACCAACTTTAACGCTAGCAGAGCCGTGGAATGGTTATCGTGATGCTAACCCAGAATTATTTGCGGCTGGCACAGCCCCTATTACCGATAATAACCCGACCGGTATTTACCCTGGTTTTACCGACGACCCTGCTGGTGATAGTAACTATTTCAGTGACTACAATAACTATTTATTACGTAGTGCCATGGATCATTATGAACGCTCAGAAGGTGACTCTATTGCCGTTCGTTTTGATGGTACCTACTATTTAGAAGATGATGGTTTATTTACCTCAGTACAAACCGGCGTTCGTTATGCTAAACGTGATCAAACCGTACGTAGAACTGGTTATAACTGGAATGGTTTAAAACCTGAGTTTTCAACCGATGATGGCTGGTTACCATTACAAGAAAATTACCAAGAAAATTTTGAATTAGTTGACTGGAGTGATTTCCAAGGTGGCGGTGTCTTTAATGTGCCGGGTGATCACACTATTTTACCAACCAAAGAATATGTCCGTTCGATTATTGGCGCTAACCCAGAAAGAGATTTAGGTTGGGATTCATATCCTGTTCAAAATGGTGCCGATGATCCAGAGTTTGGTTTATTTTCGCCTGGAGATGTTAACAACACCGTTGAAAAGAACAAAGCCGTTTATGTCCGATTAAACTTTGAAGGTGATGACGATTTAAGATTCAGTGGTAATATTGGTTTACGTTATGTCACGTTAAACCGCAGCTCAAGTGGTTATATTAACTTCCCTGACATTCACCCTGATTTTGCCGTGCCGGCAGGTGTTCCTGAGCAATTAACGACCGACTATGTTCGTGATTATATTACCCAGCAAGTCAACGATGGTCATTATGCCGACTCGAAAGCCTTTTTTGAGGACGACGCCAATAAATGGGTTGGCGATAGAGTTAACTATTTATCGTTAGCAGATAGAGAATGGGGTAATAATCATTCTGAGGTATTAGAGTCAGAAGCTGATTTTAACTTATTATTACCAAGCTTTAATATTAAAGTAGAGCTAACAGATTCATTAGTGGCGCGTTTTGCTTTATCAAAAGCGGCGGCATTTCCTGATTTGCAAGATGTTCGTAACCAAACCAGCCTAGGCGCGAATATTTTAGCGATCAGACCTGACATTGATGAAACGGCCGATCCAGATACGCTTGATCCACTCGATTATTTAATTCAAGAAGCTTTTATAACATCTCGTGACGGAGATGGCGGCTATACCGCCTTAAAACCAATGGAGTCGGTACAGTATGATGTTGCTTTAGAGTGGTATTTTGCTGATGTTGGTCAATTAAGTATGACTATTTTTCATAAAGACTTAGAAAACTACTTTATTAAAGGCGCAGCCCCTCAAACCCATACTAACCCATCGACTGGCCGTACTGAAACCTCATTAGTGTCATCAACAGTCAATGGCGCTGAAGGTAAAATGGACGGTGTCGAAATCTCGTACCAGCAGTTCTTTGATGACTTTATTCCAGGTTTTGGTATTCAATCAACGTTTACCTATATTGATGCCAGTGGTACCCCGAATAATGAAAAAGAGGTTGATCAAGAAACTTGGGCGAACGACGAATATGAAGATACCGGTATCCGCGTAAACTTTGATTCTGTGCCATTACAAGGTCAGTCAAAAGAAACCTTTAACTTTGTTGCCATGTATGAAAAAGACGCAATTAACGCGCGTATTGCTTATAACTGGCGTTCAAAGTACTTGTTAACCACCCGTGATGTAATCAGTAAAGCACCTTTGTGGAATGATGACCGTGGCCAAGTAGATGCCTCATTTTTCTACAACTTTGATAACTTCACCGTAGGTTTACAAGGTACTAACTTAACCAACTCGGTTTCTAAAACGTCGATGATTTTAAATGATGAATTATTAGCAACAGGCCGTTCATGGTTTGAGTCAGATCGCAGAATTGCTTTTGTGGTTCGTGCTAATTTTTAAGCTTAAATTGAACATTATTTAAGATTTAAAAGTATTAAAAATGTGTTTCGTTAAGCGAAACACATTTTTTCTTTTCTAGCATGTTAAGCTTTTCTTATTGTTTTATTTTGTTTTATTGTTGTAACTTCATAAAAACTACAAACAAGCTAAACAACCACTCCATTATCACGAGGCTTCATCACAATTATGACAAAAGTGAAAAAAATAAAAAAAATACTCATTCTTGGCGGTGGTTCGTCAGGCTGGATGACTGCCGCAGCGTTAAGTAAAACCTTTAAAAACACCGATTACCAAATTCAATTAATCGAGTCAGATCAAATAGGTATTGTTGGTGTCGGGGAAGCCACCATACCGCCAGTACAAATTTTCAATCAGTTGATTGGCTTAGATGAAAATGAGTTTATCAAAGAAACCCAAGCAACCTTTAAACTTGGTATTAAGTTTGTTAATTGGGATAAAATTGGCCATGAATATCACCATGCTTTTGGTGATACCGGTAAAGATTTTGGCGGGTTACGTTTTTATCAATACTGGTTAAAAATGCAAGCATTAAACAAAGCTAACAAATACGAAGATTACAGTTTAAATGCCCTTGCCAGTGAAGAAAAACGGTTTATGCGCTCAATTGATGCTGGCAACTCACCGTTATCCAATATTGCCTATGCTTTTCATTTTGATGCCACCTTGTATGCTAAATATTTACGCAAACTCTCTGAAGAAAATGGTGTTATCCGCACCGAAGGTAAAGTAACGCAAGTTAAGCAACATGAAAATGGTTTTATCAAATCATTAGTATTAGCTGACGGCAGCGAACACGACGCAGATTTTTTTATTGATTGCTCAGGCTTTCGCGCTTTATTAATTGGAGAAACGTTAAAGAGCGAATTTGAAGATTGGGGTCATTGGTTACCTTGTGATCGCGCGGTTACTGTTGCCAGTGAAACAACAGAAGCGCCTTGGCCTTATACCCAAGCTACCGCCCATAAAGCAGGTTGGCAATGGCGTATTCCCTTGCAGCATAGAGTGGGTAATGGTCATGTTTATAGCAGTAAATTTATGACTGATGACGAAGCGAAAGACATTCTGTTAGCTAATATTAGTGGTAAACCATTAGCTGAGCCTAAAATCATTCATTTTAAAACAGGCCACCGTAAACAGTGCTGGCAAAAAAACTGCTTAGCCATAGGCTTATCTTCAGGCTTTTTAGAGCCACTTGAATCCACCAGTTTGCATTTAATTCAACTCGCGATTGAGCAATTATTTAAATTCTTTCCAACCATGGATTTTAACCAAGGTGACATTGATGAATACAACCGTCAAGCCAACTTTGACTTTGAACGCATTCGTGACTTTTTAATTCTGCATTATCATGTCACTGAACGTGACGATAGTGACTTTTGGCGTTATTGTCGCACTATGGCGATTCCTGACAGCATTAGTGAAAAGATCGAACTGTTCAAAAAACACGGTCGTATTTTCAGAAAAGATAATGAGATGTTCGACGTACCAAGCTGGTTTCAAGTGATGAATGGCCAAGGTTTAAAACCTGAAGCGTATGAACCCTTTGTTGATGTTTTCAGCGAGCAAGCATTAACCGAGAAAATGACTAATATTTTATCGGTGATCCGTAAATCCGTCGATTATATGCCCAGCCATCACGACTATATAAAAGCTAATTGCCCTGCTAATCGATAAGTATGAACAAATAAGCGCTAACCAATAAACATCAATGGAGCAGTTATGTTGGATAATAAAATAAAAAAAATCATCATTCTCGGTGGCGGCTCTGCTGGCTGGATGACAGCCGCAGCATTAGGAAAAATTAGTAAAGCAACCAATCTTAACATTCAACTTATTGAATCGGCAGACATTGGTACCATTGGTGTTGGTGAAGCCACCTTAACCGCGCTTAGACAATTTAACAGTCTGTTAGGTATCGACGAAAATGAATTTATTAAAGCGACCAAAGGCACCTTTAAACTAGGAATTAAATTTGTAAACTGGGGTAAAGTTGGCAGCGAATATCATCATGCCTTTGGTCAATCGGGTACCCGTATTGGCGATGCTAAGTTTTATCAATATTGGTTAAAACTTAACGCCTTAGGCAAAGCCGAAAAATATGACAATTACACCTTAAACGCATTAGCGGCCGAACAAAAACGTTTTATGCGCGCCTTTGATGCCGGTAATTCCCCCCTTTCGGGATTAGATCATGGTTTTCATATTGACGCTAGTTTATACGCTCAATATTTAAGGACATTAGCAGAAAATTGGGGGGTAGTGCGCACCGAAGGTAAAGTTGAACAAGTTACCCAACACGATAATGGCTTTATCAAGTCGCTAATCTTAGCGGATGGTAGTGAACACCATGCTGATTTTTTTATTGATTGCTCAGGTTTTCGCGCCCTGTTAATTGGTGAAACTTTAAAGACCGAATTTGAAGACTGGAGCCATTGGTTACCTTGTGATCGCGCTATTACAGTAGCAACTAAAAAAGTTAAAGAACCATGGCCATATACTCAATCAACCGCTCACAGTGCCGGTTGGCAATGGCGTATTCCTTTACAACATAGAGTGGGTAATGGTCATGTTTATTCAAGTAAATATATGTCGGATGAACAAGCGAAAAAAATTCTGTTAGAAAACGTTGAGGGTGAGCTGTTATCTGAACCAACATTAATTAAATTTAAAGCCGGTTACCGGAAACAGTCATGGCATAAAAACTGTTTAGCTATTGGCTTATCGTCAGGTTTTATTGAGCCACTAGAATCAACCAGTTTGCATTTTGTGCAATCAGCCATTGAACAATTATTTAAATTTTTTCCAACCATGGCGTTTGAGCAAGAAGATATTAACGAGTACAACCAACAAACTAATTACAAAATTGAAAGTGTTCGTAATTTATTAATTACTCATTACCATGTGACCTCTCGTGACGACTCTGATTTTTGGCGTTACTGCCGTACTATGGCGGTGCCACCGGAAGTTAGCCAAAAAATTAACCAGTTTAGCTACAATGGTCGCATTATTCGTTTTAACGACAATATGTATGAAAACACCAGTTGGTTTCAAATAATGAATGGCCAAGGATTAACACCGAAAACTTATGATCCGTTAGTCGATTTATTACCCGAAGCAGTGATTGAAAGGCAAATGAATAACGTGCTTGATGTGGTCAAAAAATCTGCCGCTTATATGCCAACACATCAAGGTTTTATTGAAGAAAATTGTCTCGCTAACAAATAATCTCACGATTAAACTCAAACGCTTTAAATTTAAGGCTATTGCTTAGGTAATAGCCTTTTTTTCTACTAAAAAGTTATGATAAAAAACATAAGTTAAAGACCAGCTAACGCAATAGTTTTATCAACCTAAATAGAGGAAATTACCATCACTTAATAACAAAAATAAGAGCTTTAAAACGTTATGAAAAAAACAGCAAGAATCCAATTTTTCCTTTTCCTCGGTTTATTAAGCACTCTAATAAACATCAGCGCCTTGGCAGCGGGTTTAGCTAAACCCGATGGTAAATTCTTAGGTAATATCTATAGTACTTCTCAAATACAAGACTTTACTCATTATTGGGACCAAGTTACACCTGAAAATGGTGGCAAATGGGGCAGTGTTGAAGCAGTACGTGATGTGATGAATTGGACTGATTTAGATGCCGCCTATAACTTAGCGAAAGATAATAATTTACCTTTTAAAATGCACGTGATGATCTGGGGTAGCCAACAACCTAGCTGGATTGATGCCTTATCTGACGCTGAAAAATTAGCAGAAATTGAACAGTGGTTTACTTTAGTGTCAGCACGTTACAGCGATATTGATTTTGTTGAAGTGGTAAATGAAGCGATCCATGCGCCACCAAACGGTGAAAACATGGCCTACAGCACAACACCGGCCGCAGATTATGCTGATGCGCTTGGAGGGAACGGTGCGACTGGTTACGACTGGATCATTAAATCATTTGAGCTCGCACGGTTTTATTTTCCAAACAGTCAATTAATGATCAATGACTATGGCATTATCAATTCACCGGATAATACCAACACCTATTTAACCATCATTAATTTATTAAAAGAGCGAGAGCTTATTGATGCAGTAGGCTTTCAAGCACATGCTTTTAGTACCAAAGGTGATGCCGTGATTATGCAAGCTAATTTAGCGAAACTAGCTGCCACGGATTTGGATATTTATGTAACAGAATTGGATATTGATGGTCTTGATGATGCCGTGCAATTAGCTGAATATAAAAGAGTATTCCCTATTTTCTGGGATCACAGTTCGGTAAAAGGCATAACCTTATGGGGATGGCGTCGTGGTTTATGGCGCGATGCCGAAGGCGCTTATTTAATTGACAATGCCGGTAACGAACGCCCTGCGCTTGTTTGGCTAAAAGATTATATCAATGATGATGCAACCCTATCTGTACCCGTGATCACTGCTAATCAAGTATTTACCGCAAGTGAAGATATTGCTGCATTAACCACTGTCGGTACCGTAATAGCTGCAGCAGCGGACAATAATATTGATGCTTTTGAGTTTGTTGGTGATGCCGCGCCATTTGTTATTGATGGACAAGGGGTGATTAGTTTAGCTGCTGGTGAGTATTTAGATTTTGAAACAACATCAAGTTATCAACTGGCTGTTGTCGCCAAAAATGAGCATGGTCAAAGTAGTGCTGTCAGCATTGTTATTAATGTTAGCGATGTGCCTGATTCTACTCCTGAGCCGATGCCTGAACCTGAGCCCGTACCAACACCTAAGCCAACACCCACTACCGAGAAAAGCTCAGGAAGTTCAGGCGGCTCAATGCAGTTGTTTTGTTTATTACTAATATTATTGACTGTTGCTAGACGGAGGCTGACTCCTAACATTTACGGCTGTAAATAACCAGAATTCGGAATAATACCATTCCGTATAAATAGTTCATTGCTTTCGTTTTTTATAAAATGAAAACGAAAGCAATACCGCAACGATAACATCGGCTAAGCCAGTGTCAGACTAGTCTATTGCTGACTTAGCTTCATGGATTACTTGACTGATTCAAACAAATCATAACCGTATGGTTTTACAAAACAATTTTTACCAAGCAAAATCATAGTATTTTATTATCACTTAGCCAAACTTACATCAAATCCAAAGCAAGGATAAATCATGTCTAACCATCAAAAATTACGTTGGGGTATCATCAGCACGGCTAAAATTGCCCATGAGAAAATGATCCCCGCATTACAAGCATCAAACCATAATGAGGTTTATGCTATTGCTTCGCGTAGCCAAGAGCAAGCGAATGCTTTTGCTAAAAAAACAAATATTCCACATGCTTATGGTGATTACGAACAGTTACTAAATGATCCTAATATTGATGTTATTTACAATCCACTGCCTAATCATTTGCATGTGCCATGGACAATGAAAGCCATGGCAGCGGGTAAACATGTGTTATGTGAAAAACCTATCGGGCTTGATGTTAGCGAAGTGGAAAAATTAATCGCCGCAACGAAACTATACCCCAACCTTAAAGTGATGGAAGCGTTTATGTATCGCTTTCATCCTCAATGGGCATTAGCTAAACAACTGATTGACGATGGTGAAATTGGCAAAATAACCACCATTGATGCTGTGTTTACTTTCCATAATGTCGATGCAAACAACGTTCGCAATCAGCCAGGTATTGGTGGTGGCGGTTTAATGGATGTTGGCTGTTATGGTATTTCAGCCGCGCGCTATTTATTAAATAAAGAGCCCTTACAAGTCATGGCTAAATTAACCATGGATGACAACTTTGACGTTGATAAACACGCTAATGGTTTACTGGATTTTGGTGATGTTAAAGCCTCTATTTATTGTTCAATGCAAAGTGAACCGGCACAGCGAGTTTATATTATGGGTGAAAAAGGCAGCTTAACTATAGAATTTCCGTTTTATCAATCCGATAACTGTGAAACCCGTATCGTGGTAAAGCATGATCAAGTCGCTGAAGTACATCACGTAGCAAGTTGTGATCACTACATTAAACAAGCCGATGCTTTAGCAAGTGCAATTAATAATAATACCCAAATACCAACGCCATTAACCGATGCTTTAGCAAACATGAAAGTTATCGACGCTATGTTTAAAAGCCACCAAGATAATTGTTGGATAAGTCTGAGTTAAGTAAAGTTAACGAACGCCTAAAACTCGCGATAACCATGCGTTAGTTTTAGGCATTGAAGCTAAGTTATTTCCCCCCAACTCATCAATAGCGGCTTAACTTCCCGCACCAAGCTTAAAGCCTCAAGCCTAAGCAAATTGCTATTCATCCTCATCTAAATGAATATCCTCGGTATTTAAGTTGTTTGCTTCTGGGCTGACTCCTTTGGCTTCATCCCGATATTCTCGTGGGGTTTTATCAAAATGCTTTTTAAAAACCGCATACATATATTGCAGTGAGGGGTAGCCACAAACATTGGCAATTTCCGTGGTTGATTGCTCAGTATTTTTTAACATACTGCACGCTTTTCTAAGTTTTTCATGATGAATTTCATTATGAATACTATGGCCGCGCTCTTCTTTAAAACGTTGTTCTAAATTGGAGCGAGAAACGCCTACATAATCTAATACTTGCTCCACTTTAATACCGCGACAGGCTTTTTGACGAATAAAGTGCATGGCTTGCATCACGTGAGTATCTTTAATCGCTTTAAAATCAGTAGATTGTCGTTCAATTACTTTATCCGGCGGTACTAAATAGGGTTTATTAGAAACTTTTTGACCACTGAGTAAACGGTGTAATTTTTTCGCCGCTTGAAAGCCAATATCAAAACAGCCTTGGCTTACTGAACTTAAACTCACTCGATTAAGAAAGCGGGCAATTTCATCATCATCAATACCAATAATGGAGACTTTATCAGGTACCAAAATATCATGATGATCACACACTTGCAGCAAGTGTCTAGCACGAGCATCGGTTACCGCAATAATGCCAATAGGTGTTGGTAATGACTTTAGCCAATCAGCAAGACGAGCGATCGACATTTTCCACGTTTCTGCTTTAATGTAATGACCATGATAAACTTGGCAATTATAACCTTCCGCATGAATAATACTTAGTGCCGCTTTTTCGCGTTCTTGTGACCAACGCTCGTGTGCCTCCATCGGCGCACCATAAAAAGCAAAACGCTCAATGCCTTTTTGCCTTAAATGCTGATAAGCTGCATCCACCAAAGCATAATTATCGGTAGCAACATAAGGAACATCAGGATAGTCTTTTGGATCACTATAAGAGCCTCCCAACCCTACTACTGGGATATTTGTACCTTTTAACGCTTTTTGAATTTCAGGGTTGTCAAAGTCAGCAATAATGCCATCCCCCCCCCATTCATCTACATTATCAAAACGTTCGAGAAAGTTTTCTTCTAAATATAAATCCCAATCAGCCTTTGATGTTTGTAAATAGTGACCTATGCCTTCAATAACTTTTCTATCAAAGACATTACTGCCATTCATTAACAGCGTAATACTGTGTTTGTTTTCAAACATGTCGCCCCCTAAGCTTGATAATTATTAGTGCAGAAAGCTCCTTTTCGGTCACTAATTTTCATAACTTTTATTTATGTTATTTGTTCTATGAGCAAAATATACCCTATTTAATGAAGCAGTCATAGCTATACAGTTAGCTGTTCTGCACATTGATAGGTAAATAAAATTTAATAATAAAAACAAATTGTTAATTCAATCATTTTAAGATAATGCAAGTGGAAACTCCCTAATTCCATCTCGCTACAAGTCAATAATTACGCCATTTTGTTACATAAAATAATAGCAAAAACTAAATTCACAATGTTTAAACTAAGTAGAATACTTAAAATGAACATAACTAAAATAAGAAAAGATTCCTTATGACAATAACAACTGATACCGATGCGATTATGAACAATATAAAGCCAAACGCTGCCACTGAAAAATTATCTATCGTGGAAAAAGTGGGTTATAGCTTAGGCGATTTATCTGCTAATTTAATTTTTCAAACCTTTGTTACTTTTATCGCTTTTTTTTATACCGACGTTTATAAAATTCCCGCATCAACGGCTACTTTTATTATCTTTTTTGGTGGTATGGCTGGTGCCTGTTTTAGCCCTGTTATGGGGATGATTGCTGATCGTACAAATACCCGTTGGGGAAAATTTAGACCTTGGATTTTATGGACGGCAATCCCGTTTGGGGTGTTAGCCATAGCCGCGTTTACCACGCCAGACATTAGCCTAGAAGGTAAAGTTGCTTACGCTTTTATCACTTACCTGTTGTTAGTTATTATTTATTCGGCTAACAACTTACCTTATTCAGCCTTGAGTGGCGTATTAACCGGCAGCATGAAAGAGCGTAACAGCTTATCTTCATATCGTTTTGTTGCTGTAATGATCGCTCAATTTATCATCCAAGTTTTATTATTACCGATTGTGCTAATTATGGGTGATGGTGATAAAGCGGTTGGCTTTGAAAAAACTATGATCATGTTTTCTATCATAGGTACGGTATTTTTCTTAATTACCTTTTATACCACCAAAGAACGCGTTATCCCTAAGCCGGAGCAAAAATCGACCATCAAAGAAGATTTTGTTGATTTATTCAAAAACAAACCTTGGGTGATCATGTTAATCACCACTATTTTAGTATTTATCACTTTGGCACTTAAAGGTGGTATGTACATTTATTACTTCCAAAACTATGTTAGCCAAGCTGATTTAACGCAGTTTCAACAAAACATTGGCTTTAATGATTTTATTCTCGGTTTAAATCATACATTAACTAACCTTGGCTTAACCGAATTTCATTGGCCAGAAGACGTCGCCATTTCAGGCAATAGTATCTTTAATGGCTGCGGTATTATTTTTATGATCATCGGGATTTGTTTTTCTAAATCGCTGGCCGATAAATTTGGTAAACGCAATGTTTTTGCTAGCTCTTTGTTTGTTTCCACGCTGTTCATTTTATTCTTTTATTTTTACGCGCCAGATTCTGTTGCTTTGATGTTTATTTCGCAAATATTGCATGGCTTATTTTATGGTATTTCAACCCCTATTTTATGGGCGATGATTGCCGATGTTGCCGACTATTCAGAATGGAAAAATAATCGCCGCGCTACTGCCATTATCTTTTCAGCGATGTTATTTGGCTTAAAAGCCGGCTTAAGTATTGGTGGTTCATTAGTTGCCGGCATTTTAGCTTATTACGGTTATAACGCAGACTTAACCACACAAACACCTAATACGGTAGAAGGTATTAAGTTTGCCGTAAGTGTTTATGCATCACTGCCATTTTTACTCGCCTGTGCAGGTTTATTCTTTTATGAAATAAACAAAAAAATGGAATTACAAATAGAAGCCGATCTTGGCGAACGTCGTACAGCGCCCTAAATTCACTTTACATAGCCAGATGATGGTGTAACTGAACACCATCATGCGTTATTACTTAATCAGAAGAGTTAACTATGCCTGAAGATACTATTGAACACATTGATTTTAATGAACTAAACAACAAAGCGATTTCGTCACCACTGATCAGCCATATTTACACCGCGGATCCTTCAGCTCATGTGTTTGACGGAAAAATATATATTTATCCATCACATGATATTGAAGCCGGTATTGCCTTTAATGATAATGGTGATCACTTTGCTATGGCTGATTACCATGTTATTTCAATGGATAGTGTTAATAGCCCTGCTGTTGATCACGGTGTTGCGTTACATGTTGATGATGTGCCATGGGCTGAACGCCAGATGTGGGCACCCGATGCTGCCAAAAAAGGTGATAAATATTACTTATATTTTCCTGCTAAAAAACCTGATGGCATTTTTCAAATTGGCGTTGCTGTGAGTGATTCACCGGTAGGACCTTTTATTGCTGAACCTGAGCCAATTAAAGAAAGTTACACCATAGATCCTGCTGTGTTTGAAGACGATGACGGCCAATATTATATGTATTTTGGTGGCATTTGGGGCGGACAATTACAACATTATCGTAATAATACTTACGATGAAACAACACAAGAACCGAGCGATAACGAACCAGCATTAGGGCCTATTGTTGCTCGTTTGAGTGATAACATGCTTGAATTTGCTGAAACACCAAAAGAGGCGCTGATCATCGATGAAAATGGTGAGCCTATATTAGCAGGAGATCATGACCGTCGCTTCTTCGAAGCATCATGGATGCATAAATATAACGGCAAATATTACTTTTCCTACTCAACTGGTGATAGCCATTTAATTTGTTATGGTATTGGCGACAATCCTTATGGCCCGTTTACCTATCAAGGGCCTATTTTAACGCCAGTAGTTGGTTGGACAACCCATCACTCCATTTGTCAGGTTGATGGTAAGTGGTACTTGTTTTATCACGACTCAAGCTTGTCGAAAGGTGTAACTCACTTACGTTCAATTAAAATGGCTGAAATTACTTACAATAATGACGGTACTATTGTTACCCTTGACCCATATGCTGAAAGCTAAATGCTAAATGCTGGATGCTGGATGCTGGATGCTGGATGCTGGATGCTGGATGCTGGATGCTGGATGCTGGATGCTGGATGCTGGATGCTGGTAATAATACTGCCGAAATTACGTTAATAAAGTACTTTCAACAGCTTATTTTTCTCTAAGAACCTAGAGCGTTTTGACCTTTCGAGTATAATTTTTGTTCTAACTGAGCGCTTTCAGAACAAGACGCGAACGATGTAATATAGCTATTCTCTATAAAAAGTG
Source organism: Thalassotalea agariperforans (assembly GCF_053470345.1). Taxonomy (NCBI): domain Bacteria; kingdom Pseudomonadati; phylum Pseudomonadota; class Gammaproteobacteria; order Alteromonadales; family Colwelliaceae; genus Thalassotalea; species Thalassotalea agariperforans. The sequence goes on along the minus strand of NZ_JBQMWH010000001.1, from coordinate 427,538 downwards.
AGTGACGCAGTGCTGGAAGCGCTCAGGACGAACCCAAAGGGCAACATCTGTATGGCCTTTCTAGTACGTTATCGCTCATTTATGTAGAAAAACTACACATTAATCGTTCTGCCTTGTATAAAACCCATACAGGCTGTTGCAAAAATATACAGCAAAGATCAACACGCTCTAATATAATTTTCCAATTGAAAATAGTTTCAGCCATAATATTTAATAACTGAGTAAAACGCATGAATATGATAAAAAAACTTCTAAAGTTTCTCCCTTTCGCTCTATTAATGCTTAGCATTAAACAAGCTTTGGCCGATGATTTTACTTGGCCTGGGCAGGCGAAAGCGGCAATAGTATTAACTTATGACGACACCCTCAATTCTCATTTAGATCATGCTATTCCCCAGCTAAATAAACAGCAATTAACTGGTACTTTCTATATTAGTGGTGCAAGAGACGAATTAGCTAGCCGCATGGCAGAATGGCAGCAAGCAGCTAACGAAGGGCATGAACTTGCTAATCATACTTTGTTCCACCCATGCCAAAAGTCAAAACCTGGCCGAGATTGGGTTATCCCAGATCGTAATATGGACGCCTATAGCGTAAACCAATTTATCAGAGAATTAAAAGTTGCCAATACCCTGTTACAAGCACTCGACGGTGAAACTCAACGAACTTTTGCTTATACCTGTGGCGATACTGAAATTAACGGCACTAGCATAGTCAATCAACTTAAACCTTTATTTTTAGGTGCAAGGGCAATAACAGAAGATGGGTTAAATAACCCCAAAGACATGGATTTTTATCGAATTCGTTCACAATCATCTGATAATAAAACCGGTCAACAATTAATTGCTATGGCACAAGCAGCGCAGCAAAAAAATCAACTGATGGTATTCTTATTTCATGGTGTTGGTGATGATTATTTAATAACAGACAATAAAGCCCATCAAACACTATTATCTTATTTAAAACAGCATAAATCTGAGTATTGGGTTACCACGATGAAAGAAGCGTTAAATTTTGTGCAATCACAACAATAACTTATCAAGTTTTAATAAAGAAATAATTAAATAATTATCTGCTAATAAAAAAACTCGGTTATTTATATAAGTTAAACAAGCATATATAATCGAGTTTTTATTTAATAAGTTATCTAACGTCTGTTAAATTTAAGAAAGAAAATAATCATTTTCAATTTGTAGTTCATGTAAAACATCAACAACAAACATACCAGCATCCTTAGCCGCTTGAATTCCCGCTTCAGCATCTTCAAAAACAATACATTTTTCAGGCGCTACCCCCATCAATTCAGCGCAACGTAAAAAGGTATCTGGTGCCGGTTTTGGTTGCTTTACTTGGTCAGCTCCCACGACATGGTCTAATAAATCAATCACACCACATAAGGTTAAAATACTTTTTGCTTCCTGAGTATAAGCGCCAGTACCAACCGCCATAGGGCGTTTACTTTGATTCGCTTTAGCAAACTCGGCAAGTTTAGTGGGTTTCACATAATCTTGAAACGTAGCAGCTACAATACCTTCCTTATAATCATTCATTTCTGTTAACGGAATTGATGTATTCACTGAAAAACGTTCAATTAATATCGCTAAGGTATCAATAGTTGGTACGCCTGCCAATGAACGCATTAATGCTGGCTCAATCGGGATACCGTATTTTTCTAAGGTTAGTGTCCAAGCATGTTGATGTAACTGACCGCTATCAATTAAGGTACCGTCCATATCAAAAATAATAGCGTCAAATTGTTCGTACATAATAACCCCTAATAAATGACTGCTCACTTTTTGTAAGTCTTTCTATTCTACGATACCAAGATGGCAATGACATTAAAAAAGGCCAGAGCATTAATAATATGCTCTGGCCTTAACTAAATAATTTAATTTAACAATTTGAACTTACATACTTACTTATTCAGTATTTAAGCTTGTCTTGAAAAACTCTGCTGTGCGATTAATTTATTATTCAGCAACCGCTTCTTTTTTATCGGCAACTTCAGGTTCTGCAACGTTTTTAGATAATAACATTTGACGTAATTTAGTATCTAAGCCTTTTGCCATTTCAGGATGCTCTTTTAAGTATTTAATTGAATTTGCTTTACCTTGGCCAATACGCTCACCATTACAGCTATACCAAGCACCCGCTTTTTCAACTAATTTATGAGCTACACCTAAGTCAATTAACTCACCTAAACTATTGATGCCTTCACCGTACATAATTTGGAATTCAACTTGTTTAAATGGCGGTGCAATTTTGTTTTTAACCACTTTAACACGGGTTTCGTTACCAACAATTTCATCACCATCTTTTACCGCACCAATTCGGCGAATATCTAAACGAACAGAGGCGTAGAATTTAAGAGCGTTACCACCAGTGGTAGTTTCTGGGCTACCAAACATAACACCAATTTTCATACGAATTTGGTTAATGAAAATTAACATGGTATTTGATTGTTTTAAGTTACCGGTTAATTTACGCATTGCTTGCGATAACATACGCGCTTGAAGACCCATATGAGAATCACCCATGTCGCCTTCAATTTCAGCTTTCGGCGTAAGCGCAGCAACCGAGTCAACCACAATCACATCAACAGCACCAGAGCGAGTTAACATGTCACAAATTTCTAATGCTTGCTCACCAGTATCTGGTTGTGATACTAATAAATCATCAATGTTAACACCAAGTTTAGCGGCATAAATTGGATCAAGTGCATGCTCAGCATCAACAAAGGCACATATTTTACCGTTACGTTGTGCTTCTGCGATAACTTCTAATGTTAACGTTGTTTTACCACTTGATTCTGGACCATAAATCTCAACAACACGGCCAAGCGGTAAACCACCTGCTCCTAAAGCAACATCTAAACCTAATGAACCAGTTGAAATTGTTTCAACATCCATGCTGCGGTTTTCACCTAACTTCATGATAGAACCTTTACCAAATTGACGCTCAATCTGGCTAAGGGCGGCTGATAATGCTTTTTCTTTGTTTTGATCCATGGTTAGCTCCGTATTCATTAGTGGCTAAATATTCTTAATTGGGCTCAGTATACTGTATGGTCGTACAGTATCAAGTTTTTTTATGATGATTTTTTAATTTTTTAACTAACACATTGTTTTTAATAACTATAAATAAAACAAAAAATATTCACCGTCATTTATACAGTGTCAACATACAGTGCTTTTGGGCTTAGCTATTAAATATCTCTTTATGGTGATTTGGTCGGCAAGCTAGTTCAAACTTTGCCATATTGCCAAACATAAATATTAAGTTTAGATGAACTTTTTATGGAGCCACATAATTGTCATCTTTCTACCGTAGCGTACTCGTCATAAAAACAAATTACATCCACTAAAATATTAAATGGAAAAACATGAAACTCTCAAACGCTACATTTAAATTAACACCACTGGCTTTAGCTTTTGCTGGCTGTATGGCATTAACCTCTGGCAATGTTGCTGCAAATAATATTGAAGGCCGTATTACCGATTCACAAAACAAAGTATATTTTGAAGGTGCCCAAGTAAAAATTGCAGAACTTAACCGTACCGCAGTTACCGCTCGTGATGGTTCATTTCATTTTACCGACCTACCTGAAGGTAAATATACATTAGTTATTAACTACATTGGCTCAGCTGAAATAAAAGAGTCGATTAACGTCGTTAACGGTAAAATTATTAAGAAAAATTTTGTTATTGGCGGCCAACATGCTGGCATGGATAACATTATTGTTTATGGCCAACGTTCAGGCCAAGCAGGTGCTTATAATCGCCAAAAAACAGCCGATAATTTATTGTCAGTAGTAAGTAGTGATGCAATTGGCCAATTACCCGATCAAAATGCCGCTGAAGCATTACAACGTTTACCTGGTATGTTTATTCAACGTGACCAAGGTGAAGGTCGCTTTGTTGGTATTCGTGGTATTGATCCAAACCTTAATAACGTTTCAATTAATGGCTTAAACGTACCATCGCCAGAAGCAGGCATTCGTAGTGTTGCTATGGATGTTATCCCTAGCGAGTTAATTTCAAGTTTAGAAGTAAGTAAAACCGTTACCCCAGATATGGACGCCAGCGCTATTGGCGGTTCAATTGAAGTGAAAAGCTTAAGCGCTTTTGATCGTGAAAATGAAAGCTACAGCTTTACCGCACAAACGTCTTATAACGCATTAGTAGAAGAAAACAGCCCTAAATTTTCAGGTAGTTACACCAATGTTTATCAACTTGAAGGCAATACACAACTAGGGGTTGCCGGTGCTGTGTCTTGGTTTCAACGTAAATTTGGCTCAGACAACATGGAAACTGATGGCGGTTGGGGTGACATTGAAGTTGAAGACTCACAGACTGGCGAAGACGTTGAAATTTTTGGCGCAGAAGAAATTGAACAACGTGATTATGTTATTGAACGTGAGCGTTTAGGTTTTGCGTTAAACTTTGATTTACATACTTCAGCAACCGATAAATATTACTTACGTACCTTATACAGTGAATTTTCAGATGATGAATTCCGTTTACGTAAAGAATATAAGTTTGAAAAAGGTGAATTAGTTGCCAATAACTCAACGACTTCCAGCGCCCAGTTTATTAATGCTGAAATGGATCGTGACACCAAAGACCGCTACGAAACCCAAGAAATTTTATCCTTAGTTTTAGGTGGTGAAAATCAAATAAACCATTGGTTAGTGGAATACAATTTAGGTTATTCACAATCAACAGAAAAAGAGCCAAATCGTATAGATGCTGATTTTGCCGGTGAAGATCTTAGTATTGGTTATACTGCGGGTGAATACCCTGTTTTAAGCCAATCTGCTGAAGCACAAGATTTATCAAATTTTGAATTAGATGAAATTGTTTATGCTAATAATTTATCTGAAGACGAAGAAGTTAGCGTAAAACTTGATCTAACCAAAGATTTTGTTTGGAACAATCATAATGCACAATTCAAATTTGGTGGTAAATACCGTAGCCGTGAAAAATTCAATGATGTTGATACCACAATTTATGATGGCGGCTTTGGTGGTATTAACGCACAACAATTTAATAACGGCGCAGTAGAGTATAACTTAGGTGAGTTTGGCTCGGGCTTGTCTGAATCAGCCATTAAAAAATACTTTTTTGCTAACCAAGCTAACTTTGACATTAATCAAAACGAAACTGATATTGAAAACAAAGGTAATTCTTACACCAGTAACGAAGATATTTTTGCTGCTTACGCTATGTTAACGCTAGATATTGATAACTGGCACATAGTTACGGGTTTACGTTATGAAAAAACCAATTTTGAAACTTCAGGTAACAAAGTAGGTTTAGTGATTAATGACGTTAACGACAACGAAACCGTAAACATTGACACTTGGCATGTAGAAAAAGATTACGACTATTTATTGCCAAGCTTGAATGTAAAATACACAGTTAACGAGCAATTAATTACACGCTTTGCTTTCACGCAAACCATTGCCCGACCAACCTTTGGCGACTCTGCCGCATTTCAATTAATTGAAACGGAAATTACCGAAGATAACAACGTTACCGAAACTGAGCGTAAAGCAGAGGTTGGTAACCCGGAATTAGACCCGTATGAGTCAAATAATTTTGATATTTCAGTAGAATACTATCCTGAACAAATTGGTGTTATTTCTGCCGGTCTATTCTATAAAGATATCGACAACTTTATTGTACAACAAGAAGTTCAAGATAATGGTCAATGGGATGGTTTTGACGAAGTTGTTCAGTTTGTTAATGGTGGTTCAGCTTCATTAACTGGTGTTGAATTAGCATGGAATAAAACCTTCGATTCAGGTTTATTACTTGGTGCCAATGGAACTTTTATTGATGCTGATGAACAATTACCAAATCAAGCGGATACCGTTGGTAACTTAATGATAGGTTACGAAAACAATAAGTTGAGTGTGCGTTTAAGTGCAAGTTATAAAAGTGAAAGCTTTCAATTTAACGACGGTGACTTTGCCGTTGAAGAAGACACGCACATGCAGCTAGATTTTGGCGGTAAATATTATATGAATGAAAATATCCAAGTATATTTTAATGCCATCAACCTAACTGACGAGGCTTATTATCTTTACCACGGTAGCCGCAATTACAACTACCAATATGAAGAATACGGCCGTAGTTTTGAATTGGGTATGACATTTAGTTCATTTTAATTCAACCTTGTTTTAGGTTTTATTGCCTTTTTGCTGACAATTGTTAGTAAAAAGGCGGTAAAACTTTTTTACGTTCATTTATTAGCAAAAAAGGCTGTATTATGCGCCCTTACTTAAATACTCTGACTAAACGATTTTCTCGTTCTGTATTAACTAGTTTATCTATTGTTATCATCACGGGTTGTGCTGGAGAAGTAGCAAAAAATTCAACTAGTCAGTCAACAGCAACAAGCTCTTTTTTAGCGTTTGGTGATGGCGGTTATCACGTTGATTACCCAAAAAAGAAACATATTGAAAACCCAAAAAACAAAGAGCAATTCATTGCTAGTGAATTAGCTGACTGGTTAGAAGATTATCGCCCGCGTGAAGAATTTGATCATGCACCAATTTACATCTATCCAAATACCAATATTGCTACTGAGTTAGGCGGTGCCCAACAAGTTGGTCAAGCAATGGCAACATTATGTAAAACTAAAGCATGCGACTTTGCTATTCAGTTAGGCGACAACATCTACCCAGATGGTGCTGATGCGGATGATGGCAAAGATGATCAAAAACGCATGAACGATCTTATATTAGCGCCATTAAAGCCGCTATTAGCCGAAAAACCTGAGCTAATGATTTATTCGGCTTTAGGTAATCATGATTGGAAAACCTCAAGAAAAGGTGTTGCCTTACAACTAGAATGGATGGCAAAACAAAAGAACTTTTACCAAGATCCAAACGGTTATTATCGCTACACCATAGGTGAACCAGGTAACGACATGGAATTTTTTGTCCTCGACACTAACATGTTACTGTCAGGACAAACCTTTTATGAAATTCCCCTAAACCCAGACGGCAGCGAAGCTGATTTAGCCGAAGCGCTAGCTAACAACAAAGCTGAATTAGAAGACTTTGAAAAACACGAAACGCCCATTAATGGTGAAGACAAAAAACAATTGGCCTGGCTTGAAAAAGGTTTAGCGGAATCAACCGCCAAATGGAAATTTGTTTATGGCCATCATATTTTATGGTCAATTGGTGGCACTAAATATAGCGAAGGCCATGTTTTACGGAAATTAATTTTACCTACGCTGTGCCAATATGCTGATGCTTACATTGCCGGTCATGAACACGATTTAGAATTATTAACCGACGACTGTAGCCAATTTGACGTTGCTAAAAATAAACCACCATTACCTTTAATTATTAGTGGTGCTGCTTCTAAAATGCGTGGTAAACATACCCCATTTGCTGAGCAGCAAGAAAAGCGTTATCCCGAATATGAGCTATTATGGTCAAAAAGTTTTATTTGGGGCTTTGCCCATATTGAAGTTAACCACGACAGTGAAGACTTTACGGTTGGCTATTACACCACCCCACGAGATAACTCTGGTGATTTAATTGCTGAGCAAGCGTTTACTTTTAAACGCCGTAGCCAGTAATTAATATCACACAGCATTAACAACGCGTTAAGGCGAAATTTACGTGACAAGTTACGTGACAAGTTACGTGACAAGTTACGTAACTAAGTGTTATTGCTTAATAACACTTAGTCACGCTGATAAATAACCTTATATTCAGTTTATTCAAGCTACCTTCAACTAAAGTAAATCGATAAATTCCTCAATAATTAAACTTAAAATATCGTGCCGTATTATTGGGTATTCTAAGTTCATCAGGTAAAGTAACACTCTCGTAAACATAACAAAGGAGCGCTATCATGATCACCTGTGAGCACCATGATTATATTGAAATAGTATGTACGTTTAACTATCCAATTAAACTGACAATGAAATCAGGGGTAATGATTGAATGTATTGCCTTAGATACCAAGCTTAATCACAACAAAGTTGAATGTATAAAAGTAGCGCACCAAGAATGTGAAAAATTAATTATTTTAGATGAAATTGCTACATTAGAAGTTTGTATTGCTAATCCACATTTTCACAGTATTGCTTTCACCTAACGCTATCACTTTCACCGCATTAATAATTGCACCTCCCAGAGCCTGCTGGCTTTGACTTAATTTTCATTCCTTTTATCCCCGTAACACTAGCAAATTAACTTTTACAATTTTTCACTTCTTTCAGACATCAAAACCACAAATACAAATGATAACAATTCTTATTTACATATAGTGGATTGTATTGTACCTTTAATAAACATTAACAACCGCATGTTATTTAAAAGGAAGAAAAATGCAGCAATGGCAAAGTTTATTAATCAATGGTAATGACTTTTTTAAACAACAAAACTGGCTTAAAGCACAAAGTCATTATCAAAAAGCAGAAACATTATTGGATGACGCATGGCATAACGACTCAAGCAACCTAGATTTGTTAATGGCGTGGATTTGCGCTAACCATAATTTAGCCGCGTTATACGAAAAACAAGCTGAATATACTGTAGCGCTGCAATATTTAGTACAAGCTCATCAACGTTTAGCCGCTTTAATACAAGCGGATTATTTACCTAATAAGCTTAAATTAACAGTTATCAAAATGTTAAAAATTACTTGGTCACCTATTATTGAATTTAAGAAAAGCCATCCTATTTCTGATAACTGTATGGCCGCTTTAAGCCGCGCAAGTAAGCAAGATAATAAACAGACAACACAATTACACTAACTCACATTTATGATTGTAAAGGAGCTGATATGTTATTTAATGTTTTAACTAAAATTGACGAGCTATTTCCATTTAATACCATTAAAGGTGAATAGGTTAGAAAGTGAAGGAGTAACAACATGACCATTTTAGGGTTTAAAATTTGGAAAGTAACTGATGAAAGCATGGCACCTAGCATTCCTGTCGGGAGCTATATTTTAGTCAATCATTGGTTTCACTTGTTAACATTAAACGTTAACAGTGTGGTGCTTATCCATCATCACTTCTATGGTTATATTTTGAAAAAAGTCACCGTTATCGACAAATATGGGTTTATTTGGAGCCGAGCTGAAAATGATGCTTATGATGCCCTCACCTCAGTTGAAAAAGTTGGCCCTGTGAATAAAAAACAAGTAATAGGTAAAGTTTTTATGATTTTTAAAAGGCCAATGAAAACCAATATCGCTTAATAGAGACAAGGTGCGTTAATCAATCGCAAATCACAGAATCTCCCTTTGCTTTGTTTTTTATTAGGTAAGTTATGGCATAATGCGAGTTATTCATTTATCTCAATAAAAATCCGTAAAACACCTATGAATGCAGCTATTCCCGATTTAAGCTCCCATACCCCTATGATGCGCCAGTACTTAACCATTAAAGCGGAATTTCCGAATATTATGGTGTTTTATCGTATGGGGGATTTTTACGAATTATTTTTTGATGATGCCAAACGTGCCGCTGATCTTTTAGATATTTCTTTAACCGCACGCGGTAAAACCGGAGGCAACGCCATTCCTATGGCTGGCGTACCTTATCATGCGGTAGAAAACTATTTAGCTAAGCTTGTGCAATTAGGTGAATCAGTTGCTATTTGCGAGCAAATTGGCGATCCCGCCACCAGTAAAGGCCCAGTTGAACGTAAAGTTGTTCGTATTGTTACCCCTGGAACCGTTAGCGATGAAGCGCTATTAAATGATCGTCAAGATAACCTCATTGTGGCTTTGTTTGAACATAAAAACAAAGCCAGCCAATTTCAATTTGGCATTGCTTATTTAGACATGACCAGTGGCCGTTTTGTACTATCAGAGCCGGCAACTGTTGAGCAGGTACAAGCAGAATTACAACGTTTAAATCCGGCGGAATTACTCTATAGCGAAAACTTAGTTAATACTGATTTAGTGCAAGGTCGTAAAGGCCTACGGCGCCGTTCTGAATGGGAATTCGATCTTGATACTGCTTACAATTTATTAAACAAACAATTTGGTACGAATGACTTAACCGGTTTTGGCGTGCAAGACCAACATTTTGGTTTAGCGGCCGCTGGTTGTTTATTTCAATACGTAAAAGACAGCCAACGCACGGCACTGCCTCATATTCGCAATATTATTGGTGAGTCGTCAGCGAAAGGGGTTATTTTAGATGCGGCAACTCGCCGTAACTTAGAGCTCACGCAAAATTTAGCCGGTGGTACCGATAACACACTCGCCGCCATTTTAGATAAAACCGCCACCCCAATGGGCTCACGTTTATTAAAACGTTGGTTGCATTTCCCATTAAGAGATTTAACCACATTAACTTGTCGTCAAAGTGTTATTTGCGAAATTATTGCGCTTGAATTAAATGCCCCATTGCATGATTTGTTAAAACAGGTCGGTGATGTTGAACGTATTGTTGCACGCATTGCTTTACGCTCTGCCCGTCCGCGTGATTTTGCTCGCTTAAGAAATTCATTACAGCAATTGCCTGAACTACAAAGTTTATTAGCGGAATCAAGCAATTCACAATTACAAAAATTAGTACAAGACACACAGCCCTTACCAAGTATTCAACACTTACTTGAACATGCGATTATTGAAAACCCGCCTGTGTTAATTCGTGACGGTGGCGTGATCGCACCGGGATATCATGAAGAATTAGATGTTTTGCGTGATTTGAGCCAAGGGGCAAGTAACTTTTTAACCGAAATAGAGCAACGCGAAAAAGCGCGAACTGGCATTCAATCATTAAAAGTAGGTTACAACAAAGTACATGGTTTTTTTATTGAAATTAGCCGAGCACAAGCTGCTGAAGTACCTAGTGATTATATTCGCCGCCAAACGTTAAAAAATAACGAACGCTTTATTACCGAAGAATTAAAATCGCACGAAGAAAAAGTACTGACGGCACAAAGCCGATTTTTAGCGTTAGAAAAGCGTTTGTACGACGAATTATTCGACCAAATTTTACCTGAACTAGTAACCTTACAAACCTTAGCTGACGCCTTAGCTGAATTAGATGTCTTAAATAACTTTGCCGAGCGTGCTGAAACCTTAAATTATGTTAAACCAAGCTTAAGTGAACAAGCTGGCATCAACATTGAAGCAGGTCGTCATCCTGTGGTTGAACAAATGACCAAAGACGCTTTTATTGCCAATCCTGTGGTATTAGATGACAGCCGTAAAATGTTGATCATTACAGGCCCTAATATGGGGGGTAAATCCACCTATATGCGCCAAACCGCGTTGATCACCTTATTGGCGCACATTGGCTGTTATGTGCCAGCACAAGCAGCAAACATAGGTTTAGTTGACCGAATATTTACCCGTATTGGCGCCTCTGACGATTTAGCGTCGGGTCGTTCAACCTTTATGGTTGAAATGACAGAAACCGCCAATATTCTTCATAATGCAACGGCTCGAAGTTTAGTGTTATTAGATGAAATTGGCCGTGGCACCAGTACTTATGACGGTTTATCGTTAGCTTGGGCTTGTGCTGAAATGTTAGCAATAAAAACCCAGGCGTATACGCTATTTGCTAGCCATTATTTTGAATTAACCTTATTAGCCGAGCAAATTGATACACTTGCCAATGTGCATTTAGATGCCATGGAACACGGCGACGATATTATATTTATGCACGCAGTACAAGAAGGTGCCGCCAGCAAAAGTTTTGGTTTGCAAGTAGCACAATTAGCCGGTATTCCAAAGCCAGTAGTGACTCGCGCCAAACAACGTTTAGCTGAGTTAGAGCGACAACAAGCCCCGTCAATTTCACCACAGGCACCACAAGCTTTTGAACAATTAAACTTGATGGATACTAGCCATCCCGTGGTTGAACAATTAGCTGCGCTTGATGTCAATGATCTTAGCCCTAAGCAGGCGTTAGATTTATTGTTTGAGCTAAAAGAAAAAGTCTAAAACATAACTCAAATTTTATTAAGCCTAACTTGTATGTACGCTTATGCCAAGATACAATCATGCTAGATTTTAGTATTTAATGTGTAAAATAAAAAACTAGATTATTAATGGAGAAAATATGAAAAAATCATTCGCTATTGCAGGAATATTAGCAGCCACATTATTGAGTACAGGTTGTTCATCTATTAAGGGCACAGTATATAAACAAACTGACGGCTCTTATAAAGCAACTTATGCCTCTAGTACAGAAAGAGATGTTAGAAAAGTAATTCACTCTGATGCTGCGATTACTTGCAAAAAGAAAACAGACGATGAAAACTTTTTAGTATTAAAAGAAGAAGTTGTTAAAACAGAGGATGATAGTAAAAAAGAAGGTTTTGCTGCAGTAGCCGATAGTGCTGTGTCTCTTGTTGGTAAATATATGGGTGCTGAAAGCGTACGTGGTTCATTAGTTTTTAACTGCGGTGCTTAACCCTTAAAATACTAATTTAGACTCTATTTATTAAGAAGATATTCAATAATAATGATTGAATATCTTCTTTTCGTTCAGGCACAATATTTAATATACTTATCATACTAACCGTTTAATACTTTGAATAGATTAAAACGCATCCATTTAAATAACAAATCAGCAAGATCTACGAGCTTTTATCTACACGAAACCACTTAGTGATCACAGCTTTATGACCTTTAATTATCGGCTTAGCAAAGTGCATACTGTCGATATTGGTTGAGCCATCTGGGTGAAGGTTATTCCAAATAACCGCCATGCCTTGTTGTGGTTTAAACTCAATACCAAGGTTAACAAATTCGGTTTCACCGCCAGCTTCAACCTCATTTAAGTAGATCATTAACGTATAAGTGCGTTGTCCCATTTGACCGCCATACTGACCAATTTCATGAGCTTCAAAATAATCGGTATGGGCTTTAAACTGCTGACCTATTTGATAATATTGCCCTTGGACGACTTCTGAATAAGCCGCATCTATTCCAATAAGTTGACAGATCCTATCATCAATATCTTGCATGAAAGGATCATTTAATGTGCCTAAGTCACATGTTCTGCTGGTACGAAAACTGCTATCGGCTTCAACACTACTTAAGCCTGACGGTCTTAATTTTGAGGTGATCAGGCTGATAATTTTTTCACATTCTTGGGGGCTTAAAAAGTTTTCTAAGGTGTATAGTTCTAAGCGCTTAGTTGGCAATTTTTTAGCTTTATCACGAAACAACTTATTCGGTGTTATAGACAGGGGTGGCCTTTTTCTTGCTGAGCTTAATTGTGCAGCTCCCTGCTGTACCGAGCTTAGTTGTACCGAGCTTAGCTTTGCTGCAGCATGAAATGGATTAACTAATTGCTCAAGCGGAACACTCGGCAGATAATTCATTTCTTTAACAATAGTATTAAATTCAAAACCTTCATCTAATAAAATTTTAAATAAACCATCACGATTTTGGCCATTATTGATATTAGTTGTGAGCCAATCTTTCCAAGCTTGATCAAAGTGTGTTTTCATGAGTAATTTCCTCTAAATTTTACCTAGCTTGGTAGAATTCTCTTAGTAGTTTGCTCTGTTAATCTTGACCCTACTAAAATCAAAAACGGACATATATTAAAATATATGTCCGTTTTAAATTCTGCATCCTACAAGTATTCATCCCTATTATTGAAAATAACCTTGTTATTGTTTGTTATCACATAGTCAATAATTGAAACTAATTTTATGCTGCCGGTTAAAAAGAAAAGGCGATGCCTAAACTTAAAACAACAAAAATAACTAAACAACAATCAAGAATACGATCTTTAGAACGTTTCATAAAAGCACCTGATTAAAGCTATCTATAACAACATGGGTTCGCAATTCATTCATTGCATAAACCAAAATATATATACCAAAATAAATCAGGTGATTCTAGTTTTTATTAAGCTAACCTTATGTTTTTTAAGTAGTATGTAAACATAATGTTAACAAAACTTATTCACTAATATATTCAACAACTTCTAAACCAAAACCAGATAATGAATGATATTTAGTTTGTGCACTTAACAAGCGCATTTTACCAACGCCTAAGTTTGCTAATATTTGTGAGCCAACCCCGACATTACGTGAACCAATATGGCGCTTAGGCTCTTTTACGGTTTCACCTGCATCAATTTTAGCGTATTTTTTCACTTGCTCGATTAAGGTTTGTGCCGACTCATGTTTGCCTAATAACACTAATACGCCACCTTCATTGGCAATTTTTTCGATGGCATTACTGATCGGCCATGTCGCAACGCTTTCACGCTGGCTAAGTAATAAGTCTCTAAAAGTATTCTCTAAATGCACACGTACTAAGGTTGGTTTTTCTGGTGAAATTTCACCTTTAGTTAGAGCAAAATGCGCTTGGCCATCGATAGTATCTTTAAATACGGTGAGATCAAACTCACCAAAAGCAGTTGGCAATTTACATTGTGATACACGTTCTATCGTGGTTTCAGTGGCATTGCGATATTCAATTAAATCAGCAATAGTGCCTATTTTAATATCAAACTTTTTAGCAATTACTTCTAAGTCAGGACGACGCGCCATAGTGCCATCTTCGTTTAGTATTTCAACGATAACAGATGCCGGTTCAAAACCCGCCATACGCGCAAGATCAACGCCCGCTTCAGTGTGGCCTGCTCTATTTAACACACCACCATCTTTAGCAATTAACGGGAATATATGCCCTGGCTGGACAATAGAGTGTTCGTTAGCACCTTTACTACAAGCGGCTAAAACCGTAGTTGCCCGATCTGCCGCCGAAATACCTGTGGTAACGCCACTGGCTGCTTCAATTGAAACGGTAAAATTAGTAGAAAATTGGGCATCATTTTTATCGACCATTAAAGGCAGCTTTAATTCGGCACATTTTTCACGGCTCATTGGCATACAGATCAAACCACGGCCATGTGTGGCCATAAAGTTAATCGCCGCTGGCGTGATTTTTTCAGCCGCCATGATAAAGTCGCCTTCGTTTTCACGATCTTCGTCATCCATTAAGATGATCATCTTGCCCTGTTTGATATCTTCGATGATTTCTTGCGGGGTATTTAATTGCATGGCAACCTCTTTAAACATTGTCAGCATGCTGACTATAAATTTGAATTTTAACAGTTAGTTTTTGCAACTCACGTTATTCAGAACAATTATTCTACTCTGTAACTATTTGATAAAGCCACTTTTTGCTAATAAATCATGAGTTACACCACTGACGGGTTTAGCCGAAGGTGTATTTTTTGTTAATAAACGCTCGATATAACGCGCCATCACATCCACTTCCACATTCACTTTCGTGCCTGCTTGATAACTGGCAATAATGGTTTCTTCAGCTGTATGTGGCACTATTGTTAAACGAAATTTATCTTGCGTTAAACCATTAACCGTTAAACTGACACCATCAATGGTAATAGAGCCTTTTTCAGCAATATAAGGCGCAATGTCGTCTGACATAGATAGCCAATAATCACAGCTATTACCTTTATTTTCAATGGCGGTAATTTCTGCCACAGCATCAACATGGCCCGAGACAATATGACCACCAAAACGTGTGGTTGGTAACATGGCTTTTTCAAGGTTGACCTTTTGCCCTACCTGATAATTAGCAAAGCCAGTACGTTGTAGTGTTTCGGTTGAAACATCAGCGCTATAACTTGTGCTATCAAAAGCAACTACAGTCAAACAAATACCATTGGTGGCAATTGAGTCGCCTAACTTAACATCATCCATGGCTAACTTACCCACCGCCACGGTGATCCTAGCACCTTCACCATTAATATTAATGGCTTTAATTTGACCTATCGCTTCAATAATTCCAGTAAACATTCTCTATTCTCATTCTGGCAAAATTAATCTTTTACCTAGTTAAAAGTCGCCGTTATTTTTAAATCGTTACCCAGCATAGTAACGTTTTTAAAACGTAATGTTTTTGCTTGTGCTAACTGACTGATCGCTGGCATAGCAAGCAAACTTTTGCTGTCAGCACCTAATAATTTCGGCGCTTGATATAAGATCAACTCATCAACTAAATTTTGTTCGATAAAAGCGCCAGCTAAACGATTACCTGATTCAACAAGGATATCATTAAAACCACGCTCAGCTAATAAAGATAATAACTTAGCTAATGCAATATAACGCTGATTATTTTGCAAAACCGTCGGCACAGTAACTTGTTCAACAAAACTTGGCCATTGCTGACTATCGTCAATTTTCTCTCGAATAATTAATATTGGTGAGGCAATTTGAAAAATAGCCAGATCAGGCGTTAATCTGTTTTTAGAATCAATAATTACTCGAACCGGTTGACGTAAGTCCGCTTCAATAAAATTCGGATCAGTTAATTGTGAATAACGCACATTCATTTTAGCATTATCGGTTATTACCGAATCAGCGCCAGTAATAATAGCGCAACTTTGGGCGCGTAATGCTTGCACATCGGCTCTGGCTTTATCACCAGTGATCCACTGGCTTTCACCTGATGCCATCGCGGTTTTACCATCAATACTCGCAGCTAATTTACAGCGAACATAAGGTAAACCTGTTTCCATTAATTTAATAAAGCCTAAATTTAACGCTTTAGCATCGGCTTCTAATAATGGTGCTGCGGTTTCAATACCTGCATCTGCTAGCATTTTTAAACCACGACCAGAAACTTGCGGGTTAGGATCAACCATGGCAGCAATTACTTTTGTAACACCGGCATTAATTAACCCTTGGGCACATGGTGGTGTTCTACCGTAATGCGAGCAAGGCTCTAAAGTAACATAGGCTGTCGCGCCTTTAGCTAATTCACCGGCTTGTGCTAAGGCATTCACTTCCGCATGACCAGCCCCAGCTTTAAGATGAAAACCTTCACCAACAATTTTTTCATCTTTCACTAAAACACAGCCAACGCTAGGATTGGGTGACGTTGTACAACGTCCTTTTTGTGCAAGTTTTATCGCGCGTGCCATATATTGATGATCAGCAAGACTAAAGCTCATAATATACGGCTCCATAAAATCGACAGGTATACTCAATATTTAATCGTTTAATCATCATCACCTAAGCGCGCAATTTCTTCACCAAATTCACGAATATCTTCAAAGGAACGATAAACCGAGGCAAAACGAACATAAGCAACTTTGTCTATTTTTTTCAACGCTTCCATGATCAAGTTACCTAACATTTCACTCGATACTTCACGTTCGCCAGTGGCACGAATTTCTGATTTTAAACGGTTAATCGCCTTTTCAGTTAACTCAACACTAACCGGACGTTTCTCTAATGCCCTGACTAAGCCATTACGCAATTTATCTTCATTAAAAGGTTCACGAGAACCATCACGTTTAATGATACGAGGCATCACAAGCTCTGCAATTTCAAAGGTTGTAAAACGTTCACGACAAGCTGAACATTCGCGTCGACGACGAATTTGATGACCATCGGCAACGAGGCGAGAGTCAATTACTTTCGTTTCTGTTTCTGAACAAAATGGGCAGTACATTGCAGCTCCTGATGTGAGGCAACTTAAGTATGAGTATCAATATATAAATTTACGGCAAAAAAATAGCCGCAATCAATGCGGCCATTTTAAACTATTTATTCAGGAAATATCACTGCTAAGCATAAAAAATTAACCGCAGTGTTAGTTCTCAAATATTAAGCGTATACAGGTAAACGAGCACAAATTTCTTTTACGTTTTCACGTACTTTTGCTTGTACTGATTCATCAGTAATATCGTCTAAAATATCACAGATCCAAGACGTTAATAGCTTAGTATCTTCAACTTTAAAACCACGACGCGTGATCGCTGGTGTACCTAAACGTAAACCTGAAGTAACAAACGGTGAACGTGGGTCATTTGGTACTGAGTTTTTGTTTACAGTAATGTGTGCATTACCTAAAGCAGCATCAGCATCTTTACCGGTAATATCTTTGTCGATTAAGTCTAATAACAATAAGTGGTTTTGGGTGCCGTTAGAAACAACTTTGTAACCACGTTCTTGTAATACTGCTACCATCGCTTTAGCGTTATCTAACACTTGTTGTTGGTATACTTTAAATTCTGGTTGTAATGCTTCTTTGAAAGCAACTGCTTTAGCAGCAATTACGTGCATTAAAGGACCACCTTGGCCACCAGGGAAAACAGCTGAGTTTAATTTTTTATAAACCGCTTCGTCATCACAACCTGAAATAATTAAACCGCCACGTGGACCAGCTAATGTTTTATGCGTTGTGGTAGTAACAACGTGCGCATGTGGTACTGGGTTAGGGTAAAGACCCGCAGCAACAAGACCGGCAACGTGTGCCATATCAACCATAAAGTAAGCACCAACTTGGTCAGCAATTTTACGCATACGTGCCCAGTCAACAATACCAGAGAAAGCAGAAAAACCGCCGATGATCATTTCTGGTTTATGCTCTAATGCTAAACGCTCAATTTCAGCGTAATCAATGTCGCCTGTTTCAGGGTCTAAACCGTATTGGATCGCTTCGTAAGATTTACCTGAAAAGCTAACACTAGCACCATGTGTTAAGTGACCACCATGAGCAAGGCTCATACCTAGTACTTTTCCACCTGGTGAAACTAACGCTTGGAAAACAGCAGCATTGGCTTGTGAACCAGCATGTGGTTGAACGTTAGCATAAGTAGCACCAAATAATTCTTTTGCACGTTCAATAGCTAAAGCTTCTGCTTTATCAACATACTCACAACCACCATAATAACGCTTGCCCGGATAACCTTCTGCGTATTTGTTAGTTAATTGTGAACCTTGGGCTTCAAGAACACGAGTACTACAGTAGTTTTCAGAAGCAATTAATTCGATGTGCTCTTCTTGACGTGTCACTTCATCAGAGATCGCTTGATAAAGTTCAGCATCAAAATCTGCAATATTCATATCACGAGTTAGCATGGGTTATCCTCTTAAGGGTGGTTACCTATATCAAAAAATAGGAGACTAAATTGACAAATTTTAAGGTCGCTTATTTTGCCTGAATCCGTTGCTTATGTATATGCTTAAAATGATAACTTTTAATGAATTTGTAGACCTTTTACTTATATTAAATGAACAATTTAAAACCAGATGAATGATTAGTAATCACACAAAGTGTTATCTAAACCATGATCTAGGTAAATATTTTACAAAAAAAACAAATTAACGTTTCCCATTTAACAAAAATAAAGATACAGTTTTATAAATATTTTCGGCCTAGGATAAGAGAGATTATGGAACTAAATCAATGGGTAGACGAATTGTTCGAAGTGTTTGATGCCGATAAAGACGGCGTTATCAACCGTAGCGAGTTTGTTGAATTAATTGATGTTTTGTTACAAGACAAAGGTATTCGCATGTGCGAAACGATTTTCCACCGTTTTGATAAGAACCACAGTAACTCAATCTCAAAAGACGAGTTACGCGAAATGGTTATTGAGTTAGCACTTTAATCTTTCCCTACGTATTAATCATTTTTTAAGCCAAGCATTTGTCTTGGCTTTTTTAATATTCCAACTACACAATTAAGTCATCAAATAACTCAACCGTTACCAATTCACCTGCAGCCACTTTTCCTTGCATTTGCGGTAAAATAATAAAACAGTTTGCTTTAGCAATACTCGATAAAATACCTGAACCTTGTGCGCCAGTAGACTTTACTGATAACTGACCATGTGTATTTACCGACAAAATACCCCGTTGAAAATCTTGTCGCCCCGGTGATTTACGAATATCGGTTTCCGTTACCACTTGGAAGGTTTTACGTTTTAGCGGCAACGCATTTTGTAATTTAACTAAACCCGGCACGGCTAGTTGGTACATGGTGACTAACGCCGAAACCGGATTACCCGGCAAACCAAAAAACAAACTATTGCTTAGTTTACCAAACGCAAAAGGCTTACCTGGTTTCATCGCCAGCTTCCAAAAAGCAATATCACCTAAGCTATCTAATACGTCTTTGGTAAAGTCCGCTTCACCAACCGACACCCCGCCAGATGAAATCACCACATCAGCTTGTTGATCTGCTTGTTCGAATGCCTGTTTAATGGCATTAAAGTCATCTTCTATCACACCAAAGTCAATCACTTGTGCATTTAATTTAGTTAACATGGCTGACAAAAAGTAACGGTTACTTTCATAAATATCGCCCTCTGCTAATGCTTGCCCTGGTGTTTTTAATTCATCGCCGGTGGCAATAAGGGCAACTTTTATCGGCTGATAAACCTCAACGTCGGCAATGCCTAATGAAGCTAACAAAGCAATATCGACAGAGCTTAACCGTTGGCCCCGTTTTAAAACAAGTTCACCTTGCGTAATGTCCTCGCCTGCTTTTCGAACGTTTTGCCCTAGTTTCTTATCCGCCGTAAAAACAATATTATCGCCTTCAACAAGGCAATTTTCTTGCATTTCTACCGTGTCACAACCACGAGGTAGTTTGCCGCCAGTCATAATACGAATACACTCACCCGCTTGGCAGACACCATCAAAAGGCGCGCCGGCTAATACTTTACCGGCAAGCTTAAGTTTGTTACCTGCCAATAAACTTTTTTGAGCAAAAGCATAGCCATCCATCGCTGAGTTATCATGCGGTGGAATATTCATTGGGCTTTCAACATTTTGTGCTAAAACAAAATTTAACGCTTGTTCAATTGGTAAAATTAAAGTTTTAGTGGTTGGCGTAATATTGTTTAACAACAAAGTAAGGGCGTCATTGAAAGGTAATAAACCAAGAGCAGAGCAACAATCAGACATAATAATTTCTATTTTTAACAACAAGTATTTATTGGGCTTAGCTTATTTTAATACACTTTTACCACTGATGAGTAAAATTAATTTTCGCATAAACAGGCAATAACTTGTTCTAAAACAAAAAACTAAGCTTTGATCCGTTTTATTGTTCTGTTAACAAAAACGCTAGATTGTACTTTTACTAAAAAAGCGTAAAATGGTGATTACTTTAAATTCGCCGAAGCTTAACTGGCTACCCCTATGAGTTATTTAATAAAGTAACAATAGGTAAGTTGATTAAGCCGTGGTTTTATACCACCAGGGTTAACAAGGAAACGCGTTAGCCTCCCCCTATTTGGAAAGGTGATCAATGTTATCTGACAACTTTGGCCGTAAGTTTTATTACTTGCGCCTATCAATTACTGACGTTTGTAATTTTAAATGTAATTACTGCCTACCTGACGGTTATCAATGTGATACCGACAGAGACTTTTTGTCGCTACCAGAAATTAAACGCATTGCTAAAGCGTTTGCCGAACTAGGTACCGAGAAAATTCGTATTACTGGTGGCGAGCCATCACTACGGAAAGATTTACCCGATATTATTAGAGCGCTAAAACAAACTCCCGGCATTAAACATGTTGCTATAACCACCAATGGTTATAAATTACCTGAGCATTTACCTGCTTGGTTAGATGCCGGTATCGACTCTATTAATATCAGTATTGACAGTTTTGACCCACGCCAATTTCACTCCATTACTGGCCACAACAAACTTGAACATATTTTAAAAGGTATTGATTCAGCCATGTTGGATGGTCGGGCAACGTTAAAAGTTAATACCGTATTAATGCGTGAATTTAACGCTTTTGAACTAAATAACTTTCAGCAATGGGTGAAAGACAAACCGGTATCTTTACGTTTTATTGAATTAATGGAAACTGGTGACAACAAAGACTTTTTCAATAAACAGCATGTCTCTGGTGAAAGCATCAAACAGCGTTTAGTCAGCCAAGGCTGGCTACCGGCCATTCGTGATAAAGCCGCAGGCCCAGCTCAAGAGTTTTTCCACCCAGATTCATTAGGAAAAATAGGTTTGATCATGCCTTACAGCAAAGATTTTTGCGCCAGCTGTAACCGCTTGCGTATTAGCTCTTTAGGTAAGTTACATTTATGTTTATTTGGTGAGCAAGGTTTACCGTTAAAAGACTATTTACAGTCTGATGATCTAACGCCATTAAAGCAGCAAGTTGTCGCCTTATTAGCGGATAAAAAAGAAACCCATTATTTGCAAGAAAACCTTACCGGTGCAACTAAGCACCTTGCTATGTTAGGAGGTTAGGTTATGCAATTCCGTCCTAATGAACCGTTAAATATGCAAGCGAATAACCAATGTTTAGGTGTGGTCTTAGCCGGTGGTTTGTCTAGCCGTATGGGAGAAAACAAAGCCCATTTAAATCATTTTTCAGCTAAACAGCAAGACATGCTTAATTTTAGCCGTCAGTTATTACACAACGCCGGTATTCAAGACACTTTGATCAGTGGTGATAATTATCAAGTAGCTGACGAATTTAAACAGCTTGGCCCTTTGGCAGGAATTTACAGTGTCATAAAAAAATACCAACCTAAAGCAGTATTAGTTATTCCTGTTGATTTACCCTTATTAACTCAAGACATTTTAACTAACTTAAAACTAAAAGGTGAATTATCCGGCCAAGCATGTTTTTATCAGGATCATTATTTACCCCTGTACTTACCTAATAATGCTTATAGTGAATTATTTTTTAATCAGGCTTTTACTGCCAACAAAAATGATAATGAACAAGCGCTTAGTCAAATGAGTAATAAACGCGGTCCATCTATGCGTAAGTTTTTAACCAGTATTCCGCATCAAGTATTACCGTTAAAAAATTCGCAAGCTTTGTTTAACTGCAACACACCTGAGCAGTGGCAACAAGCACAGCAACTTTATTCTAAAATATAATTTATCAAGGATTTATCATGGCTAAAAAACCACGTCCGCCATTTCAAGCATTAAATATTGCCGTATTAACGGTTTCAGACACCCGTGATGAAAGTAATGATACTTCAGGACAAGCCTTAGTTGAGCGCCTAACTGAAGCTGGCCACAACCTAGTTGAAAAAGCGATAGTTAAAGATGATGTTTACCAACTACGTGCCATTGTTTCACGTTGGATCGCCTCAGATAACGTGCAAGTGGTATTAAGCACTGGTGGTACAGGCTTTACCGCCAGAGATAATACGCCAGAAGCGTTAGAGATTTTGTTCGATAAAAAAGTAGAAGGTTTTGGTGAAGTTTTTCGCGCTATTTCATTAACAGAAATTGGCACCTCAACGATTCAATCTCGTGCTTTTGCGGGCATGGCAAATGGCACCGTTATTTTTTGTGTGCCTGGTTCAACTAACGCTTGTAAAACTGCTTGGGATAAATTAATTGCCGAACAAATTGATGCCAGCCACGGCCCTTGTAATTTTGTTCAACATTTAAAAGACGGTAGTGAAGCCTGTGGGAGCCGAGATGCCTAACTCAAACCAGCAATTAACGCACCTTAATCAACAAGGTGAAGCTAACATGGTTGATGTTACCGAAAAAGCGATAACCGCGAGAACGGCTCGTGCGCAAGGTTTTATTAAAATGAATGACCTTGCCTTTTCGCTAATTACAAAAGGTGAGCACAAAAAAGGTGACGTATTTGCTGTTGCTCGTATTGCCGGTATTCAAGCCGCTAAACAATGTAGTAACTTAATTCCTCTTTGCCACCCGTTAATGTTAAGTAAAGTACAAATTGATTTTGAAATAGATCATCAGCACCAACAAATTAAAGTACTGAGCTTATGTAAACTAAGCGGCCAAACAGGTGTTGAGATGGAAGCATTAACGGCGGTTTCAGTTGCTTGCTTAACCTTGTTTGATATGTGCAAAGCGGTTGATCCCGCCATGGAAATTCACGATATTAAAGTATTAACTAAAACCGGTGGTAAATCAGGCCACTGGCAATCAGAAGACTAAATTTATGATCAAGGTATTATTTTTTGCTCGTTTAAGAGAGCAACTTAACTGTGAACAGCTTGACCTTGAACTAGCTAATGACAGCTTAACAATCGCGGATGTTAAACAGCAACTCGTAACATTACATCCTGATTGGCAAAGTTATTTACAAGACAACGCCTTATTAAATGCGGTTAATCAGCAAATGGCTGACAACAACACCAGCATCTCAAGTGGTGATGAAGTTGCCTTTTTTCCACCCGTTACTGGCGGCTAACGAGGTCGTTATGATCAGTATTCAAACGCAAGACTTTGACATCAGCACCGAAACACAATTATTAGAACACGATAATCATGCCGATGGCGCCTTAGTTACGTTTACCGGACGCGTTCGTAATAAAAACTTAGGTGATCAAGTAACGGCGCTTCATCTAGAGCATTACCCTGGCATGACAGAAAAGTCGTTAGCTAAGATTATTGAGCAAGCACAATCTCGTTGGCCAATTAATCGGGTTAAAGTTATCCATCGCATTGGTACCTTAACAGTTGGCGAAAAAATTGTGTTTGTTGGTGTAACGAGCCCACATCGAAAAGCGGCATTTGCAGCATGCGAATTTATTATGGATTATTTAAAAGTCGACGCGCCCTTTTGGAAAAAAGAAGTAACCGCCGATGGCGAACGCTGGTTAGATGCTAAAGATAGCGATAAAAGTAAAGCACAAGATTGGCAGAACTAAATGCACAGCTTGGTTTTAAAAATAATTCTGGTTAGTTTTTTCTGCTTTTATTTCGTTATTTTTCCTCAGCAAGTTAAAGCAGAAACAGCGCCATTGCGTATTGCTGTAGCAGCAAATTTTTATCCGGTACTAGAACAGCTTTTACCTGAATTTCAAAAGGTTGCCAAATTAACCGCGGCACCAAATATTCAATTAATTAGCGCCGCTAGTGGCACCTTGTACCAACAAATAAGTCATGGTGCGCCCTTTGACGTTTTTCTCTCAGCAGATGCGATTCGCCCCCAGCAATTAATAGTTCGGCAATTAGCCGATGCCAGCTCATTAAAAACGTATGCCATTGGGCAGTTGTCATTATGGTCTGCCAACCAAGCGGTTGACTCATTAGCCGTTCTTTCAGCCAAGCCGAGTGAGCAAAATAAATTAGCCATTGCTAACCCTAATATTGCTCCTTATGGTATTGCCGCAAAAGAAGTACTAACCAAGCTAAATTTATGGCAAAGCTACAAACATAAGTTAATTACGGGTATTAACATTAACCAAACCTTTCAACAGGTACACAGTGGCGCTGTTAACTTAGGCATTGTCGCTAAAAGCCAGTTGGTATTAAATAATTTACAAGGTTTCGATATTCCAGAGCATTTGTATACACCAATCGCGCAACAATTAGTGATCATTAATAACACCAAACAAGCTGAATTAGCGCAGCAGTTTTGTGCCTTTATATTATCCGCTCCCATACAACAAAAATTAGCCCTTTATGGTTATCATTCACCATTGTTTTATAATCAAAAAGTAGCTGAATTAATTACGGCAGAGCAATAACATGAATGGCTTACATCCAGACATTATCGCTTTAATTACCACGTTAGAGTTAGCGCTATTTACCACCGTATTATTGCTGGTGATCGGTACGCCTTGTGCTTGGTATTTAGCTAAAATGCAGTCAAGATGGAAAGTACTTTTTGAAGCGTTTATTGCGCTACCACTCATTTTACCGCCAACTGTGGTCGGCTTTTATTTATTAATCGCTTTTTCACCAACTGCCCTACCTGGGCAAATCTGGCAAAGTGTTACCGGCACCCAATTAGCTTTTAGCTTTAGCGCTTTAGTGATCGGTTCATTTTTTTATTCGTTACCCTTTGTTGTTCAACCCTTACAAAAAGCTTTTGAACAGCTTGGCAATAACCTCATTGAAGCAAGCCAAGTATTAGGCGCTAAACCGCTTGATAGCTTTTTTACTGTGGTAATGCCAATGACTAAAGCCAGTTTTATTACCGCCGCTAGCTTAGGTTTTGCTCACACTATTGGTGAGTTTGGTATTGTATTAATGATTGGTGGCAACATTCCTGGAGAAACACGGGTATTATCAATTGCTTTATTTGATCATGTTGAAGCATTTAATTATGGTCAAGCGCATATTTTAGCGGCCGGTTTATTAGTTGGCTCCTTTATCTTTTTAGCCTTGATCGCACTATTAAATAAAGCTAATAAGCATACTGCAACTACTATAAATACAGACGTTGGGAGCTAAAATGGCAGACCTAACGCTTAATATTCAATTACCGCTAAAACATTTTACCCTCTCGGTAAATACCGCCTTACCAGTATCAGGTATTACCGCTATTTTTGGCGCGTCAGGTGCAGGGAAAACCTCGCTATTACGTGCTATTTCAGGCTTAGAAAAATCGACACAAGGTTTGATTTCATTTAATGATAAAACCTGGCTAAATACCGCAAACAACACCAATATTAAGGTGTACCAACGTAACCTTGGTTTAGTGTTTCAAGACAACCGCTTATTTGACCATTTAACCGTTGAAAAAAACTTACAATACGCCTTAAGTCGACGCAAGCAGCAACAGTTTAATTATCAAGATGTTATTCGCTTAACCAATATTACCGCCTTGTTATCACAATATCCGGCAACGTTATCTGGTGGTGAACAACAACGTGTTGCTATTGCTCGTGCGTTATTAAATGAGCCCGAATTATTGCTATTAGACGAACCCTTTAGTGCCCTTGATATGCGTAATAAAGCCAACCTTATTAGCTTATTACATCAGGTGAACAAACAATTTCAGTTACCTATTTTATATGTTAGTCATAGCTTAGATGATATTCAGCAACTCGCCGATCATTTATTAGTATTATCACAAGGCAAAATAAGCCATTTAGGCCATACGGCACAAGTTATTCATCAGTTAAATTATGGCGAGAATATTCAGCAACAAACATCTTTAAAGCTAGCTATTGATCAAACACTCAGCGAGCAACTTGCTCCTTATGGCTTAATGGCATTATCTTTTGCTGATAATGCATCACCTGCCGCTAAACTGTATTTATCAACCCCTCGTTTTGGACTGAATAAACAAGCAACATTGTCATGTTATATTTCGGCTGACGACATCAGCATTTGTTTAACAGAAAATCAGCACAGTTCCATTGTTAATCAGTTGGCTGGGGTCATTGACGAAATTACAATTTTAGGGAAAAAAGCCTTAATTAAAGTGATCTGCCATCAACAAGAATTTTATGTCATGATCTCGCTTTATTCCTTAGAAAAATTACAGTTGAATAATTACCTCGATCACTCGCAAGCACGCCATGTCTATATTCAATTTAAAGCCAGCAGTGTAAAAACCCTAAACGACAGTATTGAAAGTTAAAAGAGTAAGGAAAAATTGTGTTAACTAACCAAGAGAAACTAAAATACAGCCGCCAAATAATGCTTAATAAATTTGGTGAACAAGGCCAAATTGCCTTACAAAACGCAAAAGTATTAATTGTTGGTATTGGTGGTTTAGGTAATCCGGCAGCACAATACTTAGCCGCATCCGGTGTTGGTACCTTATATTTAGCTGACGGTGACAATATTGAATTAAGTAACCTGCCACGCCAAACCTTATTCTGTGAAGATGATATTGGCAGTAATAAAGCCGATATTGCCGAGCAACAATTACTAAAGCAATATCCGGAAGTAACTATTGAAGTGATTGATGAGATGCTCGATGAAGAGCTCGCCAGCTTTTATATTTCACAAGTTGATGTGGTACTTGATTGTACTGATAACATTAAAACCCGTTATTTATTAAATACCGCCTGCGTTACATTAAAAGTACCGTTAATGATAGGTGCAGCCACTGGCTTTGATGGTCAATGTTTAGTGGTTGATAGTAATAAACCTGACAGTGCCTGTTATCAATGTTTATTTCCTGCCAGTGAGAAAGCACCTGAGCAAAACTGTCAAACCTTAGGTATTCTTGGGCCAGTATTGGCAATTATTGCCGGTATGCAATCTTTACAGGCGATCAAACAATTGGTTGGCATTGAGGTTGCTACTAATAAATTATTAATGTTAGACGGCTTATCGGCAAGTTGGCAGCAATTCAGCCTAGCCAAAAACCCTGAATGTACTGTTTGCCAAGTTAATACCAATACGTATAAAACTTAGCCAGCGACAACAGCAATAAAAAAAGCCCGTTTATATAACGGGCTTTCATTTTTAAATTAAGGTCAAATTTGATGTCTTATTGGCTATTTAAATAGCCCCATATTTTTATCTGTTACTGCTTCTCGCCAACCACCTAACCATTCTGATCTAGCATCGATATTTTGATATGGACAATTATCCTTTCCTTTTCCACTAACTCCTGCTTGGTAACCATTGGAAAACGCTCTGTTTAAACGATCTCTTTTTTGTCTCTTCATTGAAGAACCTCTCTTAACATATTGATAAGTAAATGAAATGTTTTAATAGCGGCCAGTAACATCAAAAATAACTGACATTTCATTTAAGAATATTTTAATTACCTTTGCAAGCGTATTTGTTCAAAAAAACTTCACATTTTGGTAACCATATGATCACCTTAGTTTTATAGTTGATTGAGGTTTTTTCATCTATTAAATAAACCTGAAAAAATGATGAAAAAAAGATTGTCAAAATTAAATTTTTAAGCTAAAAACCTCTCTGTTCACTTTTGTAATTTTTTGAGTTTATGACTATGACCACAAAAGACTTAATTAAAGAGAGTTTCCAAACTTCTCGAAAATTTTATGATGATAAAAACTACCCTAGAGGCATGAGCCGTTCAGGGGATTATTCCATCGCCGAAGTTACCATTTTAGAAAAATACGGTGTTGCTTTATCAGCTATTGCTTCTGGCACTGTAGAAGCTGAAACCGATGAAGAACGACAATTCAAAGCCGTCTGCCAAGGAGAACTTGCTCCTAGCACAGCGATTGAAAAAGCTTGGCTAAAATATCAAAATAAAATTCTTTCACCTAAACAATTTCACACTTTATTTGGCCGCAATAAAGTAGATACCTCGGATGTTGATAGCGATTCAGACTCGGACTCTGATTCAGATGATAATATCATCGGTCTTGATGATTAGCGCTTGTTAATCTTTCGCAAGTAATTTTTGCTCAAGCAACACAACTCATCCTATGCTATTGTAAAATAAACTTAATATTTACATAGTACTATTGTACAATCCAATAATTCACTTTATATATCATTTTAAGTGAATTATTGGATTGTCGTTATTTGCCCCCTACACTTTTTCAATAGCGATCAAATATTTATTACATAATATAATAGGGAAAAACATGAAAAAACTTATCCAAGGTATTAGTTTACTTGCATTTTCAGTAAGCATGGCAGCAACAGGACAAACCTATAATGCTAAACATGTTGGTAAAGGTTTTACATCATTAAACGATGACTTTACCGCGTCAATTAGCAATCCAGCATTAGCTAATAATTATGATCAAGATGATGATTTTTATCTATCATTAGGCTTTGGTGCAAAAGCCGCTGATGAACATGATGTTTTTGATACAGGTGAAGATATTGCCGACGCCATTGACGCTTTAGAAGCTAGTATTAGACAAGCGGCAAATGCAAACTACAACAGTTTAGGAGAAATTGAAGCCGCACAAGCTACGTTAACAGCTGATAAAGATGCCATCATTAATGATTTCAATAGCATTGATGAAAAGCCGGTAAAAGTGGATATTGGTGTAAACTTCTTAGCTTTGATCCCAAATCAATATTTAAGTGTCGGTGTATTTGCTCAACAATATGGCCAAATTGGCCTTGCTGTTAATTACAATGACAACGACAATACCTTATTGCAAGATGCTATCGATAACTTAAATGCTGATTTATTAGAAGATAATAACGGCGACTCAAAATTAGACTCTGGCGCACGTGCCTTTGGTTATTCTGTTGTTGAAGCTGGTGTATTATTTGGACGTAATGTTATTTCTACCGACAGCTATGATTTAGACTTAGGAGCAAAAATTAAACACCAAAGCTTAGATATTGTCTTCATAGATAAAAACATTCGTGAATTTGATGAAGATGATTTTGATTTAAGTGAAGAAGCTGAAAGTGATAGTGCTATTAACTATGACCTAGGTGTATATACCAGCTGGGGCGAAGAGCGTCAATGGAGCTTTGCTTTAGTGGCTAATAACTTAGCAAGTCAAGAAATCCAGTACACCACTACAGGTGCTAATTCGCAAGAAATTACTTTTGAAGTAAAACCACAAGTAACAGCTGGTTTTGCCTATAAAAATGATTGGGTTACATTGGCCGGTGAAGTTGACTTAACCGACAGACAAGGTTTAGCTTTTTCTGATCAAGAAAACAAACCTAAATTTGCCGCGCTAGGTGTTGCTTTTGATTGGTCAGAACATTTACAACTTAGATTAGGTACACGTACTGATATGAACGACGTTGAAAATGATGTTGTTACTGTTGGTTTAGGTATTTCACCTGGTGATGTCTTGTCATTTGATATTGCTGCTGTAGCCGGCGATGAAGATGCCGCAGGTTTTGCCTTACAAT
This sequence comes from Thalassotalea agariperforans, assembly GCF_053470345.1. NCBI lineage: Bacteria > Pseudomonadati > Pseudomonadota > Gammaproteobacteria > Alteromonadales > Colwelliaceae > Thalassotalea > Thalassotalea agariperforans. The sequence goes on along the minus strand of NZ_JBQMWH010000001.1, from coordinate 397,269 downwards.
TTGGTTTAAAAATTTAGCATTAAAGTAAAACTAAAGAATTATTTAAAAAAGCGCATAATTTCCATTATGCGCTTTTTATTTTAGTGCTATTTAATATCGCTTGTTCAATTAAAAAAAGCCTATCTTGCCCCCAACAGGCAACACTTTCAAAAGTAAAACAAGGCACACCCCAAAACCCCAATTGTTCAATTTGTTGTTGATTGGCATCAATCATTAATTGCCAGTCATGGGTTTCGCTGTATTGAAGCGCTTGCTCATAATCAACATCAATAGCTAAACAAATTTCCTTTAAATTATCGGCCTTAGCCAGATCAAGCCCTTTAACATAAACCGCAGAAAATATCGCATTTACATAATCAAAACTTTTATCAACTGTTTCCATATAAGGAAACAGTTGATAAATCGCTGTCACACTCTCAGTTAACGGCTGAGTCAATTTACCTATAGGTAAGTTTTTCACTCGCGCTTCACGTAAAGCATCAAACAGGATATAGCGCTGTTTTTCAATGGGTACTTGAATGCCACGCATTAACAACGGTATCACCAATTTGGCTTTTATAGGAATTTGGTAACTTTGCGATAATTTAACCACTTGCAGCCACCCCAAATAAGAATAAGGACTACAAATAGATAAATAAACCGTCAACTCAGTTTGTGGTAATTTAGCGGCACTTGGCTGGTAAGTTAAATGATGTTTATTAAAAAGTGATTCAGGTTTATCTATTGATACCCCTATTTTATTAAGCCGCTGTTCTAAATGACCAAGTCGCTCGACACCAACATACCATTCACCAGCAAAATAAATACTGGCCGATTGATAGTGCCCTTTACGAATTTGTTTTTGCTGGTTTTTAATTTGAAAATTAATCACAGGTGTTGAAGGCCCGTAAAACTCAGTGAATTGATTAAGCCAAGTTTGTTTAAAAAGGCTGATCGCATTCGCAACATTTTTACTCTGTAATTGCCAAACTTGCTGTCCTGTCACTAGTGAGCGAATTTCCGGCTCTTGCGTGATAGCTTGTAGGCCGTATAAATGAGCAAAATGATTAGCATCCGTTATCGTCCATTCACGCCATAGTTTACCCGTTTGAGAAACTTGATTTTTTTCATACATTAAGAATAAGTTAATTTTAACGTGAAAACGTTTTTCTAGTGCGGGCAAGGTTTGCACCAAGACAAAACTATAGGGATCACTTAACGCCAGAAAAACATCAAGCGATTGTTTTTTATGTAGCAGCTTAGGAATAAAATTATAATAGGCATGAAGCCACCAACGACGAACGTCGCTTTTAAACCAGCCAACAACAAAGCCTTTGAGTAATTTATCCATCAAAAATTGCCTCATCTTTAATTCCCTGAAACAAGTTTCACTCCAAATCCTTAATTTTATATAGCTATCGTCATACAAAACCTTAAAATACCCATTAATTATTACATAAAATAGTGATGTAACATTAAATAGCACTCTCAGGGCTATACAAAGCAACTCACTATTTAGCTAGCTAGAGTCACTTAATGTCTGAAAATAATATCTGCCAAATATTAGTTCGCAACTTATCATCGTTAAAAAGTAAACGCCCACTATTCATCAACCTTACGGCAGATAGCTTTATTCAGGACTATTTATTGACTTACCCTGACAGTCAAATAACAACCTTTAACAGTAACTTTCAAGCTTATCAGCAACACCAAAAAAATAGTGCTTATCAGAGTTATTTTGACGCAACCTACCAAGATGAGCTAAATCATGATTTGGTGATTATTCAATATCCCAAAGCAAAAGCAGAATTAAGCTTTATTTTAGCTATGCTGGAATCTAGTCTTGATAGCTCAGCAATTGTTGTGATCGTTGGTGAAAAAAATAGCGGTATTAACTCATCTAAAAAAATAGTTGAGAGTTACTTAAACCATTACCAAAAAAATGATTCCGCGCGACACTGCATGTTATTTTCTGGCCGCTACCAACAGTCAGGTAAAAACTTTGTCTTAAATGACTGGTTTAATGAATACCCACTTGATATTGCTGGTACTTGTATTAAGGTTGCTGCGTTACCTGGCGTTTTTAGCCAAAAAAAATTAGATATTGGTACTCGGGTTTTGTTAGAAAATTTACCTAACATTAAGCCGACAAAGTTATTAGATTTTGGTTGTGGAGCTGGTGTTATCGCTAGCTTTATTGCTAAGCAGTATGCTGATATAAGCTTAACCTTAGCCGATGTCAGTGCTTTAGCGATAAGTTCGGCGAAACGCACTTTAGCAATGAACCAATTAACCGGTGATGTAATAGCCACAGACAGCCTATCACATATTAAAGGTCATTTTGATGTTGTTATCACCAACCCGCCTTTTCACCAAGGCTTAAAAACCAATTATCACGCCACAGAAAGTTTTTTAACCGGCATCAATAAAAACATTGAGAACAATGGTGAATTAATTGTCGTCGCGAATAATTTTTTAACTTATAAACCTATCATGCAAAAAAACTTTGCTAAAGTTAACGAGCTTGTTAATCAGCAAGGCTTTATTGTTTATCACTGTTTAAAGAAAAATTAATTTTAACTTAGGTAACAACTTAGCCTCAGTCATGCACAATAACAGGATTAGGTATATAATAAGAACTGTCAAAGATTCTGTCGTAACAACAGAACGTTAATCATTATGTGAGCTTACATTTTTATGTTAAAAAACGACAATATTCAATCTTTAAAACGACCGTTATTTTACCTAAATACGATTTTTGTTTTAATTGTTGTTTTATGCTCTATCGGTATTTTAGCCACTATTTTTGTTCAGCAAGCTAAAAATCAACTATCTGATAACGTGCGAAATTGGGCTGATTTAGTGTCAGTACAAGCGGAAACATTGATTAATAAATACAGTGCCGACAATATCAGCTCACAAAAAGAGTTGTCTACCTTTAGCCAAATCCCAATGATCAATTTTGTTTACATCTACAAAACTGATAATAAAACCTTATTATTGGCGGCCAATTACAATAAGAACTCGTTATCTCCTTCGTTATATCCAAACGAAGCCAAAATAGCCACGCTGTCAACACCTCAGCTGTTTAATGATCGAATTGAATATATCAAAGCGGTCACTAATGCTAACCAAGAGCTCATTGGTTATGTTCATATTCAATCTAGTATCGCGCCAGTTAACAATATTATTCGCGCTAGTGTTATTACTGGTGTCGTTATTTTGTCCTTATCAATCTTATTTTCATTGATGATGGTTTCGAAATTCCATACTTCTATCGTCAGTGCTATTGGTAATTTAATTCAAACAATACAACTGATCTCACAACGTAAAAATTACACGCTAAGATGCCAAGCTAGTGATTACACCGAAATCGATATGTTAAGTAGAACCTTAAACATTATGCTTGCCAGAACCGAAAAACACTTAGCCAAACGTGATGACGCTGAACAAGAAATTTTACGTTTAAATCAAGAATTAGAAAACAAAGTCAACCGTAGAACCGATGCCTTAAAAGAATCAAACCAAGAACTACTGTCAACTTTAGAAAAACTACACCAATTTCAAGGCCAATTAGTTGAAAACGAAAAAATGGCTTCATTAGGTGATATGGTGGCGGGTATTGCGCATGAGGTAAATACCCCTGTTGGTTTAGGGGTAACGGCATCGTCATTACTGGCAGATCGCTTAACTGAAATCCAGCAAGCTTATGATAATAAAACACTAAAAGGCAGCCAGCTAAAACGTTTTTTACATGAAACTGACGAAAATATTAGTATTGTTATTCGCAACTTAAACCGCGCCGCGGATCTTATCTCAAGCTTTAAACAAGTTGCTGTTGATCAATCTAATGAAGAAGCTCGCTATTTTAATGTTAAACAACTGCTTGATGAAGTTTGCTTAACATTAGGACCACAGTTAAAAGACACCAACTATCAAATAAATATTCAGTGTAATGAGTCGCTATACGTTAATGCTAAAGCAGGGCCGCTGAACCAAATATTTATTAACTTAATTATGAATAGTAAAATTCATGGCTTTAATAACGGCCCTGAAGGAACGATCACAATTACCATTATGGAACTGAGTAACCAATTAAACATTATCTACCAAGATAACGGCGTTGGTATTGATGATTCTGTCAAAGCAAAAGTATTTGAACCTTTTGTAACAACCAAGCGTGGTGAAGGTGGCAGTGGTTTAGGATTACACTTAGTTTATAATTTAGTAACTCAAGCATTAGGCGGCTCTATTCAATTAGAAAGCATTCCTAGTCAAGGGGTTACCTTCGAGATAAATATACCTATTTAAGCCAATTTGATTGCAACCTTGTAGTGATTTAGGCTATCTTTGTATTATTATTAACAAAAAGTATTAACAAAATGATAATCTTTTATTAACACTTTTTTTTGAGCGTTTTTAACGTTCTTTTAGTTTTTTAAAAATACCTTGGCCGTACCTAGGGTCTGTTGTTCTTTGTTTATACTTTCAGCAATAGGCTATTTTAAGTGATAGCAAAGCAGAATGAAGGTTGTTTGCTTATTCCAAATGCGTGAATTCCAAATGAGTGAAATTCTAATGCAGCTAGCGAAAAAATAGCCATTGCACTATGCACTGAGGGCTGAGGCTAAAATCGCTTTACTGGGCGTTAAAAATTATTGGTTTAGATAACTAAACGACATAGTTTCAGCCTTGATTAAAACGATTTTATCTCTCAGCTGAATTATTAAACAAAGATAAACAGCCCCTATTTGGCCACACTAATTAATGGATGAATTAAAATGCAAAAGCAACGCATTCTAATTGTTGAAGATGAAGATGTAACACGCTTTAATCTCAAGAATTTATTTGAAGCGGAAGGCTACCAAGTTTTTGAGGCTACTGATGGTAGCCAAATGGAAGTTCAGCTTAGAAATAACCACATCAATCTTGTCATCATGGATATTAACCTACCTGGGAAAAATGGCTTATTACTCGCTAGAGAGCTAACAAAACAACCGGATTTAGGCTTAATCTTTTTAACCGGTCGTGACAGTGATATTGATAAAGTGCTTGGGCTAGAAATTGGCGCTGATGATTATCTAACTAAACCTTTTAACCCACGTGAACTCACCATAAGAGCACGTAATATTCTGAATAGAATAAGCCAAGGCAAACAAGAGCCTAGCAATGCTATTATCAAATTTAATGGTTGGTCACTCGATGGTAATTCAAGAAAAATGCTTAGCCCAACCGGTGAAGAAATTGCCATCCCTCGAGGTGAGTATCGAGCCTTAAAGCTATTGATCGAAAATGCCGGTCAAATAATTACCCGCCAGCAGCTAATTAAAGAAATGACCGGACGTGAGCTACGCTCTAATGATAGAACCGTTGATGTAACTATTCGTCGTTTAAGAAAACACTTTGAAGCTGTTGATGATAGCCGTGAACTTATTAATACCATTCATGGTGAAGGCTACCGCTTTATTGGCGAACTAGAAGAAAATTAATACCTTCTCATCTATGATGATAGAGAAGGTAGCTATGGTTATGCTTGTAGCCAAGCTTTAAAGTGAATAATGGCCTCATCATTCAACCTAGTTAGTTCTTGATAATAATCCGCTTTAACTGACGCCTCAGCCTTAGAATGTTCTATTTCAACAAGGTAGGCACGTACATTAACTAAGCCGGCACTGCTTGCTGCCCCTTTCATTTTATGGCACTTATCATGCCATTCTTGATTATCACCAGAGCTTGCCGCCAGTTTGATATCAGCTAAATAAAGTGCTGATTGATTAACATACAAATCTAACATATCACTGACTATATCAAGCCCTAAACTGGCTTTATAATCGTCTAATAAAACACTATCTAACGAGGTATTTTCTGGCATCGGCCTTCCTTTCAATTAAGATCTATTAGTTTTGCTAACGGCATATACAAGCTCAAGCTTAGGTGAGCGTATTATTCTACACCTATAAGCACTTAACCAGCATTTAAACTGCCTTTAATATGCACAAAATTTAAACATAAAAGTTCAGCAATTGCGTATTACTGCTATAGTAACAACTCCCAAGAGAATGTCACCACAGTTACTATATTCAACAAGTGAATGAATATCAGCCCTTCGATGTTTTTTTTATCTACGGCTAAGCTTGGAAAAGATTGCTTTTAAGGTGGTTTTCGTTCAGAATAGCCGGCCTTTTTACTGGGTCATTTTTACCGAGTATAAAAGAATTAAAGATTTAACGAAAATTTCAGGAATTCTATTTAGAGTCCTCTAAAATTTAAGCACATATAGTTAACACTATAATTAAGAGTAATGTAGTAATGTCAACAACAATGCCTGATATTGCAAACCATACCACGGCCCAAACGGAAGGAACATTGGATTGGGTTGGTATGAGTAATATCGAAATGCCAATAATGGTTGCTTCACAAGATCAAGCTGATCGCATGGTGTCTGCCAGTATCGATGCTTTTGTTAATTTAAAAGAACCAAAAGCAAAAGGCATTCACATGTCACGCCTATATCTTTTGTTAGACGAACTTTCTAGTGAAGGGGTTTTAACTTATCAAGCATTAGTAACCTTGTTAGATGGTTTTATTTCAAGTCATCAAGAGTTAAGTGACAACGCAAAAGTTGAATTTCGCTTTGATTACCATTTACGTCGTAAATCTTTAATTAGCGGAAAGCAAGGCTGGAAAGCATATCCTGTGGTATTAACAGGCCATGTCAATCAAGGAAAACTCAATGTCGAGTTAACAGTTGATGTACCATATTCATCAACTTGCCCTTGTTCAGCAGCACTTGCTAGACAACTGATCCAAAAATCATTCAGAGATACATTTAGCGCCAATAGCGATGTAGATCTTGATAGTATTCACGAATGGTTAGGCACTACGGAAGGTATTGTTGCAACACCTCATAGTCAACGCTCTGTTGCTGAAGTAAAAGTGAAATTGAATCAACAAGCTGACAATTTCCCAATTACTGAGTTAGTAGATACGATTGAACAGGCTTTACAAACCCCTGTTCAAGCAGCAGTAAAAAGAGAAGACGAACAGGAATTTGCGCGTTTAAATGGCCAAAACTTAATGTTTTGTGAAGATGCAGCAAGACGTTTGCAACATGCGATGAATTTAAAATCTGAATTTGATGATTTTTGGCTTCGCATCAATCACTTAGAATCGTTGCATGCGCACGATGCCGTAAGTGTAACAACTAAAGGAATTATTGGCGGATATCAGCCGTAATTCAAAAGCACTATATATGTGCCGCTATATGTGAATTTATTTCATTTTCATTCGAAAGGTATGAAACGTAAGCTCTAGATTAAAAGCTTATAAACGAAATGAAAATCATCTAATACCAGAATCGTAATATAACAACGGAAAGCATCAGATTTAGTAAGTAAATTACAAAATCTGATGAATATTACGACCTCACATGGTGATATAGCGTTAATTTAAACAAATAACGGATTTTTCATTTAGTTAATCCGACGAAAATGTGTAATTTATATACGAGCAAAAACTCTAATTCACATTGACGTTTGGCTAATAAGTGTTTAATCTTAAGGGTTCCTCTCGGGGAGAGTTAAGGGTGCTTATGTGTTTTTAAAAACACATATTTTATCGTTTTCCCTTCTCCCTAAAGGTTTATTTAGTTAGGAGATAATACAATGCAGCTTTATGACCCGAATTTTCAAAAAGATAATTGTGGATTTGGACTAATTGCGCACCAACAAGGTGAAACTAGTCATAAACTGATCAAAACCGCAATATCTGCGCTTGATCGTATGCAGCATCGTGGCGGCATCAACTCAGATGGCAAAACGGGCGATGGTTGTGGTTTATTAATTCAAAAACCTGACAGTTTTTTTAGAGCAATCGCCGAAGAAAACAGTTGGAAATTAGGCCGTAAATACGCTGTCGGTATGATCTTCTTAAACCCCGATGAAGAACTTGCCGCTGCTTCAAAGAAAATATTTGAAGAAGAATTAAAAAAAGAAACCTTAACTATTGTGGGCTGGCGTGTCGTTCCTACTGACCCAACAATTTTAGGTGAAATTGCTGCGGGTAATGTACCGGCAATTGAGCAAATATTTGTTGATGCTCCTCCAGGATGGCGTAATCGCGATCTTGAGCGTCGTTTATATATGGCACGTCGTCGTGCAGAAAAACGTATTACTGATGAGCGTTTTTACGTTGCGAGTTTATCTTGTACGGTAAATATCTACAAAGGCTTAGTAATGCCGGTAGATTTACCTAACTTTTATTTAGACCTTGCTGATATTCGTTTACAAAGTGCGATTTGTGTATTCCACCAACGCTTTTCAACGAATACTTCACCACAGTGGCATTTAGCTCAGCCATTCCGTTACCTTGCTCACAATGGTGAAATTAACACTATTAAAGGTAACCGTCAGTGGAGTCGTGCCCGTACTTATCGTTTTAATTCGCCATTATTACCTGATTTACATGATGCAGCACCGTTTGTTAACGAAACGGGTTCTGACTCATCGTCATTAGATAACATGCTAGATTTATTCTTAGCTGGCGGTATGGATTTATACCGCGCTATGCGTTTGTTAATGCCACCAGCATGGCAAAACAACCCATGTTTAGATGATGACTTAAAAGCATTTTATGAGTTCAACTCAATGCACATGGAACCATGGGATGGCCCTGCAGGTATCGTAATGACTAACGGTCGTCACGTTGCTTGTAACCTTGACCGTAACGGTTTACGTCCTGCGCGTTATGTTATCACTCGTGATGGTTTTATTACCCTTGCCTCAGAAGTAGGTATTTGGGATTACGGCGAAGATGAAGTTGTTGAAAAAGGCCGTGTTGGTCCTGGTGAAATGATGTCAGTAGATACCTTCACCGGTAAAATTTCATTATCGAAAGATATTGATAACGAATTAAAAGTTCGCCACCCTTATAAAGAGTGGTTAGACAACAACATCAGCCGTTTAATTCCTTTTTCAGAATTCCCTGATGATCAAATTGGTAACAGTGATTACTCTGAGCAAGAAATTGCCCAGTACCATAAATTATTTGCTTATAGCTATGAAGAAATTCAGCAAGTGGTTAAAACGCTTGCCGAAAATGGTCAAGAAGCAACTGGCTCTATGGGTGATGATACACCTATGGCGGTACTATCAAGTAAGCCACGTATCTTCTACGATTATTTCCGTCAACAATTTGCGCAAGTAACTAACCCGCCAATTGATCCATTACGTGAACGCTATGTTATGTCGTTAGCGACTTGTGTAGGTCGTGAACATAACGTATTCAACGAAACAACAGGCCATGCCAACCGTATCGTTTTTAACTCGCCAATCTTAATGTATAGCGGTTTCAAACAATTACTAGAAGCTGATCCTGAACATTACCGTAGCGAAACGTTAGAGCTTAACTTTGATCCAGCAAAAGAAAACTTAGAAGCTGCGATCAGACGCTTATGTGATGAAGCTGTTAAAACTGTTCGTGAAGAAAACACCGTAATCTTAGTTTTATCAGACCGTAACATTGCCAAAGGTTTAGTACCTATTCCAGCTGCTATGGCTGTTGGTGCTGTCCAAAAACGCTTAGTTGATGAACAACTACGTTGTGACTCAAACGTTATTGTTGAAACAGCATCGGTACGTGACTCTCATCAATTTGCCGTATTATTAGGTTTAGGTGCTACTGCTATCTATCCTTACATGGCGTTTGAAACCATTGAACAAATGGTTAAAGAAGGCCAAATCGAACTTACTGTTCGCCAAGCATTAAACAATTACCGTAACGGTATTGATAAAGGTTTATTAAAAATCTTATCTAAAATGGGTATTTCAACCATTGCTAGTTACCGTTGTGCTGGTTTATTTGAACTTATTGGTGTTCATTCAAACATCACTAAACTTTGTTTCCCTGATTTACCAAGCCGTATTGAAGGTGCTGATTTTAGCGATATTGAACAAGATGGTATTAACCTTTCTCGTAAAGCTTTCTTACCACACCAAAAAGTTGACCACGGTGGTTTATTAAAATACGTTCATGGTGGTGAATATCACGCCTTTAACCCTGACGTAGTTAATAGCTTACAAAACGCGGTTAAAACAGGTAACTATAGCGATTACCGAGTATTCGCTGATCATGTAAATAAGCGCCCTGCGGCAACGTTACGTGATTTATTAGGCTTAAAAGAAGACACCAATGCTATTGATATTTCAAAAGTAGAAGCTGACACCGAAATGTTTAAACGTTTCGACAGTGCTGCAATGTCAATTGGTGCATTAAGCCCAGAAGCACATGAAGCCTTAGCTATTGCCATGAACCGTTTAGGCGGTTACTCAAACTCTGGTGAAGGTGGTGAAGATGAGCGCCGTTTTGGTACTGTGAAAAACTCACGTATCAAACAAATTGCCTCTGGTCGTTTTGGTGTAACACCACATTACTTAGTAAATGCTGATGTTTTACAAATTAAAGTTGCCCAAGGTGCTAAGCCAGGTGAAGGTGGTCAATTACCAGGTGATAAAGTATCACCGTTAATTGCGAAACTTCGTTTCTCAGTGCCAGGTGTTACCTTAATTTCACCTCCACCTCATCACGATATTTATTCAATTGAAGATTTAGCTCAGCTAATTTTCGATTTAAAACAAGTGAATCCAAAAGCGGTTGTGTCTGTTAAATTAGTATCAGGCCCAGGTGTTGGTACTATCGCTTCTGGTGTTGCTAAAGCATATGCTGACTTCATTACCATTTCAGGTTATGACGGTGGTACGGCAGCAAGCCCATTAACCTCGGTTAAATATGCGGGTTGTCCTTGGGAGCTTGGTTTAGCTGAAGCACATCAATCATTAGTAGCGAATGGTTTACGCCATAAAGTACGTTTACAAGTAGATGGCGGTTTAAAAACTGGCTTAGACTTAGTAAAAGCAGCTATTTTAGGTGCTGAAAGTTTCGGTTTTGGTACCGTTCCTATGATCACTTTAGGTTGTAAGTTCTTACGTATTTGTCACTTAAACAACTGTGCTACAGGTGTTGCAACACAAGATGACGAGTTACGTGAAAAGTACTTTAAAGGTTTACCTGATCAAGTAATGAACTACTTCAAGTTTGTTGCTCAAGACGTTCGTGAAATTTTAGCGCAATTAGGCGTTGAAAAATTAACTGACTTAATTGGCCGTACTGACTTATTAGTACCATTACAGGGCATTAGCGCTAAACAAGAAAAACTTGATTTAACGCCAATTATTGCACCAGTAATTGCTGACGAACGTACTGCTCAATTCCAAACTGAAGGCAATGAACCTTTTGATCCAGGTACATTGAACAAGCAGTTAGTTGAAGCAGCTAGTGAAGCTGTTGCACATAGCTCAGGTGGTGAATTTAGATTCAACATTCAAAACACAGATCGCTCTGTGGGTGCTTCATTATCTGGTGAAATCGCTCGTCATCATGGCGACCAAGGTATGTCTAGCGCACCAATCAAAGTTAACTTAACCGGTACTGCTGGTCAAAGTTTTGGTGTTTGGAATGCTGGTGGTTTAGAAATGACCTTAACTGGTGATGCAAACGATTACGTTGGTAAAGGTATGACTGGTGGTAAATTAACCATCAAGCCACCTAAAGGCGTAGCGTTTGAAAGCCACAAATCAATGATCATGGGTAATACCTGTTTATACGGCGCAACTGGCGGTAAATTGTATGGCTGTGGCCGTGCAGGTGAACGTTTTGCGGTTCGTAACTCAGGCTGTCATGCGGTAGTTGAAGGTACGGGTGATCACGGTTGTGAATACATGACTGGTGGTATCGTTACGATTTTAGGCCAAGTTGGTCTAAACTTTGGTGCCGGTATGACAGGTGGTTTTGCTTACGTATTAGATGAAGCTAACGACTTAGATATTCGCTTGAACAAAGAGTCTATCGAAATGTTAAACATTGAAGATGAAAGCCTTAGCATTCACAAAGAACATTTACGTGGCATTATCAACCAACACTTTGAAGAAACGGGCAGCTTACGTGCTCAGCAAATTTTACAAAGCTTTGACCAATTCGCGCCAATGTTTAAATTAATTAAACCGACAGCAACTGACGTGAAAACGTTATTAGGCCATCGCAGCCGTTCAACTGCTGAACTTCGTGTTCAAACTAGCTAAGCGCGATTTGAGGAAGAAACAGATATGAGTAAGAATGTTTATCAATTTATGGACGTAGAACGTATCGACCCACCAAAAAAGTCGATCGAACAACGTAAAATTGATTTTGTTGAAATTTATCAACCATTAAGTAACGAGCAAAGCGCCGGTCAAGCTGACCGCTGCTTAGATTGTGGTAACCCATATTGTGAATGGAAATGTCCAGTTCATAACTACATTCCACAATGGTTAGAATTAGTTTCTGAAGGTAAAATTTTAGAAGCGGCAGATTTATGTCATGAAACTAACAGCTTACCTGAAATGTGTGGCCGTGTTTGTCCACAAGATAGATTATGTGAATCAGCCTGTACATTAAACGATGAGTTTGGCGCTGTTACTATTGGTAACATCGAAAAATTCATCACTGACACTGCCTTTGAGCAAGGTTGGAAGCCTGACCTTTCACACGTTGTTAAAACGGGTAAACGTGTAGCAATTGTTGGTGCTGGCCCTGCTGGCTTAGCCGCAGCTGATGTATTAACCCGTAACGGTGTTGACTGTGTTGTATTTGACAAAAATGCACAAATTGGCGGCTTGTTAACTTTTGGTATTCCAGCATTTAAGTTAGAAAAAGAAGTTATTCAAAAGCGTCGTGAAATTTTCGAAGGTATGGGCATTGAGTTCCGTTTAAATACCAACGTAGGTACTGATGTTAAATTCAGTGACTTAAGTGACGAGTACGATGCCGTATTTTTAGGTTTAGGTACTTACACTGACATGGAAGGTGGCTTTGACAATGAAAAAGCCCCTGGTGTTTATAACGCACTAGATTTCCTTATTGGTAACACCCAGCACATTATGGGCTTAACCGAAAATGTTAAACCTTACGTTAACTTTGAAGGTAAAAAAGTTGTTGTACTTGGTGGTGGTGATACCGCGATGGACTGTGTACGTTCATCTATTCGCCAAGGTGCTACCGAAGTAACTTGTGCTTACCGTCGTGACGAAGCAAACATGCCGGGTTCACCACGTGAAGTACAAAACGCCAAAGAAGAAGGTGTAAACTTCCAATTTAACATTCAGCCACTTGATATTGCAGTTAACGATGAAGGCCAAGCTGTTGGCGTTAAATTTGTTAAAACTCAATTAGGTGCAGCTGATGCTAACGGCCGTCGTAGCCCAGAGCCAATTGAAGGTTCTGAGTTCATCATGGAAGCTGATGCCGTGGTTATTGCGTTTGGTTTCTTACCAAGCCCACCACAGTGGATGAAAGACGCTGGTGTTGAAGTTGACAGCCGTGGTCGTGTTATTGCAAGCGAAAAAACTGAGTTTGCTTTACAAACCTCAAATACTAACGTGTTTGCCGGTGGTGACATGGTATTAGGCTCTGACTTAGTAGTTACCGCTGTTGACCAAGGTCGTAAAGCGGCATTAGGTATTTTAGATTACGTGTTAAGCTAATCTTTAGTACTGGGTTAATTAACCCATTAACTATCTAAAAGGTAAGCCATTGGCTTACCTTTTTTGTTTGTGCTGTTTAGCAAGAGGCAATAAGCTTTATAATACTTTTCTAAATACCCTATATTGCTACCGTTTCTCCCCCTTCTCACAGACAAAAGCTTTTAGCTTTACTTGATAATTCGAAGTACGATATTAGTAATTATCTTTGCCTAATTCATAGCATCATAAGAATAATCAGCAATGCCACTGTTTTCACCTTCAACAGGCATATTTCGTAAATTTAACATGCTTATTTCTTGATCTTCTAATGCTCTTAAACCACACGAACAAACTCACTTGCCAAGCCATATCGACCTAAATTAAGTTGCCGATTTATAAATTTATCAAAATGTTCGCCTAATGTTACGCTCGTATTTTTAACCATTAAAAAACCTTGTTAATACCAACATAGTTTTAATGATGATATAAAAAAAGGGTCTATCGCATCACGATAGACCCTTTTTAAATTCAATCAGCGTAAATTACATTAAGCCAAACGCTTTTGGTAAAAATTCACTGATAGCTGGAATATAAGTTACCAATAATAATGCTAAGAACATTACAGCATAGAGTGGCAACATCGGTTTAATAATTTTGTCGATGGTGGTGTTACCAACCGAGCAGCCTACAAAGAGCACAGAGCCCACTGGTGGCGAACAAAGGCCTATTGATAGGTTAAGTACCATCATAACACCAAAGTGAATTGGCGACATGCCTAAGCTCTCGGCAATTGGTAAGAAAATTGGCGTGAAAATTAGTACCGCAGGAGTCATATCCATAAAAGCACCCACCACAATTAATATTAAATTAATAATTAATAAAATAATTAATGGGTTTTCACTAATGGTTAATAACGCGCTACTGATGGTTTCAGGTATGTTTTCATAAGATAACATCCAAGACATCGCCGAAGAAGCAGCAATTAACAACATAACAATAGCTGTGATCTCACCTGCTTTAATAAAAATACCTGCTAATTGAGATACTTTTACTTCACGGTAAATACCAACCGATAATAGTAAAGAATATAAAACCGCTATCGCGCCTGCTTCTGTCGCGGTAAAAATACCACCAACAATACCACCAATAATAATGAAAATAAGGGTTAATGCTGGAATAGCATCAGCTACTTTTCTAACCACAATTCCCATAGGTAAACGTGGGCCTTTCGGGTAGCCTTTTCTAACTGAATAAATAGCACAAACAGCCATTAAAAATAATGACACTAAAATACCTGGTAAGTAACCCGCAACAAATAACGCTGAAACCGAAACACCACCACTAGCAATAGCATAAACAATTAAAATATTACTCGGTGGAATGATCATACCGGTAGTTGCTGCTGTTGCCGTTACCGCAGTAGAAAAGTTTTTATCGTAGCCTTTTTTCTCCATTTCAGGGATCATAAAGCTACCAATAGCACTGGTTGCCGCGACAGCTGAACCAGAAATACTACCAAATAAAGTACAAGATAAAACGTTAACTAACGCTAAGCCACCTGGTAACATGCCAATTAATGCCATGGCACATTCGATAAGCCGCCGTGCAACACCACCTTGTCCCATCAACAAACCCGATAATATAAAAAACGGTATTGCTAATAACGAGAAACTATCTAAACCACCTGACATACGTTGAGCTAAGGTAGTTACCGCCGGTAAAAAGTCAATACTGTAAAGCATGGCAGAAAATGTTGCCAAACCAATACAAAACGACACAGGTACGTTAAGGAAAAGTAATCCAAAAAATACGCAAATTAATATTAAGCCACTTAATTCCATTAGACATTTACCTCATCATGCTTTTGCTCAACAACTTTACCCGCTTTGATCAGCTGGGCTATTTCGTTAATTGCATAAATACTCATAAAAATACCTGATAAAGGCACCACGCTGTAGATGTAGCCCATTTTAACTTCTAAAACCGGTGATAATTGCACTGGGTCAAAGGTCATTAACATTAAGTTAATACCACCAACAGCCATTACCACTGAGGCAAAAATTAACACCATACAATGAATAAAAATTTCCGTTATCCATTTAGGTTTAGCATTCATTTTTTCCGTTAAAATATTCAAACTTAAATGTGACTTCATTCGGTAACAATAAGCCGCACCTAACATACCAATCCAGATAAGCAAAAAGCGTGAAATTTCACCTGAGCCTGAACTTGGATCTGCCAGAACATGACGAGAGAATACTTGCCATGAAACCACAGCAATAACTAGCAACATAAACAGTGCTAATAATGATTTGATCAGATTATCAATAGTCGAAATAATAAATTGCATTATTTATCTCCTGCCATAGCACCAATACGTTCAATATATTGACCAATTTTTGAGCCTTTATATTGTGCATGAATAGGTTTAACCGCTTCAATAAACGGCGCTTTATCGGGGTACGTTACAACAACACCAGCTTTGGTAACTTCACTTAACGCAAACTCTTCTGCTGCATGCCATAATTGCTTTTGTTTTACTACGGCATCGGCCATTGCTTGATTTAACCAAACTTTTTGTTGCTCGGTTAACGAGTCGTAAATATGTTTACTGGCAACAACAACGTCAGGAATTGAGGTGTGTTCATTGATGGAATAAAACTTACAAACTTCATAATGACGTGATAAATGAAATGAAGGTGGGTTGTTTTCAGCGCCATCAACTACCCCTTGTTGTAAAGCGGCATATAATTCACCCCATGATAATGGTGTCGCGGCACCACCGTATGCGCCAACCATTTTCACAGCGTTTTGGCTGTTCATTACTCGAATTTTTTTACCAACAACATCAGACGGTGTATTCACTGACTTATCACAAACATAAAAGCTACGGCTACCGGCATCCATATACCCTAAGCCCACTAAATGTGATGCCGTAATTGATGATAAAATTTCTTTACCAACATCGCCACCTAACACTTGCCATAAATGATCTTTACTTTGAAAAACATAAGGCACACCAAATACTCGCATATCATCAGCAAAGCCTTCTAAGGTAGCTGCCGAAACTTTGGTCATAGCTAAACTACCAATTTGCAATAACTCAACCATTTGACGTTCAGAGCCAAGCTGACCACTAGGGTATAGTTTGATTTCCATGGTGCCGTTAGAGTAAACATTTAGGCGTTCAGCCATATGTTCAAGAGCTTTGTGGACAGAGTGTTTCGTATCTAAGGTATGTCCAACCCTAAGAACAACTTGGCTGTTTTTTTCACCACATGCAGATAAGAAAACTGCAGACAGTGAATACAACATTAGGAATATATATCGCTTCACATGAACCCCCGACCTTTATTTTTATTGTTTAATTTTACTGTACTTTAAAAACTAACTTACCACGCTCTATAGCGCTAAAAGAAAGCCATCAAGATGCATGTATTGATGGCCTCTTAAAAGCCGACATCGTAACGAAGCCGGCATTTAATCTTTACTCAATAAAAATTATCGAGCTAACCAGCCACCATCAACCGCTAGTACATGACCATTAACATAATCACTTGCTTGGCTTGCTAAATAAACCGCAGTACCCGCTAATTGCTCAGGTAAGCCCCACTCGCCAGCTGGAATACGTTTTTGAATATCTGCACAACGCTCTGGGTTATCTTGTAATGCTTGTGTGTTATCTGTTCTGAAATAACCAGGTGCTATCGCATTTACTTGAATATTAGAATTTGCCCACTCGTTTGCTAAAGCTTTAGTAATACCAGCAACGGCATGTTTACTTGCTGTATAAGCTGGTACTGTCATACCACCTGAGTATGAAAGCATTGAAGCAATATTAATAATTTTACCTGCTTTACGCGTTAACATATCTTTACCCGCTAATTGGCTTAATTGGAATAAAGCATTTAAGTTAACATCAATAACTTTGCGGAATTCTTCCATTGGATATTCATGAGCTGGGAAGCGAGAAATTGTGCCGCCGTTGTTAACTAACACATCAATTTGGCCATTAATCGCAACCGCATCTTGGTACAACTTAGTTACCGCTGCTTCATCTGATAAATCAGCCGCTAAACCATGGGCAACACCACCCGCTTCTTTAATCAAAGCTTCAGTAGCATCTGTACCACCCGCTCTTGAAGCACAACAAATTACCGTTGCGCCTGCTTTTGCTAAACCTAAAGCAATTGCTTGCCCTAAACCACGGCTTGCGCCAGTAACTAATGCAGTTTTACCTGCTAATGAAAACGTTTCTAAATAATTACTCATTTTCTTTCCTATTAATTGAACGGCTGCTGACTTAAAACATCAGCAGCAAATAAAATATTACTGTTTATTTAAAATCAGCTAAGTATTGTTGCCATTGCGCTAAGCTAGTAATTGCGCCCGCTTTTTTCCAGCCATAACCAGAGTGGTAGGTAATTTGACCATTAGCATCCGTTTTAGCAACAAATAGTGCATGACCTTTATCTTTCACACCATTACTAAGAATAGTTTCTTGCGAGATAATACGGCTAGGATCTAACTTAACCCCTGTACCTAATTCACTATCACCCAATTTTTCCCATGCAGCTAACCAACCTTGTTTCAGATCATAAGAAACTTTAGCTAATTCATCATGCGTAGTTACACCAAGGGTAATGGGCAAATTAGCCGCTAACTCGCCGTTTTTCCAAAATGTTGATTTTGCTTCAAACAAACGCTTGCCTAATTCAATGGTAATTTGCTTTTCTTCTTTATAGCGATCGCCTGCTACGTTATTTTCATAAGTTAAAACAAATACGGTTTTTTCTGGCGTTGATGAAATAATTTTATATGCGGTAAACGTTTCTAAACCAACACGCTCACCATTAAGCCATAACGACGTACCACCACAGCCCGCTGAAGAACCTACGTGATAGTTATCTAAACCTTCACCATGATCATCATGATAAGAAAGCTTTACTTCTGCTTCTAACGCTTGGTAATACCATTTATTAATAATTGGGTAATCAACACGCTTTAACCAACAATCAATACCGGCATTCTCAGCACCCGCTCGGTTAGCAGGGCCATAAGCACGAAAGGCGATAACGTCATTTTCCCAAGCAAAATCATCTTTACGCTCTGGAACAAAACGTGCGTAAGTAGCAGGAGTGGCTTGTGTACTAGCCGATTTCACTGCAACGTCACTCGACTCAGAAGTATTCACTGAACAAGCTTGAATCCCTAAACCTAGGCAAAGCACGGCTATTGTATGATTGAGTTTCAACATTTCAATTTCTCTCTTTTGGTCTATTAACTTTAGCGGTTATTTACTATTTAACCGCTAAACATATTAATTATTTACTATAAGAAAAACGCAGCAATTGCTTAGCGTAAATCAGTTTTTGCAATATGATCCATATCATCAAAACGCTGGTTTTCACCACCCATTGCCCAGCAGAAATTATAGGCTTTTGTGCCACAACCTGAGTGAATTGACCACATCGGTGAAACAATCGCTTGTTGGTTATGAACCGCAATATGACGCGTTTCTTCTTGTGGCCCCATAAAATGGAAAACAGCATTTTCTTCTGGTACATCAAAATACATATACACTTCAGTTCTACGCTCATGAGTATGTGCCGGCATCGTATTCCAAACACTACCTGGTTTTAAGCTAGTAAAACCCATCACTAATTGGCACGACTGAACACCTTTAGGGTGAATATATTGATAAATAGTACGTTCATTTGAATCTTCTAATGAACCTAAGTGCAGAGGATTAGCATCTTGTTGTGCAATATGAGTCGTTGGGTACTCAGCATGTGCAGGGTAGCTAACAATATAAAATTTAGCCGGTTGTGCAGCATCAGCACTGCTAAATTTAACTTCTTCTGAACCACGGCTAATGTACAAACAATCAAGGTTAGCCATTGAATATTCAGTACCATCAACAGTTACAGTACCAGCAGCACCAATATTTAATACACCTACTTCACGGCGTTGACAAAAATAATCTGCCGCTAATTCAGCACCCGCAGTTAATACTAATTCTTTTGAAGTAGGAACCGCTGAACCAAGAATGCTACGCTCTACTTCACAGTAAACTAATTCAATTTGATCTTCAGGGAATAAGCTATCAAATAAAAACGCATCTCTTAACTCTTGCGTATTCATGCGGCTATATTCATTTTTACCTACGGTATATCTAACTTTCATAATATTTAACTTCTCAATTTGTTAACGCCAAACTCAATTATTACAACAACATCGTCATAACAACGGAGTTATTTAAATTTTTTCTGATACGAAAAAACGCTTCGTATGTTCTTCAGCTGCTCGTTTGTTAGCTTGTTCTATAAACAAACTTGCAACTTCGCTTTATCTATAAAGAAACAATCCCAAGTCATACTACAAGTCAGCACAAATGTCGTCAATTGCAATAATCTACAGATAAATTACAATATAACGAAACAGATAACTTTAGGTGCTTTATGTCAACATTAACAAACTCACCACATATCTTGCTGGCATTATCACGATATGACTACAGAATACACCGCAGTATTGCTAAGTTTGCTGCGAAGAATAATTGGCATTTAAACTGTGAAATGGCTATTACCGGTAGGCTGCCAAAAGACTGGCAAGGTGATGGCATTATCACCATGTTGTCTGATAATGAAGAGTTAATTGATTTTGTTTTAAACTCAAACGTGCCCATTGTTGACTTGTCGATCATGCGAGATGATATTCCAGCTCATCGAGTTACAGCCGATAATTCTAGTATTGGCAAACTAGCTGGTGAGTATTTTCTTGCTCGTGGTTACCGACATTTTGCTTTTTATGCCACTACCCACAATAAGGTACCTGGGATCCGACGCGATCATTATTTTCAAACAGTACAAAAACATGCTCAAACCATTTTAGACTGGAGTATTAGTGGCACTAGGGATGACTGGGAGCAAAAAATTTCCACCTTAAAACAACATTTATTAGCCTCGCCATTACCTATTGCTGTGTTTGCTGCGAATGATCCCGATGCAAGTATTGTTTTAGATGCTTGCTTAAAAGCGGATTTAAAAGTGCCTGAACAAGTGGCTATTTTAGGGGTTGATAATAATACCCTGATCACCGAATCACTTCAGGTGCCACTATCAAGTATTAATCACGATGTTGAACGTTTAGGCTATGAAGGTGCGCAATTATTGCAGCAACTAATATTGAAAAAAAATGTCGATAATACGGTGAAACAGATCTTACCAACGGGGATCACAACACGCCGTAGTACTGACTATTTAGCGGTAAATGATGAACTGGTAAAAAATGCCTTAAATTATATGGAATTGCATTACAGCAACGCTAAATTTTCTGTTGATAAAATTGCTGAATATTGCCAAGTTTCTCGTAGAACATTAGATAAAAGGTTTAAAAGCCAACTTGACCATAGTACGCATGTTGAACTCAATAATATGCGCTTACGTGCGGCAAATAAGTTGTTAATTGAAAGCCAGCAATCCGTTTTACAAATATCGAATGACTGTGGTTTTAATACTCCGCAATATTTTAATCTTATCTTCCGGCAACATATGGGGATAACTCCACTCGCTTATCGGAAAAAGTTTCAATAAACAAGGAATATGCAGTGCCTAACGCTTGTCACCACGCAGCAGATTAGGCAAACTATAGCCCACTATTTTTCAAGCTAATGATAAAAATTTATGACAACCTCAACAACAGCGATTAAGCAAATTACTCAAATGCTATCCATGCAAGATGCTATGAACTCACGCGTAAGTGAAACATGGCGTGACAATAATTATGAATGGTATCGTGCAATTTGGGTGGAATGTGCCGAAATGCTTGATCATCATGGTTGGAAATGGTGGAAGCATCAAGAAATTGACGTTGCCCAAGTTCAACTTGAATTAGTCGATATTTTCCATTTTGGTTTAAGCTTACGATTAATGACGGGTGCGTCTGTTGAATCAATTGCCCAGCAATTAGCCAGTGAAGTTGTTACTCGTTCAACACAAACAGATTTTAAATTAGCACTTGAACAATTAGCCTCAGCAGCCGTGACCGAACGCTCATTTTCAGGCACGGCTTTTGCCGATTGTTTAGCTTTAATCGACATGGATTTAAATGAGTTATTTCGTCAATATGTTGGTAAAAACACCTTAAATTTCTTCCGCCAAGATCATGGTTATAAAGACGGCAGCTATATCAAAGTATGGCATGGTGAAGAAGACAACGAAGTATTAGCCAAGATCGTTAATGAACTTGACCCAAGTGCTGATGACTTTCAACAACAGTTATACCAAGCATTAGAAGCTAAATACCCAAGCTAATTTTATTTAGTTTAATAACATAAAAACCGCTTGCTTTAGTAATTAAACAAGCGGCTTTTTTATTTTATAAACTTAACCATTAAGAATTAATGGTACAAGGCATTAAAAATATTCACAAAACTTGAATTCATATTGATATTGATCGGCACACTGAGCTTTCTCGCAATATCACTTGCGGAAATAATGCCACGGATCATATGACGATCTCGTTCAACCACAATACAATGTTGTTGCCCTCTTTTTTGTAATGTTTCAACCACATCATTTATCGTAGATTTTTGCAAATCATCAAAAGAAAACGCCTTTAACTGATTGCGTGTTTGCATAAAGTCAGCCACGGTTAAGTTAGCCCGCGCCATACCATTAACTTCTCGCTTGATCATTTCTTGCAAGTTTAAATCATCTAAACTAACAACTCCTAAAAAATGGTTATCATCAACCACCACCAATAGCCTGGCATGGGCATTCATCATTAACGCTTCGGCATCAACAGCTGAAGTTGTTACATCAACAACAATAGGATTGATTTGTTCAAAATCAGTAAAAATAGTGAGTGCAGGTGAAGATAAATCAATGCCACTTTCTTGTGGCCATGCTAATTCATCAATTGGTTCAAGATCACATAGTGCTAAATTTTTCATAATTAACTACCTAAATTTTTTGCTAGTTAACAATGCTATTAACGATGAATAGGCTCAATCGAATAGTCATGCATTGTTAATAAAAGCATCTAATACAAAACAGAGTATTTAACAGAGTAAATACCCGATTACTTACGAGATAAATTAAGCGTTAATTGATGGCGGGGCTCTAATTGCCCAAATACTATGTGGGTTATTACTATAAGGTGTTTGATAAGCGGCACATTTAAACGTGTTACCATAAATAAATGAGCTGTCAGATTTTGTGCTTGAACAGAAAAAGTCGACATCTATTTCAGTAGCTGCATTGTCTTGTTCACTGTCAATTAGATACAAGCTATTATAGCTTAATGTTGTATTCTCAAATGCCGCAGCATTTAAAGAACCCCCCAATAAACTAAAGGTAAGAATAAGCGTGATAAAAAATTGAGACATTGGCTTACTTAATAAGACGAAGCACATACCTAGGTTATAGTACGAATAACACGGTAGTGCAATATATTACTCAGGGCTATTTGTAAAAAAATATATCTAAATAACTGAATTTCTTAGCCCAAGTTTAGGTTAAATTAATTAACATTTATTATTCCTCATGACCTGACGCCATGGCATAAAAAGTGCTTTATTCAAGTACAAAACTAAACCGTCAATTTTTTGTACCTCACAATCTGTGTATCGTACTTGGAGATGTCTATGGAACTTATACTTTTTGCCATGATCAGCTTAATTGTTATTGTTGCGCTTTTAGCAAGCCGATTAAATGACAACAGCTTTCCTTTTCCTTTCGATCAAAAAAATACCGTATTTACTGCCGCAGAAAAAAACTTTCATACGCTGCTTGAACAAGCCGTTGGACCAAATTTTCGGGTATTAAATCGCGTCAAACTTGCTGATATCGTATCGATTAGAAATGGTGTCTCGCAACGCACTAGCCAAGCGGCACTGAATAATGCCAATAATAAATATTTAGATTTTGTTATTTGTGACCGTAATACCATGAAGTTATACGGCACTATCGACTTAGTTGACAGTAACGGCAAAGGTTACAAAATTAAGAAAGATTGGTTTGTTAGTGGCGCATTAGAAGCTGCTTCAATTCCTCACTTAAGGATCAAAGTTAAAAGCACTTATACCCTAGATGAAATACGCGCTTGTATACATAGTAAGTTCTTGAAAAATTCAGCGCCAATGCCAAAAATAAAAGGCAGCATTATTCCTGCGCCATTAGTCAAAGCTCGACCAAAAGCCGTACGTGAAACCGGTGTGGTAGCGCCATCAGCAATTACAGCAGCCAAAACACAACCGAGTTTAATGAACCGTATCAAAAACGCGCAACAAGCAGCACTACCGCATTAAACGGTTAGTACATCATTATGGTTACATATTAAGGGCTAATTTAAGCCCTTTTTTACGCAAAAGCCCCTAATAACGCTAAAGATTATTCTTAATATTCAGGTTATAATCGCTCGCAATTCACTTTTAATTTTTTAGGTATTTACATGAAAGCTGGCATTATTGGTGCGATGGAACCAGAAGTCGCAATTCTTAAAGCAAAACTTCAAAACCCAAGTTCACAAACCATTGCAGGTTATGAATTTCATCAAGGGCAATTAAATAATCAAGATGTGGTTATTGTACAATCTGGCATTGGTAAAGTAGCCGCAGCATTAGCAACAGCACTATTGATAGATAAGTTTCAGCCTGATTATGTGGTAAATACTGGCTCTGCTGGTGGTTTTGAGCAAAGCTTGAAAGTGGGCGATATAGTGATCAGCTCAGAAGTACGTTATCACGACGTTAATGTTACTGCTTTTGGTTATGAAATAGGTCAATTACCGGGTAATCCTGCGGCATATATGCCACATCCAACCTTAGTTGCAGCTGCCAAATCAGGAATTGAACAATTAACCAACATTCAAACCTTAGTGGGTTTAATCACCACTGGCGATACCTTTATGACCGCCGATGATGATATTGCTAAAGCACGAGCAAATTTTCCAACCATGGCCGCCGTTGAAATGGAAGGTGCTGCTATAGCACAAACCTGTCATCAATTTAACGTGCCATTTGTAGTTATTCGTTCAATGTCTGATATTGCCGGTAAAGAATCACCCACTTCATTTGAAGCCTATTTAGAAACAGCCTCAGTAAATTCATCACAATTGGTGTTGAATATGCTTGATGCACTGGCTAATAAAACTTTAGATTAATAAAATGGATTTAGCTTTTTCAAACCTCTCAGCTTTTAGCAACCAAGTATGGTTATTAGCTTTTGTGATCGTTTTGAAATGGCTAATTACCCGTTTTACTTCATTAAACAGTTTTCAGTTTTTTCGTTTTTATTGTCAGCAATTAGCATTAAAAGTAAATAAAACTGAAAACAGTAATAACCAGCGCATTATTGCTGGTGGTTTATCCTTAACCATCACCTTAACGACCTTAGTTGTTATGCTCTGGTTATTTGAAGATTTCATTGAAGTACTTTGGTTATGGCAAGGCTTATTATTATTTTTTGCCCTTGATGGTTTTCATTTAGGGCGAACGGGTAAAAGCTTTGCCAAAGCACTTGTTGCGAATAATAAATACCAAGCCAAACAACTCATTCAACCTTTAGTGCTGCGAGATTGCGAACAACTTTCTATTATGGGGTTGAGTAAAGCTTTTCTTGAAATGCACATCTTAAAAGTACATCAACAACTGTTAGTTAGCAGTTTTTTATTTTTAATATCGGGGCCGTTAACCGCGTTTAGTTATCGCTTGTTATTAGAAATGCATTACAGCTGGAACCCGAAACGATCGCACTTTGTCGAGTTTGGTAAAGTGGTCACTTTTATTGTTAATATTTTACAGTGGTTACCTGGCAGAATATTAACCTTATGCTTACTATTACTCGCTTTAAATAGCCAAACGATATTATTTTGGCGTTTAATTAAAGCGGATTTTTTCAAACTGAATAACGATATTTTGTTGAATTGTTTTGCTTTGGTTAACGGCGTTAAATTAGCCGGTGTTGCGATTTATAACAATGAAAATCAGCTTGGTGAAAAGCTTCGACGCCGTGCTTTTAATGAACAAGCACGACAACCACAAGCCAGTGATATTATTCATGCAAATCAGAAAATTGTAACGCTGTTAATCTTTATTTCAACAGCGTTAATCGGTTTTGGAGTGATCAGTTATTTACTGGGCAATTAAAGGTTGGCTACAGGATTAAACTTCAATGCCCCAACCATCGTTATAACCGTTAAATTTGGCCGACATCCGTTCAAACTCTAATTCTTGCGCAGTGATCACATCGTAATCAGGCACCATAGTAACAGTGCAATCTAAGTCCCATACATTCGGACTTTCATCGGGTTTAATGGTTAACTTAATATCAGGAAATTTTTCACGCATGTAAGCTGCCATTGCTTCAGCTTGTGCTTTTTCTTCAAATAGTTGAAAAAACACCACATCATGTTTTATTGAAAGATCAACGCCAGCGTCCGCCATATCGGCTAAAACATTGCCTGTTTCATCATTTGGGTACATAGATACACCGCTGCCTATTTAAAAAACGCTATTATATAGTGTTTAGCAAACTAAAAACCACATTGATTTAACTGGCACAGTGCTTTTGTTTGCCGTAATCGCGTTAAACAGTCTAAAGGCACTTCGGCAACTTGGTCACTTGTTAACTTCGCTAATTTAGCCGCGCCAATGTTATTAACAGCAATTAAACAATGTTTAGACAATTCTGGTGCCGCAATAACGGTACATTGTGAATCTGTAACACAGGTTAAATTTTCAATTATTGCTTGCTGCTGCGCTTGTTTATTATTCGCCTCAAACAACAACTCTTGATAAGCTGCCTGTTGCTCAGCTTGCTCTGCTCGCTTTAATTGATCAACCAGCTCTGTTGTTTGTTCTTCATTATTTTGTAATAACCAGCCAAGTAATAACAAAACACTTAATAATAAAACCGCCGCAATGACAACAGCTGATAGCCAACGTAACATCGATTATTTGGCCGGCTGATTAGTTGGGTACATTTTCATTATTTCAGTAATCGCCTGTTTAATTTTTTCCTGCACTTCTCTACTGTTATCACTAGATTTAACATTAAGTGGGTACTCACTTTCCCATAAGGTTCTAAAAGTTTTAGCATCTAATAAATCAATCACTAAAGTACCAATATTACGCTCTGCATCCGCTTTTGCTAATTGACGATCTTTATTGCCCTGCTGATTGCCATTAGCATTGGCTCTAGAGCGTTTTTGTCGCCCCTCTTTATCTCTACCATTTGACGGGCATGCTGGGCAAGCTGTAAATTTTCCGGTGGTATTAAATGGTTTAATCACTTCAATACCGGTTAATACATAAGCTACCATCACATCGGCTTGTTCTGGTTCACGATAAACAAAGCCTTGTTTATCAAATTCTTTTTCAATTGCTAACTCAATACTATTACGTAAGGTATCGTTAATATTTTGCTGCTCGGTAAACTTAGACGCTCTTTTAAAAATGGAATAGCTTTTAATTTCGCTAAAATCGACATTCGCTTGATGACGAATAATGGCTTGGTCTGAAGCACAAGCTGACAATAAAACAACACTTAAAATTAAATACAATCGAATAAACAACATACGCTTCCTTAAATCAAGCTATCAATGTAATGGCTTCAATTAAACATAGACTACTGACTTATCAATAAAATTCAACTTTCAAAAAAGATAATTTGTTTTCTTCAGAAATAAAAAAGCCAGCAAATGCTGGCTCTCTTGATTAACGGTGGATACAACCCACTATTGCACAGTAACACGGGCAAATTTACGCTTACCTACTTGATAAACAGCAGTTGTGCCGGCTGAAATAGTCACTTTATTATCTGCCACTTTTTCACCTTCAATTTTAGCAGCGCCTTGTTTTATCATTCGCATCGCTTCTGACGTACTGCTAACTAAGCCTGCTTCTTTTAACAAGTTGGCAATGGCAATTTCACCACCTTCAGGTGTTAACGTGAATTCAGGCATTTCATCAGGCATCGCGCCTTTTTGGAAACGATTAATAAATTCTTGATGAGCTGCTTCCGCCGCGGCTTCATCATGAAAACGCTCAATTAACTCTTTTGCTAAGGTGATTTTGATATCACGAGGGTTAGTGCCTGCGTCAATATCAGCTTTGTATTGCTCAATCACTTCAAGCGGTTTAAAGCTTAATAATTGATAATAACGCCACATTAAGTCATCCGAAATTGACATGATTTTACCAAACATATCTGACGGACTATCTGTAATGCCAATATAGTTGTTTAACGATTTAGACATTTTTTGTACGCCGTCTAAACCTTCAAGTAGTGGCATCATCAATACCGTTTGTGGTCGTTGTCCTTCAGACTTTTGTAGTTCACGCCCCATCAATAAATTGAATTTTTGATCGGTACCGCCTAACTCAACGTCTGACTCTAACGCAACAGAATCCCAACCTTGTACTAAAGGATACATGAATTCATGAATCGCAATTGACTGGCCACTAGCATAACGCTTTTTAAAGTCATCACGTTCCATCATTCGTGCTACAGTTTGGCGCGAGGCTAATTTTAACATGCCCGCGGCTCCTAACTTTTCCATCCAAGTTGAGTTAAATTCAACACGGGTTTTAGCCGGATCTAAAATTTTAAATACTTGCTCTTTATAGGTTTCAGCATTCGCTAACACATCTTCTTTTGTTAGTGGCTTACGGGTAACATTTTTTCCGGTAGGATCACCGATCATACCGGTGAAATCACCAATCAAAAAGATAACTTCATGGCCTTGTTGTTGAAACTGACGTAACTTATTGATCAGTACTGTATGGCCAAGATGTAAATCCGGAGCTGTAGGATCAAAGCCTGCTTTAATTTTTAGCGGTTTACCTTGCTTAAGTTTTTCTAATAATTCATCTTCTAGCAAGATTTCTTCGGCACCGCGTTTCAATTCAGCAAATGCTTGGCTGACATCGGTCATTTAGTAGCTCCAATAATAAGTTCGTTCTATAATTAATGGCGAATTCTACTGCAATTTTAATGTCTGTGAAAACCCTATAGCTGTTTCATTTGATAATTTTTGTTATAGTGATGGCTGGCACTTTATCGAAAAAGCATATGTTTACTACTAAGAATTTGAAAAATATAAAAAATATTTATTTAACTCTTCCTAAACAACACCAGTTGTTTGTTTCATCGTTAAGTATTATTTTTTTACTGTTAATTTTATTACCTAGCGAAAACGCATCAGCGAGCAAACAAGTTAGTGACTCTAACTTTGAAGTAGGCAAGCGTTATGATTTATCGATCCCTGAAAATACGCCTCCCTTAGCCGCGCCTACGGCACGTGATTTATCATCAATTGAACAACAAGATACAAACACGTCAGCAATCCCAAAATCATTTACTGAACTTCACACTGATGATGAGGCAGAAGATTATTTGTCGTGGCAAACAGTTAAAGTAAAAGCTGGTGACTCGTTAGCTAAAATTTTTAACCGCCAAGGTTTTAGTGCCCGTACTACATACGAAGTCAGCAAAGCTAAAGGCGAACATAATAAAAAATTATTAAACCTTAACATTGGCGATATCTTACGTTTAGGTACCGATGATGCAGGAAAATTAGTTGCTATTGAGTACCCATTATCAAAAACCAGTACCTTATTTGTTGATCACACCGATGAAGGTTATGTGGTCCATAAAGAAGTTAAAGAAGTTGAATCACGCCAAGCTTTTGCCCACGGAAAAATTAAAAACAGTTTTTGGAATGCCGCTATTGAAGCTGGCTTAAATGATGCTCAAGCAATTAACTTAGCAAATGTATTTGGCTGGGATATTGATTTTTCGTTAGATATCCGTGAAGGCGATACTTTCCATGTGGTTTATGAAAACCAATATGTTGATGGTGAATACATCGGCAAAGGCGATATCATTTCTGCCGAATTTATTAACCAAAATGATGTTTTTCAAGCTATCCGTTTTACCGATGGTGAATACTACACACCTGAGGGTGATAGTATGCGTAAAGCCTTTTTACGTGCGCCGGTCAACTTTAAATACATTAGTTCTAACTTTACACGCAAGCGTTTCCACCCGATCAGCAAAAAATGGAAAGCCCATAACGGTACCGATTACCGTGCTAAAACAGGTACCCCTGTGGTTGCCGCTGGCGATGGTCGTGTAACACATTCTACTTATAACCGATTTAACGGAAATTATGTTTTTATTCAACACGGCGACGGTATTGTTACTAAATATCTGCATTTTTCAAAACGTGCAGTTAAAAAAGGCCAACGAGTAAAACAAGGCCAAGTTATTGGTTATGTCGGTTCAACCGGTTTGTCGCAAGCACCACATTTACACTATGAATTTTTACTTAATGGTGTGCATCGCAACCCTAGAACCGTCAAATTACCTGACGCCAAGCCAATTGATAAAAAATACAAACAAGAGTTTACTGCACTTGCTCAGCAGCGTTTAACCGAACTTAATGGTTCGAAAAAAACCTACTTAGCGATGCAAAATTATGACGAGTAAATCTGCTTCGTATTATATTGGGTTAATGTCTGGCACCAGCGCTGATGGCATTGATCTCGCTTTAGTTGATTTTGCTGATGGTAAAATCAACTTAATTGCTTCCTTTTTTCAAGCTTATAGCCCTGCACAACATCAAGCTATCACGGCACTGTATCAACCAGGTAATAATGAAATAGAACAAGCACATGCGTTAGATATTTCTCTGGCTAAGCTATTTGCTAATTGCATTCAGCAATTTTTACAGCAACAAGCACTCACTCCTAAAGATATTATCGCTATTGGTAATCATGGCCAAACCATTCGCCATAGACCACAACAAGCGCACAGCTTTACGGTACAAATTGGTTGTAACCAAACCTTAGCAAGTTTAACCGGTATTCGAGTTATTGGTGACTTTAGAAAAAAAGATATGGTCTACGGCGGCCAAGGTGCTCCGTTAGTGCCGGCCTTTCATCAAGCGTTATTCCCAGTACAGCAAGACGATGTTTGCATTGTTAATATTGGTGGTATAGCGAATATCAGTTTTTTACCGGGCAGCAACCAAAAAAATATACTCGGTTTTGACACGGGCCCAGGCAATGCATTAATGGATGCTTGGTATCAACAAGATAACACTGGTCATTATGATGACAATGGCCATTGGGCAGCCCAAGGTAAATGTCAGCAAACTTTATTAACGAGTTTACTAACTGATCCTTATTTCCAACTAGCCCCCCCAAAAAGTACAGGCCGTGAATATTTCCATTTAGCTTGGCTACAAAAATACCTCACAGCAAATATGTCCCCTATTGATGTACAAGCAACCTTATTACAACTAACGGCACAAACCATTACTGACAATATCCAACAATTAACCAGTGGTGGTAATGTCTATCTTTGTGGTGGTGGCGCACTTAATAACACACTAGTTAACGCAATAACCACTTTATTACCTGCTTTTAATGTTGAAAAAACCGAAGGCCTAAATATTAATGGTGATGCCTTAGAAGCAATGGCTTTTGCTTGGTTTGCTTATGCCTTTGATAACAATATAATTGGCAATATCCCAAGTGCCACAGGCGCTAGCAAAGGCTTAGTTTTGGGTGTTCAATTTTCCCCTTAATTTTCTGGCCTTAATTTTCTGGCATTGTCAGAATACTTTCCTATACTGATTTAGTCTTGTGTAAAAACATTCACAAGGCTAATTATTGAACTAATTAGCCTTGTGATAATCTAAGTATACGCACCTTGTCATTTTAATAAGGAACAGCAATGGAATTTAAAGAAATACATATCGGTATGAAGTGTGGTAGTAAAAAAGGCAGCGGCACTGTCACATGGATAGACGGCGCAACTAAAACCGTTTATTTATCTGACACCAAAAATAACAACAGCTTTGAAGTATTATTCGACGATATCATTGAAGATCCACAAGCCCATAATAAAGCTGACACCTATTATTAATTTCCTACTTATATACTGAAAAATTGCCCAAAATAAATAAAAGCCCTGAAATTCAGGGCTTTTTTCATCTCGCTAAAAAATGCTAATTGCTTAAAACATCACTTAGTTTTACTCTATATTATCAAACAATAATAAAAGGACTTTTATGACCAAGCACACTTCCCTTTACCGTGTTCATTTATCCCTATTTTTATTCAGCCTTGTCACTTTAATGTTATCGGGCTGTGCAAGCACAAAAAAAAGCTTAGATTGGAATGCCACCGTCAAGCAAGTAAGTAGTGGCGTAGTCAGTATTTATACCGATGTGCCGGTAAGTTTTGATGGCAAGTGGAACAGTAGTGGCCATGCAACCGGTTTTATTGTTGATGCCAAACAAGGCATTATTCTAACTAACCGTCATGTCGTTACGCCAGGGCCAGTAACAGCAAAAGCGATATTAATTAATAATGAAGAAATTGAATTAACACCACTTTATATTGATCCTGTGCATGACTTTGGTTTTTACCGCTATCAACCTAAAGACATTAAACACATTCAACCGCATGAGTTTAAACTTAACCCCCAAGATGCTCATGTTGGCCAAGACATTCGAATTATTGGCAATGATGCCGGTCAAAAAATATCAATTTTAGATGGTACTATTTCCCGTTTAGACCGAGATGCGCCTAACTATGGTAAAGGTAAATATAACGACTTTAATACTTATTATATTCAAGCCGCTACCGCTTCAACCGGTGGTTCATCTGGCTCTCCGGTTATTAATATTAATGGTGAAGTTGTCGCGTTAAACGCTGGTAGCCAAAAACGCTCAGCAAATGCCTTTTATTTCCCTTTAACTATGGTTGATGCTGCCTTAAAAGCAATTCAACAAGCACAACCTATTGCTCGAGGTAGTTTACAAACCACGTTTATTGCAAAACCCTATGCGGAATTAACTCGTTTAGGTTTAACCGATGAAATAGAAAGCCAATTTAGAACCTTAGCACCCGACATAAAAGGGTTATTAGTGGTTGATCAAATGATTCCTGACAGTGATGCCGCCACCAAACTTGCGGTTGGCGATATATTATTATCAATCAACCAACAAACGATCACAGACTTTATTGCTTTAGAAAAGCAACTTAATCAACATGTACAACAAACAATTGAACTAGAAGTATTAAGAGCTGCAAAGCCAATAACCGTAACTATTACTGTTGACGACCTTAATGCCATAACACCAACAGCCTATGTAAAATTTGATAATAGTGTCTTTCACAATTTATCGTATCAACAAGCTCGACATTATAATAAGCCAGTGAATGGCGTTTTTGTTGCTTATGCCGGTGCCTCATTTAAACGTGCAGGTATTCAAAATTATAGTGTTATTACTGAATTTAACGGCGTAGTTATTGATAATATTGAAACCTTAAATAACCAGCTCAGCCAATTACCACAAGGTAAAAAAGTACATACTCGCTACTTTAATTTTTATAACCCTAACACCTCAAATTATGCTTTAGTGGAAATTAACCGGAAATGGTTCGAACACAGTTATTGTCAATTAGATCAAAGACAAGGTTTTTGGCCTTGCCAAAATATCGCTCCGCCAACAACAGAGCTTAGCCATGAAATTAATCCTATAAATACTGATTTCATTAACTCAACCACCAGTAATCACCCTATTGAACAATCGTTAGTCAATATTCATTTTACCGCACCTTATTCTATATTAGGCCGCGGAGATGATAATGAACGCTACGGCACGGGGTTAATTGTTGACGCCCAAAAAGGCTTAGTGGTGGTTGATCGCAGTGTCGTTTTTTCCATTCTTGGTGATGTCAAACTCACCTTTGCTAATACCTTAGAAGTGACCGGAAAAATTGAATATATTCATCCTTTACACAATTTATCATTAATTTCTTACGACCCAAGTCAATTAGGTAACTTAAAAGTAGCTAGCGCGAAAATTAGTAAAACACCGTTAAAAATTAATGATCATATTTTACAAGCGGGTCTTAATCATGAAGGCGTTGTTGAATATAGACAGACCCAAGTAGATGTCATTCAAGAGCTCTGGTTACGAGCATTTTCAGTGCCCCAAGCGGTTGAAAATAATATTGAGGTAGCTTATTTATTAAACCCAAGCAATAGTATTGATGGCGTCTTATTAAATGAAAAAAATGAAGTGGCTGCAATGTGGTCAACCATTGAACATAGTAATGAAGCTTACAATAACAAAGAAACGTTTTCAGCCGGTATTCAAGCTGAATATATTGATGAACTGATCACCTTAGCCACCAGTGAAAAGTCGCTATTTTCACTCGATATTAGCTTTACCTATATCTCACCGGTTTATGCTTTACAGCGAGGGCTACCACAAGCTTGGCTTAATAAGGTGTTAGCCACAACACCAGATAAGAAAAAATTATTAGCGATCAGCTATTTTTCTAAAGCCGCTCCTAGCTCAGATGTTTTCGCGCAAGGTGATTTATTACTTGCCATTAATGATCAACCGGTATCTTCGTTTAGACAAGTAGAATTATTAAGTCAGCAACCAGAAATTAAAGTGACCTTATTCCGTGAGGGAAAAATTCTGCACGCGCAAGTTAAAACAGTGCCAGTAACTGGGCAAGATATTAAACAAGTATTTTTCTGGTCAGGTATTTATATTCATGCCCTGCACCGCCCAGCTATTTTACAACGCGGTATCAGTGACGATGGCGTGTACATTGCCAGTTACAAATATGGTTCACCAGCATCGCGCTATAAAGTTTATGCTATGAGTAAAATTGTCGAAATTAACGGCCAAAAAATTACGACCACAGATGATTTCATCAATGCGGTTAAAAACAAAAAACATCAAGAATCTGTTGTCATCAAAACCTTAGATTTTAACAACAACCTTAATGTTACCAGCTTAAAATTAGACAACCATTATTGGCCTTTTTATGAGGTCCGTTATGAAAATGGTCAATGGCAAAAAATTAATCATCAAAAACAATAATAGGAATACAGTATGGCTGGCTTAAGTTTATTAACCTTATTAGACGACATTGTTGCCGTATTAGACGATGTTGCTTTAATGAGTAAGGTCGCGGTAAAAAAAACAGCCGGCGTATTAGGTGACGACATAGCACTAAACGCCCAGCAAGTAGCAGGCGTAAATGCGGATCGTGAACTACCTGTCGTTTGGGCTGTTGCCAAGGGCTCATTTATTAATAAGGCGATAATTGTTCCTATCGCCTTGATACTCAGTGCTTTGTTGCCTACCGCCATTTTAGTGTTATTAATGCTAGGTGGTTTGTATTTATGTTTTGAAGGATTTGAAAAAGTCTTTCATTCATTATTTCATAAAAAATCAGCACCAACTGAAACAAACCAAGCGCGGTTATCAGCACAAACTCCAGACGAAATCACAAGCTTTGAAAAAGAAAAAATCAAAGGAGCAATCCGCACCGACTTTATTCTTTCGGCTGAAATCATTGTAATTGCCTTAGGTACTGTTAGCGACGCCGACTTTTTAACGCAAGTGTTAGTGGTCGTCAGTTTAGCCATTGCGTTAACCATAGGTGTTTATGGCTTAGTTGCCGCAATTGTAAAACTAGATGACTTAGGTTTGTACTTACTAAAGGTTAGTCAAACTACAAGCGGTAAATTTAACCAATTATGTAGCCAGTTTTTAGGGCGCGGCCTACTGGCTTTTGCCCCACAATTAATGCGTGGTTTAGTTATTGTTGGTACTGCTGCTATGTTTCTTGTCGGGGGCGGTATACTTATTCATGGCATATCGCCATTAGCTGAATTTATTCATCAAATTGAACATTTTTTAGCTTCGCTCCCAACTATTGGCGCAACGTTAGCTTACCTAGCACCAACCTTATTAACCGCTGTGGTTGGTATTATTGCCGGTGGTTTAACATTAATCATGGTTAAGTTAGTTAGCCTCTTCACACCAGCGCCTAAAGCTTAAACTGCGAATAAATGACCAGAACCAATAATAACGCTGATCTAATCATTATTTTTAGTGTTATTATTTGGTTAACTTGTGCTATAAATTAAACCTCATGAAAGCCTTTCGTCATTTTCATAAAGCCCCAATTCGTGTTATACGAATAAATCGTCTATCCAACAAATTAAAAATTAGGCGGGCGATGCTCAAGCTCAAAGCAGCTTTAGCACAAGAAAAACAAGAAACAAAAGAAATGTTAAGCATCTATCGAAAATACACCAAAGGGGAAGCCAGTAAAGAAGAGCTAAGTATTGCTAACGAACAATTTGTTGATGTATTAAAAGGTATTGGTTTAGGCATTTTTGCTATTTTACCGTTTGCGCCTATTACTATTCCATTGATTGTGAAGCTTGCCCGAATGGTAGGAGTTGAAATTATGCCAAGTTCATTTACTAAAAAATAATATCGTAAGCTTAAGGAACTTCATGAAACTTTTTATTATTAGCCTGCTTTTTTTGGCATCATTTCTCAGCCATAGCCAAATACTTGGCAATAACCGTGGCGAAGTTGATAACTCAACACATAGTAAACCAATTAGAAATGAAGAAAAAATAGCCTATTTAACGAGCTACGAACCAAATCTTATCGGACTAACTTATGACAACGATGATAAAACCCCATTTTTAGATTTTAAGGTTTCGCTCAAATACCCTATTGCTCATGAGTATTCAAAAGATTGGTGTAATAACAGTCTCTTTTCCAGTTGTATACCCTATTTCACCTTTACTGGCCGATTTGGCCAATACATAGAAACAAGAGAATCATCTCCCGTGATCGGTAAACGCTTTAACCCATCACTCATGTTCAAGTTTAATTTTCAAGACGGCTATGTCGATAACACTCTGGCTTATTTAACCAAAAAACAATACATAACCCTTGAATATGGCCACGAATCAAATGGTCAACGTGTTACCTCACTGGCTAGCTGGCAAGCAATGGCTGACGATTTTGAATTAAGTGGTGAAAAAGCTACATTCGCCAATGACTATATAAGCCGAGGCTGGGACTATTGGGGAATTACTTACAAAACATCTATCATTGATAAACGAATTAACGCCTACCTACATTATCAGAATTTTATCGGTGGTTTATTGCAAGGTGATATTGAAGAACTTTACCCTTGGGAAGAGCAACGCAGTATAACAAGCCGTAAACAAATTAATGGCTTAAAAGTTTTATTGCGGTATCAAAATACGAATAAAAACAAATTTGCCTTAATTTACGAAACGGGTATTAACAATAGTTTTAAATACAACACCTATAAATTTGAAGCAGCCACCTACTTTTTTGATATGCCCGCCATGATTTGGATAAGACACGGCTATGCCGCAGATTTTGCCCAATATTTTAAAAAGAATACCAGCTATGGTTTCGCTTTTGAGCTTTCATCATTTAAATAAAAGTAAAAAGCCCTGCAAGAAAACAGGGCTTTTTGAAATATTGAGTACAGAGACTTAAATATTTGATCTAGAACGGTATATCATCATCAAAATCAATTGTTGGCTCTTGCGGATTTACCTTAGGTGCTGCCGCTGGTTGTTGATAACCACCCTGCTGAGCTGGAGCAGATTGCTGATAACCACCTTGTTGAGCTGGTTTTTGATAACCTGACTGCTGTGAAGCAGGTGCTTGGTAAGCCGGTTGAGGCTGCTGAACAGGTGATTGATATTGTGGTTGTTGTGCGGGCTGTTGAGCTGGTGCTTGATTAAAACCACCTTGCTGAGCTGGAGCAGATTGCTGATAACCGCCTGATTGTGATTGTTGGAAACCACCCGCTTGAGCGCCACCTTGACCACGAGAATCAAGCATTTGCATATCATTAACGATAATTTCAGTGGTGTACTGATCAGCACCTTGTTGATTCTGCCATTTACGCGTTTGTAAACGACCTTCTAAATAAACTTTAGAACCTTTTTTCAGGTATTCACCCGCAATTTCAGCTAAACGTTGATAAATAACAATGCGATGCCATTCTGTTTTTTCTTTTTGCTCACCAGTTTGCTTGTCTTTCCAAGTTTCTGATGTTGCCACAGTAAAGTTTGCTACTGCGCCACCATTTGGCATAAAACGTACTTCAGGATCTTGCCCTAAGTTACCTACGATGATTACTTTATTAATACCCCTAGATGCCATACTCTCTCTCCTTCCCTTAGTATACAAGGGGTTAACGACTTTGACCGAATGAACTCTACTTAAACACGCTATTTAATGCGTTGCAAAAACGCCAAAACTTACGTAGTAATAGTAAAAATTGAATGTCGCTAATATACTCGCTTATTTGTCATTTTGCACGTTGAATTAGGTTTTACCAGACACTTTTTAATGCCTATTTTTGAGCAAACGGCCTACTCGTTTATTAATTAAACTGGCTTGAAGTTTTTAGATAGTCGCGAGAGAAACATAGTCGATAACCTGAACTCGGGTTCATTTACCTGCTGCCAATAAAAAAATCGGCTACAAGAGCCGATTTTTATTAAGATAAGCCTGTAGCCTAAGCGATTAAGATAAAACCCGTCAAAGTAAAATCGCAAGTATTAAGGCTATTTACCCTCTAAGAAGTCTTCACGTGGAGGGCTAAAAGTATCAATCAAGATCCCCCCAGTTGGGCAAGTTGCGCCATGATCTGCAAATGGTGGTATTAAGCAGCTATCACCTGCTTTCATTATTTTAGTAACACCGTCAATATTAAAATGAAATTCACCTTCAACAACATAAGTTACTTGAGAGTGTCTATGAGCATGGTTATAACCAATAGCGCCTTTGTCGAACCAAATTTTAACGGCCATTAGCTCATCGTTATAACCTAACATTTGACGCTTTAAACCGCCGCCAATATCTTCAATTTCAGTTTCACTGCCAGATAAAAAATTTTCACTTTGACTCATGTTTACCTCTACTCTTTAATTTCGAAAAATGGTCAACGGCCATCAAATTAAACTTCTGATTTTGAGCCATTGTATAAAATTGTCTTTTGTTCGATTTACTATATACCTTTAATATAAGGCTAACCAACAACCGAACAATGTCAACCAATATAGTTTACCAACAAATTATTTTCTTATTAACTTGTCAGGATTAACCTTTGCCTTATTTCCCTTATCAGCTTTATTTAGCACATTTTATCAATGGTAGCTTTAATACTCACTGACATCACCAAGGAAAATTGGTTATAGCATTTAAGTATCGTTATTTACTTTTGAAGATTTTTGGCAGGCTGTTGAAATACGGAAGCTTAAATTGATTCCGGTATATATTCAGGAGCTATCTAGTGCATAACGCATCGATTATATGAATAAATCAACTAGATTGCCGATCATCTTCGGTGCTATCAAGTACTCGCTTACAAGTACCTTAATCGCAATAATCCATATACTTAAATATTCCTAACTAAAGTGTCGTAGCTAAAAAGGCCAATAACACTCTAGTTAGGCTATTTTTTAATTACTTCGCGAATTTAGTGTTAAAGTAATCAAAAATTACTGGCACGTCATTTTGACCTAAGCCAGCATCAACAGCAGCTTGTAAGTTAGCTGATGTACCTTGAGCAATCAAAGATTCGCCACCTAAGTCGGCAACCATTTGGTTGAAGTAACCTAAATCTTTGTTAGCGTTAGCGACAGAAAAACCTAATTTTTCTTCGCCATCTACAGCATAAAACTTAGTGAACTGCATGAATGGTGAGTTAGATGGACCCGCAGACATAATGTCGAATAATTGTTGGCCATCAACACCGGCAGCTTTTGCAACAGCAAATGCTTGTGACATAGCGGTAACAGTTGTCATACCAATGAAGTTATTGATTAACTTAGTTGTGTGACCTGCACCTAAAGCACCTAAATGGAAAACATTTTCGCCTTGCTCGTCTAATACTGGCTTAACTTTATTGAAAGTTTCAATATCACCAGCAGCCATGATGTTTAATAAACCGTCTTTAGCATGTGCCGGTGTACGACCTAAAGGAGCATCGATCATGCCACAGCCTTTTTCAGCAAGAGCAGCACCAATTTTACGTGTTGAATCAGGAATAGAAGTACCAAAATCAATTAATGTTTTGCCTTCACTCATACCTGCTAAGATACCGTCTTCAGCATATACTACTGATTCAACAACATTTGATGTAGTAAGTGCTAACATTACGATGTCACTTTTCTCAGCTAATTCTTTACCCGAGCTTACTTCTGTCGCATTACCACGAGCCAGAACTTTAGCAACAGCATCTTTATTAAGATCCATTACATTTACTTGAAAACCTCGTTTTTGTAAGTTTTCTACCATGTTGCCGCCCATAAGGCCAAGACCGATGAAACCGATTACTGGTTTAGTCATTTCTAACTCCTAAAAATATTGTTTTATGCTTATCGAGTAGGAGGGTTGCTCACTGTAAAGGTGGGCGTACTATTTTTATATAAAATAGAAAACTCTCTTAGCTCTCATATTAGTCTGTGATATATGCAAACAGCTGCACTAAAAGTTTGAACCTGAATTACCATATGAAAAACTATTTCTATTTTGAGTAGCGAAGACAGTTTTATGATAATTATTTATACACAAAAAATATTATTCAGGAACATGGTAATAGTAGCCACACAAACACCAAGTGTCAACCATTTTGTAACTATTGGTAATAATACATAAATACATTGGTAACAATTTAATCGTTTTTTAATTTTATCACTAATAAAAGAAAGTTAACCACAACTCCAAATTGGATAGTAAAGTGCTTTATTTTCATTAATATAAATACATTGAGAGCTGAAATGCTTGGCTAACTGACGAAGAAAATGGCGCATTCATCTAAACTAAGGTTATTCATTTTATTTTGAAGTGCGATATTTATTGGTATAACAAATTTACTAACTTTTAATTAAAAGCAACGGTGAGCGCAGATTTTCACAAGAAAAGCTCACCTTAATTTCAAAGAGATAGTCGCTCATAGTAGGGCTTCAATACTTCAAAATGTTAATCGACGTAATTTTTATTGGCCAATAGCTTAACGGTTAAACCTAAATTGACTTAATTGGTCAGATAGATGATCAGCTAACGCCGATAAATTTTCAGTTGCTTGGGCAGTATTTTTTGAAGCTTGCATGATTGCATCAGCACCACCAGAAATATTTTGTGTATTGCGATTAATATCATGAACTAACGTATGTTGTTGCTCGACCGCATTAAATATTTGATTAGTCCCCTCAACAACTTGACTAACATCCTCGGTCACCTCGGTAAAAGCCGCCGCCACCATTCCCGCTTGTATCACCCCATGCTGAGCTTTTTCGACACCATGATTCATTGCTATCACCGATTTATTAGCGCCTTGTTGAAGCTTTTCAATAATTCGTTGTATTTCTCCTGTGGCATCTTGTGTTCTTGCAGCCAAGGTTCTAACTTCATCAGCAACAACAGCAAAGCCACGGCCTTGCTCCCCCGCTCTAGCGGCTTCAATAGCGGCATTTAATGCTAACAGGTTAGTTTGATCAGCAATTTCGCGGATCACATTGACAAATTGAGCTATATCATTGCTGTCTTTAGCTAACAAATTAATAACATCAGCCGCGTCATTAACTTCTTTCGAAATATTCTCAATCACTTGTGATGTGTCTGCAATAATACCTTGACCTTGAGTTACATGTTCGCTTGCTTGCGCAGTTACTTTTCTCGCATTTTCTGTGTTGTTGTTAATAACATCAACAAATTGTGAAATTTCACCTATCGCTTGCGCTGCACTATGAGTATTTTGTTGCTGTGTCGTGGCATTATTTGCCATATCTTCGGTTAACCGCTGAATATGCCAAGTGTCTTCTCTCAACTTAATAACGTCGCCGGTTAACGCTTGTAATAATTGATCAATTTTAGTCTGCATTTGACTAAAGCTTAATGCAATATCGCCTAATTCGTCTTTTGTATTTATTAACAAAGCTTGGCTGAAATCACCATTACCTAAACGCGTTGCAGCCCCCTTAATGGTTTCAACATTTATTTTAATCGAACGATAAATAGCGATAAGACAAAGCGATATTAGCACTAATGCAAAAGCAACAATCGTTCCTAATAGCCACAAACTCTGCTGGCTAGCTTGCTTTGATAACAGTAATTGTTCGCTTAGATTTTTCCCAATGTTATTAGTTAATTGCTCTAATAAATCAATTGGTTGACTTACCTGCTGAATCGCTTGAGTTTGATGCCATAAAATATCATCTGGCTCGATCACCTGATTTCTTAGATTTTGTTGATATGTGGTCAGTGAAGAAAAGAATGCCTCAACCTCTGGTGTTAATTGTTCAGCTAATGTTTTGTTTACCTTAAAAAGCTGTTCTGTACTTTTGCTAACTTGTATTTTTAATTCATCTAACCTTTTATCTAACGCAACTAACAAGGTATACGACTGCGCATTAAAACCACCATTTGCGATAATTTTGTTAGTTAGATCTCTTGTTCTTCCTAAAAACTCAACCAAAGCTGGCAACCGATTAACAGATAAATCGGCCAAATAAAATATACTTGGTTCTGTTGCTCGCGATAACCCGCTGATTGCAGCAATATTCTCCCTAAGTGATAAAGACAGCTCATACGCCTCTAATAACGAATTATCACCATTTTTTAGTAATACCTGGTAGTGCTCTAATGGCGAGATTAACTCCGTTAACCAGCTTGTTGCCTCTATTTTATGATTCAATTGCATTAGCGTAGCGTCAACGTCTTGGTTTAAACGAGCTGAACGCTCAATGTTAGTGAGTAATACAACAGCTTCATAGCCTTGTATTTCTTGCTCTGACAGGCGAATTTTACTTATTTGTTGATTAACAACCCACCATGTTGTGGTCAGCAAAGGAATAAAAAACAAGAGAGATAAAATAGAAAACTTAAGTTTAAAACCAACTTGATTAAACAATGAAACAAACGGAGCTAAGAAATAGTTCATATTGGGCTCTTTAACGGTAGTTTAACATTAACGGCTTGATAGTTCGGGTTGTCAATGTCATGAATTATTAAGGCAGTGTGATTAACAGTTGACCTTAATCAATAACAATAAATTTCAACAAATATAAAACTAAAGCCTGCTTATTTTTACTATCACTTCTGTTTAATACCATTGCGTATAAATCCAAAGGGGCGACTTGCTATCGTTTTATTTCACTAAAAACATACAACAAAGATCAGTATGCTCTAATCAACGACACAGCTCATTAAACAAACTTAGGTAACTTATTAAATTTTCATCGCTAAATCAGCTGCTTCTCTGATCGCACGCTTGGCATCAAGTTCGCTCGCTACATGAGCCCCGCCAATTAAATGTACTCGTTGCTCAGCATCAAGTAACCCCTGATATAAACTCCGCTCAGGCTCTTGGCCGGCACAAATAATGACATGATCAACCTCTAACAATTGCGTTTTACCATCAACTTCTATTTCAAAACCTTGCTCCGAAATTCGCTGATAGCTAACATTATTGAGCATGTTAACGCCTTTATTTTTTAACGAATTACGATGGATCCAGCCTGTTGTTTTACCTAAACCAGCGCCAACTTTTGTACTTTTTCGCTGTAAAAGGTAAATTTCCCGATGTGCTCTTTTATGACTTGGTAACGGAATAATTGCGCCTCCTTGTTGGTAATTTTTATCAACCCCCCATTCTGTTAACCAAGCCTCACTATCTAAAGTAAGCGAATGTTCTTCTGCTAAAAAGCTCGCAACATCAAAGCCAATACCACCGGCCCCAACAATAGCAACTTTATTGCCGACCGGTTCTTTATCCCGTAATACTTGTAAATAGCTTTTTACTTTTGGATGATTGATCCCCTCAATATTTAATTCCCTTGGCACGATCCCCGTCGCTAATACGATATCGTCAAAACCTTGATGAATTAATTGCTCAACGGTTTGCTCACTATTTAGCTGCACTTGGATCTTAGATTTAGCAAGTTGAGTATTAAAGTAACGTAAGGTTTCATAAAACTCTTCTTTGCCAGGTACTTGTTTCGCGTAGTTAAATTGACCGCCTATTTCTGCCGCTTTATCAAATAAAGTTACTTGATGGCCACAGCGATCCGCATAAACACTAAAGGCTAAACCAGCGGGGCCTGCACCAACTACGGCAATACGTTTGGGCTTGTTAGTTGGTTGAAAGACTAATTCAGTTTCATAACAGGCTTGTGGGTTTACCAAACACGAAGCACGTTTTTGGGCAAAAACATGATCTAAACAGGCTTGATTACAGCCTATACAAGTATTTATTTCATCACTCTTGTTATTTGCCGCTTTATTGACAAAATCTGGATCAGCCAAAAAAGGCCGCGCCATCGACACCATATCGGCATCACCACGCGCTAAAATAGCTTCAGCCACATCTGGAGTGTTAATGCGATTAGTGGTGATCAAAGGAACCGTTAACTCGGCTTTCATGCGTGCGGTGATCCAAGTAAATGCCGCTCTAGGCACTGACGTTGAAATGGTTGGAATGCGTGCTTCATGCCAACCAATACCCGTGTTAATTAAAGTTACCCCGGCGTTTTCTAAGGCTTTCCCCATAGTAACCACATCTTGCCAACTGTTACCTCCTTCAACCAGATCTAACATCGACAAGCGGAAGATAATGATAAACTCTGCACCTACTTTTTCACGGATCGCTGTCACAATGTCAGTGGCAAGCCGCATTCTATTTTCAATACAACCTCCCCATTCATCATCGCGATGATTGGTACGAATACAGCTAAATTGATTAATTAAATAACCTTCAGAGCCCATAATTTCCACGCCATCGTAACCGGCTTTTGCAGCTAATTTTGCCGATTTAGCATAATCATTTATGGTACTTTTAATTTGTTTTACCGACATGGCACTCGGGGTAAATTTATTAATCGGCGCTTTAATTTTACTGGGAGCAACACTTAACGGGTGATAAGCATATCGCCCTGCATGTAATAACTGCATACATATTTTAGTGTTGTATTGATGAACAGCTTGGGTAATTTTTTGATGCTTTTTAACATGCCAGCATTTACTCATTTCACTGCCAAAGGGCGCAATTCTACCGCGAAAATTTGGACTGATCC
Organism: Thalassotalea agariperforans; assembly: GCF_053470345.1. Lineage (NCBI taxonomy): Bacteria > Pseudomonadati > Pseudomonadota > Gammaproteobacteria > Alteromonadales > Colwelliaceae > Thalassotalea > Thalassotalea agariperforans. Next base: position 352,757 of record NZ_JBQMWH010000001.1, on the reverse strand, counting down.
CCCCCGTTACTATTAAACCCACACCACCTTTTGCTCGCGCTTGATAATAAGCTGCCAGCTTTTCAAAGCCCCCCTTTTCTTCCTCTAAACCGGTATGCATTGACCCCATTAATACACGGTTGGCCAGTTGAGTAAAACCGAGATCAAGCGGTGCTAATAAATGAGGATAAACCGATGGTCGGTTTGATTCATTGATTGAAGGCGTAATTGTGGTCATAAGGCTACTCAAACTGAAAATATGAATGATGAAAAGACAATAGTTTTAAATATCATCTCTCACACAATGGTCGTACCAGTTAATTAACGTTAACTTAAATCAAGTATAGTTGGCAAGTGCTTTATTGTGAGCGTTAGTCAAATTTAGTTTCGTTTATTAGCGTTTTCTTTTAAGCTGTCGCGATGAAACTATTAGCTACCGATAAACCTCAAATACTTACGTTAGTATTGCAGCAATTAACACATGAGCTTAATAATTGTATTGAAGCGGCTAACAATGCACATTTAGCCGCAGTTGACGAGCAATCTGTTGCAGAAACACAATATGATACTTTAGCAATAGAGTCGGCTTATTTAGCTGAAGGACAAAGCCGCCGTTTAGTTGAGTTAAAAAAAACCATCGGACAACTGAAAAGCTTTACATTTCAGCCTGTAGATATTGAACAGCCGATAAAACTTGGTGGATTAATTCAATTTGAAGATTCACCACAAAATAAGTGGTTATTAATGAGCCCAACCGCGGGTGGTTACAAAGTTATGATTGGCGATAACTTAGTCACTTTAGTAACGCCTCAATCCCCTTTAGGTAAAGCCATATTAAATAAATATTTAGATGATGATATTAGCTATCATGTTGGTAATAAAATGATCTGCCATACTATTATTACACTTATTTAAACGAAATATTTTCCGCTTAAACAACGTTAACCTTTCAATAACGCTTTAATCGCGACAATATCAGCCACTTTATCGTCAAGTTTTAAATAAGCAACCGCTTCAGAATGCACTAAGGTTGCTTCAACAACACCCGGCATAGCCACAATCTTGTCTGCTAATAACTCGGTATTTTCTTCGCTATCACTTTGAATTGAAAAACTATAACTTTTCGATTTTTTCATCGCCTTCATGCCCATAGCTGCATAAAGCCAAAAACAGGCAAAGCCAGACATGACATAAAAAATAGCGTGTTCACTCCATTGCTCTGCAACCAAGCCGCCAATCAAACCACCACAAAAGGCACCAAAAAACTGGCTACTTGTAAACACGCCCATTGCACTACCTTTAACACCTGCTGGAGCAAGGCGAGATAACATTGACGGCATAGTGGCTTCTAAATAATTAAATGCAGTGAAAAACATCACCATAGCAACAATCAATAAAGTTAAGGTATTGGGTAAAAAGGCCAACAGCAACATAGTTAATAAAAACAAACCAACAGCGGCAACAAACATTTGTTTTTCTTTTTGTTTTTTTAGCGCCCAAATCATAAAAGGCACCATTAAAAAGAACGAACCAAACAAGGTGGGTAAATACATCATCCAATGGTGATCTAACGATAAACCGGCATTAACAAATAATTTAGGTAAGGTAACAAAGCTGGCTGTTAACACCATATGTAAAACAAAAACCCCAACATTTAAACGCCATAATTGGCTTTGGGTAATAAGTTTTTTTACTTGTGCGGGTATGGCAAGATGGTCACCTTTAGGTGCTTTACTAACAGAGCTAGGCACAACAAACTGCACCATAAACATAGCTAAAATGGTTAAAAACCCAGTTAGCCAAAATAACCCCGCTAAACCATACGACTCAGCAACCACTGGGCCTATCACCATAGATACAGTAAACGACAAACCAATAAACATACCTATGGTTGCCATTACTTTCGGGCGTTGATCTTCTCGCGATAAATCCGCCGCTAACGCCAAAACAGCACTGGCAATAGCGCCCATGCCTTGTAGCGCTCGGCCAAACACTACGCCATATATTGTTGTTGATGTAGCAGCGACAATACTACCGGCTAAAAATACCAATAAGCCAAATAAAATAATCGGTTTACGACCAAATTTGTCGGATAAAATCCCCATAGGAATTTGTAATAAGGCTTGGGTTAAACCATAAGCACCTATTGCTAAACCTAACCACAGCGGCGTATAACCTTCTAACTGCGTACCGTAGATAGCAAATACAGGTAAGATCATAAACAGACCCAACATGCGCAAACCAAAAACGGTGGCTAATGAAAAAGCAGCTTTTTTCTCGATACGGTTTAAACCAGAAATAGACATAGCATTATTATTTTAAAGGTGAATGATAAAAAACGCGCTATTTTAACACTATTTTCATGAATTATTCATCAAAGAAAAAATAACCAAATTAACCGTATAAACAGATGATTTTGATGGTGATAATTCATGCAATTATATGCCATAATGCTGGGTTCGAATTGGCAGTGGAAATATCATGGATACAATATCAGTCAGGGGTGCTCGTACCCACAATTTAAAAAATATTAATTTAGATCTCCCGCGCGAAAAATTAATTGTTATCACGGGGCTTTCTGGTTCAGGTAAATCATCGTTAGCCTTTGATACCTTATATGCTGAAGGCCAACGTCGTTACGTTGAATCACTTTCTGCTTATGCCCGTCAATTCTTGTCGCTAATGGAAAAACCCGATGTTGATCACATTGAAGGTTTGTCGCCAGCTATTTCAATTGAGCAAAAGTCAACCTCACATAATCCTCGCTCAACTGTTGGCACTATTACCGAAATTTATGACTACTTGCGTTTATTATATGCCCGTGTTGGTGAGCCACGTTGTCCTACTCATCATCAACCACTTGCGGCACAAACCATTTCTCAAATGGTGGATAAAGTACTTACGCTAGAAGAAGGCACCAAAATCATGGTATTGGCGCCAGTACTACAAAACCGTAAAGGCGAGCATTTAAAGTTATTAGATAACTTAGCGGCGCAAGGTTTTATTCGTGCCAGAATTGACGGTGAAGTGTGTGATTTATCGGATCCACCCACCTTAGATTTACATAAAAAACATACCATTGAAGTAGTCGTTGACCGTTTAAAAGTACGTGACGATATTCAATTACGTTTGTCTGAATCTTTTGAAACTGCCTTAGAGCTTACCGCTGGCACCGCCAAAGTAGCTTTTATGGATGAGCCGAATCGCGATGAGTTATTATTTTCGGCTAACTTTGCTTGTACCCAATGTGGTTATAGCATGCAGGAATTAGAGCCGCGCTTATTCTCATTCAATAATCCGGCGGGTGCCTGTCAAACCTGTGATGGTTTAGGCAATGAGCAATTTTTTGACCCTACTCGCGTGATCAGCAATCCAGAATTGAGTTTATCAGGCGGTGCTATTCGTGGCTGGGATAAACGTAACTTTTATTATTTTCAAATGTTACAAGCATTAGCTGATCATTACGATTTTAAATTAGACACGCCATTTGAAAAAATGCCTGATGATATTCAAAAAATCGTGCTTTATGGTAGCGGTAAACAAGAAATTGAATTTAAGTACATGAATGACCGAGGTGACTTGGTGGTTCGTAAACACCCGTTTGAAGGCATATTAAATAATATGCAACGTCGTTATAAAGAAACTGAGTCAAATGCGGTTCGCGACGAATTAGCAAAATACTTAAACAGCCAATCTTGTCACGAATGTGGCGGTAGCCGTTTACGCCTTGAAGCCCGTAATGTGTTTATTGGTGACACCACCTTACCGCACATTGCCGAATTAGCCATTTCTGATGCCCTCGATTTTTTCGAAAACTTAAAGCTTGATGGTCAACGCGAACAAATTGCCGAAAAAATCTTAAAAGAAATTAATGAGCGTTTAGGCTTTTTAGTTAATGTTGGTTTGAATTACCTGAATTTATCACGTGCAGCTGGCACCTTATCAGGCGGTGAAGCCCAACGTATTCGCTTAGCAAGCCAAATTGGTGCTGGTCTTGTTGGTGTAATGTATGTGCTTGATGAACCTTCCATTGGTTTACATCAGCGCGACAACGAACGTTTACTTAAAACCCTGATCCACTTACGCGATTTAGGCAATACCGTGATTGTGGTTGAGCATGATGAAGATGCCATTCGCGCTGCCGATTATGTAGTTGATATTGGCCCTGGCGCTGGTGTTCATGGTGGGGAAATTATTGCTGAGGGTAGCGTTGACGATATTAAAAACACCCCTGAGTCTTTAACCGGTAAATATTTATCAGGTGTTGAAGCAATCGAAATTCCTGAAAAACGTACACCTTTTAATAAAGACAATGTCATCGAACTAAAAGGCGCCAATGGTAATAATTTAAAATCGGTTAATTTAACCATTCCAAACGGTTTATTAACTTGTATTACTGGCGTTTCAGGTTCAGGTAAATCAACCCTGATCAATGATACTTTATACAAAATAGCGCACCTTGAACTTAATGGCGCCACCGTTGATGTCCCATCTCCTTATGAGAGCATTAGCGGCTTAGAACATCTCGATAAAGTTATTGATATTGACCAAAGCCCAATTGGCCGAACACCACGTTCAAATCCGGCAACGTATACTGGTATTTTTACCGCTGTCCGTGAAATATTTGCCGCAACCCAAGAGGCTCGGTCACGCGGTTATAAAGCAGGCCGTTTTAGTTTTAACGTTAAAGGTGGTCGTTGTGAAGCGTGCCAAGGTGATGGCCTGATCAAAGTAGAAATGCACTTTTTACCGGATGTTTATGTCCCTTGTGATGTTTGTCATAGCAAGCGTTATAACCGTGAAACTTTAGAAGTAAAATACAAAGGGAAAAATATTCACGAAGTACTGGATATGACCATTGAAGAAAGCTTGGAATTTTTTGCCCCGATCCCCGCGGTAAAACGTAAAATTCAAACGTTAATGGATGTTGGTTTAAGTTATATAAAACTGGGTCAGTCAGCAACCACGCTTTCTGGTGGTGAAGCTCAGCGGGTTAAACTCGCAAAAGAGCTATCAAAACGTGATACTGGTCAAACCCTTTATATTCTTGATGAACCCACCACAGGTTTGCATTTTCATGACATTAAAAAGTTGATGGAAGTTATCCATCGCTTACGTGACCATGGCAATACCATTGTGGTGATTGAACATAATTTAGATGTGGTAAAAACCGCCGATTGGATCATCGATTTAGGACCTGAAGGTGGCTCAGGTGGTGGTGAAATTTTAGTGGCTGGCACACCAGAAGAAGTAGCTAAACACCCAAGCTCACATACGGCTAGGTTTTTAAAAGAGCTACTTTAAAAACGATGATTTATCCCGAGTTCGGGTTAGTTTAAACTTAGCTCTGTTCAGCAAAGATAAATAAGAAAAGAAAAGCCAAAGCATTTGCTTTGGCTTTTTATTTTATTGTGCTCTATTTTTGTTTGTGTATATCAAACCACATTAACAATGCAATTTATGGGTTTGCTCTAAATTTACCGTCATGCCATAAATAAAGTCGCTGAGAATCACCTTTTTTCACATTAACAATTACCGCTAAAGTGTCTCCTGCTGCATCTTTAACTGGCTCCATCTGTAATTTCCCTTTAGCAACGCTAAAGTAAGTTTTTTCTACTTGCCAGTTTTGTTTATTATTATCCAGATTATCGATTTTTTTCGCTACTGCAAACACCGTTTCATTCTTTGAGTTCTGATAAATAACCGCAGCGCTTACGCCAGCATCATTTTCTTTTAAAACTTCTAACGTTTTAATTTTCTGAATATTTTTACCATTAATATCACGTAAAGTTCTATTCACCGTACCCGGCATAGGATGACCATGACTCCACTGACCATCCTCAAATAAAGCCATACGCCATTCTCGATAATCTTTTCCTCGAGCTTCATAAGCAACAGCATAACGACCATCTTCAAGCACTAACGGTTTCGTACCAAAACTTGTTTCATTCGTTTTTTCAGAGTTATATGCCAGTGTATATTTATTGGTTGCCGCCAACGTTAAAGGCAAGGTTAATGGCTCATTTTTAATATTATAAAAAGTGTCATTAGTTGTATCTAACTTCATATAATAAGCATTAAGCCGATTGTAATGCGTTTTATCATGTTCTTCTTTAAAGTTACAAGCATGCCATAGCGAGGTTATGGCAATCTCAGTATCAGAAACTTTCAGTGGTGTAATATAGTGAGTGTCGACCTTAATCGGATCATTTTTATCCGGTGTTGGCCAAGTTACTACCACTGGTGGCTCAAAGGTTTGAGAGCCGTTGTGCATTTTATAATAAACCCAAGGTGACTTATGCGTACCTGCACGGGTAAAAAAGTAAATATCGCCATTCGCCATTTTGTAACTTCTGGTATAAGAAGCAAATGGACTGATGTCATTTTTTTCAACAAATTGGCTAAGATCATAAGGTTTTGTGGAAACCACATGTTTCATACGTCCACCAGCATGTGGCGTGTCAATAGAAAGAGGGTTAAGGCCGTCTTCTCGTTCACCACCGTGCCCACCAAAAACAATATGAATATACCCTTGGCTATCCACTTCGATAATAGGCCGGCCATGGCTATCTATTTTGCGATCGCCTTTTGAAAGTGTACTATGACCCGCTTTATAAGGGCCATTCCATTGATTGCTTGTTAAGTCATAACTTGCCACATAAGGGTCGGTTAAATGACCTTGATATGTGATGTAAACTTTGTTGCCAACCAATTTATGCCAACCCGTATAAGTATTTCCAGGAAGATTATCGGTAAAATATCCTTCTGGTATTGAAGGAAGGTTATTAGGCTTTTGCCATTTAGGACCTAAGTTTTCTGTAGGTAAGTTATATATTTCGTGAAACGATTTGCCTTGAGTATACGCATCATAAATGGGCTGATATTCTGTGTATTGACCATACAAGTACTGATCAACACGCCAGCGCCAATATTCTTTACTAAAGCTTTTTTCATTTTGCAATGCCGCAAACGTGCTATCTTGATGTGAATGTTTAATGATCAATGCGTCTCTTTTTTCAAAAAACTCCTGTTCACTGATCGCAGCACTGACTGACGAAAATAAAACTGAAGCTGACAGCATAGCCATAATAGAATATTTTATTTTTTTAATCATAGACGTTTACTCACCTTGGCTGTTACAAAAAACCTAAAAGGTCAAAATAGACCATATAAAATCACATGCTACCACAACAAATCATAAATTTAATCTTTTAAGCTGGTATCAAACATGTACAAGGTTATTTCTTCTCTTCAGCTTACTCTAATTTTCAACTAGTAAACTCAAGCACTTACCGATAAGATAAGGCGATTAATTATTATAATAATGAGCTTTAGTTTATGTCTGCATCCCGTCAATTTTGGCACAACCCTTTCATTTATTTGTTAGCCTTCACCAGTGGCTTTTGTATTATGACCGTAGAGCTACTAGGTGGCAGAATACTGGCGCCATACTTTGGAAGTTCCGTGCATATTTGGGGCAGTATTATTACCGTTTTTATGCTCAGTTTGTCGGTGGGTTATTTATTAGGGGGGAAATTATCAACAAAGGCAGTGTCGTTAAAACGCTATGGATATATTTTTGCCATTGCCGGCATTACCGTATTACCGGTTGCGCTATTTGCTGAACCTATTATGGAAACTATTTTCATGTCAGTTGAAGATACCCGTTACGGTTCATTATTAGCTTCTATTGCTTTGTTTTTTATTCCAACAATCATTCTTGGCATGATCTCGCCTTACTCTGTTCGTTTATTAGTATCTGATAAAAATAATAGTGGCCAAGTAGCAGGGAAATTATACTTTGTTTCAACCCTTGGTAGTGCTTTAGGTACGCTAATTACGTCCTTTTATTTAGTGTTATGGTTTGAAGTAAATACCATCATTATTTCCGTATGTTCAGTATTATTCATTTTGGGTTTACTGGCGGTAGTTTCAAACAAAGGTGCTGTAAACTATGATTAATTTAAAAAAGCTCTCAACCTTATTTATTACGCTGTGTTTTACATCAAACATTAATGCTGAGGTTATTCATAGCGAACGATCACTTTATAAGAATGTTATTATTGAAGATAACGACAATATCCGTTGTTTAAAATTTTCAGTCAAACGTAAAACCAGTAGCCAAAGTTGTATTAATAAAGCGGCCCCAAAAGCCTTAGTGTTTAATTATACCAAGCTATTGTTTTCAAGTTTTCTAGTAATGGATAAGCCTGAGCATGTCCTCATCATTGGTTTAGGTGGTGGCACTATGTCAAATAGTATCCATCAATTGTACCCACAAGCAAAAATCACCAATGTTGAAATAGACCCTGCCGTTGTAAAAGTTGCCAGAAATTATTTTGGTTTTATTGAAAACAACAAAGTTAGCGCTGAAACTAAAGATGGCCGTATTTTTGTCAAACGTGCCAAATTAAAAAAACAGCAATATGACTGGGTAATTCTAGATGCTTTTAATGGTGACTATATTCCTGAGCATTTAATGACTAAAGAATTTTTAACGGAAATTCGCGATATTTTAACGCCTGATGGCATTCTGGCTGCCAATACTTTTTCGGGTAGTAAATTATATCAATATGAATCGGCCACATACCAAGCAGTATTTGGCGACTTTTTTAATGTTCGCTTTGATGATGGTGGTAATCGAGTTATTTTAGCAAAAAAATCAGGCTTACCTGAGCAAGACACTATTAAGACAAAAGCGCAACAAATAAACAAGCAACTAGCTCCTTATGCTGTTGATACCAATAAACTTGCGCCACTATTAATTATCGAAAAAGACTGGCCTGGCAATACACGTTTATTAACCGATCAATATTCCCCTGCTAATTTACTTAATTAAAGCGAAAAATCATATAACTTTCATAATTTAGCGTTATTCTTCTAATGAATTAGCAAGCGATATATATTAAAATGCGCGCAATTAACATTCAGGAAGAAACAACATGAAAAACTTTAAATTATCGGTATTGGCCTCTGCCTTATTTTTTACAGCATTCGGCAACGCCGCTGAGCAACCACAAGCACAAGACTTAGTTGGTAAATTCTACGGCGGTGCTCATTATTCACTTATTAAGCCGGATGAAGATCGTTTAAAAGGTATTAACGATGACTTCGAGCTTGGTGATGGCCTTGGTATAGAATTTGGTTACCGTTACAGCGAATCAACAGAGTTTAGATTAGCTTTTACTGATTTAGATATTAAGTTTGAACAAGCAGCTGACAAAACTGGTGATACATTATCATTTGACGTTTTATACTTCCCAACTCAACAAAACATGTATGTTTTAGGTGGTGTAAATAATTTAGATATTGGTGAGTCTGAAGTAACTGCTAACTTAGGTTTAGGTTACCGCCATTATTTTTCAGAGCGTTTAGCTGCGTATGCTGAAGCAAAAGCACATTTTCATTTTGGTGACTCTTGGATCGACCAAAGTGCACAGTTTGGCTTAATTTACTTTTTTGGTGATTCTGCAAAACCTGCTAAAAAAGCAGCACCTGTCGCTCCAGCTAAAGTAGCTCCGGTTACCGCTGCTCCAAAAGATAGCGATAAGGACGGTGTAATCGATGCAAAAGATAAATGTGCTTCAACACCTATGAATGACAAGGTTGATGCTTCAGGCTGTACAATTTTTACTGAAGAAACTCTTTCACAGCGTTTATTAATTAATTTTGATAATAACCAAGCGGTTGTTAAAAAAGAGTACTACGATGAAATCACTAAAATAGCTAACTTTTTGAAAAAGTACCCACACACTAGCATGACAATTGCCGGCCATTCATCAAGCCAAGGTAGTGCAGCTTACAACTTAACGTTATCACAAAAACGTGCTGATGCTGTTGTGGCGGTATTAGTAAACGACTTTGGTATTAAACAATCTCGTTTAACAGCTAAAGGTTACGGTGAAACATTATTAATTAATCCTGAAAATACTGCGGCCGCACATAAAGAAAACCGCCGTATTGAAGCCAATGTTTCAGTAACACAAAAAATTAAAGTTACACGCTAAATTAACGTTAATTTTTAATTTTAAAAGCCTTAACAATTTTCATTGTTAAGGCTTTTTTATTTTTAGCTATGCTAAATTATTGATATGCCAACATTAATAAAATTATTTATCAAGCTGTTCTAAGCGCTTTTCTATTTCTAGTAATTTTTGATAAATATCATTATTTTGCTTTCTTAATTCTCTATTTTTAACATTCGTATCGGCAAAACCAAAAATTTTATTGGCAAAGATAGCCCCTACACCACCTAAAATACCAACCCCTAAAATAAACATAATAAATACCATGCTACGACCAAGTAAGGTGATCGGATAAACATCACCAAAACCAATCGTGCTAGAAGACATGATCATTAACCACATCGCATCACTAAAGTTTTTTACTGGCGAACCAACAACATTGATTTCAGCTAAATAAGTAATGTAACCTAAAAGAATATTTAATAGAAAAAAGATAACAAATGACGTAACCCCTATCGCAGCATAACGATAATTTTTAACGCCAAATTCATCAATTGTATATAAATGGCTTTTTTCCATAGCCTTTTGAAGAATGATCACGACTACACCCTATCTTAAAATTTAAAAAAGTATTCTGTATCAAAGTTATATCGTGAAGCGAACTTATTTTCAAATAAAGAAAATGCTTTAAGGTTCAATTTTTTCCTTTGTGGGTTAGCTAATTTTTTATTCCTTGAAATTATACGAAATGGTATTAGCTTGGTTTCAATCACAATTACTATTTATCGATAAAATCGATTTAGTAACAAGGATCATCAAAATAATTTAAAAAATCTCAATGTTATATTATGAAAATAATCAATTTAATATGAATTAGATATAGTGATCTTAGTCTTTCCTTAAAGTATTATCATTTCCTCGTTTTTATTTCATAGTGACATGCTATGATCCATCTAAATTTATTTACCTATGGAAAGACTTTTATGAAAAAATCTGCTTTAGCATTACTCGTTACATTAAACTTTTCAGCCCATGCGAATGCTGAAGGCTGGTTAGATTCCTTAAAAAACCTCGTTGGCCTAGGTGATACTACAGAGCAAACCAGTACCGCTCCAACCGCTACGAAACAAGCTGCCGAAACGCCAGATATTATGGGTATGATTTCTCAAGTATCTGAATCGCTTAATGTTAATTCTGCACAAGCGGAAGGTGGTGTTGCTTCATTAGTTAACTTTGCTAAAAACAACTTATCAGGCGGTGATTTTAGTCAGTTAGCAAAAAGCTTACCTGGTGTTGATGGTATTTTAAGTAAAGTACCTGATATTAGTAACTTAAGCAGCGAAGGTTTAGGCGGTTTATTAGATAAAGCTTCTGAATACAGTGATTCTGTAAAAAGCATCAATGAAATAAAAAAACAATTTGAAGCATTAGGCTTAAAGCCTGAAATGATCACTGCATTTATTTCACAAGCTAAAAGCTATTTAGATACTGAGCAAGGTCAACAAGCAAAAGACTTATTAATGCAAGGTTTAGACGCCATAATTAGTAAATAAAAACACTTAGCGCTATTTATGATAGCCCCAGCGTGGCATTATGGTTTGCTCGATAGCTAAATGATCGAGCATTCTACCAACCATAAAATCAATTAAATCTTCAATCGATTCAGGGTTATGATAAAAGCCCGGTGCAGCCGGCATAATGGTGACACCGTTTTGTGAAAGGCTCAGCATATTCTGTAAATGTATGGTTGAAAATGGTGTTTCTCTAGGCACCAAAATTAATTGTCCACGTTCTTTTATCACCACGTCAGCAGCCCGTTCAATTAAATTATCACTCATCCCCTGTGCTATCGCAGCTAAGGTTCCGGTTGAACACGGGCAAACAATCATTTGTTTGGGAGCCGCAGAACCCGAGGCGACCGGTGAAAACCATTGTTCTTTACCAAAAACAATAATTTGCTCGGGTTGAGCCTGAAATTTTTCGATAAAAAACTGACTAGCGGCATCAGGTGAAGACGGTATTTTTAAACCCACTTCAGTATCAAATACCACTTTAGCAGCACTTGAGCATAATAAGTACACTTGGTAATTTGCTGCCACTAAACATTCCAATAAACGTAACGCGTAGGCCGAGCCTGAAGCCCCCGTGATGGCGAGAGTAATTTTTTTAGAAAATGTTGTCACTGCGTTACCTTACTTACTGATGTTATTAAAATAACAATGAATTAAAATTGACCGGCTAAAAAGGTTAATAATTTTTGATGAAAACCACCAAAACCACCATTACTCATCACTAACACATGGTCGCCTGGCTTTGCAATTTTGGCAACGGTTGCCACTAATTCATCAATGTCATCACTGACCATACAAGGCTGCTGACATTGTGCCGTTAGGCTATCAACTGACCATTGCACTTGCTCACCTTGAAATATAAACACTTGATCAGCGTCTGTTAACGAAGCGGCTAAGGTATCTTTATGCACGCCGGCTTTCATGGTGTTTGAACGTGGTTCAAGTACCGCTAAAATTTTATTATTACCCACATGAGCGCGCAAACCCGCTAAGGTTTTACTAATAGCTGTTGGATGATGAGCAAAATCATCATACACACTAATGTTTTTTACCACGCCACGTAATTCTAAACGTCGTTTGGTATTAATAAATTCTGCTAAAGCTTCAATAGCTATTTTACTGGGTACGCCAACATGGCGTGATGCTGCAATCGCCATTAAGGCATTTTCAATATTAAAGTCACCAATTAATTGCCAATCAACAACACCTTGCTCAACACCTTTGAAATACACTTTAAACTGGCTACCGTCATTTTTTAATTTTTCAGCGAACCAGCCATGTTTTTCATCAATTAAAGACGTGCTTTCAATGGGTGTCCAGCAACCTTGTTCTAATGTTGATAACACATGAGGTTCGTCTCGATTAGCTAAAACCAAGCCATTGCCCGGTACCATACGAATTAAATGATGAAATTGTTTTTGAATAGCGGCTAGATCGTCAAAAATATCGGCATGATCAAATTCCATATTGTTGATCACTAAGGTTCTTGGCCGATAATGGACAAACTTAGAACGCTTATCAAAAAAGGCCGTGTCGTATTCATCGGCTTCAATAACAAAAAATGGAATATTGCCTAATCTTGCCGAACAACCAAAGTTTTGTGGAATACCACCAATTAAAAAACCAGGAGTTAATTTACCGTATTCTAAAATCCAACTGATCATACTGCTGGTTGTGGTTTTACCGTGAGTACCTGAAACGGCAACCACCCAACGATCTTTTAAAACATTTTCTAATAGCCATTGTGGGCCAGAAGTATAAGGTATATTGCGGTCAAGCACATACTCCACCATGATATTGCCACGGCTCATCGAGTTACCGATGATCACCATGTCAGGCTCATCAGCCAAATGCTCGGTTAAATAACCTTGTTGTAATTCAATGCCTAAACTTTCTAACTGGGTACTCATTGGCGGATAAACATTGGCGTCGCACCCTGACACTCGAAATCCCATTTCTTTTGCGATAGCGGCAATACCGCCCATAAATGTGCCGCAAATACCTAATATATGAATATGTTTTGTCATTAACTTAATTACTTGGTTATTGATGGTTGAGCTATATCAAAGGGCATGATCCAGCTTATTTTTACACCCGTATCAAACATCGACACAAGCTATCTCAAATTCAGCCCTCCAATATACCCGTAAGCAATAAAAAAAGACAGGCTGAGTCATTATTTATATTGCAATAAGTGAATGATTTCCTCACTATTTGAACTAAACACTTACTCGATAAACTTAGAAACTATTTTAATGCCTACTTCAACTGATACCGCCACGCTAGCAGCCATTAATATCTATCCCATCAAGTCAACCGCGGGGCTTAGCCTATCAAATGCTTGGATTGATCATTTAGGGCTAGCCTGTGATCGACGATTTGTTTTAAGTGATCCTCAAGGCAAATTTATTACCGCTAGAACGCAGCCAAAACTTTGTTTAGTACAAGCACATATACTCGCTGACGGTTTAATATTAACCGCGCCTAATATGCCCGAATTGATAATTCGCTATCAAAGCATCACAGCCCATTATCAAACGGTTACTGTTTGGCATGACGATATTCAAGCGCAGTGCTGCCCAAATGATATCAATCAATGGTTTAGTGACTATTTACAGCAAAGCTGCCAGCTACTGTTTTTTGGTGAACATTCAACACGGCCAGTTAAAAATTCCAACAAACAAGTCGCTTTTGCCGATGGTTATCCGCTATTAGTGATCAGCCAAGCCTCACTAGATGCATTAAATGCTCGCAGTGCTCGAGTTAATATCATGGCTCAATTTCGGCCAAACCTAGTTGTTGATAACTGCCCTGCCTTTGCTGAAGACAGTTGGCAAAAAATCAAAATAGGCGATGTAGAATTCGAAGTCAGCAAACCTTGCTCCCGTTGTATTTTTACCACGGTAGACCCTAAAACTGGCGAATTTGATAAAAGCCGCGAGCCGTTAACCAGCTTAGCTAAGTTTCGTAAAGGCGATGATGGCGAGGTATACTTTGGCCAAAACTTGATCCCATTAAATATGGGAAAAATTAAAACCGGTGATGCCATAAAAGTGCTTTCTCATAAAGTCGCTGATAGTTACTCTGAGCAAGCAACAGAGCAAACGCATAGAAAAAATTTTTCTGATCAGCCCTTAACACCCGACAACTTTGATACACTTTCACCTGATCAACACCCGATTAGCCAAACGCTAACACAAACACCTCAACAAGAAGCAGAGCAAAGCATGAGTAAAAAAGTAAATATTGTATTTGAAAGCTGGAATATTTCTCATCAAGGCAACAAACAAGATACCTTATTAGAGCAAGGTGAAGAAGCAGGTTTGATCATGCACTATTCCTGTCGCGGCGGTAACTGTGGCCGCTGTAAAGTAAAACTGCAAAGTGGTGAGGTTGAGCAATTAGCCACTGACGGCCTAATGCCTGATGAACAAGCAGACGGTTATATTTTAGCTTGCAGTAGCATTCCAAAATCCGATCTTGTCATCACCAAAAACTGATCTTTTAAAATAACTTAGGTAACTTATGAAATTAAATTGCGACCTTGGCGAAAGTTTCGCGGCTTGGCAAAAAGGCAATGATAGCCAAATAATGCCATTAATTGATATGGCAAACGTAGCTTGTGGCTTTCATGCTGGTGATGCCTTGATCATGAGCCAAACGGTCGCCTTAGCGAAACAACATCAAGTCACCATTGGTGCGCACCCAAGTTATCAAGATTTAGCCGGTTTTGGTCGGCGCTCCATCAAGTATGCCCCTGATGAATTGATTGCTATTGTTCAATATCAAATTTCTGCGCTGGCCGGATTTTGTCTCAGTCAACAAGTCCCATTAACCTATGTTAAGCCCCATGGTGCCCTGTACAATGACATGATGGCTGATTTAACTATTTTTGACACTATTTGCCAAGCCGTTAGCCAATACAATATCGGCAACAAAACTCAACCGCCTTTAAAGTTATTAATTCAAGCTTTACCAAATGTTGAACCTTATGAAACTCTCGCAGAAAAGTATCAAATAGCTTTGTTATTTGAAGCCTTTGCCGACCGAAGTTATCAAGATAATGGCCTATTAACTCCACGTAGTGAAAAAGGTGCCATACTTGAAGATGTCGATGACATAGTTACACGCTGCCAGCAATTATTAACTGACAAAACCTTAACGTCATTAAATGGTAAAAAGCTAGCCATGAAAGTAGATACTTTGTGTGTTCATGGCGACAATCAAGAAGCTGTTGCTATAGTTATTGCTTTAAGGCAATTATTAAACAAGCAAAACAATTAATCAGGGTTCAAAGGATAAGCTTCAGGTTATGGCAATGTTTACAACAGGCAATCATCACATACCGCAAAATAACCAGCTAACTGAACAAGTCAGCCTTGAATTTGTCGCTGAAAATGCGGTGTTGTTAACCTGGCCTGAAGTTATCGACCCAAACCAACACCAGCAAATCATACAAGTTGAGCAAGCAATAAAACAACATTTCACTTGTGCCCTGCTTGAAACCATTGTTTCGTATAATAGTTTAATATTATATTATCAATTTCAAAAAGTTACCCAAGTACAACTAATAGAACAATTAACCGAAATATTAAATAGTACTCAACCTAGTACATTAACCTCAACTAGCAAAGTTGTTGAAATACCTGTCTATTATGGTGAAGACGCCGGTTGGGACTTAGCCGCCATCGCAGCAGAAAAAAAACTCTCCACTGACGAAGTGATCCACTTACATAGTGCTCGCAGATATCGTGCTTATGCTTTAGGTTTTACCCCTGGTTTTTGTTATTTAGCCAGTTTAGCCCCACCATTAGTTATGCCGAGAAAAGCACGACCAAGAATAAAGGTACCTGCTGGTGCCGTTGCTATTGCAGAACAACAAACTGCGGTTTATCCAAGTGCTAGTCCTGGCGGTTGGCACATTTTGGGACAAACGCCACAAGCTATGTTTAGTATCACTAATGGCAACTTTACTCCGATGATTTCGGTTGGGGATACCGTTGTGTTTAAGCCCATTGATAAAACCACATTTGAACAGTTAGGTGGCAATGTTGACCATGAATAAGTTAACCATTATCAAACAAAAGGGGCTGATCAGCGTTCAAGACTTAGGCCGTTTTCATGCCCAACATTTAGGATTTAGCGCTAGTGGTGTCGCTGACGAATTTGCTTTTTTATCGGGTAATAAATGGCTAGGAAATGCCTTAAATGCCGCCGCACTTGAAGTCACCTTTGGCCAAATCACCTTTACTGTGGATAGCCCTTGCCAAATAATAATAACCGGGGCTGACTGCCAGCCCAGAGTTAATAATGTGCGAGTACAACACTGGCAAATAATTAACTTATTAGCGAATGACCACATTGAGTTATTAGCTCCTAAGTCAGGCGTATATAGCTATATTTGTATCAGTGGTGGTATTCAAACCCCACTTTATTTCGACAGCGCCAGTGAGCTACCTAATGCGTTGAAAGTTAATAAGCCAAATAAAGAATCGACACAATACTTATTTACCTGTGAACAACATATCACTGCGAAACCAGTACCAAGCACAGCAATAGCTTCAGCAATAAATTATTATTTTCAACAAGATAAAAAGTCGGTACACGTATTACGCTTTATTCCTCATCACCTATGGCATGAATTAACAACAAAGGCGCAACAAAAAATCAGCCGACAAGTTTTCCAACTGCAAGCGAGCAGCAATAAAATGGGGTACCGACTAAAAAGTAGCAACCCGATTGATCTCGCAAGTTCACAGCAATTATCAAAACCCGTAACATTAGGTGCCATTCAACTTCCTAGTGACGGCCAACCGATTATTTTAATGAAAGATCGCCAAACCATTGGTGGTTATCCAACTTTAGGCTGTGTTATTCAAGTTGATATTCCGCGTTTAGCACAACTCAATGCCCACCAAAACGTAAAATTATTACCAATAACTATTGAAAAAGCACAAGCACAATTACAAGCTTTTTATCAAAAATAACGAATAACACGTGTAATTCAGCTAACATCAGCATAAAATATCGCGTCTTTTTTAGTTAACGTATACAACAAGGTCAGCTGTGCTTTTAATGATCGACAATTATGACTCGTTCACGTTTAATCTCGTTCATTATTTTAGAGCGATAGGACAAGTGGTTGAAGTTTATCGAAATGATCAAATTAGCCTAGCTGAAATCGCAGAAAAAAAGCCTCAATATTTAGTTATTTCGCCTGGCCCTTGCTCGCCAAATGAAGCGGGTATATCTCTTGCCGCTATTGCGGAGTTTGCTGGCCAAATACCCATTTTAGGGGTGTGTTTGGGTCATCAGTGTATTGCCCAGCATTTTGGCGCTAAAGTCATTAAAGCAGACAAAGTAATGCATGGTAAATTAAGTGCGGTAAGCCACAATAACCAAGGCTTATTTCAGCAGTTAAACCAACCTCTTACGGTAACTCGTTATCATTCATTAATTGTCGACAACAATACCTTACCAGCCAGTTTAGAAGTCACCGCATACACTGAAAACGACAACAATAATCATGAAATTATGGCGCTTCAGCATAAAACCTTGCCAATAGCGAGCGTGCAATTTCATCCTGAGTCGGTATTAACAGAGCAAGGTCATCAGCTTCTCAATAACTTCTTAACTATGTATAATAATTTTTCTTCCTGTTAAGTTAATGATTTTACGCTACTTGCCGATAACAAAATTGACCAAATAATAACAATTACTCATGCAATTTTTTGAAAATAACGAACACATCAGTGCTATTTACCATCGTGCCATTTGCTTAACCATCAGTAAGGATTTTGCTCATAGTCAAAAAGGTGAAGTTTTTGTCGCCAAATACCAAGACAGCGAACAAGCCGATCGCCGCAGAGAATTATTAGCCGTTGAACAGCGGGCAAATAAAGAAAAAGTGATTGAAGAACACGGCCAGAAACAGTTTGTTAATGAAGTATCAAAAAAGCTATTAACCAAAGTTCATCAAAAAATTGTTGATGAATTTGACAATAAAGAAAAATTATTTAGCCAAACCTTAAAAATTGAAGCCGCTGCTTGCGACATTCTTGAGCTTATCTCGGTAAAAGCCGCTTCAATAAAACGCATAACGCCACTGGTTAATAGCTTACCTTGGTTAGCTGATAACTTAATTAACCTAGTTAACAAGCCACAATACCGGAAACGTTCTGATGTTAAAGTTTCTGAACCCAATTTAGCGGTCAGCTATATTGGTTTAGATAATTTAAAAATGGTCATGCCAACTTTCATTTTAAAACATTGGTTGCCGGCCTCAACGGCTCCTTTTGGCGCTATGAAACGTAAACTATGGCAAGACAGCTTAGCCATTGCCATGGCAACAAAAATTTTAGCCAATAATGAAGGCATCGATGAATACCAAGCTTTTGCTGGTGGCATGATGAGTAATATTGGTATTTTGGCGGTAAGCAGAACTTTCACTCAAGTGTATAACGAAATCCATCAAAAAGAGCTAAAAAATGCTTATGATAAACGTGATAAACGTTTACATGATGCCTTATCTAATATTGAAGCCACACCTGACTTATTACTTGAATTAATGTCCAGCCATAGCAGTAAATTAGCTGGTGAATTAGTTGAACTGATGCGCTTTGATCGTTTAAATGTTACTGAAGCTGTGTTTGATTTATCATTCAACGATAATCGTAAGAAGATGTGTAAACTAGCGCAACTAATTTTAAAAGCTAAAGCCTATGTGTTTTATCGCTGTTTAAATAATGATGATTTAATTGATGAAGACGAAGCAAAAACTTGGTTAAAAGCGGTTGGCTTAACAGCGAAAGAAATCGCCCAATTAAACCGCGCTGATATTGATCACATCAAATTGCAGTTTAACTAACTGAAAAGTCATCAAGTAAGCTCTTAATATCACTTACCTAGCGGCAGTTTTTTCAAGACAACTTTTTATTCTTCTGTCATACTTAATCCTAGTTCGGGTTAAGTTATTTACCCATATTGTCATTTATTTTACGAGGATTAAACAATGACCACTTCGCTCCCTGAGAACAGAGCACTATTTGACGAAGTCATGGTGCCAAACTACGCCCCATCAGATGTTATTCCTGTGCGTGGTTTAGGTTCTCGCGTTTGGGATCAAAACGATAATGAATTTATCGACTTTGCCGGTGGTATTGCCGTTAATTGTTTAGGTCACTGTCATCCGGCATTAGTTAATGCCTTAAACGAACAAGGCAACAAACTTTGGCATGTGTCAAATGTAATGACCAATGAGACGGCGTTAAAACTAGCAAAAAATTTAGTTGATCATACTTTTGCTGAAAAAGTATTTTTTGCCAATTCTGGCGCAGAAGCCAATGAAGCCGCTTTTAAACTAGCACGTCGTTGGGCGCTTGAAGAGCATGGTCCTGAAAAAACGCAAATAATTGCCTTTAATCAAGGTTTTCATGGCAGAACCTTTTTCACCGTAACAGTGGGTGGTCAAGCCGCTTATTCTGATGGTTTTGGACCAAAACCTGCGGCTATTTCACATACTGACTATAACGACTTAGCCGGTTTAAAAGCATTAATGTCTGAAAATACCTGTGCTGTAGTTATTGAGCCTTTACAAGGGGAAGGTGGTGTTGTTTCACCCGATCTCACTTTTATGCAAGGCGTTAGAGATTTATGTGACGAACACAATGCATTATTAATTTTTGATGAAGTACAAACCGGCTTTGGTCGTACAGGTGAGCTCTACGCTTACATGGGACTTGGCATTACCCCTGACATTTTAACCTCAGCTAAATCATTAGGTGGCGGCTTTCCTATTGGGGCTATGTTAACCACTACAGCTATTGCCAAGCATTTAGCCGTTGGTACACATGGCAGTACTTATGGTGGTAATCCGTTAGCTTGTGCTGTTGCTAATGCGGTTTTTGACGTGATCAGTCAGCCCGCAGTATTAGCGCAAGTAAAAGCTAAATCACAACGTTATTTTGATGGCTTAACCGCGATTAATAACAAGTATGCGGTATTTAAAGATATTCGTGGTAAAGGTTTGTTAATTGGTGCTGAGTTAAATGAAACATACCAAGGTAAAGCCAAAGACTTTTTAATGGCTGCCATGGCAGAAGGCTTAATGATTTTAGTTGCTGGTGCTAGCGTTTTACGTTTCACGCCATCATTAGTTATCCCTGATGAAGATATTGACCAAGGCTTAGCTTTACTTGAAAAAGCCGTTGCTAAAGTGGTTGCCGCTTAAACCCAAGGTTAATAACACACAACAATCGAACTCAAAAAGCTAAAAGTGCTTTGTTAGGCTAAAATATAACAAGTTACTTTTCTTTTTGAGTTTTTTTATGCTTGTTGTTCGGCCCATCCAATATTCTGATTATGACGACCTCTATAACATTGCTGTTGAATCAGGTCATGGCTTTACTTCGTTGCCCCTCAATGAAACGATTCTTAAAAAACGGATTGAACGGGCACAGCATTCATTCGAAAAAGCCGTAAAAGTACCTAAAAGTGAAAGCTATTTATTTGTGATAGAAGATAGCAACTCAGGAAAAGTTGTTGGTACCAGTGGTATTGAAGCTTCCGTAGGTTTAGAAGATGCTTTTTATCATTATCGCTTAGGCAAGGTTGTTCATAGCTCACATGAATTAAATATCTACAATACTATCGACACTCTGTCATTGTGCAATGATTACACTGGCGCTGCCGAATTATGCACCTTGTTTTTAAGTGAACCCTACCGCGTTAACAACAATGGCCGTTTTTTATCAAGAAGCCGCTTCCTGTTCATGGCTGAGCATAAAACACGCTTTTCTAAAACCGTTATTGCCGAAATGCGCGGCGTTTCTGACAGCCAAGGCCGCTCCCCCTTTTGGAACTGGTTAGAAGAGCACTTTTTTTCCATGGATTTTCCAACTGCAGACTATTTAACCGGTATCGGTAAAAAAGCCTTCATTGCCGAATTAATGCCAAAATTTCCGATTTATGTTTCTTTATTGAATAAAGACGCACAACAAGTGATTGGCGAAGTGCATAAAAATACCGCGCCGGCGTTAAAGCTGCTGGAAAATGAAGGCTTTTCACGCCGTGGCTACGTTGATATTTTTGATGCTGGGCCAACCGTTGAAGCTAAATTAAAAGATATTAATAGCGTTAAAAACAGCCAAAAAATGCAGGTTAACATTGCTAATGTTAAACATGGAAAAAACTACATTATCGCCAATTTAAACATTGAAACATTTAGAGCAGTACAAGTAACAACCGAAATTGACGCTTTAAACCAACAAATTTATCTACCCGCTGAAGTTGCTGACAAACTTTTAGTTTCAGAGGGTGATTGGGTGCGGATCCTCGAAAATTAATGGAGGTAAATGATGAAAGAGACAACACATTTTATTCAAGGCTGCTGGCTTGAAGGTAAAGGCAACACGTTTAGCTCCTATAACCCGGCAACCAATCAACTATTATGGCAAGGGAAAGCAGCAAGCCATGAGCAAATTAATACCGCCGTGCAAAGTGCTCGTGCCGCCTTGTACGAATGGTCAGCAAAAACCTCGCAGCAGCGCATTAATATTATCGAGCGATTTTCAGAAGTATTGAATGAGAAAAAAGAGCACCTCGCCACCACTATCGCGCAAGAAACCGGCAAACCATTATGGGAAAGCCGGACGGAAGTAGCCGCCATGATCGCTAAAGTCGCTATTTCAATCACCGCTTTTCATCAGCGTACTGGTATCACTGAAAATTCACTTGCTGGTACCAAGGCCTTTATTCGCCATAAACCTCATGGCGTTGTCGCTATTTTTGGCCCTTATAATTTTCCTGGCCATTTACCAAATGGCCATATTATTCCAGCGCTAATTGCCGGCAATACCGTGGTCTTCAAACCCAGTGAACTAACCCCTTGGGTCGCACAAGAAACCATAAAACTATGGCAACTTGCCGGTTTACCAAGTCAGGTATTAAATTTAGTGCAAGGCGAAAAAGCCACAGGTCAGGCTCTAGCGCAACATTCCGGTATTGACGGCTTGTTTTTTACCGGCAGTTCAACCACAGGTCATAGCCTACATCAGCAATTTTCAGCACGGCCCGATAAAATACTGGCACTAGAAATGGGCGGTAACAACCCACTGATAGTCAGCCATGTTGACAATATTAAAGCCGCGGTTCACGACATTATTCAATCTGCCTTTATTACTACCGGACAACGTTGTACCTGTGCTCGTCGGCTGTTTATTCGAAATAATACACAAGGTGATGCTATTTTAACTGCCTTAATTAAAGCAACAAAAGCAATAAAGGTCGGTTTTTATAATGATCATGAACAGCCTTTTATCGGCTCGATGATCTCCAAGCATACAGCTGAAGTTATGATAAAAACCCAAACACAATTAATCGCTTTAGGTGCCAAGCCGCTAGTATCTATGGTACATACCAGTGATACCGGTTTTATCACCCCAGGTATCCTCGACGTTAGCGGAATAAAAAATTTACCTGATGACGAATATTTTGGCCCTTTATTACAAGTTTATCGATATGATGAATTAGCACAAGCTGTTGATGAAGCCAATAATACTCGCTTTGGTTTATCTGCTGGTTTATTAGCTGACGATGAAGCAGAGTATGATTACTTTTATCAGCATATTCGCGCCGGTATTATTAACTGGAATAAGCCCTTAACCGGCGCCAGCTCCGCTGCGCCTTTTGGCGGTATTGGTGCCAGTGGTAATCATAGAGCAAGTGCATATTATGCTGCCGATTATTGTAGCTACCCTGTTGCGTCACTTGAAGCTAAAAAAATGAGTTTACCCGAGCAATTAAGCCCAGGCTTACACATCTAACATGATAAAGGCACTGTTATGAACTCAATCACCATTAACGAACTGTTAGCCCGTATATGGCAACAATACTTACAAGTAACTCCGACAGCGGCCAAAATTCATCAGCTACTTGGAAAAGATCAGGTGATTATTAATGATCACATTGCCTTTCGTACTTTTAATTTAGCACGAGTCAATTTAGCCACATTGAGTCAACACTTTATTGCACTGGGTTATGTCGAAAAGGGGCAATATAAATTTAAAGAAAAAAAGCTCTTAGCCAAACATTTTGAACATAGTGACAGTCAGCTACCAAAAATATTTATCAGTGAATTATTAGTCGAGCAATTATCACAAGACAGCCAAATCATCATCAATCAATTAGTAAACCAAATCGATGAATTCATCGTACATCAGGCGGCTGTTTTATATTCTGGTCGCCATTGGCAGCTCAGCTATGCTGACTACCAAACCTTATTATTAGAAAGCGAATACGCCGCTTGGTTAGCCGCTTGGGGCTTTAGAGCTAATCATTTTACTGTCAGTATTAATCACCTTAACCATATTAAAGATGTGGCAGAAATAAACAGCCTACTCAAACAACAAGGTATTAAATTGAATTCATCAGGCGGTGAAATTAAAGGTAACCAGCAGGTTATGTTAGAGCAATCCGCCACTAAAGCAGACCAAGTTCCGCTTGCTTTTAGTGATAGAACAGCGACGATTGCCAGTTGTTTTTATGAATTTGCTAAACGCTATCCGATGAAAAATGGTGAATTATTTCAAGGCTTTGTTGAAGCCTCGGCAGATAAAATATTTGAAAGTACCAATCAAGCCACTGATCAGAAAAAAATATAACCCAATTAATATCTGTATTTTTTCCGTCACTTGTGAAGTGATAAATTTCAGAGTAAAGTAAATAGATAATGTCACTTTTATAATAGTTGTTTATGGTTACTGATTCAGAAGGTTATATTCACATTATTGAGTATTTAACCGAACATTTAAGTTTATTTGAAAGCTCCGCTATTCCAGAAGCTAACGCTCAAACAGTTATCAATGAGCTAGAAGAGCAGCTCGGTGAACAAATTATTGCGGTTTGTACTCAAAACGAAAGCTTAACCTTTAATCAACGTAACACCATTATTCGTGAAATTGACTCAATTATTTCGGATCTAAACGAAATTTTATCTAACGTCATTAACAACCCTGTATCAACAGAACAAAAACAGTTTATTCATGAATTTGCTATGTTAATTAAAAACTTATTTGATACAGAAATACATACCAACCTACCATAATCTTTAATGACGAATAAAAAATATTCCTTTTAAAGTAATTAAATGCGTTTGAGGTAAAAAACAACTAACCCGTTGTGATTTTATCAGCTAAAATGCCGCCGTTATTAACAAGTGAAAAATAGTCTGCACCATTAACGTAAAATAGGTTAAAGTTAATGCCAAATGTATTGCTCAAATTCACTTACATTTTAATATTGAAAAACTAGCGTTGTGGCCAAAAACCACAATTTAAAGATAATTAATTGCTGATATATGTTTTACTTCAGCAAGCTTTTTTTTGAGGAAAAAGCTTTGGTTGCACCATTACCTAAATTAAAACTACATGGTTTTAATAATTTAACTAAAAGTTTAAGCTTTTGTATTTACGATATTAATTATGCTAAAACAGCACAACACCAAAAAGAATATATTGAATATATTGATGAGCAATATAATGCTGATCGATTAACCGATATATTAAAAGAGGTTTGTAATATTATTGGCGCCAACGTACTTAATGTGGCAAGACAAGATTACGACCCTCAAGGTGCCAGTGTTACTATTTTAGTTTCTGAAGAAGAAACCGCGGTCACTGAAAACTTTGATCAAAGTGCGCAACCTGGGCCATTGCCTGATTCTGTTGTTGCTCATTTAGATAAGAGTCACATTTGTGTGCACACTTATCCAGAAAGTCACCCTGTCAATGGCATTTCAACTTTCCGAGCTGACATTGAAGTTTCGACTTGTGGTGTGATCTCACCACTTAAAGCGTTAAACTTTTTGATCCATAGTTTTGACTCAGACATAGTTACGCTTGATTACCGTGTGCGCGGTTTTACTCGTGATATTAATGGTGAGAAACATTATATTGATCACAAAATTAATTCAATTCAGAATTTTTTAACGCCAGATACTTGTGATAACTATCAATTAGTTGATGCCAATGTATATCAAGAAAACTTGTTTCACACCAAAATGATTTTGAAAGAGTTTGATCTAACAAAATATATTTTTGGCTCTGGTATCGATGAATTTACCGAGCAAGAACAAGAAAAAATTAGTACGCAATTAAAGCGTGAAATGCAGGAAATATTTTACGGTAGAAATCTACCTGAAATGTAAAAAATTAATTTCTACATAATAAAAAAGGCTAACCATTTTCACGGTTAGCCTTTTTTGTTTTAGCTAACCCGAGTTCGGGTTAACTAACCTGAACTCGGGATAGCTAGTATATTGTCAGGCGTTATAAATCCGACATCCAATCGAGTTGTTTATTGGCTTCTTGCTTTTTCATCATCAACTGACGAATAAGTGGTGTTAATATTAACTCCATTGCTAAGCCCATTTTACCACCCGGTACTACCAGCGTATTGACTCGCGACATAAATGCGCCATCAATCATGCTTAAATAATATGGAAAATCAACATGCTCAGAGTCACCAAAGCGAATAACTACAAAACTTTCATCTAACGAAGGAATAGCTTTCGCACTAAAAGGATTTGAAGTATCAACAGTCGGTACACGTTGAAAATTAACATGGGTACGTGAAAACTGCGGGGTGATGAACGAGATATAATCTTCCATCGAACGAACAATACTTGCGGTTACTGATTCACGGTTGTGTCCGCGCGTATTAGTGTCACGAACAATTTTTTGGATCCATTCAAGATTTACAATCGGCACCATCCCAATTAATAAATCAACATGGCTAGCAACATTATTTTTTTCGGTGACAACACCACCATGTAACCCTTCATAAAATAATAAATCGGTGCCTTCACCAATATCTTCCCAGGGCGTAAACGTGCCAGGCATTTGATTATAAGGCACAGCTTCGTCAAAAGTATGGAGGTAACGACGCATTTTACCGCGGCCGGTTTCAGAATAATCTTTGAAAAGTTTTTCTAAGGCGTCAAAGTCATTAGCTTGATCACCAAAATAGCTGATATTTCTACCGTCTTCGCGGGCTTTGCGTTTTTCTAAATCCATTTCTTGACGAGAATAACGATGAAAACTATCACCGCCCACTTTTGCACTAGTAATACCTAATGAACGGAAGATATGTTCAAAAGATTCGGTAGTCGTTGAGGTTCCAGCACCAGAGGAGCCAGTGACTGCAATGATCGGATTTCGAGATGACATAAAGTTTACCTATAACAAGCGAGTTTAGTTTATACGGTGAAAGTGTTTTCAGGTCAAGTTTATGCTTATTTAACAATAAACAAAACGTACTCCCAAAAATGTTTAAAGAGTACGTTTTATTGGCTTTTATTGACTTATAGCTAAGTTAACTGGCTATATTAACGATAAATTAGATTTTTTCATCTTAAGCTATTTGTCTTTTCTCCACTTTTTTAAATAACCGAAAGCGACTAAAAACGCCTTTAATATCTTCAATAATAATATACAAACTCGGAATTAATATTAGCGTTACCACCGTAGCAAATAAAACCCCAAATGCTAAAGACACCGCCATAGGGATCACCATTTGTGCTTGCAAGCTGGTTTCCAACATAATCGGCACTAAGCCAATAAAGGTAGTAATTGAGGTTAATAAAATCGCTCTAAATCGCTGACAACCAGCATGAATTACCGCTTCGGATAACTTCACACCATTGAGTCGAGTTTTATTAATATAATCCACCATTACTAACGAATCATTAACCACGACGCCAGAAGCGGCAATAATGCCAAAAATTGAGAAGTTGTTAAGATCCATACCTAATAAAACATGGCCTAAAGTTGCGCCAATCACGCCAAATGGAATAACCGTCATGATCATGATCGGCTGGCTATATGATTTTAACGGCACTGCTAATAACGTAAAAATAACCAATAACGACAATATAAAGTTTTTACTTTGTTCATTAGCGCTGTCTATTTCTTCTTGAATGCGGCCAGTCACTTCACTTTTAACTAACGGGTATTCTCTTAATAACTGTGGAATAAAGTTATCACGAATATCTTGTGCTAACTTAAAAGGTTCAACCTGACTCGCATCGACATTGCCCCAAATATTAATGGTGCGATTACCATTTTCACGGCGAATATTACTCACCCCTTGCTTAACATGAATATCAGCCACTTCCGATAGCGGGAGCTCAGTACCATTTTTAGCAATGATCACCACATCATCAACATGTGCCATAGCGTTGCGTTCTTCATTGGGGTAACGCACCATCACTTTAATTTCTTCGCCATCGCGCAAAATTCGCTGTGCTTCAAGCCCATAAAAGCTATAACCCACTTGCGAAGCAATATCCGCTAACGTTAAACCTAAACTGTAAGCCAAAGGCTTTAAAGTAAACTGAATTTCTTTTGAGCTGGTTTCTCGGCTGTCGTTAACATCGCCAACCCCTTGCATACTTTTTAGCTTAACTTTTAAGGCTTTGGCCGCCGCTAATAATTGTCTATCGTCTAAACTTTCTAAACGAAAACCAATATCACCCGAATCTCTGTCGTTACCAAAAATATTTTCCTGTATTTCAAAGCGTTCAACACCCGGTAATTGTGGTATTGCCGTACGCCAGCGCTCAGCTAATTCAAATGGGCTGATCGGGCGAATGTTTTCATCCACTAATTTCACCATAATTTGTGCCCGATTTTTACCGCGTAAATCCACTTGAATATCTGAAGTCATGCCCTTGCCATACTCGCTGACAATTTGTTTTTCAACGTTAGCTAAAATCGACTCTACCGTTTGCACCGTATTTAATGTGGCTTGCTCAGCCGAATCTAAATTCATTTGAATATTAATACGTGGAAAGTCATGAGGAATTTTAGGTTGGCCAACATAGCGTAAAATACCGCCATTAAATAAACCGGCACTGATCAATAAAATACTAATAAAAAACGCTAATACGCCATAGCGATAATGCACACATTTGGTGATCAGTGGTTGATAAAAATGATGAATTACATGTTTTACCCCGCGATCAATGTTACTGCGCAGACGATCTAAAACATTATTGCTATTTTCCGGTTTAACTTTCATTTTCACCAAATGCGCCGGCAAAATCAGCTTAGACTCGATCAGTGAAAAAATTAAACATAAGATCACCACACCACCTATTGCTTTACCCACGGCAGACTCCGGTCCATCCCCCATCAAAAAAGGAATAAAAGCAGCAATGGTGGTTAAAACACCAAAGGTGGCTGGCATGGCAACACGTTGCACACCACGAATAACACTTTCAGGCGAATGACCACTTTTTTCAATTTCTGCATGGGCACTTTCCCCCATCACAATGGCGTCATCAACCACAATGCCTAACACTAAAATAAAGGCGAACAAGCTAGTAATATTTATCGTGACTGAAACCATCTCGGTTGGCATTAAGAATAAAGTGCCTAAAAAACAAACCGGCAAGCCCATCATCACCCAAAACGCCAAACGAATACGTAAAAATAATGCCAGCATTAAAAACACTAATACAGCACCACTTTTCATATTGTCGATCATCATATTCAAACGACCTTCAAGGTAATAAGTGAGATCAACCCAAGTTTCTAAATTCACTCCTTCAGGTAATTCATGTTGTTTTTCCGCAATGAATTTTTTCACCACCTCAGCAACATTAGTAATGTCTTGATCACTAGCGGCACCAATAAAAAAACTGACCGAGTTTTGGCCATTAAATTTCGAATACTGAATTCCATCCCATAAACCATCATCAACCCTTGCTACATCACCTAATAACACTTGGCTACCATCAGCTAAAGTCAGTACTGGAATATTTTCAAACTGGTAGCCACGATATGCTTGGTTTTCTACACGTAAATTAATATAACCATTCTCTGCCCGAATTTGGCCAGCCGACATATTACGAGACGATTGGCGAATAGCGCCAGCCACCTGTTGGAAAGTTAAATTGTACTCACGTAACTTATCTTTACTCACCTCAATGGAAATTTCATAGCCTAAACCACTATAAAAATCACTGATATTTACCGATGGCAGTTGTTGAATTTCTTTGTGAATGTTAAGCCCGAGTGCTTTTAAGTCTTGATGCTCTAGTTCGCCATATAAACTAATGTACATCACTTCTTGACGATACTTTATCCGCGTAACTTGTACTTTTTCCATGCCGTCAGGAAAGCTTGAAATTGCATCTATTTGCGCTTTCACTTCTTCTAACACCACTTGCGGCTCGTAGGCTTGTGCAACCCGCACATAAGCGGCAGAATAACCACGATAAGATTCGGTAATAATACGATCTAAACCTTGCACACTTTCAAGTGCTTGCTCAATTTTTAAAGTAATACCTTCTTCTACTTCTTGTGGCGCGGCACTTGGGTATGCAACGCCAACTTTAAGCCAGTTAATTTCAACCTGTGGGAACATTTGTTTACTAATGGTGCCTGCCGTTAACAAACCACCAATAATAATAAATAACATTAATAAATTGGCTGCCACACTATTACGGGCAAACCAAGCGATAAGACCTTTATTGGTTGCATCATCTGATGTCATTTTAGGTAAGTTAGCCATTACTTACTCCTTAACTTGAGCAAGTTCAGTGGTTACAACATCTTGGTCGACGGGGTCATCATGTTGTTCGGTCGGTTTTGCTAACGCCAGTTGCATCCCATTTAACGGATAATTTAACGCAGAGGTGATCATTAAATCCCCCTCTTTTAAACCCTTGCTAACAATCACATTACGACCATCTTGGCGAATAATATCAACATCAACAAAACGTAGCTTGTTGTCCTCATCTAAGACAGCAACCCCGTTATCAGATAATAAATAGCGCGGTATAACAGCAACATCTTGCACTTTTTTCCCTGAAATTTGAGCATTAACATAAGCGCCAAAACGAATCGCTTTTTTATTGTCTTTAAGCCCATAAGGGTCAACTACTTGGGCGACTAGGTAATTCATTCTACTGGTGCTATCAATAACGCCCTCACTGCGAATAATACGCGCCTGCCATTGAGTTTTTTCACCTGCAAAGTTACCGGTTAAGGTGACTTTGGCAGTAACACCTTGGTTTAATAAATAACGCAGTTGGTTTTCAGCCACAGGTAAACGAATTTCAGCAACGTCAGTTGCCAAAACCTTACCTATTTTATTTCCGGTAGAAATATATGAACCTAAACCAACGTGTCTGGTTTCAATCATGGCATCATACGGGGCGATAATTTCGCTTCGCTCTAAATTACGCTGCGCAATCAATACGCCAGCTTCAGCCGCTTTTACATGAGATAATTCTTTCGCCAGTTGCGGTTTACGTAAACTTAATTCGGTAGGTGTACCATTTTTGATATGTTGCCACTCACTTTCAGCGACCTTGCCATGAGCAATTTCTTGTTTTAATGAAGCTTTAGCTGAGGCTAACTTTGCCTGTGCATCAATTAACTGAGCTTGATAATCCGTTGGATCTATTTTGGCTAAAACATCGCCTTTTTTAACAAAGCCACCTCGCACAAAGTGCTCAGATAACTCAACAATTTCACCACTCACCTGAGCCACTAACTCGGTTTCATATTTAGGGCTAACCACACCATGTGATTCAACATCCAATGACACCGGCGTTAAAGTAATAGCCTGTACTGAAACAATGGGGGTATTATCAACTTTCGGTTTTTCTTCTGGCGGCTTTTTCATACCTGAAAATACAAAAAATGCGCTAACGCCCATCACCAAAATAACGAGCGGTAATAATATTTGCTTTTTCCTTGTCACAACTTTGTCCTCAAGATATTTTTTAGTAACTTAGCAATTACAAATAATACGCCTAAAAGTCAAAGTAAGTAAAAAAAACCTTATCGCAATAAATTTACCTTATTAAACAGTAAATTAAAAAAATCATCAGTAAATAAATAAAACTTTAAAAATGACTAGAAAAAACCTACGTTGGTTAAATTAACTAATTTTTAAACTTTTATAAAAATATTTCGTTTATATAACCAATATAACACCAACCACTGGATAAATATCATCAGCACTAACAAACAAAATTGCTGCATAGCGACTGAAAAATTCGATAACAAACCCGCAAATAAACTGTTAGTGGTATAACGCCAATCAATTAAGCTGGTCGCTAAATAAACCACAATTGAGTTAACCCCAATAACAGCAAAAAAACGCGCAAATTTTTGCCATTTTAAAACATCAATTAAACCGTAAAAAAGCGTTAAAGCCAGTACGCTATAACCTAAAGTGACTAAAACAAAACTGCTACTCCATAAGGTTTTATTAATGGGAAAAAAGCTATGCCATGTGTAGCCTGCAGCTAATAAAATAATCGCGAATAAGGTTAAGCGTGTTAATAAAAACAACGGCTTAGCACTATACTTTTTAAGGTAACGACCAACAAATACGCCAACCAGTGCATTCACAATTGATGGTATATTCGATAACAGCCCTTCAGGGTCTATCGCCAAATTTTGATAACGCACACCGGGTAATAAATGTAAATCAAACCAAGCATTCAAAGCCCCCGTTGAGGAATAATCACCACCACCGTAGTCACCAATAGTGACAAAACGTAATAGCAGCCAATAACCTAATAAAATCGCAACTGCGACTAACCATTGAGATTTTTCACTTAAATACCAAACACATAAACTAGCAACAAAACCAGCAATCGCGATGCGGCCTAACACGCTAACATAGCGAATTTCATCCATTGCTGCCGGTATGCCTGTTCCCCAACCATGGTTGTAAACAATGCCTAACAGGCACAATAACACCAAGCGTTTACTCGCTTTTAGCTGCAGCTGAAATTGTTGCGGTTGAGGGTAATGTGCTAATGGTTTAGCCGACAAACCTAAGCTAATACCCGATAAAAATATAAATAACGGAAAAATAATGTCGTATGCCGTTATACCGTGCCACTGGCTATGTAGCATTTGCTCAGCTAAAACACTAAAAACTGACCAACCGGTTAATAAAAATAATGCTGCAAACAGCCCTTCTGCACCTAAAATCCAAATCATGTCGAAACCACGAAGGGCATCAATAGATAAAAGCCGCGCTTTGTTTGAAGGCGGATTAACCGTTTGCTGATTACTGTTCGTCATAATCATTCCCACTTAAAAAAATAACCCTATCGAGTTTTCGCTAGATAAATGACATCGCTGTCATTTATCTAGCGAAGTATCTATTGATGAGAACAAAAATGCAAATAATCTCTTGTGGCTAAACAGCGTTAAAAAAGCTGATATAAACCAATACCGCTTATTAGCAATAAGACACAGCCCAACAAGCGATAAAATTTCGCTTGTTCACCCGCTAATAAACGCTGATGAAAGTGCAAACCAATAAAATGGCCAACGGTTGCTGCTGGTAATAACCACAAATGATGAATAAGTTGCAGATCAATGCCTAAATAAACAAACATCGACATTTTTATGGTCACTAATACAAACCATAAAACAAACAAGGTATCACGTAGCTGATATTTATTTACGTGATTAGCAATTACCGCAATAATTAATGGCGCGCCAATCAAGCTGGTACCGCTAATATAACCACCTAACATGAGAAACAGCACATCTAACCAAGGCTTATTACTGGTAAATGGTTTATTCAAAATATAGGTAATGGCATAACAGCTAACAATCGCAAAAATAATGGTACTCATTACCGTTGTAGGTAGGGTTAATAAGCCAAACACACCGATCAGTTTTGGAATAATAATAATACTGAAGGCATATTTTAAATAAGGCCAATTAATTGATGTTTGCGCTTGTTGTGCTTCGCCGGCGGACATTTTTTGTTGTTTGATGTAACGAGTAACAACCGTTGCCGAAGAAAAAATTAATAAATGCACGGCAATTAATGGTAAGTACACAAGCGGCTGATTATCAATTAATAATAAAAACGGTAAAGACAATACGGCGCCACCAAAACCTAAGCCTGAACGGACAAAACCACTCCAAACAAATACCAGCGCAATCAGCAAATATTGAATAACACTTAAATCAGCCATCAAACAAAGATCCTTCAAATAAAAACCTGCGCATTATAAAGACATTATGGCTATAAGCTAATGACATTTATTCGCTAGCCGAGTATTCTTGGCAACAAATTTCTTTGATAGCTAGCGAAATATGAAACTATTTGTATATGACCATTGTCCCTACTGTGTTCGCGCACGTATGCCTTTTGCGATGAAAAATATCCCGTTAGAGCTTGTGGTGTTACCTAATGATGACGAAGCCACACCGATTGCCATGATCGGCGCAAAAGTTTGTCCAATATTAGAAAAAGCAGATGGCTCGTTTCTGGGCGAAAGTATGGATATTGTCACTTACTTAGATGAACTTGACGGTAACCCCATCTTTGCACCTTCAGCTAATCGTCAAGATTTAGCAAACTGGATAAAAGACAACAGTGTTTTGTTTAGACAGTTACTTTACCCACGTTGGGTTAAAGCTCCGTTAGGCGAGTTTCAAAGCCAAAGTGCACGTGATTATTTTCAAAACAAAAAAGAAAAAGACATTGGCTCATTTGCCGAAGCCTTGGCTAACACGCCAAGCTATCAAGCAGAATTAGAAGCACAATTATTAAACCTTGAGCCGCTACTGCATAGCGAGCAAAGTGTTAACCCAAGTTTATCGCTTGACGACATTGATGTTTTTGGCCGTTTACGGTCTATAACCTTAATTAAGGGTTTAGCCATTCCGGCAAAAATTCGTGCTTATATTGATTATTTTTCAGCAAAAACTAAGATCCCCACTTACGATCATATTGCGCAATAATCGTTTTTTAAGTTATTAACTTAATCTCTTTTTAAAGGCGATAAGCATAAGTTTATCGCCTTTTCTCTTGAAAGAAGCTTGCTTGCAGTGACTCGATTAAGGTATATTGCTGACGATCACTGAATTATGCAATTAGCATAATCAATGATCCTAGACTTGTCGGAGTGCCAAAAGGCTGAGATCGCGAAAGCGGGATCCGTAGAACCTGATTCAGATTAGCATCTGCGAAGGGAACAAGAGAGTAACTTCTTACTTCATGTTACTCCTCGTTTATACACCCTACTGAGTAAATAATATTTTATTATTCATTCAGTAAAAGCCAAAAATAAAGCTAACAGCTTAAGCATCACTCC
This sequence comes from Thalassotalea agariperforans, assembly GCF_053470345.1. Classification (NCBI taxonomy): domain Bacteria; kingdom Pseudomonadati; phylum Pseudomonadota; class Gammaproteobacteria; order Alteromonadales; family Colwelliaceae; genus Thalassotalea; species Thalassotalea agariperforans. The sequence continues at coordinate 318,096 of NZ_JBQMWH010000001.1, read as the reverse complement.
GCCTAATTTATTTACTTTAAAAAGTTTAAACATCAGGTGAGAGACACATGAGTATTGATTCAACCAAGGCCGATAACAACGCGCCTGCGACCCGACGTGAAAAACGTGAAGCTGCCGCAGCTTTTCTTAAAAACGTTTCAGATCAGTCATTTCCAAATTCTAAAAAAGTTTACGTGCCTGGCAAAATTCACGATATTAAAGTAGGTATGCGTGAAATCACCTTAACCGACACTTTATTACCAGGCAGTGATAAAAATAATCCACAGTATGAAAAAAACGAACCTTTATGTGTTTATGACACTTCTGGTTTTTATACTGATGAAAACGTAGAAATAGACGTTCACAAAGGTATTCCGCGTTTACGCCAAAGCTGGATTGAAGGTCGTGATGATGTTGAATACTTAGACTCAAAAACCTCTGTCTATACCCAACAACGTTTAGCTGACGAAGGGTTAGATCATTTACGCTTTGAACACCTACCAAAAGTACTTCGCGCTAAAAAAGGCAAAAACGTTACCCAAATGCATTACGCGCGCCAAGGTATTATTACTCCTGAAATGGAATATATTGCCATTCGTGAAAACCTTAAACGTGAAGAAGTTAAAGACGCCATCTTAACCCAGCAGCACAAAGGTCAGTCTTTTGGTGCTAGCATTCCAGAGCAAATTACCCCTGAATTTGTTCGTGATGAAGTTGCTCGTGGTCGCGCTATTATTCCAGTAAACATTAACCATCCTGAATGTGAGCCGATGATCATCGGTCGTAACTTTTTAATTAAAGTGAACGCCAACATTGGTAATTCAGCGGTGACTTCAAGCATTGAAGAAGAAGTTGAAAAACTAGTATGGTCTGCCAAATGGGGCGCAGATACAGTTATGGATTTATCAACTGGTCGTAACATTCATGAAACCCGTGAATGGATTTTACGTAACTCGCCAGTGCCAATTGGTACTGTGCCAATTTACCAAGCATTAGAAAAAGTAAACGGTGTTGCAGAAGACCTAACATGGGAAATTTTCCGCGATACGTTAATTGAACAAGCCGAACAAGGTGTTGATTATTTCACTATTCACGCCGGTGTATTATTACGTTATGTACCAATGACGGCGAAGCGTGTTACCGGTATAGTTTCTCGTGGTGGTTCAATTATGGCGAAATGGTGTTTAGCACACCATAAAGAAAACTTTTTATACACTCACTTTGAAGACATTTGTGAAATTTTAAAACAATACGATGTCTCGTTCTCTTTAGGTGATGGTTTACGTCCTGGCTCTGTCGCTGATGCGAACGATGAAGCACAATTTTCTGAATTACGTACTTTAGGCGAATTAACAAAGATCGCTTGGAAACATGACGTGCAAACGATTATTGAAGGCCCAGGTCACGTTCCACTTCACATGATCAAAGAAAACATGGAAGAGCAGCTTGAGCATTGTGGCGAAGCGCCTTTCTACACATTAGGGCCACTAACTACAGATATTGCGCCAGGTTATGATCATATTACCTCAGGTATTGGTGCCGCTAATATTGGTTGGTACGGTTGTGCCATGCTTTGTTATGTAACGCCAAAAGAGCATTTAGGCCTACCAAACAAAGAAGATGTTAAAGAAGGTTTAATGACCTATAAAATTGCCGCCCATGCTGGTGATTTAGCTAAAGGTCACCCAGGTGCTCAAATTCGTGATAACGCGATGAGTAAAGCACGTTTTGAATTCCGTTGGTACGATCAATTTAATATCGGTTTAGACCCAGAAAGAGCCAAAGCCTACCACGATGAAACGTTACCGCAAGAATCAGGTAAAGTAGCGCATTTCTGTTCAATGTGTGGTCCTAAGTTCTGTTCAATGAAAATATCACAAGAAGTACGTGATTATGCGGCAGAGCAAGACTCTCACAATAAAATAGAAATACAGTTATTGGATGAAACCATTGTTTTAGATGCCAGTGAAGCGCAAGCGGAAATGGAAAAAGGCATGGCTGAAAAGTCAGCTGAATTTAAAGCAACCGGTAGTGAAATTTATCATCCAGCCAAATAACGGCTAGGGTCTATTGAACTTTGTTTATATTTTCAGCAATCGGCTATTTTAAGTGATAGCACAGCAGAATGAAGGTTGTTTGCTTATTCCAAATGCGTGAATTCCAAATGAGTGAAATTCTAATGCAGCTAGCGCACAAAATAGCCATTGCACTATGCACTGAGGGCTGAGGCTAAAATCGCTTTACTGGGCGTTAAAAATTATTGGTTTAGTTGACTAAACAACATAATTTCAGCCTTGATTAAAACGATTTTCTCTCTCAGCTGAATTATTAAAAGAAGATAAACAGACCCTAGATAACGAGTATTAATAAACATGATCAAAACAATCGCCGTTGTCGGTGCAGGTTTAATGGGCAGATTAGTAGCGTTATCGCTTGTCAGGCAAGGCTACCAAATCACCTTGTTTGATAAAGATAATAAACAAGCTAAAAACAGCGCAGCCTATGCTGCTGCGGGCCTGTTAACTCCGCTTGGTGAAGCACCACAATGTGAGAAAAACATTGTGGCAATGGGCTTTGCCAGCTTAAAACTGTGGCCTGATATTTTAGCGAGCCTAGAAAAGCCGGTATTTTTTCAGCAGCAAGGTTCATTATTAGTAAGTCATGAACAAGACCACGGCGACTATCAGCGTTTTGATCGGTTTATTAAGCGTTATTACCCTGAGCACAAAATTGACAACTTAAATCGCAGTCAGCTACTCGCTTTAGAGCCCGAGCTAAGTCGTTCGTTTCATCACGGTATTTCATTACCTGAAGAAGGACAAATAGATAACTTAGCCTTATTAGATGCACTTGCCCATGATATTAATAAAACCACAATCACTTGGTGTGATAACACCTATGTTGAAAAAATGCAGCAAGAGCAACAGCAAGGACATAGTGTTTATTACCGCCAGCAACAAGCGAATAGCCAAGGTGATTTACAAAAGCTTGATGTTGATTTAGTGATTGATTGTCGTGGCATTGGCGCGAAAAAAACAGCAAGTGGTGAACAAGATAATCATTCATTAAATGGCTTACGCGCCGTTCGGGGTGAAGTATTTAAGCTTTATGCCCCTGATGTGAAAATCACTCGTCCGATCCGTTTAATGCATCCGCGTTATCAACTTTATATCGCCCCGAAAGGCGATGGCCGCGTTTCCGTGGGGGCAACACAAATAGAAAGTGAAGACTGCTCACCAATCACCGTACGCTCAGCCATGGAATTATTAAGCGCCACTTACAGTGTTTGCTCTGGATTTGCCGAAGCCAATATTGTTGAACAAATTAGCCAATTACGACCCGCATTTGCTGATAACCAGCCAAAAATATTGGCAAACAATCACCTTATTCAAGTAAATGGTTTGTATCGCCATGGGTATTTAATTTCACCCGTGGTATTACAACAAGTATTAGCGTTAGTAGCTTTAATTCAAAACAACAAGCCACTGAATAGCCCTTGTTGTTACTCTGACTTATTGCCTATTAGCTTACTTGATGAACAAGTTATTGATAACAAACTAGCTTCTTAACTTAGGTTAACTCGCTAAATTTAAAGTAAAAAGTTGTATTTAAAATGAACGTTTTTATTAATGGTAACACTTACCTACTTGCCGCAGAAACATCCCATACGGTTGCTGCTGCACTTGAACTTTTTTTAACTGAGCAACAAACGCAAACCAGTTTTGCTGTCGCGTTAAATGGCCAGTTTGTTAGCAAAGCCACTTATCAAAGCACAGCGCTGAAAGAAAATGACGCGCTTGATATTTTATTTCCCATTGTTGGAGGCTAAAACATGCCATTAACATCGCCACTGAATATTTATGGTCAAACGTTAAATAGTCGATTATTAATTGGTACTGCTTTATATGCATCGCCAGATATTATGAAACAGGCTATTTTAGCCAGCCAGTCGCAAGTACTAACACTTTCTTTAAAAAGACAAAACCCAGCAGAAAATGCCGGTAATAATATTTGGCAATATATCCAAGATATCGTTAAGCAAAACAATGGCTTTTTATTGCCAAATACTGCCGGTTGTAAAACCGCTAACGAAGCAATAAACCTAGCACAAATGAGTCGTGAAATTTTTCAAACCAACTGGATAAAACTTGAAACGGTTGGTGATGATTACAACTTACAACCCGATCCTATTGAGTTATTAACCGCAACGGAAGCTTTGATTAAAGACGGCTTTAAGGTACTGCCTTACGTTACTGATGACTTGGTCATGTGTCAGCGTTTATACGATTTAGGCTGTGAAGTGATCATGCCATGGGCCTCACCTATTGGCACAGGTAAAGGGTTGATGAACCCTTATAATTTAGAAACTATTCGTGCTCGCCTACCTGATGCCACACTGATTTTAGACGCTGGTATTGGTAAGCCATCGGATGCCTGTTTAGCCATGGAGATGGGTTATGATGCGGTATTATTAAATAGTGCTGTTGCCCTAGCTGACAACCCTGTTTTAATGGCACAAGCTTTTGCTAATGCTTTAAAGGCAGGTGAACAAGCATACTTAGCTGGCATTATGGCTGAGCGCCAAACGGCGCACCCAAGTACCCCCACTTTAGACAGCCCTTTTTGGCACCAAAATTAATGAATAACGACAAATTGCCAAGTAGTTATCACTAATACCAATCCGAATAAGAAAGTACCCGCTTAGCGAGAATTTCTTTATACGGATCGGTATTATACTTGGCTAGCCACTTTAATATACTTTGCCTTTTAAAGTAAAAGCGACTGATTAACCACAGCTTTTTAGTTACAATGCGGATCTTGAATATTCATTAAACAACCTGCACTCGGGATAAGAAATTAGCTAACAATATGAAATACATATACTTTTGATATTTCAGCAGCTCTAGCTTGATATTTTTTCTTAAGACAAGGGAGATTTGAGCGTCAATAGCGGGTCTATTGCATCAAATTTAACCCAGCAATAAGGAAAAACAGCGGCTAGAAAGCAAGTTGTTATCCCAAGTACAGGTTAAATACTACGGAATTAAGTTGAATGCTAAAAGAGCAAAAACAGTTTAGCGCATTGCTAGCTTTATTATTGTTATCAGGCTTTATGGTAACCAGTTGGTTAAGTTATCAAGTGGCTATTAATTCATTAGAAACACATATTTCAAATGATGCTTTACCACTAACTGGCGATAATATTTACTCCGAAATTCAACAAGATTTATTCAAACCTATTTTTATTTCATCATTAATGGCGCAAGATACCTTTGTTCGTGATTGGAAATTAAATGGTGAAAGATCACCAGAAAAAGTATCAAAATACTTAAAAGAAATTCAACAAAAATATCATACCCTGACCAGCTATTTTGTCAGCGATGGCACCTATAATTATTACCATTCGAAAGGCACACTTAAGCAAGTATCACCAAATGACCCTCAAGATGACTGGTATTTTTCATTTAAAAATACGCCTGCCGAACAACACTATGAAATAAACATTGATCAAGACACCGCCAATCCTTCAGTTATGGCCGTTTTTGTTAATTATAAAGTTTATGATTACGACAATAATTTTATTGGTATTACAGGCGTAGGCTTAGCATTAAATACGGTAAAAGAGCTAATAGAAAGTTACCAGCAGCGCTATCAACGTACCGTTTATTTTACTGATAAAACAGGAAAAATCACTTTACATGGCGACATGTTTACCAACGTTCAGCAACTCGCCCAGCGCGTCAATGATAATGACCTTGCTAACGACGTGCTAACTAACAACACAAACACCCTATATTATTTGAATAATGGTAATAAGATTTACCTTAACAGCCGGTTTATCGAAGAATTTAATTGGTATTTAATTGTAGAGCAAGATGTTAATAGCAGTGAAAAACAACTAACTGATGCTTTTATTGTTAATATTTTATTGAGTATTTTAGTTACGGCAGGCGTGTTATTAATAGCCCATATTGCCTTTAGCCGTTATCAACAAAATTTAGTGACTATGGCAAGTACTGATAAATTATCAGGATTACTTAACAGGCAAGCATTTGAGCCGATTATTTTAAATAATATTGAACATGCTAAAAGAAAAAACAAACCACTAACGTTAATGTTATTAGACATCGATGACTTTAAAAAAGTTAACGATACTTATGGTCATTTAACGGGGGATAAAGTCATTCAAACCGTTGCCAATGCTTGCCAAATCAATACCCGCGATTGTGATGCCATATGCCGATGGGGTGGTGAAGAGTTTATCGTTTTACTGGCTGACACTAGTATTGAAGGCGCAAAAGATGTGGCTCAACGTATACAAGCTAGTTTACTCACTAATAATGTCTCTCCCAAAGTCACCATGAGCTTTGGTATAACCCATTACATTACCGAAGAACATCTCGACAGCTTTTTAAAGCGAGCTGATGATGCACTTTATCAAGCGAAAAAAAATGGTCGTAACCGAATTGAAATAGCGACTGTTTAAATAACAGCGCATTAAACAGATAATAATTTTTTATAAGAGTATTCACTAAATGACAACAAAATTTCTTCCTAACAAACCGGTAATTTGGACGATATCAGGCAGCGACTGCTCAGGTGGTGCTGGCATAGCTGCTGATATTAAAACCGGCCACGTCTTAGGTTGTGAAGTTTGTCATTTAACTACCGCAAATACAGTGCAAAATGCTAAACAGTTAGTTGCAGTAAATCCGGTTGCTGTAGATATTCTTCAGCAACAAGCTAGCTGCTTATTAGAAGATAAAACACCACAAGTAATAAAATTTGGTTTAATTGCCAACCGTGAACAAATACATTGGTTAATCGATTTACTTGCTAGCATTAAAGTCAACATACCCACATTAAAAGTTATTTATGATCCCGTTGGCCAAGCTTCTGTTGGTGGTAAATTTTCAGCATTAAATAGCACAGATTTATTACCACTATTACCTTATATTGATATTATCACGCCAAATACACTCGAAGCTAAACAGCTGGCGAGCTTGCCTTTAAATAATGATCCGTTAACAGCACAAACGCTCGCTGAAAATATTCAACAATTAGGTGTTAATACGGTGATCATTAAAGGAGGCCATCCTCTAACTGATGACCCAAGTGACCCTAGTTTAGCGAACCAACCGGCTCCCCCTTGTGTAGATTATTGCTTACACCGCTTAACTGACGCTGACTCAAGTAAAATGAGCCAAGATGAAACCATAAGCTATGGCCTCAATTCACCACGTATCAATACCGACTATAGTCATGGTGGCGGTTGTAGTTTTGCCAGTGCCCTCGCCGCTTTTAGCGCCCACGGTTATTTAGTGCGTGACGCTTTTACGTTAAGTAAAGCTTTTATCAATCAAGGCTTAACCGCCAATATCGGCAAACTAGAATATTATGGCGCTTTTGAGCAAACTTCGTGGCCAACACAAACGCAACACTTCCCGGTGATCACGAGCGAAATAACCGATAAATACCAAGCTTTACCGGCTTTTAATTCGCTAGGTTTAAACCGAAAAGAGGCTAATACAGCCAACAATAAATTAGGCTTATACCCAGTAATTGACTCACTTTATTGGCTTGAACGATTATTGCCGCTTAAGCTGAATATTATTCAGCTGCGAGTTAAAAACAAAACGGCACAAGAGCTAGATGTTATTATTAAACAAGCCGTTGAGCTTAATAAGCAGTATCCACAAACGCGCTTATTTATTAACGATTATTGGCAATTAGCGATTAAGCACGGCGCTTATGGTGTACATATTGGCCAAGAAGATTTAATGACCGCAGATCTAGCACAAATTCAACAAGCAGGCTTACGTTTAGGCATTAGTACCCACGGCTGTTATGAGTTTTTATTAGCGCAGCAGCTACAACCTTCTTACCTTGCCATTGGTGCAATATTTCCGACCAAAACCAAAGACATGACCGGACAAATTCAAGGCATTAAAAACTTAACCGAAACTTTGCAACTTGCCACGCACATTCCTGTGGTCGCCATTGGTGGTATTAACCATCAACGTGCGGTAGAGGTATTAGCAACCGGTGTTGATAGCATAGCGGTTGTCACCGCCATCACCGAAGCTGAAAACCCCGAAGATTCTGTTGCTTTATTTAACCAACTTATTGCCGAAAGTTAATCCAGTTACCGTAACGCCTCTTGCACTAAGCCATACAGATAGGTATTCTACGCGGCCTTTTTTAAACGATTAAACGGCAAGAATTAACATGGCTTCAGACTATATTGGCTTTGATTACGGCACTTCAAACTGTGCAGTTGGCATAATGAACAATGGCCAGCCCGAAATACTATCATTAGGTGAGCATGGTCGATTTATTCCTTCAACCTTGTATGCACCTAGTCGCGATATTATTAGTCATTGGCTTTATCAACAATTACCTGCAGCAGAACAAGCCCAGTTTAAAACTGAACGCAGCCTTGCCTTACAAAAAGGCCAAAATGCCTTACGAGAACTAAAACTTGACGGTATTCCAACCGATTTATCTTTTGGCAAGCCAGCACTTGCTAGTTACTTAGATGAACCTGAAGAAGGTTATTACATCAAATCGCCAAAATCATTTTTAGGTGCTAGCGGTTTAGTGGATGCACAAATACATCTGTTCGAAGATATTGTTGCTGCCATGATGAGTAATATCAAAACCTTAGCTGAGCAAGCTAAACAAGGTGATATCAACAAAACCGTGATCGGCCGTCCAATTAACTTCCAAGGTTTAAAAGGGGAAGAAAGTAATCAACAAGCTATCAAGGTATTAACCAATGCCGCCAAAAGAGTAGGTTTTAAAGAAATAGAATTTCAATATGAACCAGTCGCCGCAGGTTTTGAATATGAAGCCTCATTAACTCAAGAAACACGCGTATTAGTCGTTGATATTGGTGGTGGTACTACCGATTGCTCCATGTTGTTAATGGGCCCTGAGCACATCACTAAAACCACACGCCATGAGCAATTGTTAGCGCATAGTGGTATTCGTATTGGTGGTAACGATTTTGATATTCGTATAGCACTCAAAGGCATCATGCCAAGCTTAGGGATGAACAGTTTATTAAAAACCGGTAAGCCGATGCCAGTGAATAACTTTAGCCGAGCGGTGGCTATTAATAACATTAATGAGCAAACCGAGTTTTATAGCCAAAAAAATCGTCGTGAGTTATTACTTTTACAGCGTGATGCTGTCGAAGCAGATGTATTTTCTCGGTTAATTAAAGTACATGATCATAAACTCAGTTATCGCTTAGTGAACGGCGCTGAACAGGCTAAAATTGCTTTAACTGACCATGACAAACAAACCATCAAGCTAGATGATTTATCGGAAAACTTAACGGTGGAGGTTTCTCGTCAATTAATGCGTGAGGCAAGCACCAACCAATTAACACAAATTGGCCAAATGATGCATGAAGCAGTACAACAAGCAAATTGCCAACCCGATGTAATTTTTGTTACTGGCGGTACCGCAAAGTCACCCGTACTAAGCCAGTTTTTAACTGAACAAATGCCGAATACCCCCATTATTATTGGTGATCATTTTGGTAGTGTTACCGTTGGTTTAGCACGTTGGGCTGAGCGGGTTTTTGCTTAACGACAAAGCAAATCACATCATTTAAAGTTATTGTCTTTATGTAATAGCGCATGCTTTTTATACGCCATATCAGATTTTAATATGTGCTTAGCTAACCAATTGTACAAAAACATACCTATTTTATGGTGAACATCAAGATTATAGTGATCGAGTTTTTGCTGTATGTAGCTAAACTTTTCTCTTAATGCTTGATGCTTTCCAATGTGCGCTTCAATTTCTGGGTAATTGATTTGTTTTAAAATGCGTTCTTCCGTTTCAAAATGCAAACTAATATAAGATGATAAATTTTGAAAAACAGTCACTGCCGCTTGTTTACCTTCCTGATGAAAAAATTCATTGATCATGGTAAACAATAATTTATGTTGCTCATCCAACTCTAGGTGTCCAACTGAATATGCTTTAATCCATTTAATTTCATCATTGTTATCATCATGACTACGCTGAATTATTTCTATAGGGTTTTTAAGTGCTTCGTTTACTGTTTTTAAAATGCTGCTTTTTTTCGAAGGTTTAATTAAATAACCACTTAACCCTAATGGGATCCACCGTTTTATCAATGCTTTATCTCGTGCATGAGTATAAGCAATAATAGGCACATTATTTCCTAGGTTACGAATAGCCTTACTAATTTCAATACCGTTAAGACCGGGTAAATCATAAGCAAGCAACAACACATCAGGATTAAAGTTTGCTATTTGTTTTAATACCTCTTTGCCATCATTAACTAAGCAATATTCAAATGCTGTTTCAACAAATATTTCTTCAAGTACACGAACATAAAGTTCAGAAGGCTCTGCAATTAATATTTTATAACCGCTATTTTTCTTCGATAAAAAGTCTGTATTAATTGTATTTAGCTGGTTAAGTTTTTTAGTGTTTATAGCTACTGAAGAGTTTAATTTTTCATTAGTATTCTGCTCTATTTCCGTTTTAGCATTTTTATGATGTTCTTTTATTTGAGCAAGCTGGTCTAAAACCCCTTCTATATCAGCAGCCACATTACCGTTCATATTTTTTAAATACTTATCAATAATGAGTTTAATTTCTTCACAAGCATGGTTATTTTGAATAACTTCCTCTATCGCTAACAAAATATCATCGCCACACTTTTTCACTTCAACTAAAAAGTTATTTTTCAAAGCTATGCCATGCTCAATACAAGAGGCTAATTCATCTTCCCCTGCGCTAGCGAGTTTGTTTAAACTTGATTTTTGTTGGTTAGAAATTAATTTCAGCTCTTTTTGTATGATTAAAGGCAAGCGAAACGCTTCGTGCATTGGGTTAATAATCACGTAATTATCGAATAAACCATTTTCACAAGCTAAATAGGCATGCGCAGCTTCTCGATTATTTACCAAAATAATCGCACTATGGGGCGCTATGTTATTTTCATATTCTTCTAAATAATCAATATAAAATTGAATAGTATGTTTAATATTATTTGATGAAAGCAATACCACTTTAGCCTTCATATTCGTAATATTGTGTAATTTTTCAGGATCAAATAGATAACTTTTAAATTGTAGCTTTAAAGGTAAGATTTGTTGAATCACAGGTTCAACAATTTCATGATCTTGATAAAGTAAAACAACATCGGGTTGATGAAAAGTGGTGATGGCTTTCTTCATAAATATTAACTACATTGCAAACGTTGTGAAAAAACGTTTAGCCAAGACTCGAATTCAATTGAGGTCATTGCTTTCCCATACAGATAGCCCTGATGGTTATAACAGCCAAGTTCGTTAAGCTTTTGTGCTTGTCCTTCGGTTTCAACACCTTCAGCAATTAAGCTAACACCAAAAGTTTTCGACAATAAAATTAATGAAGAAATAATCGCAACATCCTCTTTAGAATGTTCAATATTATCAACAAAACATTTATCAATTTTAACATTATCAATAGGTAAAGTTTTTAAGCGCTGTAATGAAGAATAACCTGTACCAAAATCGTCAATTGCAACTTTTACCCCTAGCTCCCGTAAAGCCGACAAGGTTTCAATATGTAGATTGTTATCCGCTGAAAATAGTGATTCAGTTACTTCAATTTCGATCGACTCTGCTGGTATCATCTCATTAATTAAAGTATCGCGAACTTGGCTAAAAAGGTCATTACGGTCAAACTGACGTAACGATACATTAATAGCCATAACGCCAGTGAAAATACCATCAATTCGCCATTGCCTTAATTGTTTACAAGCTGTTTTTAATACGAAGTAGCCTAACTCTTTGATCGAACCATTCGCTTCGGCTAGTGGGATAAATAAATCAGGTCTAATCATACCTTGAGTTGGGTGATTCCAACGTAATAAGCATTCTAAGCCATAAACTTCATTAGTTTGCGCATTAATTTGTGGTTGATACCATACCTCAAAATGTTGATTTTTAATGGCGTCGCTAATTTCTCTTTCAAGCTCTATACGCTGTTGAATAAAACGCTTTTCTTTAATATCAAAAAAAGCATAATCATTACCACCGGCTAGTTTTACTTTATGCATTGCTGAATCAGCAAAAGAGATCAGTTCACGAACATTGGTTGAATCATCAGGAAACTTACTAGCGCCAATACTCATCGATATTTTAAAATCACCAAATTTAGTTTTAAAAGGTTGTTCAAAAATGGCTAATATTTGTTGGCAAACTTTATCTAAATATTGAACTGACTTTTCACTTTCAATAACAATAATAAATTCATCGCCACCGCTTCTGGCAACAATATCGTTTTCTCTAAATTTTTTTTCAAACCGATGTGCAATAGCAATCAATAACTCGTCACCCACTTCATGGCCTAATGCATCATTAATAAATTTAAAACGATCTAAATCACAAAATAAAACCGCAAAATACACCGACGTTAATTCATAGCTTTCACTTAAAAGTCTAAGCTTTTCAAATAATAAGTTTCTGTTAGGTAAATTAGTTAAAGCATCATGATAGGCTTGAAAATGTTTTTCCTCTTCTGATTTTTTCCGTTGCGTAATATCACTAAACTGACAGATATAATGAGTAATTTGCTCTTGGCTATCTTTAACAGAAGATATCATTAACCATTCTGGGTAAATTTCACCATTTTTACGTTTATTCCATATTTCACCTTCCCAGCAACCTTTTTTAATTAACGCTTGCCAAAATTTTTGGTAGAAATATTGATCTTGTTTTCCTGAATTTAAAATGGCTGGAGTTTTGCCAATAACCTCTGCTTCTGTATAGCCGGTAATAGCTGAAAAGCTGTTATTGATTGTATGAATATAGCCATGACGGTCTGTTATCATGACCGCTTCATTAGAAGAGTGAAATATTTTTTCAATAATCGACAATTTCGACAGCACATTATCAAAATATGTAACATCTTTGACAAACAACAACGTTTGTTTACTATCCATTACGGTTTGTTCAAACACACACACTTCAATTGGCAATACACTGCCATCTTGTCGCAATAAAGTTGAATGAAAAATGTCAGAATTAACCTGACGGTTACCAGCAGAGATAAATGTTGAAATTGGTTTATCAATCAATTCTTCTTTTTTAAAACCTGTCATGACAATGTATGAATCATTAACATCAACAACTAAGCCATCATTATCTAAAGTTAAAACACCTAGACATGCTTCGCTTTGTTCTAAAGCTTTATTAAACAATTTCATATTATTTAAAGACCTATTTGCGTTACCTGCATAGCTACAGATACATGGGTTTTATCAAGAATAAAAACGAAATTACCCGCCCAATAGTTGCCTATTGGTTTATAAAAAAAACTTGAGATGAAAGACACACCGCTTTTATTAGAGAGACTTATTTTAAAATCAAATCATTAACTAGGGTCTGTTTATTTTTGTTTAATAATTCAGCTGAGAGATAAACAAAGATCAACAAACTCTAAAGTAAAGTTTAGCTATGCGTAATTAACATTCGTAGTAAGTATTACAAAAATATATAAAAATGCCACTTTTCAATAACATATTTATTGGCAGCAAAAGAAAGGGGAGAAGCTTAAAAAAGGAAAGGTTAATTTTTAGTTTTTCAGTTAGTTACTTTGAAATAACTAACTGAATTCTTTAAAGCTATTATTAGCTAACAAATGTCTGATTAACTGGGCTTTTCAGCACTGAGATAAAACAACAACTTTTAATGTTGTGCTTCTTCGTTGGCTTGTAAACAAATCGCGGCAAAATGTTCAGGATCTAAACTGGCACCGCCCACTAACAAACCATCAATATCAGGCATAGCTAATAACTCAGCTGCATTACTTTTATTAACACTACCGCCGTATAAAATACGCACTTTATTAGCAATAACATCACCAAAAATTGACGTTAATTCTTCTCGAATATAAGCATGAACTTCTTGTGCAGTTTCAGGTGTTGCGGCTAAGCCCGTACCAATTGCCCATACCGGTTCATAAGCAACACATAAGTTATCGCCAGTGGTAACTTGTTCTGCTAACGCTTCATGTAATTGACGATTTAACACATCTTTGGTGATACCGGCTTCACGCTGGGTTTTATTTTCACCAATACAAAAAACCGCCATCAGGCCATTTTTTAAGGTGCTTTCAATTTTAATATGACAAGATGCATCATTTTCATGAAACATTTGGCGACGCTCAGAATGCCCAATTATACAAAAATCACTGCCCGCTTCTTTTAGCATTTTAGCTGAAGTTTCACCGGTATAAGCACCTGAGTCATATTTGCTGACATTTTGGCTACCAATAAAAATTTCTGAATTTTGTAAAAAATGGTGTAAATCACGAATATAAATATAAGGAGGCGCTATCGCTATTTGCGCTTCAAAATGTTGTCTCATAAATGAAACAACTGAGCTACAAATTAAGTCAACACCACCATTTAGTTTCCAGTTAGCTATTACTATTGGTCGACGTTCTGTCATGTTTTTTTCCTTCATTGATGTTATTAGCATACTTGATATTTTCACTGCTAACAGAAGTTTTTAAGCAACCAAATCAGTTTATATGATTCTTTTAGAATAAAAAGCTAATAGTTGATAACTTTTCATCACTTACTATAACCAATCAAACTAACCGATTTATGATTGAATATTGAATAAAAGTTTTCTGAACGATAAAACGAAACCAGCAAGTGCGCCACTGTCACATCAATATGCTTCAGTTATCACCCATTTAATTAAGGCTAATTAACTTTCACGACGAACAAGCTTCTCTAAAGCACGAATATTAGTAATTAAATCATGTCGTTGAGGGTTAGCTTTTAAGGATTTTTTTAAATAACCTAGTGCTTCTTTATAGTTTTGGCTATCTATGGCGATTTGCGCAAGCCCTAACCAAGCTGACAATTGAAAATCAGGCAAACTTTGTGCTCGAACATACATTAATTTTGCCTGTGTTAATTGATTTTTTTGTTGATATAAATTCGCTAAGCTCAATAACGCATCACCTAAATTAGGATCTATCGTAACCGCCTCATTTAAACGCTTTAATGCCGTATCTAATTGGCCATTTTCAATCGCTAATTGAGCGGAATATACTGAAAACTGAGCTTTTTGTTGTGGCTTAAATTTGGTTTTGAGCACCTTAGCTCGATTAACTAATTTTTCAACCAATGACCATTGTTGCTGCACCACTAACCAATTTAGCGCTTGCAAGGTAACATTAAATGCTGATACTTCTTGCTGCTGTGGTACATCCGCCAAACTTGCTATAATTAACTCAACAGCCCGCTCACTACTTCCTTGATTTAAATGTAATTGTGCGGCTAATAATTGATTACTGAGATCTTTAGGATTTAACTTTAGAGAAATTTCAATATTGGTTAACGCTTGCTGTTGCTGACCTTGCTCTAAAGCTATTTGCCCCCTTTGCAACCATAATTGCGCATCATTTGGAGTTTGATTAATAAGCTCTTTTAATAACACACTAGCTTGAGTAACATCGCCCGTTTCAATCAACGCAAACAATAATCCTTTTTGGTACTGAGCTTGTGCTGGTTGTAACATTAACGCTTGGCGATAAGCAGCAATTGCACTCCAGGGTTGATTATTTTGCACATGAATAAAACCTAATTGAGCATACACTTGCGCATCAGCACGGCCTAATTCAACGGCACGAATTAAATGCTGCTGCGCCTTTTGATATTGCTGTTTTTGCATATATAACAAACTTAACCCTTGATGCGCTTTTGCTAAATCAGGCATGGTTTGCAAGCTGGCCTTAAATGCTAATTCCGCCTGTTCTAAATCTTTTAACATCAAAAATATTTGACCACGTAATAGTTGTAATGCTGTACCGTCGTTTTTTAAGTCACGGTTTTTAAATAACGCCGCAATCGCTTGATAATCATTAGCAGACATCAAGGGCTGAATTTGTCTCGCAAAGCCTTGCTCATGCGGTTCCAGCTGTACTTCTAATGGGCTAGTTATTTTATTATCTAAAGCTAACTGCCAGCTTGGCGAAGCTAACTTTAGCTCAATTTTCATGGCTTGTTCGGTACTGCTTGCAGTGAAGCTCAATAAACTTAATGGCATTATAACAACCGCTATAAAGCGTAAATTAGGTAATACTTTTTTTAACAACATTGTCGCTACTGGGCGTATTAAAGACTTGGTATTTTTCATGTTATTCACTTATATAAAACTCACTACTTAGAGTTTAAATTCGATAGGCCAAATAAAGCGCGCACGGACAGTTTCCCCGTCTTTTTTCGGCGAGCTAAAGCGGCTTTGTTTAACAATTTTATCTATTTCAGGTTTTAATTCACGATACGGGTTTTCAACCACATCAATTAAACTGACACGACCATTTTCATCAATAAAAACATCTAATTTTACAATAAAAGCCGTGATCCCTTGTCGAGTTAAGCTTTTGGGTAATCGTGCTTTTACCGGTGTTAATAACCGAGGTAAATCATCTAATTGGTTCAAACTAAAAGCATCCCAATTTACTGTCATTGGCTGCCACTTAGGTGCATTGGTTTGAATCTTTGGGGTCTCGGGCTTAACAATAGCAAGTTTGCTTTGAACTTTAATATCAACTGCCTGAATGGCCGCGCCAGCCCCCTGCACCACTAAACTTTGCATTGGCTCAGCCGATTCTGTTGGCAAAGTACTTGGCGGCGGTGGTGGTGGTAGTGCAACCATAGCAATTTCTCGCACGACAACTTTATCGTCGATAACACGCTCAGCTAATTGCCCTAACCACAACAAAGCAAGCACACTGGCTAGCACTAACATACTCAGTGCAAAAGCAAAAAGTGGCTGACGTAATTGCCGTTTTGAAAAACCCAACATGGTTGCTGGGGCGTTGGAAGTAAATTGCTCAGTCATGTTATTGCTTTGTCGCCAAGTTTACTTGGGCGGCTCCTGCCAGCTTTGCTTCGTCAATCACTTGCACTAATAATTCGGTAGGCACGGTTTTATCTGCTTGGATCACCACAGGTCGCTGCTGTTGCTTAAGCATTTGTTCAACACTACTACGCACGCCAGCAACCCCAATTTGGCTACCATCAAAATACACTTGTTGGCTGTCAGTTATCGCTAAAAATATAACTTGTTGCTCTAACCGGCTGGCCGAAACCGACTGCGGTTTATCGACATCAACACCACTTTCACGCACAAATACGGTAGTAACAATAAAGAAGATTAATAAGATAAACACCACATCAAGTAATGGTGACATATCAATGTGATGACTTGCTTGTTGCTCTAGTCGTTGTTTTAATCTAGCTTGCATAATAAATTAACCAACTCGTGATTCGGTATTCATTAACAAGCTTGGGCAACGCTGCATTTTAGCTAAGTAAGCTTGCATCAACCAAGCAGGAATAGCACAAACTAAGCCTAACTGTGTGGTTAATAGCGCTTCGCCAATGGCTTGGCTCATTAACTCATTTTGCCCTAACGACATCACTTTGAAAGTGTCTAATAATCCAATAATGGTGCCCAACAAGCCTAATAAAGGTAAGGCGGCAGTTAAAATAGAGCTGACTTCATGCCAATAACCTTTACGCTGCATTTGGTACTGTTTTAAGTGCAAAATGTCATGCCAAATTAGTTGATAAACAAACAGTGCCAATAAAATAATTAACCAACACACAACACTAGCTGAAATTTGTTCAAACATTGTCTTTCTCCAATTGACTTAACTGCACAGCAAAAGCTTCAAGCTGGGTGTAATACGATTTCACCTTACGAGATAACAAGGCGTTTAAAACCAGTGCCGGAATAGCAACAACCAAACCTAATTCCGTGGTGATTAACGCTTGGGCTATACCACCAGAGACCACTTCAGGATCACCCGAACCAAATAAAGTCATCATTTTAAAGGTTTCGATCATGCCGCTGACGGTACCTAACAGCCCCAGCAAAGGTGAAACTGAGGCTGTAATGGCAATAGCTCCAACCCAGTTTTCTAATTGATGTTTATTACTGGTTAACTGGTTAAATAACTGGTCATCACGGGCGGTGCCTTTGTCATTATCAAGTGACAACTGGAACAAGCTTGCTTGCATGCCCTGAAAATTATCCACTTTTTGCTGAGCAAATAACTGCAGTAATTGTGATTGCGAATAAAGTTTGATTTTAGCTAAACGGAACAGCTGTATTGCTTTTAACAAGGCAATTACTAAAGCGAAACAGGCAAAGGCCATAATAGGTAATACCCATAAACCACCTTTTTTCATATGCTCAAATGCATTTTCTTGCTGCGCTTGGCTTGCGATCATCCGCGTTAAGCTTGGGTCAAAGGTTAATTGTACTGGTAATGCTTTCGCCGATTCAGCGGTTAAAGACTGCATAGCTTGCGTTAATGAATTTTCTGCCTCATTCGATTGAATTAACGCAACTTTCGCTATTTTACTGTTTTCCGTTAAATCTAATAAACCGGCGATATTAAGTGACTCAACACTGAACCAAGCTACCGGGCCAACTTGCAAGGTATCAGCTTGAGTTATATCACCATTATCTAACACTATGTTTTGTTGAATAAATTGCGGATAAAGTGCATTTTCCTGCGCTTGTATCACCTTACCCACTTCAGCTAATAAAGCATCTTGTGTGCTCGCAGCTTGCTCCTGATGACTGTGTTCACGTACAAAGCGATTCAATAAATTATTTTGATATTGCTGCTGTTGCTGCCAAGTATCTAAGCGTGACTGCAATTTGGTTAAGCTAAGGGTATCTTCATCTGCTAAACGTCGTTGTAATGCCGCATCTTTACGTAACTTAGTTAATGCTTGTTCTTTCTGAAAGATTTGTTTTGATAAAGCCGCTTGCTCTTTACTAATACGAGCTTGAGTGCTGGCTAATTTTTTCTCTGCTGATTGGATATCATTGAGAATACTTTTTATTGTGGCAGCTGTTTTGTCAGTTGAACTTTGTTCAGCCTGAACCGCAAACATGGTTAAAGATAACGCCACTAGAATAAATTTATGAATTGCTGACATTATTGACCCACCTCAGCTAATTTGTTTTTATGCGCCATAATTGGGAGTTGTATCCAATCAGCAGGCTTTTGTTTTTTAAAGATGGCAATTGCTTTCGCCACTTCTTCCGCATTAAGGTTATTGTCAAACTGCCACTGCCAACCTAAATAATCTGGATACCCTATCCCGACATAGCTCATATCTTTACTGACAAACCAAGCTTGTGCCGCGCCTAAATAGAGTTGTGTTACCCAAACTTCATGCCCTTCAGGGTGAGTGATCGCCATTTCATGAAGTGAAATACGTTGCTGAAATTCACGTAATAAGGTGATCATTTTTAAGGTGATTTGTAATTTATCTGTGGTTTCTAATTGCTCATTGCTAATGTCGCCAGCAGCTTGCCAACTTGCCAATAATGGCGGCGGTAATTGCACCTTTAATGACAAAAGTTGCTGGCTTATTTTATTTAATGCCACAATCAATGCTTGTTGCTCTTGCTCTAATACCGCTTGCTTGCTCACCATGTCAGCGCGTTTTTTAGCTAATTCATCATCATTTTGCTGACGATTTTTTCGCACTTTATTCAACTGCTGAAATTCAGCTTCGAGTAAGGTTAGTGATTGTTGCATACTCGTTTTTTGCTCAATGGCATTTTTTTCAAGTTCACTAATTTGACGTTCCGTTAATAACCAACGATTAACGAGTTGCTCTAATTCGCTGACGGTATCAGCCTGTACGTGAAATACGCACAAGCCAAACGCTATTCCAAAAAATTTAATTATTGATGACATTAATTCCACTGCACTTCAAAAGTTAAACGGCACTACCGACAATGTTAATACTCGATGAATTAGCTAATTCAAACGAATAACAATGCCCTAGGTAAATATTTTACGGTGTTATTATCTATCAAACAAAAAAATAACACAAGTGATAATGATTCCTATTTACATTAGTATTGGCAGCTGTTAGTATTTTCCCGATTTTTATTACGGCATAAAAATAAACTAATAAACAACAAGTTAAATATTAGTGAAAAAAATTTATGCTCAGTCAATACATTTATGGAACTAAAATGACTAAACCTTTCATCAAAACAAAACCTTATTTAACGCCATTAACAGTTGCTGTTACTGCTGCTATTTCAACCCTTGCTAGTGCGCAAGACGTTCAAGAACTTTCTGTTACTCAAGCACAAACTCAATCAGAAGAAAGTTATAAAGTTGAAGAATCTAGCTCTCACAAAATCACTAAACCATTATTAGATACTGCGAAAACGATTACCGTGATCAACCAAGCAGTTATGAGCGATCGTAATGCTGATAACTTACGTGATGCCTTACGTAACGTTTCAGGTATTTCAATGGCTGCCGGTGAAGGTGGTGCGCCAACAGGCGATAGCATGTCAATTCGTGGTTTTAGTGCACGTACCGATATTTTTGTTGATGGTATTCGTGATATCGCTGGTTACAATCGTGATATGTATAACATTGAACAAGTGGAAGTAGCTAAAGGCCCTGGTTCTGCCGTTTCTGGTCGTGGTGCTACAGGTGGTAGTGTTAACTTAGCCACTAAAACAGCAAAACTTGATAACTTTAACGATGTTGCCGTACGTTTAGGTTCAGAAAGTGATTACCGCGCACGTTTAGACAGCAATACCCAACTAAATGAAACAACAGCATTACGTGTAAATGTTTTAGCTGACGATGGTGATGTTGCTGGTCGTGATCATGTTGAAAATTCAAATCAAGCCATCGCAGCATCTTTAGCAACAGGTTTAGGAACAAATAGCCGCTTTAATGTTAATGTTGATTATTTAAAGCAAGATAATATTCCTGATTATGGTATTCCTTGGGTATCAAACAGTGCAACATCAGATCCAGTTGCTGAACTTGCCGATTACGAAGGCTCTGCGCCACCGGTAGATTTTGATAACTTTTATGGTAACTTATATCGTGACTTTGAAGACATTAAAGCTTCTTCAGCAACTGCACGTTATGAATACGACTTATCACCACAAACCACTTTACGCGCCCAAGCACGTATCGGTTCGGTTGAGCGTGTATCAGTTGTTACTGCACCGCGTTTTATGGATGTAAAAACCAGTACAGATGTTCGCTTAAGTGATGAAAAAACACGAGATACAAAAGATTCTTTAACGGCTATTCAATTAGATTTAATTGGCGAATATGAGATTTCAGGGATCACCCATAATGTGGTTACTGGGGTAGAATTTGCCAATGAAACCTTTAAACGTTGGGGCTATGTTGACTTAATTGATGACAATTTAGATAGCACACCTGAACTAAATGACTTGTACAACCCAAATGCCTATGTTGATTTTACCGGTCAATACGGTCGTAATGGTACAAGCATTGAAGCAAAAGCGAAGAACAAATCAATCTATGTATTTGATACCATTACCCTTAATGAACAATGGGAAGTAACTGGTGGCTTGCGTTATGATGATTTTTCTGTTGATTATCAAAATAGCTACACGGATGCGAGTGCGTTAATCAAAACGAGCGACTCATTTTTTAGCTGGAGCTTTGCAACAGTTTATAAACCAACTCAAAACTCTACCTACTACTTTGGTGCCGGTAATTCATTTAACCCATCAGCTGAAGGCTTAACAGTATCAACTCGTGGCAACACAGCTGATTTAGACCCTGAAGAAACCAAAAGTTATGAGTTAGGTGCTAAATGGTCATTACTTGATAACGCCTTATTAACTAACGTTGCCTTATTTAAAACGATTAAAGATAACGCCCGTCAACGTCTTGATAGCACAACTTACGCCTTAGGCGGAGAACAAGAAGTTTACGGTTTAGAATTAAGTGCCACTGGCCAAATCAGCCGTGATCTTGTTGTTATTGCCTCATACACTTATCAAGACAGTGAAGTAGTAACTGATGGTGATTACAATGCCGCTTCAATAGGCCAAGAGCTAGCTAACACACCAAATCATTCAGCGAGTGTTTGGAGTAAATATCAAATTAATGACAAATTATCAGCCGGTATTGGCGCACAATACTTAGGTGAACGCTTTAATAATTCTAATAGCGAAAGCCGTGAAGTAGCCGATAGTTATGTATTATTTGACATGATGGTAGCTTATCAAATTAATGATAAACTGAATGTACAATTTAATGGTGAAAACTTAGCTGACGAAGATTACATCGATCAATTAGGCGGTGGCCATTTTATTCCAGGTAATGGTCGTTCATTCAGCTTAACAGCAAGTTATTCATTTTAATTGATACGACTATTTTAATTTAGTAAAAACAAGGCAAGCCGATATTAGGTTTGCCTTTTATTCATCTTATTAATTGGAAAAATAAATGTTATTAGAAATACCTGAATTGTTAACGCCAGAAGAAGTGATTCATTGCCGAAACACCTTAATTAATGCGCAATGGGCCGACGGTAATATCACGGCCGGCTATCAATCAGCAAAAGCTAAAAACAACATGCAATTACCTGACAACTGCCCTGAAGCCGTTGAATTAGGTGATCTTATTATGGCAGCATTAGCCCGTAATAATTTATTTATGTCGGCTGCATTACCGCTGAAAATTTTTCCGCCACTGTTTAATTGTTATCAAGGTGGTCAGTCATTTGGTGTTCATATCGACAACGCCATCAGACAAGTACCGGGTACACACGTTAAAGTAAGAACCGATATTTCAATGACCATTTTTATCAGCGAACCTGATGAATATGAAGGCGGCGAACTCGTTATTGAAGATACCTACGGCACCAAAAAAGTAAAACTCCCCGCAGGTAGTGTGGTGTTATACCCTTCAACCAGCTTACACCGCGTAACCCCAGTAACTAAAGGCTGCCGTTTAGCCTCGTTCTTTTGGTTGCAAAGTATGGTGAGCAGTGATGAAAAACGCGCCTTATTATTTAATTTAGATATGTCAATTCAAAGCTTACGCAAAAAAGTAGACGACAGTGACGAAATTATTCAACTAACTGGGGTTTATCACAACTTGATCAGACAATGGTCGCAAACTTAAGCACTTGGCTTAATTTTTATCGTATTCCTCAAAATTTAAGTTATAAAAATTGTTTCAACTTTTTACTTTTGCCGTTTAAAAAACAAAAACCTGCCGTAGCAGGTTTTTATTAAAAGCGTTACTGGAAGTTTAAGCAAGCAAACGCCACCCAATACCTGTGTATTACATTGCTACTTTAATATTCGTGTAAGGTAAAAATAGCAACAGGTGGCACGGGATCGTCGTTTTCATGATCGCCAATAATATAAATATGCTCATCTCGAAAAACAAAATCACTTGGCTCGGTTACAATTTCATTATCAATATCATAAGAAGCAATAATTTCACCTGTTAAATCCATCTTAAGTAATTTAGTAAATTGTTGTGACAATACATAAAGGTAACCATCATGGTATTGGACTCCCTGAGCATCGTATTCGTAAATACTGCCTTCAACTTCACTGCCGTATGTGATGGTGTATTTATCTTTCAGCGTAAAATCAGTATTTAAAATGATTAACACATCTTCTTCGTCACTATTTTGATCTGAAACTAGGTAATATTCATCGGTTTCAGCGCTGTAGCCTAACCCCGCATATTGATAGGCTATGTTATCGTCGTTGGCTAGGCTAATTAAAAACTCTTGAGTAATGCCATACTGTTGTTCTTTTTGGCTAAATGAAGCAATGACCCCACTGTCTGTCATGACAAAAAATTCATTACCGTCACTAGTAACAGCCTCAACACAGCCCTGATTACAATCAATAGAATCAAAAGTTAAGTTAACACGATCTAATAATTGGAAATCCTCTGTTAGCACAAATAACTCACCTTGATCTGTTACCACTAACCAACGATCATCATTCATCGACCAAAGACCTGAAGGTTGCTTTATTTCACTAGGCAACAGCTCTTGCTTAACTAGGGTTAGTTCTCCACTGTCTTCGATGGGGCCATCACCGATAAAGGCCGACTTATCTGTAACTAAAAAAATATTATTTTCAATGTCAGATGTTACCACGACAATATCACCGTTAGGTATCATGCTAACATCGACAAATTCTGATGAATCAAATCCTTCTATTTGCCATGTGATCACTGGGGTTAATTCTGCGCCTTGAGCTTCATATTGAACAACAATATAAATATCATTCGACTGCTGGCCCAGCATGAGTAAGTTACTGCCAGATATAGATAAGCCAACTATGTCAGTTGAACTAGGTAAAGAATATTGTTTTGTGCTTTCTATCTTTGAATTGAAATGCACAAGTTGGTGGGCTTCATTATCATACAGCCAAATGTTTGTTGTATCTTCTTGGTCAATGGCAATAGAGGTAAAACGCATGTTTTCCGAAAATTGCCATTCTGTCGGTAACGATAAGTTTTGATCAAACTGCTTGAGGGTATTGTCACCATCAATAAACCAATAACTATCATCTTGGCGTTCTACATCATAAGCTTGGTCAATTTCTTCAGGAACATTATCGAGTAAATTGTAAGTTAATTGCTCATCACTGCCATCAATATACCCATATTCAAATGAATATGGGAAAACATCGATACTTGGCCAATTAACATCAAGGCGCTTAATACTGCCAACACCAGAACCAATGCCGCTATAATCAACATAAATTGCGACTGGAAAGTCTTCAACTAAGGTTGAACTTATATCAGGAATACTTAGCTCTATTGCAGATTGTAACGCTGTATTTTCTTGGTTGTTGCTATCATTACACGCTACTAAAAATAACGAAAATGACAAGAATAGAAGTTTGTGTTTGTTACGCATAATAAATCACCTTGGTATTGAAATTATTAGTACGTTAACAAAGGAGTGATCAACGAAATGCGATAAAAATGTCAAGAACGTGTGAAGAAATACAGTTTTTTAACTCTATTACTATCGATGAGTTTTTGTAGTTAATATTGTTATTTGATCTTGTAAGTTATCTGGCTTGCTAAAGTATATAAGCCATCAGAAACTTCACTGTGTCATTATTTTTTCTAATTCTGGGTATAAAGCAATGTTCATCATTAACACTCCAACTACTTTATAATGAGATTATGTAAACAAAAAACCTGCCGAAGCAGGTTTTTATTGATAAGCGTAAGTAGCTAATGCTATTTATGCGCAGAATAAATCATGTTAGAACAAGGCACTTCACAACGACGTTTAGTGTTTCTTAAACGAGTTGTGAAGTAACGAAGTTATCACTGATTTAGGCAAGCATAAATTACATCATTCCACCCATGCCGCCCATTCCACCCATGCCGCCCATATCAGGCATTGCAGGTGCACCAGAATCTTTAGCAGGAAGGTCAGTGATCATACATTCAGTTGTTAGCATTAACCCCGCAACAGATGCAGCAAATTGTAATGCGCTACGAGTTACTTTAGTTGGGTCAAGAATACCCATTTCTAACATGTCGCCGTAAGTACTGTTACCAGCATTGTAACCGTAGTTACCTTTACCATTACGTACTTCGTTTAATACTACTGAGGCTTCATCACCACAGTTAGTCACGATTTGACGAAGTGGAGATTCCATCGCACGAAGCGCAACTTTAATACCGTGAGTTTGGTCTTCGTTAGCACCTTCTAAGTTTTTAATTGCGTCAGCAACGCGAACTAAAGCAACACCACCACCAGCAACTACGCCTTCTTCAACCGCAGCACGTGTTGCATGTAATGCATCTTCAACACGGTCTTTTTTCTCTTTCATTGCCATTTCAGTAGCAGCACCAATTTTAATTACAGCAACACCGCCAGCTAATTTAGCTAAACGTTCTTGTAATTTTTCAGTGTCGTATTCTGAAGTTGAGTCTTGAATTTGGCCACGAATTTGAGCAACACGGGCTTGAATATCAGCGTCTTCACCAATACCGTCAATGATAGTGGTGTTGTCTTTAGTGATAACAACACGTTTAGCTTGACCTAAATCTTCTAATGTTGCTTTTTCAAGCTCCATACCAATTTCTTCTGAAATTACGGTACCGGCTGTTAAGGTAGCGATGTCTTGTAACATTGCTTTACGACGGTCACCAAAACCAGGCGCTTTAACCGCTGCCACTTTAACAATACCGCGCATGTTGTTTACAACTAAAGTAGCTAAGGCTTCACCTTCAACATCTTCAGCAATAATTAATAGTGGCTTACCCGCTTTAGCAACACCTTCTAATGTTGATAATAATTCACGAATGTTCGAGATTTTTTTATCAACTAATAAAATGAATGGATTTTCTAATTCAACACTGCCATTTTCTTGGTTGGTCATAAAGTAAGGTGACAAGTAACCACGGTCGAATTGCATACCTTCAACTACGTCTAATTCATCAGTTAACGCTTGACCTTCTTCAACAGTAATAACACCTTCTGTGCCTACTTTATCCATTGCTGTAGCAATGATTTGACCAACACTTGCGTCAGAGTTTGCAGAGATAGTACCTACTTGCTCAATTGCTTTGTTGTCAGTACATTCTTGAGAAATTTTCTTTAATTCTTCAACAGCAGCAATTACAGCTTGGTCAATACCACGTTTTAAATCCATTGGATTCATACCCGCAGCAATTGATTTTAAACCTTCAGTTACAATTGATTGTGCTAAAACAGTAGCAGTAGTTGTACCGTCACCCGCTTCATCATTAGCTTTAGACGCAACGTCTTTAACCATTTGTGCGCCCATGTTTTCGAATTTATCTTCTAATTCGATTTCTTTCGCAACAGAAACACCATCTTTAGTAATTGATGGACCACCAAATGATTTGTCTAATAAAACGTTACGACCTTTTGGCCCTAAGGTTACTTTAACTGCGTTAGCTAAAATGTTAACACCGTTAAGCATTTTAACGCGTGCGTCTGTACCAAATAATATATCTTTTGCCATGTTCTTAAATTCCTATAATGGGTTTTCTAAACACTGCTTATTGATTTGAAAAATTTTAATTCAAATAATAAGCAATGAATTAAAATTTGATTATTCTACAATCGCTAAAATATCGCCTTCGCTAAGGATCAATACTTCTTCACCATCAATTTTTTCAGTTTTAACACCATAACCTTCACTGAAAATAACTTGGTCGCCAACTTTTACGTCTAAAGCGCGAACGTCGCCATTTTCTAATAAGCGGCCATTTCCAACTGCGATGACTTCACCGCGAGTTGATTTTTCAGCAGCGCTACCCGTTAATACAATACCGCCAGCAGACTTTGACTCTACTTCTTTACGTTTGATGATTACGCGATCGTGTAATGGACGAATGCTCATTTATCTTCTCCGATAATATGTTTGGATTAAAAATTTTAGTTGTTCAATAGATAAGGACTTATTTTGGCAAAACAAGTCCTGAGTTGAAGTTTTTTACTCTTTTCGCTCAAATTCACCTTCAATGGTGTTACCTTGATTAAGGTTGTTAGATTTAGGTTCAACATAATCAGCATTTGGCTGATTCACACTATGACTGGTATGAAAACTAAAATGACTATTGGCGCGAGGGTTATTTGCCATATGTTGCTGAACATTTTTAATTAACACTTGCCTAAATTGCGGCACTAACAACAACAAGCCAAAAGCGTCGGTAACAAAACCAGGGGTAATTAATAAAACACCTGCAATCATTAATAAAAAGCCAGCAACAATTTCATCTGACGGCATTTCACCTGCGGCCATTTTATTTTGCACTGATTGCATGGTTGATAAACCTTGTTGGCGAACATTTTTCGCGCCAAGCCATGCCGTAATGATAACAATACCAACCGTAGGCCATGCACCTAATAATGCGCCTACTTGCATTAAAACGGCAATTTCGATGATCGGAATGACAATAAATAGAAAAAATAACACACGAAACATAATAGCTCCTAAGCTGTTCATTGAAACAAATATGAGGGTGAACGGGTCTTTTTCAACTCAGTTAAACAAATTGACTTTAGCTTTGTTACTTTTAATGTGTAAGATAATGTGCGCAAATGCTTATTTAGATCGTTTACGTATTGATTTTACCTTAAAATAAATACGCCAATTTAAGCTTAATTTAAGTTACGCCAAGTAAATTAAAGCTGTTTCATTTTGTTTAGAAATATTTACCCGTTAACTAAAAGAAGTACACCATGAAAAAAACCTTATTATTACTTTCGCTTATCTTTACCACGCTGTTGCCGTTATCAATCATGGCAACAGAGTCGTTATTTGATAATTCTGATATTTTTTTAAGTAATGAAGATGAGTTTTTAAAAGTTGATGAAGCCTTTATTTTTGATTTTCATCAACAAGATAAAAAATTAACCGTTAGTTTTAATATTAAAGACGGTTATTACCTATATCAGCACCAATTCAAATTTACGCCAGAAAATGCAGACATATCGCCAGTTCAATTACCTAAAGGAATTGAACACAATGATGAATATTTTGGCATTCAAGAAATTTTTCCAAGCTCAATTGAAATTCCGATTGAAGTGAACGCGACAGGCGATAACCCAAGTTTGGTTATTCGTTATCAAGGTTGTGCCAAAAAAGGGCTCTGTTACCCGCCAACAACAAAAACGATCCCACTTGATCCTGTTAATAATGCAAATAATGCGACTAACAATGATGTGTTAGCGGACTTAACCACAACCTCAGTTGCCAATGATCAGCCAGAGAACAAACAAAGTGAGCAATTTGAATTAGCTGATATGTTAGCGGGCGATAGCTTATTTTTAACATTAATTGCTTTTTTTCTTGGTGGCTTATTATTGTCTTTCACACCTTGTGTTTTTCCTATGTATCCTATTTTAACGGGGATTATTGTTGGCCAAGGAGATAAATTATCAACCAAGCGTGCGTTCAGCTTATCGTTCTTTTATGTGCAAGGCATGGCAATTACTTATACGATTTTAGGGATTGTTGTTGCGCTAGCGGGCGCGCAGTTTCAGGCAATGTTTCAACACCCTGCGGTATTAATTGTGTTGAGTGTTTTGTTTATCTTTTTAGCTTTATCGATGTTTGGCCTATTTAATTTAGCCTTACCGTCAAGCTGGCAAAATAAACTCAATAATATTAGTAATAATCAAAAAGGTGGCTCTTATGGCGGCGTTATCGCTATGGGTGCTATTTCAGGTTTAGTAGCCTCCCCTTGTACAACAGCACCACTTACTGGCGCATTAATTTTTATTGCTGATAGTGGTGATATTTTAACAGGTGCCTCGGCTTTATATGCCTTAAGTTTAGGCATGGGCTTACCATTATTAGTATTAGGTAGTTCAGGTGGAAAAATATTACCTAAAGCCGGTAACTGGATGAACATTATTAAAAATATTTTTGGCTTATTGTTATTAGCCGTACCGGTATTTTTATTAGAACGCTTTATTCCTGCCGCAGCTACCCAAGCATTATGGGCGTTATTAGCATTAGCCGCAGGGAGTTATTTTTATGTGGCAAATCAACAAAGCAGTAATAAAAACTTTGCTTATGGTCTCCGTTTTGCGTTGATTTTTATCATGTTATTTTTTGGTGCGAATAAATTATACCAAACGGTTTTCCCAAGCCCAGTAATTCAGCAACATAGCACGCAGCATCAAAGTTTTATTAAAGTAAATAACTTAACCGAGCTAAATCAAGCCATTGCAACCGCCAATGCTGAAGGTAAAACCGTGATGTTAGATTTATATGCTGACTGGTGTATTGCTTGTAAAGAATTTGAGGAGCTCACTTTTCCAAAAGAAAATGTGCAAAACGCCTTAAGTAATACCGTTTTATTGCAAATTGATTTAACCGACACTGGCAGTCAAACGAGTATTGAAATTATGGAGCATTTTGATGTTTTTGGTTTACCGTCAATTCTATTTTTTGATTTATCAGGTAATGAATTAACCCAAATGCGCGTTACTGGCTTTAAAGATGCAGAGCAATTTACTGCGCACATTACTCAGTTTTTATAAAGTACGTTATACGGATTGATAGTACTCACATAACGCTGAGTACTATCAAACCTGCCAATTAATCGGTGCTTTTCCGAGATCAGTTAATATCTTATTAATTTTTGAAAAGTGCCGACAACCAAAAAAACCACGATACGCTGATAACGGTGAAGGGTGTGGCCCTTTTATAACAAAGTGTTTGTCGGTATTAATGTTTTTGCCTTTTTTATGTGCGTGCGAACCCCATAGAATAAAGATAATATTTTCACCTTGCTCATTTAACTTAGCAATCACTTTATCGGTAAACTGCTCCCAACCTAAATGCTTATGAGAATGCGCTTTCCCTTCTTCTACCGTTAATACAGTATTTAATAACAATACCCCTTGTTCGGCCCATGATTGCAAATAACCATGTACGGGTATTTCAAAGCCCTCAATATCTTGTGCAAGTTCTTTATAAATATTAACTAATGACGGGGGAATTTTAACCTCAGGCAATACTGAAAAACATAAACCATGGGCTTGATTAGCGCCGTGATAAGGATCTTGTCCTAGAATAACCACGTTTACTTGTTCGAAAGGGGTAGAGGTAAATGCGTTAAATACATCATTTTCAGGTGGATAAACCGTAACTCCGCTTGCACGTTGCTCGTTAATATAAGCTAACGTGTTTTTTAAATAATCTTGCTGCTGTTCTTGAGTAATAAAGGCTAACCAATCATTCATAGTATTTAAGGTCATGAGTTTTTTAAGGTCATTAGTGTTTAAAGTAATAGGCGAACGCTACTTTAATTCAGCTCCCCTTAAATTACTACTCCACTGAACTAATACCATTACGTTTGTGATCTTGTTGTGCGTAGGAAAAATAAATCATGGCAAGGCGTTTAATTAAGCAATAGCTGGCAATTGGAATTGAAAGCAACGCAGCCATGGAATATTTTAACCCGCACAAGTGGGCAATAATTTAATGAAATTGCTATAAGCCAACAACTACACTTGGTTGATTGCTGATGATTCTTTGGTTTTCCAATAGCCATTGGCAATATACTTAGCAACAAAATCAAATAACTCAGCTTCAGGGATCGGCTTAGAAAAATAATATCCCTGAATAATATCGCAGTTATGTTCAGTTAAAGAACGTAGTTGAGCGCTACTTTCTACCCCTTCAGCAACCACAATTAATTCTAAGTTTTTCACCATAGCAATCGTGGATAAAATAATTTGATGATCTGCTTTGTTTTCCAACATGCCAAAAACAAAGCTTTTATCAATTTTTATCACATCAACCGGCATTTTTTTAAGGTAACTCAATGATGAATAACCTGTGCCAAAATCATCAATAGCAAAACTAAAACCAAGCATTTTTAGTTCATTCATCACAGCAATAGTATGGTTAATATCTTTTACTAACGTTTGCTCAGTCAGCTCTAATTCAAAATGCCGTGGTGATAATTTAAACTCAGTTAATAAACGCTCAAAATAACTTTTTAAATTAGGATCAACAAACTGTCCTGCTGATAAGTTTATCGCGATCCGCAAGTCTTTGTGACCTAAACCAATAAACACCGTCATTAATTCAAAACAACGTCTGATCACCCAATAACCAAGCTCGATCATATGTTCAGAGTTTTCTAAAATAGGAATAAAATCATCAGGTGATATCATGCCTCGTTCAGGATGTTTCCAACGAAGTAAAGCCTCAAAACCATAGAGTTTTTGATCTTTGGCAGAAATTTGCGGCTGCAAACTTAAACTAAATTGCTCTTTTATTAACGCTTGCCGTACTTCATTCTCCATAAAAACACGATGCGCTACTCGTTGATACATATCTGCATGATAAACATGATATTGAGCACCACCATGATCTTTAGCTTCGTACATAGCAATATCTGCAAAACTAATTAATGAATCGGCTTTTAACTCGGCATGATCAGACACCACAATGCCTATGCTGGTAGAAACATAAAATAAGCTGGAATCGATTTTAATGGGTTCTCGAAATTTATCTAAGATGGTATTTGCGATAGTTTCAACGTCGCTTAAATGTGATATTTTATTCAAAATAACCACAAACTCATCACCACCAAAACGACACGCAAGATCAATCGGGCGAATACTTAATCGTATTCGGTTAGCCGCTTCAATCAACAAACGATCACCTTCACTATGACCATGACTGTCGTTAACCTTTTTAAAATCATCAAGATCTAAAAAAAGTACCGCTATTTTATGATCACTATAAACCAGCTTAGCAACCTCTTTTTTAAGTTCAAAATTAAGCATATTGCGATTCGGCAAACCAGTCAGCAAATCATACATAGCTATATTTTCGAGCTCTTTGGTTTTTTGTTCGACCTGTAAATTAAGCTTTTCTAACTCAACACTTAATTCACCACTTGAGTTTGCCAAAACATCAAATTCATCTTCAAACAAACCGTTTGAGGTTAAATCTATTTCTCTAAATTGTGTAAATTCTTTACGTGCTAACATAGGCAAAGCACGTGACAAGGTTAAAAGTTTCGACGTAAATGGGCTAATAATAAAATAAATCAGCACGGCGACCGCAATAAACACAACAAAAATAGACAATAAAAATTGGTCACGATTGCGGTTATTCTGTTGTTTTAATTGGGTAACATCTTCAACTAATGCTAAGCGATAAAAGGCATCATTCGATTCAGCTAAGAGTAATAAATTCATTAAATAAAAATGGTTATTTATTTCAACTAACTTCCCTTGCTGAGCTTTTATCGCAAAGGTTAACGCTGATTGTTTTTGAGCTAGCAGTTGTTTGGTTAATTCAGCATTCGTTGTTGATATTACGCCAACGTCTGATGATTCTACACTACCAAGTTTTGGCTCTTTAAATATCGCGATATCATGTTTTAACAGGGTATTTAATGAATATAAAATATCCACTAGCGACGCTGTTAAGGTAACAACCGCTATTTCACCATCAAAGTTTAATAACGGAATGGAAATAACTTGTAAACAACTGTTTTGGCAATAAATTTCTTCTACCGGCTGCTGTTTCGCTAAAACCTGTTTGGTATTAGTTAACACTAAACTTGTTACTGGCGCTGTTTGAAAAAGCACATCACCTGACTGAATAAGCCAAAGTTGTTCAATATTAAAGTGCATTTGCAAACCATTATATTGTTTAGCCAATGACTTTGAAAAAGTTTGAAAATCACCTTTATCTTGTAATTGGTTAATGTCAGAAAAAGACTCTAACCAAGCTGATAATTGTGATTTTAATTGACCAAGGTGCTGGTCAAAAAGTTGCTGCTCTTTTACTAATCTTTCAATTTGATGCTGCTGAAACTCACCTTCTAAGCGGGTTAATGAATGCCAAGAGTAACCCGCACTAATAATTAACAAAATAGTTAAGATAAGAAAAAGTAACTTACTCGGCACACTAATAAATAATTTCATAAGCGTTAAAACCAATACATTAATTGTAGTGCGGTGAGCTGCCAGTGTTCCTGGGGATTATTGGTGGGATCCGGAATAATTAATGGCGTCAGGCGTGCGGTGCCTTGCACCCAATGATGTTCAAATTGTAATTTTAAATTAAAATCAAAATGATAAGTCAGACCAAGCGTTACATCATGCTGAAAACCAAAATAATAAGGCACAGCTCCAAACGTTGATGCCGCCAATTGATTACCACTTTTGTCATTTTTATCGGCAAAGTATCTTTCGTACCGAGCTAACAATTGAATGTCTTGTGTTACTTTATATTCACTTTGAAGATAACCACCTTGGCCAGTTGTTGGGCGTGAAAACTCTGGAAATAACAAACCGGTTAAGGCCATTTTTTCCTGTAATAATTCCGCACTCAGTGACCACTTTTCACCAAAATATTCAGCATTAAGGTAAAAACGTTGTAAATCAATTTCGCCATTGTCATAAATATCATCCAATGCACTTTCGTATTTAAATCTGGCATCGGTTAAGGCAAAACCAAACCGCCAAGGTAAGGCAACCGGCCGCCAATAGATACTAGCTTGTAAATCAGCATCATGTTTTAAACGCCCTTTGGTTTTTGGGTCAACAATGCTTCGGGTATCACCTGTAGGAATTGGCGCTTTTGAAGAGCTAATGGTGAGATCAATTTCACCGATATTTTCTGACGCGTATTTATTTGAAAAGGCAATGCCATCACCACCTACCGACATATCTCGAGTACCATCAAAATAAACGGATTGTGGTAAAATAATACTTGGTCTTGTCATCGGCACATCTCGAGTGCTTGAATACAACCAATGGTAGTTTTTAATCCGGCCAATATATAAATGGCTTTGATTTTTTTCGCTGTTATAAAAATTCCAATCCGCTAATAAATAATCAACTCGTAAGCCTTCATCAAAACGGTTGCCACCATTTAAATAAACCGCCTGACCAGCAAAACGTAAGCTATCACTCAATTGATAAGAAAAATTTAACCCTAACTCCGTCAAATCAAAAGTAAGTTCATCATCTTCAATAACGAAGTTACTGCCTTTGTTTTGCACCACTCCTTGAGCGATAAAACCATGCACCTGAAATTCATCGGCTAATGCTTTTGTCCCAACGGTAAAAAATACCACGTACAAAATAAGTAAATAGTATGGTTTATTTACGGGCTTTGCTTTTTTACTCGGTAATTTTAATAACATTAAAGTTATCTCCCTGCCCTACTTTATCAATATAGCCAATAGCTCCTGGTGTATTCATAACCGCCGTTTTCAGTTCAGATATCGAATTAACAATAACCGGCATTTCCCCTAAACCCGAATAAATGAGTTTTCGCCAAATTCGATCTAATTGATAAGGAAATATTTTTAGAATTTCTTTACTAAATTCTTGATGAAGTTCTGAATTACTTGCAAGCGCATAAACAACTATTTTTTGACCATCCTGCCAAACTGTTTGCCGCATAGTATAAATTTGACGAATTTGATAAGTGGTGAGAGCAGAAGTGGCTATATTTTTATCGTGAACAATAACCTCCACAGCATTAACACGGAAAAATGCCGTAAAAAGTAACACCAATAAAAAAACGCTTAACTTATTAATAGAAAATTCCTTTTATTGTTTCGCACGTGAGCTGTACGCGACAAAATCCTAATAGAATGTTTTCCTAGTTTAATTAAGGCTACCTCAAAAAACTAAGCTCTGCTATTTAAAGTTTAGTTTAAATTTCTTGAGAAACAATATTAACTGATTAGACCACTAAGTTGCTGCTAATTTCTTCGAAATCACGATAATATTGCAAAAAGTTGAAAGAATAATAAAAAAAAGTGTTTTCAGCTATTCCCGAATGGTTATTTTTTTATTATCATGGCTAAATTACTACTTAAATGGTTTTTCACAGAAAATGACAGCAATTTATAACATTTTAGTGTTAAATGGCCCCAATTTAAATATGTTAGGTAAAAGAGAGCCTAATGTTTATGGTCATCAAACACTTGAGCAGATCATTGCTGACTTATCTCAACAGGCTAACGAAAGAAATGTTCACTTAAGCCATTTACAATCAAATGCCGAGTTTGAGCTTATTGATGCTATTCATCAAGCATTTGAAAAAGTAGATTTTATTATTATCAATCCAGCAGCATTTACTCATACTAGTGTTGCTCTGCGTGATGCACTACTTGCCGTTAACATCCCTTTTATTGAAGTACATTTATCTAATGTACATGCTCGGGAAGCATTTCGACATCATTCATATTTATCAGACAAAGCTCAAGGCGTAATTTGCGGCTTAGGCGCTCAAGGTTATTCGTTTGCTCTAGAGGCCGCGATTAACCAACTTAACAATTAATTTACACAAAAAAATAAGGTGTACTAAATGGACATTCGTAAAATTAAAAAACTCATTGAACTTGTTGAAGAATCAGGCATTAATGAGTTAGAAATATCTGAAGGTGAAGAATCAGTACGCATTAGCCGTGGTGGTCAAGTGGTAGCAGCACCAACATATGCGCCAGCACCAGTGCAATCTGCTCCAGCTCCGGCAGCACCTGCAGCTGCTCCAGCTTCAGCACCATCAGCACCGGCGGCAATTAGTGGTCATGTTGTTCGTTCACCAATGGTTGGTACTTTCTATACGGCTTCTTCTCCTGATGCTCCGGCATTTGTTGAAGTTGGTCAGCATGTAAATGCTGGTGATACTTTATGTATCGTAGAAGCAATGAAAATGATGAATCAAATTGAAGCTGATAAGTCTGGTGTCATTAAAGAAATTTTAGTTCAAAACGAAGATGCTATTGAATTTGACCAACCGCTATTCATCATTGAATAAGCCCAAACAAACAAGGGGCATTCTATGTTAGAAAAAGTACTTATCGCAAACCGAGGCGAAATTGCATTGCGTATTTTACGTGCATGTAAAGAGCTTGGTATAAAAACTGTTGCTGTGCATTCAACAGCAGATAAAAATTTAAAGCATGTATTGTTAGCCGATGAAACCATTTGTATTGGTAAACCTTCAGCGCTAGACAGCTATTTAAATATTCCGCGTATTATTACCGCAGCTGAAGTGACTAATGCGTCAGCTATTCATCCTGGTTATGGCTTCTTAGCTGAAAATGCCGACTTTGCCGAACAGGTTGAAAATTCAGGTTTTGCTTTTATTGGGCCAAAAGCCGAAAGCATCCGCTTGATGGGTGATAAAGTTTCAGCGATCAAAGCTATGAAAGAAGCTGGTGTACCGTGTGTACCAGGTTCTGACGGGCCATTAACTGATGATGATGCTGCTAATATTGCACATGGTCGTCGTATTGGTTATCCCGTGATCATTAAAGCCTCTGGTGGCGGTGGTGGTCGTGGTATGCGTGTTGTTCGTGAAGAAAGCGAACTTATTAACGCGATCCAATTAACCAAAAATGAAGCCCGTTCAACCTTCAATAACGACATGGTTTACATGGAAAAATTCCTTGAAAATCCTCGTCACGTTGAAATACAAGTACTTGCTGATGGTCAAGGTAATGCTATTCATTTAGCTGAGCGTGACTGTTCAATGCAACGTCGTCATCAAAAAGTTGTTGAAGA
The DNA here is from genome assembly GCF_053470345.1 of Thalassotalea agariperforans. NCBI lineage: Bacteria > Pseudomonadati > Pseudomonadota > Gammaproteobacteria > Alteromonadales > Colwelliaceae > Thalassotalea > Thalassotalea agariperforans. Next base: position 281,189 of record NZ_JBQMWH010000001.1, on the reverse strand, counting down.
AGCACCTGCACCAGGTATTACACCTGAATTACGTGCTGAAATTGGTGAACGTTGTTGTAATGCGTGTAATAAAATTAATTACCGTGGTGCTGGTACCTTTGAATTTTTATTTGAAAATGGTGAGTTTTATTTCATTGAAATGAATACCCGTATTCAAGTAGAGCATCCGGTAACTGAAATGATCACGGGTGTTGATTTAATCAAAGAACAACTTCGTGTTGCTTCTGGCATGAAATTAACCATCAAGCAATCAGACATTGACGTTAAAGGTCATGCAATTGAATGTCGTATTAACGCTGAAGATCCTCGTACTTTTATTCCTTCGCCAGGAAAAATCACCCGTTTCCACCCTGCTGGTGGTATGGGCGTTCGTTGGGATTCTCATATTTATACCGACTATTCAGTTCCGCCACATTACGACTCAATGATCGGTAAGTTAATTACTTACGGTGAAAGTCGTGAAGTAGCCATCGCTCGCATGAAAAATGCGCTTGATGAATTAGTAATTGACGGTATCAAAACCAATATTGCATTGCACAAAGATATCTTAAACGATAAAGGCTTTGTTGATGGCGGTGCTAACATTCATTATTTAGAGAAAATGTTAGCCGAGCAAGAATAACAAGCCAAACTACGAAAAAAGTGGTATTGTACTATCTATTAAAGCCCCTTAGCTGTTTAAATGAATAAGCTTTAAGGGGCTTTTTTTATAACAATAAAAAAATTCATATAAATGATATAGTCGATATGCGTTCAGAAATTATTACCACTAACAGTCACGTCCAAAATAAGCAGTTTAAAGCACTTATTCTTGGTCGTATCATGATAATCTCAGTAATATTCACCTTATTTTTTGCTATCTTAGACACCTTAAAAATCAATTATATTGGTGATGTACAGCGTATAAATAATTATTTGCACGCCGCTTTTGTATTGCCCGCTTATTTTTTATTTAAACATAGAAAAATGAGTTTAACTTGTGCTTCTCATTATTTTTTGCTGTTTTGTTTTATTACTTCTATTACCGCACTACTCTTTGCTGATAATGACGCTTTCCGTGCAATCTGGTTCTTTCTTTCAACCATGATTTCTTTTATATTTGTTGGTAAAAAATATGGAAATTTGTACGGCTATTGCTCTTTTGTTTTTATTGCCGTTGCGGGCTTTTATTTTGAAAGTAATTTAAATGCCGAGTCTATTTTAAGTATTTTAATTAGTTTTTTAGTACTCATTTTAGTAATGTCAGCTTATACCGGTCAAATGGAAAAACACTTAGATCATATCGAACAAATACAGCAAGAACTTTATTATTTAGCCAATAAATCAGATATATCCAATTCGTTAAGCTCTAATGAACACGCCCTTACTGTTGAGCAAATGCTAAAAAATGCACAGGAACTAAATTCTGACTTTTCACTGATCTACGTTGATATTGAAAATTTTGATGAATTAAAAAGTCACTTCGATAATTATTTTATTGTTGATATTAAAAACAAGTTAAACCACATCTTAAAAGCCTTAGTCAGTTCATCTGATATTGTCTCTACCATTAATAACGACTTACTTTATATCGCAGTACCTAATCGCGATTGCGTAAGCATAAAACACTTAGTAGAAAAAATTTATCACTATATTCGTGACCATGGTTTGCAAGTTAATGGTCAGCAAATTGAGCTAAAACTTTGTATTTCAGTAACCACCTTACAAAAAAATGATACCGGCATTCGTGCCTTACATATCCGAGCCGATAAAGGCTTGATGAAAGCGAAAGCTATGGGTGGAGAGCAAATCGTCTTTGTTGATATGTAATACCAATTTCATTAAATTATTGCCCTCTTGTGCGGGTTACAATATTCCATGGCTGCGTTGCTTTCAATCCCAGTAACCAGCTATTGCTAAATCAAGCGCCTTGCCATGATTTATTTTTCCTACGCACAACAAAATCACAAGCTTAATTTAATTGCAATACGCCACCCTTGGATGGGGAATACCATTCCGTATAAAGTAGAACGGTGTTTGAATCAAAACTGAGGCTCACTATTGGCGCTCAAATTTTCCTTATCCTAAGAAAAACATCACTCCAGAATAAAAAACATCAAAACCATCTGTATTTCATATTGTTATGATAATTTTTTATCCTGCGTTCAAGTTAAAAAACTTTCTCCCTAACTCAACTCACATGAATAAAACTTGACATAAATCAAGAAAGTTTTACAATTTTCAGTAATTACTGAAAATTCAAAAGAGACAGAAAATGAAAGTTACACCTATGACTCAATCGCTTATTTTACATTTTGGTGAAATGGGCTCGCGCTGGGGGTTAAATCGAACGTTAGGACAAATGTACGCATTAATTGTGCTAACCGAAGCTCCACTCAATGCTGATCAAATTAGTGATGCCCTGCAAATTTCACGTTCAAATGTCAGCATGGGCTTAAAAGAATTAAAAGCTTGGAATTTAATCAAGCTTCAACATATTCAAGGAGATCGCAAAGAGTATTTCACGGCCCCTGAAGATATTTGGGAAATTGCCCGCACTTTGGTAATAGAGCGTCGTAAACGAGAACTTGATCCAACATTGACAACAATGCGCGATGCCCTCATGGCTGAACCAACCAATAGTACAGACGAATACGCTCAACAGCGTGTCAAAGAAATGCATGACTTAATGGAGATGTTCACCTTGTGGTCAAATGAGCTACAAAACATGTCTTCTGAAAAGCTATCTGCTCTCTTAAAACTAGGTGAAGGCATCAGCAAAATTTTAGATGTTAAAGACAAGTTATTAATGAAGTAATTGCCATTTCGGCTTTCGTAACTACATACCGCCGAACCGATAAATAACAAGTTCATTTAATCACTGATTTACTCAGTTATTATGATATTGAACGAGGGTCAAAAAATGTTAGATATTGCACTATCACAAGCACATGAAACAAGTTTTATACTTTCGCGTATACAGTTTGCCGCCAATATTAGCTTCCATATTTTATTTCCAACCATCAACATCGCTTTGTGTTGGGTACTGTTGTTTTTTAAAGTGCGTTTTAATCAAACTGGCGATGATAATTGGCTACGTATCTATCGTTTTTGGGTGCGAATTTTTGCCCTAACCTTTGCAATAGGTGTTGTGAGCGGTATTACCATGTCTTTTCAGTTTGGCACTAACTGGCCTGGCTATATGGAAACCGTTGGCAATATTGCGGGGCCATTACTTGGTTACGAAGTTATGACAGCCTTCTTTTTAGAGGCTTCATTTTTATCCATTATGTTATTTGGTATGGAACGTGTTTCTAATCGTGTTCACACCATCGCCACCTTATTAGTTGCTATTGGTACCAGCTTATCAGCCTTTTGGATTCTAGCATTAGATTCTTGGATGCAAACACCAGCAGGCTTTGAAATGATCGACGGCGTTGCTTATGTTACCGATTGGTGGCAAGTAATTTTTAATCCTTCTATGCCTTATCGATTAATGCACATGGTACTAGCTTCAGGCTTAACTACAGCATTTTTTATTGCCGGCATCTCAGCTTACCGAATCCTTAAAGGTGATAAGAAAAACTCCGCTAAAATGGCTTTTAAATTCGCAATAACATTAGCCGCCATATTAATCCCTATACAAATATTGGTTGGGGATATGCATGGTTTAAATACCTTTAAACATCAACCTGCGAAAGTAGCAGCTATGGAAGGAGTTTGGCAAACGGAATCAGGCGTGCCACTTTTATTATTTGCACTACCTGATGAAAAAGCACGAAAAAATCACGCTGAAGTTGCTATACCTAACATCGCCAGCCTCATTTTAACTCATGAGTTTGATGGTGAGATCAAGGGGCTAAACGACTTTATGGGGGAGCATCCCCCCGTTGCTCCGGTATTTTTTAGTTTTCGGATCATGTTAGCTATGGGGATGTTGATGTTGTTCTTTTCATACCTTGCTTGTTATCAATTATTTTATAAAAAGCAATATCCCACTTGGTTGTTAAAAAGTGCGGTATTAATGACCTTTTCTGGCTGGATTGCCACACTCGCCGGCTGGTATGTTACCGAAATTGGCCGACAACCTTATTTAGTTACCGGTGTTTTAAAAACAAGAGATGCTGTAACGCAAGTACCTCCTGAAAACATTAGTATTTCGTTAGCAATCTACTTATCGCTATATGCTTTTTTACTATTTGCTTACATTAAAACCTTATTTGTTATGGCTAACCGCGCGGTAAAACTAGAAGCTGAGAACTTAACCATTAATAAAATGGCTGACAACGACAACACAACGTCAGAATCTTTAGGAGCAACAAAATGAATGAACTAACACAAGGCTATGATTGGTTGCCGGTAGTATTTATTGTTTTGATGGGCATTTCATTTTTAGTTTATGCCATTTTAGATGGTTATGATCTTGGGGTTGGTGTGTTACTTCCTTTCGGTGATGAGCGCTCAGGTAACTTGAATCAAAATCAGCGAGACAAAATGATCTACTCCATAGGACCTTTTTGGGATGCCAATGAAACTTGGTTAGTGCTTGCAATTGGCTTATTGTTGATTGCATTTCCAAAAGCTCATTCCATTATTTTTCAAGCGCTATATTTACCTACCGCCTTAATGTTAGCGGGTTTAATTTTACGTGGTGTTTCCTTTGATTTTAGAACCAAAGCGCCAAGCACAGAAAAACACAAATGGGATCTCGCCTTTAAGTTTGGTTCGTTACTGGCAACACTCAGCCAAGGCTATATGCTAGGACGTTTTGTTACCGGTTTTGATGATGGCATTATTGGTATAAGCTTTGCCATTTTAGCTAGCATTTGTGTAACGGCTGGTTATTGTTTTGTTGGCTCAGCTTGGCTGGTGATGAAAACCGAGGGCGAATTGCAAAAACGTGCAGCTAAGTGGGCAACGTATAGCAATATTTTTATGATGCTGGGAATTATTTCTGTGTGTATTGCCAACTTAATGATGGACGTTGTATTGATGGATAAATGGCTCGGTTTTCCACAAGTATTTATTTTAGTGCCTATTACCATGTTATTCGCTTTTACTTTTGTCTCAGTGCACCTGTACTTAAAGCGAGTACCACTAACTGATGATATAGCATGCTGGTACCCATTTATGTCAGCGATTATTATGTTTACCGTTTGCTTTTGTGGCTTAGCTTATAGTTTTTATCCTTATGTTGTACCTAATCAAATGACAATATTTGAAGCAGCAAGTAGCCGAGAATCATTAAAAGTTATTTTTTATGGGGCTGTTATTGTGCTACCCATGATCATTGGTTACACCATCTTTGCTTACAAAGTGTTTAGCGGTAAAACCTCAAAGCTAAATTATTAATGAATAAATGGCGCATAAATAGAAGATTAAAATAACTCGCAATTGCCTACTATGCGAACACCTTTAGTTTTTGTTAGAATACGCGCCATTAACCGCTTACTACCACTCTACCGTCAATAGAGTATGAAATTAGAGAGACATTTATGCCAGCTTATGCCGTAGGACACAAAGTTCCTGATTCAGATTCAATTTGTTCAGCTATTGCGTTATCGTATTTAAAAACGTCAATTGGTGAAGAAACTGTACCAGCACGTTTAGGTGAGTTATCACCTGAAACATTATTTATTTTAGATAAATTTGGTTTTGAACAACCAGAGCTAAAATTAAGTTATGCCGGTGAAGAAATTTACGTTGTTGATCATTCAGACAAAATTCAAGGCCCTGATGATATTGATGACGCCACTATTTTAGGCATTATTGATCATCACAAACTCGGCGATATCACAACCTCAACACCATTAGAGTGTTGGATCCGCCCAGTAGGTTGTACGAATACCATTATTAAAATGATGTATGATTTCCACAATGTTGAAATTCCTAAAAACATTGCAGGTGCCATGATGTGTGCCATTTTAAGTGACACGGTTATTTTTAAATCACCAACTTGTACAACGGCGGATATTAAATGTGTTGAAGCCTTAGCTGAAATTGCCGGTATTGAAGATCCTAAAGCTTTAGGCATGGAAATGTTCAAAGTTAAGTCTGCGGTTGAAGGTACACCAATTCGTGACTTAGTCATGCGTGACTTTAAAGACTTTAACATGGGTGGTAAAAAAGTGGGTATTGGCCAATTAGAAGTTATTGACCTAGCAATTTTTGACGCTATGAAAGATGACTTACATGCTGATCTTGCCGCGCTTAAAACGGAAGGTGAACGTCATAGTGTGATGTTGTTATTAACCGACATTATGAAAGAAGGCTCTGAAGTTTTATTTGTTAGTGATGACGAAAACTTAACCGAAAAAGCTTACGGCTCAGCCAGTGTTGATGGCCGTGTTTGGATCGACGGTATTATGAGTCGTAAAAAACAAGTGGTGCCACCACTACAAGAATACTTAGCGTAACCGTTTAAAACTTAATGCTCTACGCTTAAACACTAAACCCAGCACTCGCTGGGTTTTTTATTATGATTGGCAGTAACTATCACCATGAAAATACCTAACTCAGTGCGCTTATGCTTCAAAAAAATCACAGCTGCTGATAGCGAATTACTTTTTCAATTAGATCAAGACCCAGAGGTAATGCGCTATTTAACCAATGGCCAGCCAACTTCCCGCACTACCATTAACGATGTTTTTATACCTCGAGTCGAGCAGTACTCAAATGCTGAAAAAGGCTGGGGCTTATGGCAAGTGCTAACCCGTGATAAGCATGAGTTTATTGGTTGGATTATTGTGAGGCCATTTAACTTCTTTCATGAGCAGCAAGAGTTTATCCGTGATGACAAGACCATTGAACTTGGTTGGCGCTTTAAGCAGTCAGCTTGGGGTCAAGGTTATGCGACAGAAGCCGCGGCGACTATTATGAATGAACTTGCTAAAAACCGAGCACATCAATATTTTTGTGCTACAGCTTTGGCTGAAAATACCGGGTCAATTAATATTATGAAAAAGCTCGGTATGCACTTTGTTAAAAACTACACTCACAGTGATAAGTTTGGTGAAAGACAAGCGGTATTTTATCAAACCACTTAAGGCAGATTGATGTGTAGTGAATTATTATTTCAAAAAAAGCTACATCAACCGATGTAGCTTTAATTTTGCTAAGTAAAAATACTTAATCAACTTGTGCTGATGATATTTAACAACGCTCAAACACAGTTGCAATACCTTGTCCTAAACCAATGCACATAGTGGCAAGGCCAAGATTAACATCTTGTCCTTCCATTAAATTAATCAAGGTTGTCGAGATACGAGCGCCAGAACACCCTAACGGATGCCCTAAGGCAATAGCACCGCCGTTTAAGTTAATCATCTCATCCAGCTTATCTTCAATACCTAAAGCGCGAACACAAGAGATCGCCTGGGCAGCAAAGGCTTCGTTAAATTCGGCAAGTTCAATATCAGCTAATGTTAAGCCCGCACGTTTTAAGGCTTTTTTCGTTGCTGGCACAGGACCAAAGCCCATGGTTGATGGATCACAACCAGCTACCGCCATACCACGAATTTTTACCCGCGGTGTTAAGCCCAACGCTTTAGCTTGTTCAGCAGACATTACTAACATGGCCGATGCCCCGTCAGACAACGCTGAAGACGTTCCTGCGGTTACCGTACCATTAACTGGGTCAAATACCGGTCGTAAGGCACTAAGTCCTTCTATTGACGTTTCAGGACGTATAACTTCATCATGCTCAATTAACGTAAGTGCACCCATGTCGTCATGACCTTGCATAGGTGAAATTTCGTTGGCCCAGCGCCCTTCTTGTTGTGCTTGAAACGCCCGTTGATGAGAACGCACAGCAAAGGCATCTTGTTCTGCGCGGCTTACCTTGTGCTGCCGGCCTAATAATTCTGCCGTTAAGCCCATGCTACCTGAGGCTTTTGAGATGTATTTACTTAAGGCGGGATCAAAATCAACATCGTACATCATTGGTACGTGCCCCATATGTTCAACACCACCAACAATAAATATATCCCCTTGCCCTGCCATAATATTAGTTGTGGCGTCATGTAATGCTTGCATCGACGAGCCACATAAACGGTTCACAGTCACCGCGCCAGTGGTTTTAGGAATGTCGGTTAATAACTGGGCGTTACGCGCAATATTAAAGCCTTGTTCTTTAGTTTGTTTAACATTTCCCCAAATAATATCTTCAATTAAAGCAGGATCTAAATTAGGGTTTCTCACTAATAATTGTTGCATCAAATGAGCCGATAACGCTTCAGCTCTAACATGACGAAAAACTCCACCTTTTGAACGCCCCATAGGGGTACGAATACAATCGACTATCACTACTTCTTTCATCTTCATCTCCTATTAAGCTTGTTGTTTATTAAGTGAAGTTTTTACATCTGTATTAAAATACGACTTTCCTGATGCAGCCATTGCACGCAAGCCATCGGTTACGTGATAAATTTCCCCTAAAGCGGCCAACTTATCCGCTTGTTCAATAAACTTAGTTAAGCCTAAGGTTTCTAAATAACGAATGGGCCCGCCTCTAAAAGGTGGAAAACCTAGGCCATAAATTAAGCCCATATCCGCTTCATAAGCAGTATCAACCACCCCTTCTTCTAAACAGCGGATCACTTCATTGACCATAGGGATCATTAAACGGGCGATAACGTCTTCCGGCGTAAAACTAGTGATTGGCTGTGCATGTTGAGCAATAAGGTCTTGCGCAACAGACGATACCGTTTTGCAAGGTTTGCCACGCTTGTCTTTACTGTGATCATAAAAACCACCACCAGACTTTTGCCCTAAACGACCCGCTTGATATAACTTGCTAACAGGGTCATTTTCTATTTTATGCATACGAGTAGGAAAGCCTTCTGACATAACGCCAGTACAATGATCAGCTGTATCAATACCAACAACATCCAATAACATTGCCGGCCCCATTGGCCAACCAAACTCTTTTTCCATCACTTTATCAACCGTAGCAAAATCAGCGCCTGCTAATATGAGCTGGCTAAAACCAGCAAAGTAAGGAAATAATACCCGATTAACATAGAAGCCAGGACAGTCATTAACCACAATCGCTGATTTTCCCATACCGCTTGCGTATGCCACCACCGCGGCAACCGTTTCATCGGAAGTTTCGCTACCACGAATCACTTCAACTAAGGGCATTTTATTGACCGGATTAAAAAAGTGCATACCACAAAATTTATCTTTACGTTTAAGATCGCTCGCTAGTAAATCAATAGAAATGGTGGACGTATTCGAAGTCAAAATAGCGTTAGCATTTATTTTACTTTCAACTTCCGCTAATACCGCTCTTTTAATTTTGGGGTTTTCAACTACGGCTTCAACGACAATATCGGCATTTACAACACTGTCGTAACTTAAGGTTGGGGTAATTTGATTTAACGTTTGTGCTAGTTTTTGGGTAGTAATACGCTCTCGTTCATGCAGTTTAGTTAATAAATCAGCCGCGGTTGATAAACCTAAATCAAGCGCCTGCTGATTAATATCTTTCATAATGATCGGCGTGCCTTTATAAGCCGATTGATAAGCAATACCGCCGCCCATAATACCGGCTCCTAACACCGCCGCTTGAGTGATGGGCGCAACAACTTGCTTAGCGGCCTGTTTAGCTTTTCCTTTAATAACTTGATCCGCTAGAAAAAGCCCTACTTGTGCCGTAGCTTCATTACTTCTTGCCAGTTTTGAAAAATTGATATTTTCAATTTTCATAGCTTCGCTGCGCGAACAGCTAGCTGCTTGTTCTAAAGTATTTATCATCATCACTGGCGCAGGATAATGTTTACCGGCTTTTGCCATTATCATGCCTTTACAAGTACTAAAAGACATCACACTTTCAATTTGGCTTAATTTAATTGGCGCTAATTTTGGCTGACGTTTAGCTTGCCAATCAAGTTTTCCGCTAATCGCTTGTTGTAAGGTTTTTAACGCCGCCGCTTTTAAGTTTTCAGGGCTAACCACCGCATCAACAACACCAACAGATAAAGCTTGCTCTGCTTTATGAGCACGACCCGTCGACATCCATTCCACGGCATTATCAACACCTATTAATCGTGGTAATCGCACTGTACCACCAAAACCAGGCATAATACCTAGAGTAACTTCAGGTAAACCAATAGAAGCAGTTGTATCGGCAATACGGTAATCACAACTTAAAATAAACTCGCAGCCACCACCTAAAGCAAAACCATTGATAGCGACAACCGTTGGTAACTTAATATCTTCTAAGGCGTCAAAGGTATCGGTTGCCGATTTAACCCAACTTACTAATTCAGTTTCAGGTAAAGCAAAAATATCAAGAAATTCATTTATATCAGCTCCAACAATAAAGTTAGATTTAGCCGAGGTGATCAAAACCCCTTTTGCTTCAGCACAGTTATTAATGGCTGCGATCGCCGCATTAAAATCAACAAATGTTGCTTGATCAAATTTGTTGACGGAACCTTGAGCATTAAAGTTAAACTCAACAATACCATCATCTAACAGCTCAACTGAAATGCTGTTGCCTTGATATAACATAGTTATCCCCTTTACCTTATTTGATAAACCTACCTTAATAGTAGTCCTTGAGTTTGCCTTGTTAAAAAAATAAATGCAATTTATTTAAACGACCGTTTGAAACTTTTGTTTTAATTAAATACTTATTTGAACTATTCAGTACTATGGCAAATAAATGTTAAACTAGCATTTGAACCACCGCGCTTTAAAAAGAGCTTATCAATGAAGCTATCCGCTAAATACCAACAACCTGAATATTTATTATTAGCCATGGCATTTATTATGCCTTTGATATTTTCAGTATGGATGGTGTTATTAAATAACTTTGTGGTGGAAAAGGCCGCTTTCACCGGTAAAGAAATTGGTATGTTACAAAGTCTACGGGAAATTCCCGGCTTTTTAGCTTTTACCGCCATCTATTTATTACTCTTTTTAAGAGAGCAAAAATTAGCCATTATTTCACTTGGCATCACAGCCGTCGGTGTCGCAATAACAGGTTACTTTCCAAGCGTTATCGGTTTATACATTACGACCATGATCATGTCGGTTGGCTTTCATTATTTTGAAACCGTTAGTCAATCGTTAACCTTACAATGGATTGATAAAGATAAAACCGCTCATTTTATGGGACGCATGTTATCAGTAAAATCCGCTGGTTCATTATTGGCATTTTCATCGGTCTGGCTATTAATGGAAAAAATGACTTGGAGTTATCAGTCAACTTATCTACTTTTTGGTGGTTTAGGCTTGGTGCTAACAATTTGCATGGCTTTATACTTTCAACAATTTCCGCAAGTAAACAGCCAACATAAAAAAATTATCTTACGAAAAAAATATTGGTTATTTTACCTGTTAACTTTTTTTAGTGGCGCGCGTCGGCAGATTTTTGTCGTCTTTGCCGGCTTTTTAATGGTAGAAAAGTTTCATTATTCCGTAGCTGATATCAGTGCTTTATTTCTCATTAATTATGTTTTTAACTGGTTATTCGCAGCAAAAATAGGAAAAATTATTGGTAAAGTCGGTGAGCGTAACGTGCTAATTTTTGAATATGTCGGCTTGGCTTTTTTATTTGTTGCTTATGGGGTTGTTGATAATGGCCACTTTGCTGCCGCACTTTATGTTATTGACCATTTGTTTTTTGCCTTAGCCATTGCGATTAAAACCTACTTTCAAAAAATAGCCGATCCAAAAGACATTGCCGCCACAGCAGGCGTAAGTTTTACCATTAATCATATTGCAGCGGTATTTATTCCAGCCTTGCTTGGTATGGTTTGGTTAGTGAACAGTGCGTGGGTATTCTACATTGGAGCAGGTTTTGCCTGTTGCTCATTAGCGTTGTCGTTCTTGATCCCGAAACACCCTCAAATTGACGTTGAATGGTCGTTTAAAGAAGCTAAAACGCTATAAACTTAAACTTGGTTCTAGTTAGGCTATATTCAACTTAATTAATCCGCAACATTAAAAAAGGAGCATCAGCTCCTTTTTTAATGGCGATAAAGTTAAAGTTTACTTCTTACTTTCTAAATAAGCTAAAAACTCATCTTCTGGCATTGGCTTAGCATAATAAAAGCCTTGTACTTCATGGCACCCTTGTGCAATTAAGTGCTCTTGTTGCTCAACGTCTTCAATACCTTCCGCGATCACCTTTAAGTTCATTTGCTTACCTAAGCTAATAATCGTATCGGCAATAATTGACTTACCTTCTTTAGCAATATCTATCACAAAAGAGCGATCAACTTTTAGTCTATCTAATGGTAATTGCTGTAAATAACTCATTGAAGAATAGCCGGTACCAAAGTCATCTAACGCAATATGAATACCATTCGCTTTAATTTTAATCAGTGAATCAATAACTACCTGCGGATCATCCATTAAAATACTTTCGGTAATTTCTAATTCTAAACGACTCTTATCGATCTGATGTTTTTCGGTAGTTTCAATAATAGAATCAACAAAGTTATTACGTCTAAACTGAGGGATAGAAACATTTACTGAAATACCAATATCATGATACCCCTTAGCTGTTAATGATTTTATCTGTAGACAAGCTTGGTCAATAACCCAGTCGCCAATATCAATAATTAGCCCCGAATACTCGGCTAAAGGAATAAAAACCGCTGGTGAAATAAATTGGCCGTCAGCCGTTTGCCAGCGCAATAATGCTTCGGCTCCCACCACTTTCCCCGTAGATAATTCTAACTGTGGTTGATACCAAAGCGCTAAACGGTTTTCAGCAAAATCGGTACGAAGCTGACGGATCATACTTAAACGCCATAATGTTTGCTCTTCCATTTCTTTGGCGTAATAAACATAAGAGTCGTGGCGTTCTTTTTTCGCTAAATTTAATGCAATATTAATTTGATTTAAAACATTAACACCACGAGCACCGGCATTTTCTTTGGTACAAAAACCAAAACAGGCATTAATTGGTAAATTCTGTTCGCCAGCGGCAAATGGTGCAATAAACAATTCAATCAACTTTTCTGGGTTAATAAGTTCTGCTGGCCCAATAATACCAAAAACATCGGCACCCACTCTGGCTAACTGGCAGCCTTTACCGAAGTGCGTTAATCGCTCCGTTACCGCCGTTAATAATTGATTACCAACATCTTGACCTAAGCCATCATTAATATCGCTAAAGTGATTAATATCAATTAACGCGGCCACCATATTGGTGCTAGTGTTTTGCGAAAAGTCATCTAATAAATTAACAAACTCTAAACGATTGGGTAATTCAGTTAGCCAATCTTTAAATGCTGCATTACTTAAACGTTGGAATAAATGAACATTTTCATAACCAATAGCTACATTTGTTAAAAACACTTCAATCAGTTGTTGTTCTAAAGCGGTTAACGGTTGGCTTAATTCAATATAAATAGTTGCTCGATAACCACCACTGGCTAAGAAAAGCGTAATAAAGGTATCGGTGATAATATGCTTTTTCTGCTGAAAACAGGTATTAATAGAAGAATTCGCTTGTTCATTTTTTAATACTTCAAGTTTTTGATTAACCATCACCGAAGACAAGCCGGTTTGGCCTAAAACATAAAAACTTAAATCATCAACTCCGTCAACAATCCCTTGTCCTCGCGCACAAAATAAGCTGGAGGTTGAATGGGTGATAATTTGTTTAAGCTGTGCTAACACACCATCGGCATAATCATGAACAGTATAAAATTCTAATAATTCAGAGGCTGAACCAATAATATGTTCAAGCCCTTTTTTATTTTGATTCACCGCATCTATTTGCTGATATGAGCGAATAGCGGCATAAACAGTAGTTACTAATTTTCGGCGAGTTAATTCTGTTTTAGTTTTATAGTCATTAATATCGTAATCTTTGATCACACTTTCTTCGGGTGCATAACCCGGCTGACCAGTACGCAGAACAATACGTATTTCTTCACGGCAGAGTTCTTCACGAATATATTTAACAACATTTAAACCCGCATCGTCAGTTTCCATAACAACATCAAGTAAAACGAGAACAATATCATGATTCTCAGCAATTAACTGGCAAGCATCTTTACCAGAATAAGCATGTAAATATTCTAATTTTCGGCCTAAAACGATTAAATCAGATAGAGCTAACTGGGTAACAGAGTGAATTTCAGGATCATCATCAACAATTAAGACTTTCCATATTTCACCATTACCTTCCTCTATGATTTCATCATCTAAACTATCGTCTATAAAAAGAAAATCATCATCAGTATGTTCTGTAGACTGCATACTTTCCTCTTTTAATTACGGCGATTTACCGTAATTAAGTCTCAAATGTTTGATTAAGCAATAAAAAATTATTAGTTAGTTATTTTATATTTGTCATTACATAATAAAGTCAGATGAATATTATTCAACCATTCAATTTTATTTCTACAACACTATATCTAAAAATATGCCAATTCTGTCGATAATACAAATAATTAAATCATCTAAATGCAGCAAATACTTGACCTGTTGTTATTAACAAACCACTATAAGTTTTAGTGTTCAACGACCTGTATTTTTTTTAACCTGCATTTAAGAGATGTATATGACAACGCCCGATGATAAATCAACTGCTGTAGTTGCTACCGAAGCACAAACAGATATTGTTCATACACAGGAAACTAAACATAAATCATCAAACACGGCTTCGTCACAACAGCAATTAATTAATTTAGCAAAAAGCTTTTCATTAGATGGTGGTTTATTACCCGAAGAAAAGCAAATGCCAATTGCCGAACGAGCTATTCGTCGAGAACGACTAATTTTGTTAAAGCAGCAACAAAATTTAGAAAGCATTATTAACAAAGCCATTAGCTATTGTAATGATGAAAACGCCGTCAATAAAACCGATCACGACTGGTTTACCAGCTTTATTCCTTTAGCTGAAAATATCAGTAACACAACCATGCAAGGACTTTGGGCCAAAATTTTAGCCGGTGAAATTTCTCGTCCTGGTACTTTTTCTTTAAAAGCGTTAAAAGTTTTTCGTAACATGAGTATTTACGATGCCAAATTATTTGGTAAAGCATGCTCTTTAGCTTGTCATGATAGTAAAAAGAAAAACTATCGTATTTTTGTTGGTAGCGCCCAGCAGCCGAGCTTATTTAATTTATTCGACAAACAGCGCCAGCAAGTGATTAACTTAAATAGCTTTGGTTTATCTTTTGGGGATATTTTATCTTTGGCAGAAAATCATTTAATTTTCAATCAAGAAAGTGAAACCCATTTATTTAACAAGAATGGCAGTTTAGCGATGGACTTTAATGGCATACCATTAATTTTTACGGCAACAAAAGAAAACTGTGTATTAAGCTTTTATAAATTCACTCCGGCAGGTACAGAGTTAGCAAGGTTAATAAATGATGTACCTGAAATGGATTATTTACAGAGTTTAAAAACTCAGCTCAGTCACCATTTCAGTATACAATCGAAAGAAAGTAGCGGTTAAATACCATCACCGTCAGTGTGCAAGCCACACTCACGTGCCATACCACCAAAGCGGGTTTCTTCTTCCGTCATTCCTAAGGTTAACGGTTTACTACTGTGAGTATCACCAACAGAAACATAACCTTCTTCCCATAACGGATGATAAGGTAAATCATGCTTAGTTAGATATTGATGCACATCACGGTTGGTCCAGTTAATAATTGGATGAACCTTATAATTTCCACGTAATGTTGAAATTACCGATAATCCTTTACGATGATCCGACTGTTGACGACGTACACCCGAAAACCAAGTATTAGCGCCTAATTCAGCTAAACCACGTTCTAGCGGCTCAACTTTATTCATGCGGTTGTACTGTTTTAATTCATCCAGTCCTTTATTCCATAATTCACCATAGCGCGCTAATTGCCATGCGGCACTTTCTTTGGCGCTATACACTTGTAAATTAAGGTTTAAACGTTCAGTTAACTGATCAATAAAACGATAAGTTTCAGGAAATAAGTGGCCTGTATCGGTTAGTAAAACCGGAATATCCGGTTTTACTTGCGTCAACATGTGCAACATTACTGCTGACTGAATACCAAAACTTGACGACAACACAAAGTTACCCGGCAAATTTTCCATCGCCCACTCAACACGTTCAACAGCCGATTTTTGTTCTAACTGTTCGTTCCACTGAGCAATGGAAGATTCCGACATAAGCGCCGAAACCTTGTTATCAACCGCTTGATTAGTCATGAAAATCTCGCACACTCACAATCACTTCAGCCACAATACCAGCACGAATAGCAAAATCACCAAAGCCTTCGCCAGCATTACGTTCTGTCGACCAACGAGCAACTAAGCCATCAATTTCAGCTAAAATAGTCGCTTCATCAATACCTTCTTTGTATAACTTAGGAATACGAGTACCACCCGCATTACCACCTAAATACATGTTGTATTTACCTGGTCCTTTACCCACTAAGCCAATTTCAGCCAACATTGCACGGCCACAACCGTTTGGACAACCGGTAACGCGTAAAATAATATGGTCATCAGCAACATTATGCTTAGCTAAAATACCTTCTACTTCGGTAACTAAACCTGGTAAATAACGTTCTGCTTCCGCCATTGCTAAAGGACAAGTAGGAAATGCAACACAAGCCATTGAATTTAAACGTTGGTTAGATACTGACGCATCTTTTAAACCGAACTCAACCGCTAACGCTTCAATTTTTTCTTTGTCTTCCGTTGGTACACCGGCAACAACCAAGTTTTGGTTGGCTGTCATGCGGAAATCACCTTTGTGAATTTTAGCAATTTCAGCTAAACCGGTTTTAAGTGGCTTACCTGGGAAATCTAAAATACGGCCATTTTCAATGAATAAGGTTAAATGCTGTTTACCGTCAATACCTTCAACCCAACCAAAACGGTCACCACGTTCGGTAAATTCGTATGGCTTGCTATCAGCAAATTCAACACCCGCACGTTTTTCTACTTCGGCTTTAAAGGTATCAGTACCAACACGATCTAAGGTGTATTTAGTTTTAGCGTTTTTGCGATTAACACGGTTACCCCAATCACGCTGTACAGTAACAACAGCTGCGGCAACATCTAAGGTTTTTTCTAGTGGGATATAACCTAAGTCATCGGCTTTACGAGGATAAGTAGACTTATCACCGTGTGTCATGGCTAAACCACCACCAACTAATACGTTAAAACCAACTAACTTGCCGTTATCGCTAATGGCAACAAAGTTTAAGTCGTTCGCATGCACATCAATATCGTTATGCGGTGGAATTACAACCGTAGTTTTAAATTTACGTGGTAAGTAATTGCTACCTAAAATTGGTTCTTCGGTAGTTTCAACTTTCTTTTCATCTAACCAGATCTCGGCATAAGCGCGAGTTTTAGGTAATAAATGCTCAGAAATTTTTGTTGCCCACTCATAAGCTTCTTGATGTAACTCTGACTCAACTGGGTTTGAGGTACATAATACGTTACGGTTTACATCACCCGCTGTCGCAATCGAGTCAATACCAATGCTGTTAAGCGTTTGATGCATTAACTTAATATTTGGCTTTAACACACCGTGAAACTGGAATGTTTGACGCGTTGTTAAACGAATAGAACCGTATTCAGTTTTTTCTTCGGCAAATTTATCAATTGCTAACCATTGCTCAGGCTTAATAATACCGCCAGGCATACGTGCACGTAACATAACGTTGTGCATAGGTTCTAATTTTTGCTTTTGACGCTCAGAACGAATATCACGATCATCTTGTTGATACATGCCGTGGAAACGAATTAACTGAAAGTTATCCGCAGTAAAACCACCGGTAATACGATCTTGTAAATCTTCTAAGATGGTACCGCGTAAAAAGTTACTTTCCGCTTTTAAACGTTCGTTATCGGCTTTTTTACCTTCTACGATAAGTGGGCCCTGACCCACTAATACTTCTTTATTTGTCGTCATTAGTACACGTCTCTTTGATAGCGTTTAGCACTTCTTAATGCTTTTAAATAATCTTCAGCTTCTTCAGAAGATTTACCTGATTGGCCAGCAATCACTTCAATTAAGGCCGTGTGAACATCTTTTGCCATACGGTTTGCGTCACCACAAACGTAAACATGAGCACCACGCTCTAACCATGCATATACTTCAGCGGCATGTTCTTTAATGCGGTGTTGAACATAAACTTTTTCTGCTTGGTCACGAGAGAAAGCCACATCCATTTTAGTTAACAAACCTGATTTTAAGTAGTTCTGCCATTCAACTTGATACAAGAAATCTTGGGTGAAAGTTTGATCACCAAAAAACATCCAGTTATCGCCACTTGCATCACAAGCTTCACGCTCTTGCATAAATGCTCTAAATGGCGCAACACCAGTACCTGGACCAATCATGATCACTGGCGTGTCGTCGTTATCAGGTAAGCGGAAGTTATTATTGTGTTCAACAAACACTTTAACAGAACCGCCTTCTTGTAAACGTTGTGATAAGAAACCTGAAGCACCACCAAAACGCGTTGCTTCACCTTCTTCATAACTAACCACACCAACAGTTAAGTGAACTTCTTCTTCCACTTCGGCTTGGCTTGAGGCAATTGAATATAAACGTGGTGTGATTTTACGTAAAGCATCAACAAATACTTGTGCTTTAACAGCTGCTGGCGCTGATTTAACAATATCAACAATTTGATGGTTAGCAGCAAATTCACGCGCAGCATTTTTATCTTCAGCTAACGCTGTTAATTTTTCATCACCAGACACTTCAGCCCAAAAGCTAATAAAGTTTGGTGCTGTTTGCGTAATTTCTAATTTTTCAACTAACGCTTTTTTCAAGCTAATAGTATTACCCGAAAGTAACACTTCTTGCTCAGCTTCTAACGATAACGCGCTAATTAACTCATCAACTAATGCTGGATCATTATCAAAATAAACCCCTAAAGCATCACCTGTTTGATAGGTTAAACCTGATTCACCTAAATCAATTTCAATGTGACGAACATCTTTAGCCGAATCACGGCCTGTGATCTTTTGATTGGTGGCTAATTCTGCGGTATATGGGTTTTCTTTATTGTATTGGCTTTCAGTCACAACTGAATGTGACGCAACCGCTACAGGTGCCGCAGTACTCGCCGTTAATTCATCTTTTAATGAATCGACAATTTTATTAACCCAAGCAGCGGCGTCTTCTTGATAATCAACATCACAATCAACACGATCATGAACACGGGTAGCACCTAACTCTGCTAAACGTGTATCGAAGTCTTTACCTGTTTGACAGAAAAATTCATAGCTGCTGTCACCTAGTGATAACACGCTATAATGTAACTTTTCTAACTTAGGCGCTTTTTTCGAGAATAAAAACTCATGGAACTCTATCGCATCGTCTGGTGCTTCACCTTCACCATTGGTACTAGCCACGATTAATAAATGACTTTCAGACTTTAACGATTTCGCTTTATAGTCTGAAACATTTTTAAAGTTCACTTGAATGCCTGCGGCTTTAGCAGCATCTGCTAATTGCTTAGCAACACCTTTCGCATTACCGGTTTGTGAGGCATATAATATCGTTAACGTGGCAGCAGCTTGAGGTGCAGCTACGGCATGAGTTACGGCTGATGAACCTTCACTTTTGGCGGCTAAATATCCGCTTGCCCATGCTAATTGCATTGGCGAGAAGGCACTAATAGTTTGCTGTAAAGATGCTAACTGATTAGCATCTAACGCTGTTTGATTTGAATTTTGCTGCTCTGGCAACATAAGCAATTTCACCTAATTTATTGATTGCCGCTAGGATACGCTGCTTTGTGCATAATTAAAAAGATTAGAAAACGATTTTTTATTCCATAATTGAATATAAGTATAATTAACTGTGCATTCATGAAATTTCATGCAATTTTTACTGAAATAAACCTCAGTCACCAAAGCTTCATTTTTCTGTCACCTAAGTGACATTTAGCCTTTCTAGGATAAGACTTAACGCTTCGTTATTCATGGATGAACCATGCCAACACAACAATACAATGCTTTATTCTTGTCGGATATTCACTTGGGTTATAAAGATTGTAAAGCTGACTATTTGATTGATTTTCTGCAAAATAATCATGCTAAAACCATTTATTTAATTGGCGACATTATTGATATTTGGTCACTAAAAAAACAATTTCATTGGCCTGCTAGTCATAATGCTGTACTGAGCTTGTTGATTGAAAAATCTCGCACCGGAACCAAAGTGGTTTATATCCCCGGTAACCATGACGAAGATTTAAAATCGTATTGGGGTGAAAAGTTTAACGACATTGAAGTGTGCAAACGCTACGAACATACAACACAAGGTGGCAAAAAGTTATTGTTATTACACGGCGATGATTTTGATGGTGAAGTCTGTTTTAGCAAACTTTCCGCCAAGTTGGGTGATACCTTATACGACTTCTTATTATTTATGAATCGCCACTTCAACCGTATTCGCCGCCGTTTTGGTTATCATTATTGGTCGCTTGCCGCCCATATAAAGTCAAAAGTGCCAAAAGCAAAAGAAGCCATCTCTCGTTATAAAAATGCCGCCGTTAAAGAAGCTAAAAAACTCGGATTTGACGGTATTGTTTGTGGCCATATCCACCACCCTGAAATTGATTGCATTGACGATATTATTTATTGCAACGATGGCGATTGGATTGAAAGTTGTACCGCGTTAGTAGAAACCACCAGTGGTGACTTAGAGTTAGTACATTGGTGTGAGCTAACGGTAAAACTGGCATTGGTGAGTAGCGAAGGCCAGCTGAACAAAAGTGCGGCTTAAACAATAAAAGAAAGCATTGTCATAAAAGTGGCATAAAAGTGCAAAAAAAAAGTCGCATTGATCTTTTAACGTATCAGTTAATTAAAACGAAAATTAGCGATAACTTATGTTCAACACAGATCAAGTCATTGAAGAGCAACTTCCTAAGATAAAAAATAACAAATTGTTATTTAAACCGGTTCGCTCTATCTTAAAATTTTTATTACATGAAAAAGAATGTCAAAGCTTTGCCGAGCAGTATCCACATTTGGAAGGTATTGACTTTGTTGAACAAGTACTTGATTACTTTGATTTTAGTTACTCCGTATTAGATAAAGAAAAATCACGTATTCCGTCATCAGGTCGAGTCGTGATAATTGCTAATCACCCCATCGGTTCTTTAGACGGCTTGGCGTTATTAAAATTTGTTAGTGATATTCGCCCCGACGTTAAAGCCATTGCTAACGATTTGTTAATGACCATTAAACCGTTAGAAAAAAGCTTATTGCCGGTTAACAACATGAAAGGCAATACTCCTAAAGAAAATCTCAATAACATCTACAGTTATTTGAATAATGATGGCGCTGTCATTATTTTTCCGGCGGGAGAAGTGTCGCGCTTAAAGCCTAACGGTGTTAAAGACGGACAATGGCACAGCGGTTTTTATCGCATGGCTAAAGCGACAAAATCACCAATAGTACCTATTTTTGTTGATGGTAAAAACTCGGCAATATTTTATTCCGCCTCAATGATCTACAAGCCATTAGCAACCATGCTATTAATGCGTGAAATGTTTAAACAAAAGAAAAAAACCGTAGCATTACGCATTGGTGAAGGTATTCCTTATGAAAATTATGCTAACGATAATTTACCAACCAAAACCAAAGTTAAACTTTTTCATAAACATTTATATCGCATAGCGCACAATAAAACCGGTATTTTTAAAACTCAATCGGCGATTGCCTTTCCCGAGCAAAGACAAACCTTAAAAAAAGCACTTAAGCAATGTCAGCACTTAGGCAGCACTAACGACGGTAAAGATATTTATCTTTATAACTATGATGAAAGCTCGCCCATTTTACGAGAAATAGGCCGCTTAAGAGAAGTTGCCTTTCGAGCTGTTGGCGAAGGCACAGGTAAAAAAAGAGATATTGATAAATACGACGCTTATTATCACCACTTAATTTTATGGGATAAAGAAGAGCTCGAAATTATTGGTGCCTACCGCTTTGCCGATACTAAAAAAGTGATCAATACCCAAGGTAAAGATGCACTTTATACTGAAACACTATTTAAGTATGAAAACGAAATGAATACTTACTTAGAACAAGGTTTAGAACTGGGTCGCAGCTTTGTTCAGCCAAAATATTGGGGAAAACGCAGTCTCGATTATTTATGGTTTGGCATTGGCGCTTTTTTAAAGGTTAACCCACAATTTCGTTATTTATTTGGTCCGGTCAGTATTTCCGATAGTTACCCACCAGCAGCCAAAGATTTAATGGTTTATTTTTATAATTTATATTTTGGCTACACCACCAAGGTAGCGGAATCAAATCAGCCTTATCAATATCAACAACCCGATCTGGCAATATTAAAAGCCAGTTTTAGCGGAGAAGATTACAAAGCCGATTTTGTGCAATTAAAACACCTATTAGCCAATATGGGGGTGAGTGTGCCAACCCTATACAAACAATATAGTGAGTTATGTCAACCGGGCGGCGTGCAGTTTTTAGCCTTTGGTACCGACCCTGAATTTCAAGACTGTTTAGACGGCTTAGTGTTAGTTGATGTGACTAAATTTACCGACAAAAAACGCGCAAGATATTTAGGTGAAGACTAAATTTAAACGCCTTACCATAGAGCTTGCATGGACGCAGGCTCTTATTTTTAGCTTCCCAAAACACACCAAAAAAAACTATAAATAATAATTGACAAACACGTATTTTAAGCGAAAAATCAGCGTGTTTTTAAACCCTATATTTACCTGTGGGGTGCCCACCCCGTCAGTCCCTGATGTGCTCAAGCATCACCCCTTAATGGATTGATGAAATGTTCAATACTCTTTTTGTTGTTGACGATGAAACCTTATTAACCAACTCGATTGGCGTAACCAGTTTTAATGACTATTTACGCGATTATCCGAAAAAAAATGAGCCGAAAACGCGTATTATTAACTTATGTGATACCGAACGCTATTTAAGCCAAGGCTATTATTGTTCTTTGCTTGCTGAAGCGCGCGGTCATGCCGTTTTTCCGAGTGTTAAAACCATTAATGCGCTACGGGCTGAAGGCGCGTATTTATGGTTTGAAGGAGAGAAAACTCTCCCTGAACATGCAGGCTTAGGTGATATAAGTCTGTTAGTTTGTATGGGTGTTGTTATTGGTGGCGACTACAAAACTATTGCCCAACATGTTTTTCATGAACTACCGGCACCTTTATTAACCATCACCTTAATGCCAAATAGCAAAGGATTAAGAGTTAAAGTAAGCCGAGCCAGTTTACAACAAGTGCCAAAAGAGCATTTAGACAGTTGTTTGGCGATTATTGAACAAAGTTCCCGCACTGCTTATCGTAATCAACGTGGTAATAAAAAATACCGCTGGGATTTGGCTATCTTAGTTGATCCAAATGAACAAGTGCCGCCTAGCAACAAAGGTGCGCTCGAACGATTTATTAAAGCTGGTGCCAAATTAGGTATTCGTGCACAGCTCATAACCGCTGGTGAACTGGTGAATTTAAACCAATTTGATGGTTTATTTATTCGTGAAACAACAGCGATTAACCATCATACCTACCGCTTAGCTTATCAAGCGGAAGAACAAGGTATTGTGGTAATTGATGATGCCAATTCGATTTTACGTTGCTGTAACAAAGTGTTTTTACACGACGCTTTTAATTATCAAAAAGTGCCGAGCTTAAAAACCGAATTTATCACCGATTGTTCGACTGAAACTTTAGATAAATTAGAAGCAACCTTTGGTTATCCTATGGTTTTAAAGGTACCTGAAAGTGCTTTTTCCAAGGGGGTTTTTAAAGTGAAGTCACGTGCTGAACTTGAAAAGTTGATCATGGAAATTTTACAAGAGTCGGCATTAGTACTGGCACAAGAGTATTTATTTACCGACTATGATTGGCGCATTGGTGTATTAAACGGCCGAGCTTTATATGCCTGTCGCTATTATATGGCAAGAAATCATTGGCAAATTTACAACCATAGCTCATCACGCAATTTTTCCGGTGGTTTTGATACGCTCGCGACTTTTGAAGTCCCTCGACATGTTTTACAAGCAGCATTAAAAGCCGCAGCAGTGGTGGGAAATGGTTTATACGGCATTGATATTAAAGAAGTTGATGGTACAGCTTATGTTTTAGAAGTGAATGACAACCCTAATATTGACCGCAGCATTGAAGATGCTTATTTAGGTGAAGAACTGTATATGCAGGTGATGTCAGAATTTTTACGACGTTTTGAGCACAGAGGTCAATAATGACTAAGCTAATTAATACGCCAGCTAACGTTAATCTTTATCGAGCAAGACATGAACGAGCGCAATAACGTTATGATAAGTTCAGCAACGTTGGCTGACCTCAATGCTCTAGTGGCTTTAGAGCAAGCATGTTTTAAAAGTGATCAAATCAGTAAGCGCAGCTTTCGCCATCATATCAGCTCTAGTCATACCGATTTATGGTTAGCAAAATCAAATGATGGTGAGTTGCTCGGTTATGCCTTGGTATTAAAACAACAAGGCACACGGTTAGCGCGTTTATATTCATTAGCAACTGCCCCTACCGCTCGAGATTTAGGCATAGCTAAACAATTGCTTAAACATTGTGAACAACAAGCAGCCAACGACGAACGTCATTATTTACGTTTAGAGGTCGCTAAGTTAAATACCGGAGCCATTGCTTTATATCAAGCTTGTGGTTATCGGATATTTGGCGAATATGCCGATTATTATGACGATCATAGTGACGCTTTGCGAATGCAAAAACGCATTCGTACTATGGGTGATAAAGGTATTAAAAAACTCACTCCTTGGCTTAGTCAAAGTACCGAGTTTACCTGTGGTCCAACATCATTGATGATGGCTATGGCTAGCCTAAATGACAACTTAGTGTGCTCACTGGAATTAGAATTAGACTTATGGCGCGAAGCCACTACCATTTTTATGACTTCTGGTCATGGTGGCTGTCACCCATTTGGTTTAGCATTATCGGCACAACGTAGAGGATTTAACAGTTCGGTTTGGTTAAATACCGAGCAACCTTTGTTTGTTGATGGCGTAAGAAGCGAGCACAAAAAACAGATAATGACAGTGGTTCATCAACAAATGTTGACTCAATGTCAGGAAAACAAGGTGGCTATTGTCAGCCAAGCAATTTCATTTGATGATATTAAGCACTGTTTAGAGCATGGCGAAGCGGTACTTATTTTAGTCAGTACTTATCGCTTAGATGGGAAAAAATCGCCTCATTGGGTGGTAGTTACCGGCATTGATGAACGCTGTTTATTTGTCCACGACCCAGATCTCGATGAAGACAAACAAATGGCAATTGATTGCCAATATGTGCCAATTGCTTTTGAAGACTTTGATAAAATGGCAGCTTTTGGTAGCCAACGGTTAAGAGCGGCCGTGACGATTGCCGCGATAAACTAAAGCCATAAATTGTCCGCAATAAAAAGCCGTTATCTCAGACAAGATAACGGCTTTTTGTTATTTCATTTTTTAAAATTGGGGCTTAAAAATGTACGACAGCACCAAGGAACACACCTTTAAAATCAAGGTTGGTGTTTAAGTCATCAAGGTCAGAAAGCTCTAACTTAGTAGCGCGATAACCTAAATTAACATTAAAATCGACAGCAATATTATCTAATACCGCATAGCTGATACCTGCTTGATAGTCGTATAAGGTGTGATCATCAAACGATAATAAGTTACCTTCAGCAAACACATCAAAGCCAGTAAACGGTAAACCAATCACCGTTGAAACGTATAACATCGGTACAACGCCTGAAACATCTAAGCTACCTGTGTCGCTTGATGAACTTTCGGTAACAATAATTTCGCCATCAAAATCACGGCCGGTAATACCAACATCAATGGATAATAAATCGTTATCAAAAATTTCATAATACAAGGTGTAGTCAACATAACTTAAGTCAATATCGGTAGTAACATCACCATCAAAACTTTCACCACCAAAGTCAAAGGTAACTGTGCCATTACCCTCTGTTGTTAAGTCAGTACTGGCTAACTTCAAGTTTGGAATTAATGGGATCGGATGCTCTAACGCAGCAAAAAAGCTGCTGTTTTTTTCGTCATCAAAATTAAAGCTAGATTCAGAGCTGCCCTGCTCACCAAAAGAACCGGTAGTTTCCGCATTCCAAATACTACCACCAAGATATAACCCCAATAACGTATCCGCTTGAGCACTGGTTGCCATTAAGGCAGTAAGACCTGCTGCAATGATTGTTTTTTTCATGTTTTTTTATCCCTTACTTAATAAATCATTTAAATCGATTAATGCTGCATTGGCACGTGAAATAAAGTTTGCCATCACTAAAGAATGATTAGCTAACATACCAAAACCAGAACCGTTTAAAATCATCGGGCTCCAAATGGTTTCTTGGCTCGCTTCCAATTCGCGAATAATTTGCTGAACACTGACCTTAGCATTTTTATTTTCTAAAACGTCGTTAAAATCTATTTCAATAGCTTTTAAAAAGTGCAATAACGCCCAACAAGCACCACGCGCTTCATAAAACTCATCATCGAGCTTCCACCAACTGGTTTTCATGTCTAATTGTCGATCCGTTACGGTTGACTGCCTAGCTTTCTGATCATTAGCTAAATCAATATTCAACTGCTCTCGACCAACACTAACACTTAAGCGCTGAGAATAACTACCTAAGCGTTTTTGAACTTCATTTAACCAATTTCGTAAATTATCAGCACGGGCATAAAATTGCGCCCCTTGATCATTCACATCCGCTAACGCACTACGATAAGCATATAGCGCTGTGATTGCTTTTTCATATTCACTTTCTGCACTTGGCATAGCCCAACTAGTGTGATCAATATTTAATTGTGGCTGTGCAATTTTTAAAAAGTTATTTTCTATTGATTGTGAC
Source organism: Thalassotalea agariperforans (assembly GCF_053470345.1). NCBI lineage: Bacteria > Pseudomonadati > Pseudomonadota > Gammaproteobacteria > Alteromonadales > Colwelliaceae > Thalassotalea > Thalassotalea agariperforans. Next base: position 254,375 of record NZ_JBQMWH010000001.1, on the reverse strand, counting down.
TGAGAACGGCTAAACTCTTGGCGCATGGCTAAAGACAGATCTCGGATCATTTCTAAAGCACCAAACTCCCAAGCCGGAATATTATCAAGAAATACTGACGGCGGCAGAACATCATTCGATAAATAACCACCTGGTTTATTAAGTATGGTTTCAGTAACCCGAATTAACGCCGTTGTTGTGGTATAGCCAACAACAGGTGCTACACTATCAGCGCTAGCATCCTTGGTAACTTCAGCACGAATATCAAATTGCTCGGGTTCAAAACTAAAATAAACACCGATAAAATAAAATACGATAAAAAACAGAAAAAACAGTAAACTAAATGACTTTGCGTTAATTGAAGGCTTCATATGATTTCCTTAATGATGATGGTGATGACGCTGCTTTATACTTTGCACAGGTAGGGTAATATTCACTACTTTTTGATCTTCAAAGATAAGATTTAAAGGTACTTGCTCGCCAGCCATCAACCCCTTAGTTAATTCAAATATCATGATATGTAAACCTGACGGTTCTAGTGTAACTTCGCTATTGGCGGGGATCAGAATATATGGCACTTGACGCATTTTCATCATACCACTCTCGGTCATTGAATGTTCATGCAATTCAAGCCGAGGGCTTACTTTACTGGTCACTGCGATCAATTTTAAAGCTTGCTGATGAGTATTATGAATAGTTAAATAAGCCGAGCTAATCGAAGTACCCGGTATAGTTTCACGAATATGACCTTGGGAAATTTCAACACATTCTAAAACAGAATTTTCACTAAAAGCCGGTAAACTTAATAATGTAAAAAAAACAAAAAACCAACTTTTTAATCTTAATATCATGAGTAATATTCCCTTTTACACGGCAGTATTGGTAAGCTCATTTCACTACAGTAATACTTATCCATTAATAAATATAGTCTGAAAAATAATTACTTAAGTATAACACTATGCGTTTTCATGATTATTACATTGTTATCATAAAAAGAAAAAACATATTGATTAAATTCGCTCTTTTATTAACAAGCTCGCTAACTTTTAAGCTTAGCTGCAAAAATAATCATCGCGGCTTTTATCTCGGCATAAAAAATATAACAAACAAGCAACCAAAACCACTGGCCAAAAAGCACCTAATATCGCCAGCACTATCGCTAAAAATACCAAGCCAATAATGAAGATAATCGTACCAAAAACAGCAAAGACAACGACACTGGCGACTATAATAAAAAATAATGCCGCTAATGCTGATAAGTTAATCGCTTTCATCGATTCAAGCCATGATGCATGTTCAGCTACACCATAACCAATAACATTAAAAATTGATGAACCTAAAAAGTAGGTGATTAATAGTGTTACCAAAATAGCGATCATTAACGCTTTAAAGAAAGCCATAATTTAGCGCTTCGGTAAAAATAATGCCGCGCCAATATAAGCAATGGCAGCCACTTTCGTAAAGCTAATTAAACATAGCACGGCAATAATACGAACGGCTAATTTAGGCATCAAGAAGTAGTTTGCTAATCCGGCACACACTCCAGTTAACTTGCCATTTTCAACATCTTTGGTTAATTTTCTTTCGCTACTTTTATAGTCATAGTTCATGATTAATTTCCTTACTCATCGTTTCAAATACCTGTAACAAACTAGCAAATAAGTTACATAGCAAAGGTAATAAAAAAAAGGTTAATACGGGCACAATAAAGATCAATAAGCCCGTAGTATTGTTGACATTTATCATCAGTTATTCCTTTAAACTGAGTTAACTAACTCGCTAATTTTTCACGTATAGCGCTTAGCTCTTTGTCTATCACTGCGGCTTGCGCCAAACTTTCTAACTCGGCTAATTCGCCAGTAGCTGAAGTATTTTTTGTTATGTCGTAAGCGGCAACTTGGGCTTCAATCTGTTCAACTTTTTGCTCATATAATTCGAACTTTGCCAACGTAGCTTCAATGTTATAGCTTGCGGATTTCGCTTTTAATGCTAAGCGAGTACTCGCTGCTTGACGACGTAACAACAAGGTTTTTTGGCGCGCTTTAGCATCATGTATTTTTTCATTTAAACGCTGACTATCTTGCTGAATGCTCGTTAACGATAATTCAATTTGTGATAATTCATTTTGGCTATTGTCGATACTTTTTTGAATATGTTGCTTTTCAATTAATGCTTGTTTAGCCAAATCTTCACGATCTTTTGTTATGGCTAACTCCGCTTTTTCTTGCCATTGCTGCAATAACTTTTCTTGTTCTTTCATTACACGCTGACAAGCTTGTTTTTCGGCTAAATGTTTAGCGGCAACGGCTCTAATATCAATTAACGCCTCGTCCATTTCTTGAATAATCAACTTGATCATTTTTTCAGGATCTTCTGCTTTTTCTAACAAATGGTTCAAATTAGCATTGACGATATCGGTAAAACGACTAAATACACTCATAATTTTCCACCTTGGAAGTTGTTATTAACTAATAGACATATTACAAGTGGCATGCCAAAACATTAATTCATTGAAATATAAGGAAATATTAAAAAAACCGTAAAAACGAAAAATAATGACATAATATGACAAACCATTAATTAGCTTTTTTAACTAAAAAATGGTTAATTATAAAATCAAATAAGAAATGCGTGGGTGATTTTATCAATCCCCACGCGAATAGGTGTTAAAAGATTAGCAACTGACGTTTAATGAGTGTGTGCTTAATACCAATCCGTATAAGTTAAACTTGGTTGAGTAATTGATGAGCTTGAAGCCAAAATTGACTTGAAATTTTATTGATCACATTCGATTCAGCATTAATTAATATAGCAAAACCAACGCCTAACTCTGGTGAATAACCAATATCAGCTCGAAAGCCAGCTACCCAACCAGAATGATAAATAATCGAAGTATTGTCTAGTTGATAGATACGCCACCCATAACCATAGTGCGCATCGGTTAAATGTTTACGCCAGAACTTTCGACGTAAATCTTTTTTCGTTTTAATGCGTGGCGTGATTAATTCTGCAACTAAACCTGATGGTAAAACCTCAGGCTGATAACCCATATTAGCCATAAGCCATTTTGCTAAGTCACTTATGCTGGCATTAATACCCGCTGCGGTTTCTACTTTGTAGAAGTCGGGTTCTACGGCCACCTTACGCCAAACATACTTATAAATAAATTGCCCTTGGAGATTTTTACGAGGTGTTTTAATTTTATTAATTAACACATGAGGTTTAGCCGTGTTTTCAGCCATCATAAAGGCATTATAACCAACAGAAGTATTCACCATATTTAAAGGGGTAAATAACTTTTCTTGTAGTAATTGTGAATAACTTTTATCTTGCCTTGCTTCAATTGCTGGTTGTAAAAAACCATATAAAACATTTTGATAGCCGTAACACTTTTCCGGTGGGCAAATCGGGGTGAGTTTATCAAAGCGTCCAATAATTTTATCCATACTCCAATTTTCATGGAGTAAGTTATCGTAAGTATTTGGCATCAGGCCACTGGAATGACTTAAAATATGCTTTAGCTGGATATTGTCAGCCTGCCCTTTTTTACTTAAGGCAAATGCAGGCACATATTGCGTGATAGGATCAGACAAGTTAAGTAGATTATCTTGGGCTAACATAGTGGTTAACGTCGCCGCAAACGTTTTAGACACCGACGCTAAACGAAAAACCGTATCTGCAGTAACCTTTTTGGATTTCGCTTGATCAACATAGCCGTATGTTTCTAACGCTGAAACTTTATCTTTGTGAATAACAGCATAAGCCGCACCTGGAATATTATGTTGAGCAAGCTCTGTTTTTACTTTCACCGAAAAAGCTCGGTTAAACTCACTCAAGGTATTGCTATATGCTGGTGGTATAAAACACAAAGCCAATAAAACAAAGCGAAATAACATTAACTTAATCAACCTAAGCATTAAGGCATTTGAACAAGCGAAAAAGCTTGTTTTAAAAACTGACCATTATTGTTTTCTTCAAAACGGGCATTTTCACTTAAAAATCGTCGAAACTGTTTTGCTCCGCCTAAGCCATTACACAAACCTAACATATGCCTAACTACGTGCCAAACACGGCCACCTTCCGCAACATATCGGTCGCAATAATCAGCCATAATGTCGATAATTTCAGGCCGAGTTAAAGCGTTAACATTATCACCCCATATTTGCTGATCTGCTTCTACTAACATAAACGGGTTTTGGTAAATTTCTCGACCAATCATCACACCATCAAGTTTAGTTAAGTGTTCATTAGCTTGCGCAAAAGAGGTAATACCGCCGTTTATTGAAATTTCACTGTTGGGGAAATCTTGTTTTATTTGATAAACACGGTGGTAATCTAATGGCGGAACTTCACGGTTTTGCTTAGGGCTCAAGCCTGACAGCCAAGCTTTACGCGCATGGATAATAAAATGCTGACAACCAGCACTACTAACGGTTTCAATAAACTGATGCAAAAATTCATAACTGTCTTGATCATCAATACCAATACGAGACTTAACCGTAACCGGAATATTAACTGCTGCTTGCATGGCACTAACACACTCCGCGACCAAGTTAGGCTCAGCCATTAAACAAGCGCCAAAACGACCATTTTGAACACGATCAGACGGGCAACCGACATTAATATTGACCTCATCATAACCTAACTGCTCTGCCCGCTTAGCGCACTCGGTTAATGCTTTAGGATCACTACCACCTAATTGCAACACCACCGGATGTTCTTCATCATTAAAGCCAAGATAATCACCTTTACCAAAAATAATCGCGCCTGTGGTTACCATTTCGGTATACAGTACCGTACGTTTAGACATAACGCGGTAAAAATATCGGCAATGGCGATCAGTCCAATCAAGCATTGGAGCGACTGAAAGTTTGTGGCTTATCGGTGTTGAGTAATTCACATCTAACCTTTTGAATAATAGTAATTTATTGGTGTTTTCATCTTATTGCGAGAAAAAACGTGGCAAATTATACCATTAGTAAACGTCCAAATAAAAAATAACTCTTCTTAAAATATTTTATAAAAATAAATATTGAAAAATAATTTAGCTATCCCTATATATTTTTCAACTTCGTTAATCACCTTATTTAATGGGAATATCCCCAGTAAACAAAGGAAATAAATAATGTTTTTATCGAGTTATCATGCAAAGGTTTTAATTATCAAAATTAAAACAGTTAAGTTTAAACCTACTCATAAAAACACAACGAAGCTTCTTTTTATTTATTCAAATAATTAAATTTATATTAGGAAGGTAATATGTTGGAAGTTAAAAATTTAACGCGGAAATATAACCAATTTATTGCTGTGAACGATGTTAGCTTTACAGTTAATAAAGGGGAGGTTATTGGTTTACTCGGTCATAATGGTGCCGGCAAAACCACTATCATGAAAATGCTCAGTGGCTTTTTAGAAGCCGATTCTGGCAACATTTCATTTGATGGCTTAAGCCTATCTGAGCATTTAAAACAAATTCAGTTAAATTTAGGTTATTTACCCGAAAACTTACCGGTATATCCTGAAATGATTGTCGCCGATTATTTAGATTATGCTGCCGACTTAAAGGGGTTAAAAGGACACAAAAAACACGCTGAAATTAAGCGTGTAATTAAAGCCACCGACATTAGCGAAAAATTACTCGCGCCCATTTCTCAATTATCTCGTGGTTTTAAACAACGAGTGGGGGTTGCGCAAGCTATTTTAGGAAAGCCTAAATTACTCATTCTTGATGAGCCTACCAATGGTTTAGATCCCAAACAAACACAACATATGCGTGATTTAATTTTGGATATCGCCGAAGAAGCTACCGTTATTATTTCTACTCACATTATGCAAGAGGTGGAAGCCTTATGTTCTCGAGTGCTTATTGTTAATTCGGGGGCTTTAGTTGTTGACGCAAGTCTTGAAGAATTAAAACAAAGCCATCAACTGCTGCTTGAAACATCACTTAACCAGCAAGCGGCAACTCAACTTAAACAAATAAACGGTGTTAAAAATATCTCACTGGTTCAATCAAACATATCGGCAGAAGGTATTAAACAATACAAAGTTGAACTAACAAAAGATCTGCCCATTGCTCCAATTAGTGCCGCTATTGCTAAATATATAATTGATAAGAATGAATCTCTATACAGCCTAACACCGCAAAAGCGTGATTTAGAAACCTTATTTAAAGAAGTAAATGAACAGCAATATCAGCATAAGGAGAGTAAAAATGCAGCCTGATATTCAAAAAACAATCAACACAGCGCCATCGGGCAATATCAAACGTATTGCCGCGAAAGAAATTAATCTATTTTTTGCCTCGCCAATTGCCTATTTATTCTTGGCAACCTTTGCGGCTATTACCTTGTTTATTTTTTTCTGGGGGGAATCATTTTTTGCCCGCAACATCTCAGATGTTCGTCCGTTATTTGAATGGATGCCAGTATTATTAATTTTCCTTAGTGCTACTTTAACCATGCGCCTATGGAGTGAAGAACGTCGAAGTGGCACCTTAGAATATATACTTACCCAAGCTGTGCCGTTATGGCATTTTGTTGTCGGTAAATTTATCGGCTGCTTACTGCTGTTAATTATTGCATTAATTATTACCTTACCTATTCCCCTAACCGTTGCCATGATTGGCGATCTAGATTGGGGGCCAGTGTGGTCAGGTTATATTGCCACCATACTTTTAGGGGCAGCTTATTTAAGTATTGGTTTATTTGTTTCAGCCAAAAGCGATAATCAAATTGTTAGTTTGATCAGCGCCAGTGTTTTATGCGGTATTTTCTATCTAATTGGCACCAGCACCTTAACTGATTTTTTTGGCACCCAAATGGGTGAATACATGCGGTTACTCGGAACGGGTTCTCGTTTTGAAGCGATCACTCGAGGCGTAATTGATCTGCGCGATTTATACTATTACATCAGCATTACTTTAATATTTTTAACGTTAAATACCTTAGTGCTAGAACGAGAACGCTGGACTAATAAAATAAACAACAACCAAGCTAAGCCACTTCACAAACATTGGTTGACAATAAGCAGCTTAATTATTATCAATGCTTTTGCTGCAAACTTTTGGTTAGGACAAATAAATACCCTACGAGTTGATGTTACCCAAGGTCAGCAATATTCCATTTCCGATGCCACCAAAGGTTATTTAAAACAACTACAAGAACCTTTATTGGTAAGAGGCTATTTTAGCCGTAAAACCCACCCGCTGTTAGCGCCATTAGTACCACAAATGCGTGATTTAATGAATGAATACGCCATTGCTGGGCAAGGTAAAGTACGTGTTGAATTTATTGACCCTATTGCCGAACCGGAATTAGAAAAAGAAGCCAATCAAAAATACGGTATTCGCCCTGTTCCTTTTCAGGTAGCTGACCGTTATCAATCTTCAATTGTTAGCTCTTATTTTAATATCGTATTGCAATATGGCGATCAACACCAAGTACTGGCTTTTAATGACCTTATCGAAGTTAAATCGCAAGGTGTTGGTGATATTGAAGTACAGCTACGCAACCCTGAGCATGACTTAACCCGAGGTATTAAAAAAGTACTAAACAGCTATCAAGCGGGCGGTAACTTATTTGACACCATAAAAGATAACATTACTTTTACTGGTTATATCTCAGCGCAAGAACAACTGCCAGAGCAACTTGCAAACTTTAAAACCAGCATAAATAAACACTTAAGCGAGCTTAAAAACAACTCGTCACAACGGTTCGATTTTCAGTTTATCGACCCACAAGCCAATGGCGGAAAAGTTGCACAAGAAATTGCTGAAAAACATGGCTTTGCGCCAATGTCGACTAGCATTTTTAGCCAAGAGCAATTCTATTTTTATATGGTGTTAGAAAGCGACCAGCAAAGTATTCAAATACCCTTTTCGAGTATTGATGAAAACGAATTTGAACGAAACTTCACCGCCAGTTTAAAACGTTTTGCTACCGGCTTTACTAAAAACATTGCCCTTGTTACTCCACCAGCTACCGCCAATCCTTATGCCGGACAATTTGGTATGCCGTCTAGTGCTCAGGGGCCACAATTTAATCAATTACGCACTTTTTTATCTGAAGAATTAAATGTACAAAGTGAAGATTTATCAGATGGCTCTGTTGCCGGAGATGCTGATATTTTAGTACTTGCTGCACCACAAGCTTTAGACGAAAAACAACTATTTGCTGTTGATCAATTTTTAATGCAAGGCGGAACTGTGATAGCCACAACATCTCCTTATCGCGCCAACCTTGCAAGTGGCCGTTTGTCGCTGCAACAACAAAATAGCGGCTTACAAGAGTGGTTAACCCACCACGGCTTCACGTTAGAAAACAGCTTAGTGCTTGATCCTCAAAACACCGCGTTCCCTATTCCAATCACACGGAATGTTGGTGGTCTTCAGATTCAAGACCTACGTATGTTTGATTACCCATATTTTGTTGATATTCGAGGCACGGGCTTAAATCAAGACAATGCCATTACCGCAGATTTACGGCAAGTTACTATTCCGTGGGCGTCACCAATAACCATTGATGAAACCAAACAACAAAGCCGAACCTTAACACCGTTAATTACCAGTAGTGAACAGTCTTGGTTGTCATCATCTCTAGACATAATGCCCAAAATCAATCAGCTCGGGGAAGCATCTTATCGCGCAGAAGGTGAACAAAAACAGCAAACCCTCGCAGTGATCAGTCAAGGGCAATTTACTTCATTCTTTGCTGATAAATCATCACCTCTAATTGATAAAACTGATGATAACAACAATGAAGTAGCTGCGGATGAAACGCAAGCAACTGAGAGCCAAAGTAAAGCTGAAAACAAAGATGAAGCGGTTGAACAAGCAAGTGAATTACAGCTAGATCAAATCATCAAACGTTCACCTGAGTCTGCTCGGTTAATTCTCATTAGTTCTAATGATGTCATGAACGATCAAGTGCTGAGCTTTTTAAGCCAAGGCCAACAAACTGAATATTTAAATAGCTTACAACTGATCGCCAACGCCATTGACTGGTCGCTTGAAGATGCAGGGCTATTAAGTATTCGCTCTCGCGGGCACTTTAACCGAACATTACCTCCTATGGAGCAATCAGAGCAAATGACTTGGGAATACTTAAATTACGGCATGGCCATTTTATTATTGCTATGTGTCGCGCTGATTATTCGTCAAAAACGAAAAAGCCGTATGCAAAATTTCGTTAACTTATATACCGAAGATACAACCACAAAAGGAGCTTAACAAATGAAATTAAAACAAAATTTATTTCACCTTTTGCTAGCTCAACTGGTGTTGATCGTTGCTTTGTTTTTTGCTTTTCAACCTGATCCAACCAGCAATAAAAAACAGCCTTTAGTGCCTGTTGAGCAAAAAAATATAACAAAGCTGGTGATTGATGATGGTGAACAAAGCATTAATTTAGTAAAAAAAGGCAGCAGTTGGTATTTACCTAACTTTCACAACTTACCTGTTAACTCAGCTAAGCTAACCCAATTTTTACAAAAATTAACGGGTACCGAAGTTACTTGGCCAGTAACAACCACCAGCCAAAGTCATGACCGTTTTGAGGTCAGTGATGATAACTTCCAGCGCAAAATTAGTTTTTATGAAAATGAAAACGAACAAGCAAGCTTGTTATTAGGTACTTCGCCCTCGTTTAAAAAGGTGCATAGTCGCCTTTCATCGTCTGATGATATTTATGCAATTGACTTTAATAACTACGAAGCGAGTACCGATAATAATAGCTGGCTAGATAAATCGTTACTTGCGGTGAAAGAAGTTGCCTCACTGTCAACAGACAGCCTAACTCTGGAAAAAAACAACGGACAATGGCAATTTAGTCAAAGTGAACATGGCGAGGTTGACCAAGATAAAGTAAGTGAAATCATTAACACTTTACGTTTGTTATCAATATTGGATGTTGCCAGTAATGATATCAGCTTGCTTGATGAGCAAGCGAAAACGCAAAGTATTACTTTTTCAGTTAGTTCTATCATAGGTAAAACCGTTAATTTTTCATTATTTGAAATTGACGATAACTACTATGTAAAAACCGATGAGCACGCCGCCATTTTTACGCTAGCAAAAAAAGATTTTGACACCTTAACGCAATTAAACCTTGATACGGTTAAAAAAATCGAACAAGCGGCTGATACAGAAAAAACAGAAGAGGCTGAAGCAACACAAAATAGTCAGTAACAGCAAAGTATCATTAATTAGTATGTTCACCAGAGAAAACAACGCGCTTTTCTCTGGTGAATAAAATGAATAAAGTACCGTTTCTAGGAGGTGCATGATGGATACAATGATGAGCCTTACACTAACTAACGACACTCATGCGTTAACAACAAATGCAGGACAAAACCTAACAGGAAGTTTTCAACAATACTTAAATCATGTAAATAGTTTACCGATACTTTCTCAACAAGAAGAAATTCATTTATTCGAGCAGTATCAACAAAATAATGACCTTAATGCTGTAAAAGAAATAATTCAATCACACTTACGCTTTGTTGCTCATATTGCTCGCGGGTACCATGGCTATGGCCTGCCATTAGAAGATCTAGTGCAAGAAGGTAATATTGGCTTAATGAAATCGGTTAAGCGTTTCAATTTATCCTATGGCGTACGGTTTGTATCTTTTGCAGTACATTGGATAAAAGCTGAAATTCACGAATTTGTTATTAAAAATTGGCGTCTTGTAAAAATAGCAACAACCAAAGCGCAGAGAAAACTATTTTTTAATTTGCGTAAAATGAAACAACAACTTGGCTGGATGAATAGCGAAGATAAACAAAAAGTAGCCGAGTATTTAGACGTAGATGTGGACGAAGTAACCACCATGGAAACTCGTTTATATCAACAAGATGCTTTTTTTGATGAGTCGTTTGGTGAAGCAAACAACGAAGATCCTGATAGCAACACCGCCGCTGGCAAGTACTTAGAAGATAAACGTTGGACTCCAGAAAACACCCTGATTAAAGCCAATAGTTCGCAACATTTACAAACGTTATTAACCCAAAGTTTGAGTGAATTGGATGCCCGCGAATATGAAATTATTACAGCTCGCTGGCTAACCAAGCAAACCCCAATAACCTTACACGAATTAGCGACTAAGTTTGGTGTTTCCAATGAGCGAGTAAGACAAATAGAGCAACGAGCATTGGCTAAAATTAAAAAGTATTTAATGGCTAATGAACCAGAGCTAACAATGGCTGAATTTAACTGCTTTGGATAATTAGCAATCAAGTATTGGCTGGGGTTAACTATAAAGAGACATTCTAAACCGTGGAATGTCTCTTTTTTTTAAATCGTAAGGCGATCATTACCTCATACATAGCGTTTTATAGCAAGGGCAATACTGGGTCGTTAGTTGTTTGCATTTTGGCTAAAATAATTTGTTCAAAGCGATGAATAATAGCTTTATGCTCCGCTGATAATTGCTCCGAAATCAGATTAGTCGTTTCTTGTGGGTCGTTTGATAAATCGTAAAATTCATCACGCCCTGTATTTAAAAAGTCTTTGATTAATTTATAGCGGCCATCACTATATGCGCGCATTTGAGTTAGCGACTGATGAAGGGTTGAATACGCCGCATAATAATCTGTTGATAAAACCACATTCTCATCAAGTAAAGCCGGCACAAAACTTTGCCCACGAATAATGGTATCAGGTTTCGCTTTAGTTTTTGCCAAGTCAACTAAGGTTGGAAACCAATCAAGATTAGAGAAGGTTGACGGATTGCTAGTATTAGCAGGAATAACCCCAGGCCAGCGAACAATTGTCGGCACTTTTAAACTGTTGTTATACATATTAGGCCGTTGATTATCTGGAATATTAGCCGTTCCTTTTGGAGATTCATGTAATAACCAAAAACCATTACCTTTATGCCAAATACCGTTATGAGCAATGTTATAACCATGATCAGAGGTAAAAATCACAACCGTATTGTTTGCTAAACCCAGTTTATCTAGCGAGGTTAATAAACGACCAACGTTTCTATCAATACCACGTACACTTGATAAGTACTCACGCATTAATTGTTTAGCGCGTTTGGTATTCAAATCAGGATAATTAGGATGTGCTAGCTTAATATCCATATTTTTATAAGGGGAAAAATCTTCCGGTGCTACCGGAAAAAACGGATAATGTGGTGCGCGATAATGTAATGATAAAACAAATTTATCAGCTCTATTTTTCTCAATAAAAGCAATAGCTTCATCGGTTAAAATATCAGTTGTTAAGCCCTGATATTGTTTGTCTTCGCCATTTTTGTTCAAAACTGGGTTTAGTGGTTTTGTGCCACCGGCTTGAAAACCAATAAATTCATCATAACCATGCTTGGTAGGCTGATGCTCAGCTTTTTCTCCCACATGCCACTTACCAATTAAGCCTGTATAATAGCCAGCTTGTTGTAAAATTTCAGGCCAAGTTTCATAACTTGCATCAAGGCCAAGATCAGGTTGATTACCGGTTAACGATTTTGCTTTATTAGTTTTGATCCAGTCATCAATACCTAGTTCATAACCATACTGTGAGGTTAGCAAGCCAGCACGAGACGGGCTACACACTGGGGTTGTTGAATACGCGTTAGGAAAATACATACCTTGGGATGCCATTTTATCTAAATTCGGCGTTAATGCTTGAGCATTACCTGATTTTCCTAATGCCCAAGGTGCTTGATCATCGGTATAAATAAAAAGGATATTTGGCGTAGCGCGTTGTGTTAACTTACTCGTTTTAGCAGCAGCTATTTGGTTTTCATTACTAGTGGGTGCTTGAACACAAGCAACTAAGGCTATGATTGACACAGCTATTAAGATTGTTTTTTTCATCGTTATACCCCTCAGCTTACTCACTTATTTAGGGTAAGCTGCTTAATAATATTATCTAAACCTTGTTTAGAAGCTTTTACTGCTTGTAATGGTGTCATGCCATCAGGGTATTCTTCTTGCTCAATCACTATCCACTCAGTGCCACCATGTTCAATATTGGCTTTAATTAATTCAGCCCAATCAAAGCTGTCTTGCCCAATGATCACAGGTTTTGAGTGTTCTCCTTTTTTCGTCCGTATTTTATAGTGCGTAGTTACGGTACGATTTGGGTATTGCTTCACATAGTTAACCGGATTTTGATCAGCATAATTTGCCCAACCAACATCTAACTGAAGAACAACGTCTTTTGGTGTATTGCTGGCTAAATAATCCCAAAAAGTCGCATCAGCAAAGCTGTTAAATTCTTTAGCATGGTTATGATAACCAACCAACATACCAAAGCGTTTAGCCGTACGTGAAATTTCAGTAATTTCAGCAACAAAATCAGCTATTTTTTCAGGGTCATCAATGCGTTTATCATGTGGAATTATCACCAAATGCGCACCTAATGCCTTTAAAAATTTAAATGTTTTATTACCGTTTTCACCAAGTAGGTTTTTAGTGGGTATGTGAGCACCACTGGCCTTTAAACCTAACGAGTTTAGGAAGTTTTTGAGCCCTTGAGGATCATTAGCATAAGGCCCATACCTACCCGCAAATTCCACACCTTGAAAGCCCATATTAGCAATAGCCTTTAAAGTGCCTTCAAAATCATTGGCAATATCAAGTTTTACAGAATGTAACTGTACACTAACAGGTGGTACTTTTAAGGTTGATGGCTCAGCCGACAAAAACGTACTGACCAACAAAATTACCCCTGCAAACACTATGTTGAATTTACCTATACTCTTCATTATTTTTTCTCTTTTTATTTATTATGAGCTTTCGCGGTTAAATTTTCGCGTCTAATGACCTTTAACCACAGGCTTACTGTTAAGTGTTAATAAGAAAGCGATCACGTCTCTTATTTCTTCTGCTGTTAATAAATAATTCATTGGTGGCATACCTGATACGGCTTTTTCAATGTTGGCAATATCTGACTTTTGATATGTAATTTGTTTATCAACATTTTTACCCAAAGTCAGTGTTGTTTCAGTTTCACCAAAAAAGATACCGGTAATATTTTCACCGTTTTTCATAGTGATAGTGTAAGTGCCATAGCCTGGGGCTATTTTAGCGCTTGGGTCCACCAAGGCCTCAAGTAAATAAGTAGCTGAATGCTGATAGGCAATATGAGTTAATTCAGGCCCAACTTTTGAGCCATTAGCACCAACTTTATGGCATCGCGTACATTGTACAGCGGCTTTATCAAGCACAATTTTTTTGCCTTCTTTCGCATCACCACCTTCAAGTGAATTGGCAAACTGGGCAACAATATCTTTAGTTTCTAATTTCGCTTTATGCTCAGCTAATAAGGTTTTTACTTTAGGATGATTACTTTTTTCTGCAACAGCGATTAACTCTAACGCAATCGCCACTTTATGTTTTTCTGCCACTAATGCCGTTAAGTTTTGAATCAACAATTGATTAATCTCATCCGTCACTAAATGGCCGTTGTCTAAAGCTAAGTGTGCTAATGCAATTTTATTAAGTTCAGTACGATCATCTTGTAGAAAATCAACAATGGTGGATACCGCTAATGGCTGATCATATGAGGCAATAATCTTCAATGCTTCGGCTTTTATCGCGGTTGATTGATCATCTAATAACGACCGTACAATCGGCACAATACCACTTTGCAAACGCTTGGTTAATAATGCTAGCGATTGTATTCTCGCTTCATCAGCAGTTTTTGCACTCGCAATATCAATTAAAGTTTGCTCTGCAATATCAAAATTTTCTTTACCAGCAATGCGCATCGCTTGCACTAAAGACTGGCCTTTTACCCTTGCTAATATCTTCGGTAAATAATTTAAAACCAGCGGTTTTATGTTTGCTCTGCTAGCATTAGCCGTGCTCGGTAAACCGGTAATAGTGTCTATCGGGTTTAAATCATGCCAGCCTTCTATCGCCGCTAAGGCTTCTGATGCTAGCTTGTCTGACAAACCTTGATGAGAGATATAATCCAATAAGCGCTTAGCATCTTCTGCTCTGCCTTCATTAAAGTTGGCATTAATAATACGAAAGTGCATATAAGCTTGGACATCGGTGTTGGCAATGCGTTCAGCATCAAGTAACGCTGCCACTTGTGGTCTTGCTGAAATTATATTTTTATCTTCAATTGCCACAATGGCTTCATTAACTAATGTTATTTCTTTATCTTTTAAGAAGTAAGCAACATCAGCATCTTCTAATAACCTTAGTGCTAATAAAATTCCCATGCGTACAGCTTTGTCAGGGTGGTTTTTATATTTTAACCAATGCTTTTTATCGGTACCTTTTAAGGTCATGGTCAAAGCATGACGCAGCCATAAATCTTGATCATTATTTTGTTCAAGCTTGTTAATTACGGAGTTAATGGCCGCTGCTTGATTAAGTTTACCTAAGCCTAAAGCGGCATACATCACCACTTGTGGATGTTGATCATCTAATGCGTTTATTAATGTTTGTGCCGCAAATGGTGCTGCGTGATCACCTAATACTCTGGCGGTTTGAATGCGTACTTGTGGATTATTATCTTGCAATAACGGTAACAACGCGCTTAATTTTTCACGTTTAATCGTGTCATTAAACACTAATTGGCTTAAGCCCCAAATACTATGAATACGAGCAAAAAGAGGCTGTGATTTGTCATGCGCTAACTGATCAAACGCTTTATAACCAGCCTTGCCTCGCTTGGCTATTTCAAATTGTGCACGTTGACGAATATGTTGATGATCAATTGACAATAAAGTTATTAATTCAGTAATCGACTTATCATGATAATCATTGATTAATAAAGGCGTGTAGCTTGCGTGTTGCTGTTTTAATTCATCAGCTAAGTTTTTATTATTAATGGCAAAAATCGCGCCTTGGTTCGAGCTGCCCCAACCACCAAAATTAAACTCCGCCATATATAATCGGCCATCTGGGCCAAAATCAACATCAGAGGCATTAGCACCTTTCGAAAATTCTTTTTGGTTAGTTGCAAGAAATGAAGCACCATTTTGTGCAAGTTTTAACGTACTAATATAAGAATTAGCTGGTGAGCCAGTATAGTGAGTAATAAAAAAAGTATGTCGCCATTCATCGCCTAAATAATTCGACGGATTATAGGTTATACCTGACGGCCCTCGCAGAAACTTAGCAATACCCGGTAACATGTAAGCAGGTTGGTTGTCGTTTCTTGGTAACGACATATCGTTAACTAACCAACTTGATTGCGTGCTATTACCACCTGTATATTTTGATGAACGAAGTTCTAAACGTTTACCAAAGCTCATGGTTGTTTGATTGCCAGCATGCCAGCCAGAATCACCACCTTCTATTAAATGATTAAAACGTTCAAAATCGCCCCTATCGCCGTCATTATCCGCTGTGAATAAATTACCGTATTCATCAAATGCCAATTCTTGTGCATTTCTTAAACCATGGTAAAACACTTCAATATTTGACCCGTCAGGTTGCGACCTGAAGACAGCACCAAAATTTGGCTTGTGAAACTCAACTCCTTCTTTACTGGTAAAATGATAACCACGATCACCTAACGACCAATACAATCGACCATCAGGCCCCCATGCAAAGCCATGCATATCATGGCCTAAAAAGCTGACACGCGTACCAAAGCCTTTTTGCATTGACGTTTGTTTATCTGCTATGCCGTTATTGTCGTTATCTTCTAAAATCCAAACATGGGGAATATTAGCTGAATAGACTTTACCATCACGCTCAATAACACCGGCAGCTAAGCCATCTAAATGATGATTAAAGCCATCAGCAAACACTTGTGATTTATCAGCTTTACCATCTTGATCAGTGTCTTGTACTAAACGGATGAGATCACTAGCTTCAGTGGTTAACTCTTTTTCAAATTCAGTTGGAAACTGATGATACATTTTGGTTCTATCATCAAGAGTTTCAATTAAAATATCTGCAAATGTCGCTTCTTTCGAAAATGCCCTAACGTCACCTACACCATTATAAATACGATAAATTTCATTAATAAACATGCGGCCATGGGTATCAAAATAAAAGAACCCAGGGTTTTGAGTGAGTGTTGTATCGGCCCAAACATTAACTGCCATATTCTCTGGAAAGTTAAACCCCGCAATTCTTTTTTCTGCTTGGTTAACGTCATCATTAGCCAAGGCTGTAACGGCAGCTACTGGCATAAAAGTTAATAGAAGCTTTTTGATTATTCTCATAATTTTTCTCTTTTATCGCTAATTTTGGCTATTGTTATTAGAGCGTGTTGAGCTTTCGTGTTCAATTTTTGTTTCGTAATTAGTGTTTATAACTTTATGTAAGATAAAGCGAACAAAAATAAACCAACAGTCTAACGCAATCAATTCAAATCAGTAAAGCTCAATATTTTTACAAAACGCTTAATTTTTTGTATTAACAGCTTAATTACATCTATCCGACATGGTAATTATTGCCGTTAGCCATGTGGTTTAAATAGCCGATATATTCCCATAATAAAGTCATGGTTCAAACTAACGTCTTATACAAATATGTAACACCAAGGGAATATTTTTACTAAATTCAACGAGTGCTTAAATAACAATAAGCTTAAATGATACAGTACAGTAAATTTTTCATGGCCTTATGGCTAATAAAAATTATGCCCTGTTGTTAAATAAAGAATAAATAACAATATTAAGTTAGCGCTATCATTTTGTTTTAATGATACAGAAGGTCGGGAGAGGAAAGAAATAAATCTTAAGTTGGGGTAAATGACTATCAGTTATTTAGCAATAATAACTTCAATACCATGTTCTTCAAATTCTTTTAAAATGTCTTTATCCGCACCATTATCAGTGATTATTACATCAACCTCATCTAAGCGCGCGCAAAGGAAGTTACTGGTTAAGCCTAAGCTTGAACTTTCAGCCATCACTATTAACTTTTCCGCTTGGCTTTTTAACTTACATTCAGCCCTAGCAACAAACTTGTCAGACTCCATAACCCCTAATTTACTAATGGCTTGGCTACTAATAAACATTTTTGAATAATAATAACTCGGCACATTATCATTACTGGCTTGGTAATCACCAATAATGAGACCATTAGCACCATACACTTCACCGCCGGGTAAGATCACTTGAATATCACCATTACCCCAAAGCGATTGTGCAACAATCATGGAATTAGTCATGATATTTAATTGCTTGCCACTAAAATATTCACACATCAGATTAGTCAGCATGCCACCATTAATAATAACCGTTTCATTGTTATTGCATAATTGAGCAGCTGTTTTTGCGATAAGTTTAAAATTATTGACTTCGCTCTCAAGTCTATCTTTAAGAAAAAGCTGTGTATTACTTGGCTCCTTATAACTAAGGCCATTATTGATAGCTTCAGCACCGCCTCGTATTTTTTTTAACAGCCCTAATTCTGACATTTTATTAATATCACGACGTATCGTTGCCGGTGAAATATTTAGTCGAGAACAAAACATACTGACACTAGAAAAACGCTCCTTCTCCAAAATATCAATAATCAACTGCTGACGTTCTTTTTCCCACATAAACTTACTCCTATGATAATGATGCTCCCCCCCCCTTAAACTGCCAACTTAAATTGCCAAGTTCTTTTTTGTTACCGTATTACTTGGTTATCTCTATATGACTTCGATTTAACTATTAATTTACAAATTGTTTTTTAATTCCTTACACCCCAAAATAAGCGGCAACCCTCTTACTCAACACAAGAAACCAAAATAAATCACTACAAATCAAATTAAATCAATAATACCATCAAAGTTAAATATTTATAATAAAAAAGTCAGTACTTTTTACCTAAAAAATACTATAAATCGTTAACATAAGCCGATTAATTAACATTCACTCAACCGACAAAAAGACAACAAACACCACAAAATTACAAAATAAGTCAAAAACCATTGAGTATTTTTAAAATCGTGTTAAATTATTAACTGTTAGCGCTAACTTTTTGGTTTTACGGTTAACATTTTAATAGTATTAATCGTAAAGGGAGCTTTATATGTTAGAAAAACATAGACAACAATTAATTAAAGAGATCTTAGAAAAAGAATTGTTTGCATGTGTTAGAAGCTTAACCGAAAAGTTAAACTCTTCAGAATCGACCATTCGTCGTGATATCACCAAAATGGCTAAACGTGGCGAAATTAAAAAAATAAGAGGCGGTGCTGAGTCACTCACTAATGAAAAAAATTCACAAGTTAATTCGTACAACGTAAGCAAAAGCAATGCGGTCGATGTTATTGAAATTAATCAAGTGATAGCCAAAAAAGCAGCTGAGCTCTGCTCAGACGGTGACTCAATCATTATCAACGGTGATAACATTGCCGCAACGATTGGCAATTATTTATCAGAGCTTAATCTAGATATTTTAACCAATTCATTTATTGTTGCAGCTTCATTATCTGAAAACACCAATCATCACGTCTCTATTCCTGGTGGGCAATTATACCGAGAACAAGGTATTATTTTGAGTTTAGATGAGCAAAGTAGTACAGAATATTATCATAGCTCGATGATGTTTATAGGCGCTTCTGCAATCAGTAAATTTGGTTTAATGGGCTCAGACCCACTTATGATCACCGCAGCTCAAAAGTTAAAAAGACAAGCCGAAAAATTAGTCGTTTTAGCAGACAGTGAAAATTTAGATAAAGCTGGCCGTTTTATTATTTGCCCGTTAAATGCTATTGATATTTTAATAACAGATTCACGTGCTGATCATGAATTACTCAATACCTTCACACGTCAAGGTATTGAAGTGATCATTGCTGATAAACAGTAACATTCTACAAAATTAAACCGCTAAGCTAAAACACACTGCTAGCATTAATTATCCAATAAAGAACACCTCAATTATTCAATGGTAACATTTTAACTGCCCCATTAAGCTAAATCAGAAATGAAGCATGGGAGTTTTATTGTAAATTCCTTTACCTTGCCACAACTCCAAAAGTATATTTTATATAGATAAGTTTTTAATGAGATGATCAAAAAACCCAGCATATTATTGCTGGGTTTTTGCTACATGAGATTAAAATCAACTATTCAATTAAAACGAATAATTCATACTCACTTCATAAATACGTCCGGTGTAATCAACACGAGCAATAGCTCTTTCATCATCACCAAAGTATTCATAAGTTTGCTCATTGGTTAAGTTATAAGCTTTAAAATAAACATTTAAGCCTTTTGCTACTTTATAACTTGATGAGAAATCTAAACGACCACTTGCTTTAACCGTTCGATCTTCAAGACCATAATATGAACCACCAGGGAATTGAATATCGAACTCATCACGCCAGTTATAAGCTAAACGTAAACTAATACCATCGTTCTCCCAGTAACCAATAAGGTTATAAGATTCAGGAGATACTTTGTAAAGTTTGCTATCGCCTTCATCAGTACCTTCACTACCTGATTGGTCAATGTATGTATAGTTAAATACACCACCAAAACCATTCCAAGGATACGGTAAGAAATCAAGTTTTTGCTGAACAGCAAACTCTAAACCACGTAACTTAATTTCATTATCCGCATTGAAACTACGATTAACTGTTACCGAGCGGTTAACAACTTCACCAGTATCAGGATTGGTGAAAGTATCTACTTGAGTACAGTTGCCTGGTAACTCTGAATCATCACCAACAAAGGCACCGTATTCTTCATCAATTAACGGATATTCGCCTAACTCAGGACATGCTCTTTCGGTATCGAAAAGTCCGGTAATATTTTTTTGGAATAAACCTAATGAAATTGCACTACCTTCACGGTTATACCATTCAAAAGATAGGTCATAGTTGTCCGCTGTGTATGGTTCAACTTCACCTTTTGGTAAGGTTACTGTAATTGATGTATTGTTCTCACTTGAACTCAATGTTGGGGTTTGGCTTCTTAAGTTAGGTCTAACTAACGCTTTATAATATGAAGTACGAATAACAAAGTCGTCACCAATTTCAAAAGCAAGGTTTAATGACGGAAGCGTGTTACTGTAATCTGAATTAAAGTCAACATCTTCTACCGTATTTAAACCACCACTAGTTAATCTAGATTTACCAATAAAGTCATTATCAGTTGCTTCATGGCGAATACCAAAATTACCGCTATAAAACACAGATCCAAGTTCACCTTCAAAATTTGCCATCAAGTAAGCAGCACTGATAGTTTGCTCTACTGAAAAGTTATTAGCAAAAAGCTGTGGCAATCTTGTACCGTTATTCAAACGATCATAAAACCCACTTGGCTCAGCAATTGTTAACGCATACTGGTTATCATCTGTTACTTGCGTTAAATCTTGTAACCCATCTTGTAATCTTTCAGTTACATAAGGGGTATCAAGTGTTAACCAACCGCTATCAACACCAAAAGTGCCCGGTAACTTACCGTCAAAAAAGGCCGTTTGTTGCTCAGTAAGGATATCTTCACTGAAAAACATATTATCAATATTGGCAACATTAATACCTGGAGCACCTATTTTTTGATCTCGGTTTGTTAATTCTTCAGTGCTATGACGAGCACCAAACTTAACTGAGGTAATGTTAAATGCATCATTGCCAAATTCAACAAAGCGCTCAGCATTAAACTCTGCCGCTTCCATTTCACGCTTAGGGTTATCAACACGACCATCAACATAATGACCAACACGACGACCGCCGTTTGATGGATCCATTGAAGTAGTAGATGCTGATGCAAAATTTGTTGCCGACCAATTTAGGTTATTATAATTATAATTATCCCAACCTGTCGCAAAGATCTCCATAAGATCTTGATTGCCTTGACCTGTATTTAAAGAACCATTAATGCCTGTAGCTACTGAAGGTAAAGAAGTTCCTGATGTAGCATCCGCAGGTCTGTGATTAACATTTGCGTTATGATGTTCCATATGACGGAAATCTAAACCAATATTCATAAACTGGTTTTCAGATTCAGAATAGCTAACCACACCATCTAATGCCCAATCATCTAAGATATAATCAGCATATAACATTGCACCTTTTGATGTTTCAAAAAAGGTAGTTTTACGATTAGTTACTTGCCAAGCCCCGTTAGTGAAATCAGTATTACTAACAAGGTAGATAGGGTTACCATCTTCATCATTTTTATAAACAAAAGGTGCTGTATCCATATCAGGTTCAAAACCTGCGTGATAGTGGTGACGATCACCTCGGGTTGGATGTAAACCTGCAGAAAAACTTGTATCTTCCTTAGTACCTTCACCTAAATCACGTTCGGTATATAAAATATGGCTACCAATTTTTAAGTCTTCAATCGGTCTCCACTCAATGTTACCGGTGAATGAAACACGATCACCATCACTGTATTCACTAACATTACGTCCACTAGAAATACCTAACACTTGTGCGTCTGGCGCAAGCCCATGTTGTGCTTTATAAGCATCAATGGTTTGTGAAACGTTACGTCCACCATTTGCTGTTTCATCGAATGAACTATATTGTGTAAATTGAACCAAATCACGGCGGAAAGTTTGATCTGAGCTTGAAAATTTAAACGCCACCGCTAACTCATCTTTAATAAGATGCTTAGAAGCCGCTAATTTTATAGTTTTATCCCAATTACCCGTTAAGTCTTCATAGCGACCACCAGCAGTAATAGAATATTTTCCATCTTTTTTCGATAATGCTTGTTGTAATTGTTTATCAACAATACCAGCCATACCACCCGCTTGTATGTCAGCAGTAGGAGATTTAATAAGAGTTACGCCATCAAATACACCGGCTTCAAAAGCTGCAAATGGGTTAGTCCCACCAGTTGGTCCAGCACTTCTACTTGGTGTAGCAAAACTTTGACCAAAAGCCGTTGTTTTTACAAAGCCGCCTGATAAACCACGTAAACTAATTTCAGATGTACGACCTTCGTTAGAACGATCAAGCTGAACACCTGGTAAAGCTTGTAGTGCTTCACCAAAGTCTAATGCTGGTAAAGCATCAATATCCGTAGCCGATATAGCATCAACAATCGATGGTGCATCACGCTTGGTTAAAAGCGCTGATTCTAATGAACTACGAACACCCGTTACTTCAATAACTTCTACATTTTGTTCTGCTTTTTTCTTCGCTAAAGCGGCGTTAACTTCTTGTGCAACAACTGACGGTGCACCAAGTGCTAAAATTAAACTAGCTGAACCAGCTAAAATAGCACCATTTTTAAACTTTTTATTCATATGACGATTTAATTTTGTCATGACATTCCCCCAACCTATAAGTAGGTTCATTTTGTATATTTTATGTTTTGTCATTTATTTAATTAAATTTACTACTAGGGGTAGCAATTTATTAAATAAAGTAACTATACAATAGCACCAGCAAGAAACATTTCAAGCCTTATTTGGTCATAACCAATCACAAAGAGTTAAAACAAATCAACAATAAGAAATTAAATCATTTAAAATCATATAGATAAACAGATTAAACTTTTTACCTTAACGACAAATTATTTTTATTAACTTTTAATGGCAAACCAATACCAGCTTGTTTTGACGATATTTTTTATAATTTATAGATAGAAATTTAACTATTTTTAGAAAGTTTTAGTATAAAAAACAAGTTTTACTAAACAGAAGAAAAGCCTTTATTGATTGCTATTGATAAATAAGTGTTAGGAATGATATGTAGGATAAACGGATGTAAAGTAAGGTTAACCTGCTTTATTTACAGAGATAAGCTTGAGGCCTTAATAAAAAATATCCTCATGCCATTTTTACATAACATGAGGATAATATTTAACTTGAGATCGAGATAAGAAATTAGCTAATAATGATTAACTAAAAAGTTACTTATCAGCCCACTTAGCCATTTCAGCTGCCGCCAATAACACAGCACCAACACCATATAATTGAGAGTCTGACTCTTTTACTGGGTCAGGTGATTTACCCACTTGCTGTACCCAGTTAACACGGCCATTTGGTGAGATAGCTTTTTCAATTGCCGCCCAACCTTTTTCAACAATTTCTTTCGAATTTTGATCCGTTAAAATACCGTTATTCACACCCCAAGCTAAACCATAAGTAATAAAGCCAGTACCACTTACCTCTGGTGTTTTCACTTTATTTGGATCCATTAAAGAGGCTGGCCAGTAACCATTAGCATTTTGTAATTTCATTAAGCCTGCAGCATTTTTCTTGTAAAGCTCGATGTAACGATCTCTTGATGGGTGATCTTTTGGTAAGTCATCAATAATTAAAGGAAGTGCTGCGAATACCCAACCATTACCACGTCCCCAAAAAACTGGAGCACCGTTATCACTTTTCATATCAAAGTAGCGGCTGTCACGGAAAAACAACCCATATTCATCAGAGAATAAATAGTCAGCGCTTGCCCAAAATTCCTTGTCTGCATATTCAAAATATTTTGGATCGCCAGTAACATTGGTCATTTTTAACCAAGTTCTCGGCGCCATAAATAAAGCATCAGCCCAACACCAACGATCTTGACAATTACCTTCTAAATGAACTTCTCCATGGCCGGAAGCAGTTGAATCAAGCATTTCTAAACCAACCTTAGGCTGGTTAGCTAAAATCATATCAAATACTTTTTGGGTTGGTTTGTATGCGTCTTTGTTGCCCGTTTGCTCGCTTAACCAAAGGTAAGTTTGGCCAATGGTGTGATCATCTGCATGATAAGGACGGTCTAACAATAATTCATAATTTTCTTTCTTAGCCATTTGCTCCATAAAAGTTAAAAACTCTTGATCATTCGAGGTTTCAACCCATTTGGTTAAGCCAATATAAAAAACAGCTTGGATCCAAAACTTAGCATTTTCTGATTTAGCACGGTGTGACTCAGGGATGTAATCTAGTTGCCCTAATTGAGCAATTTGCCATTTTGCCGAACGTGTCGCAATATCGTAAGCTGATTTTTGAATGTCTGCGGCACTTGTCTGTACACTTTTTTCAACGGCTGGTACCGTTGTTGTTTGCTCAGCTTGCTTTGCTTCGTTACCACAACCGCTTAATAATAAACCGACAGTAAGCGGTATTAACGCCAGTTTTTTTGTTTTGTTATACATAAAATTTCCTAGTTATTAATTGACTACTTGCACTGCAATTCACATTAATTAAAACGACTGTTCTTTTTTAATACAGAATAGTCGTCTAATACTTATTCGTGCAAATAACGCAAAAACGAGCCAACTAATTCCATATCTTATTGCTCATTTTGCTTATGTTTAAGATAAAAGCCTAAGTAACCTTAATTCAGAATAACAACTGGTTTTCTAGCATGTTGTTTTCCCTTATTACGCTATTGGATTTAATTGCAATACCTAGGCTTAATAACAATTAATCTTTATATGTTTCAAACATATCGTAAAATTCTTTTGTTAATGCTGGGTACTTTTTCGCTAAGTTATTGGTTTCACCAGGATCTTTAATAATGTCATAAAGTTCCATTTCACCTTGTACTGTATAACGTACTGCTTTCCAGTTACCTTTACGAGCCGCTTGGAAAACGTCACCAATAATACCTGAATTAGGATCACCTACTTGCTTTGCAAACTCCCAATATAATGTCCGCTCAGCCATTTTTTCTGGCGCATCGTTTAATAAGCCAGCAATCGACTTACCGTTAGTTTTTACGCGCGGCACAATATTTAAATTTACACCGGCAATATCTGCAAACGTAGGTAATACATCAGCAAATAACCAAGGTGTATTATCTACACGGCCTTTTTTAATTTTTTCAGGCCAGTGAACTAACATAGGTACGTGAATACCACCGTCGTATAAATCACGTTTTTGACCTTTATAAGGTGCTGATGCTTCAAAAAACTCAGGGCTTGCGCCACCTTCGTCATGTGGGCCATTATCTGAGGTAAAGAAAATTAGCGTGTTATCTAACTCGCCTCTCGCTTCTAATTCAGCGGTAATTCTACCAACATATTCATCAAGCGCTGTTACCATACCCGCTAACACGGCATTTGGTTTATCAACAGGCTCTGGGTAATAAGCAGCATATTTATCAGCTGGAACACCACCTTTCATACCTGTGTATGCTTTTTCGTCAAACTCATATTGTTTGCTGTATTTTTCTGGAACGGCTAACTCAGCATGAGGAGAAGAGAAAGTTAACATCATGAAAAATGGGTTTTCACGATCTTGCTTAATATAGTTAATTGCTTCTTCGGTAAATAATTCTTGTGCGTAGGCACCTTTACGGCCACCTTCGTTCTCAGTGATTCGAATTTTTTTACCGTCACGCCACATAATTTGCGGGTATTGTCTATGTCCCTCTAAAATAGAGTACATGCCATACCAAGTATCAAACCCCATTGCTAATGGATCTGTTACACCCATTTGTTGGCCAATAGAGTATTTACCAAATAACGCTGTGTCGTAATCTGCATATTTTAAAATGTGTGCAAGGGTAATATCTAAATGAGTTAATTCTACGGTGTTTGAATTATTTGCCATATAACGGCCATCTCGACCAGTAAATAATGAAACTCGAGAAGGTGAACATACCGTATTGCCCGCATAAGCTTGATCAAAACGAATGCCGTTTTCAGCCATTTTATCTAAGTTAGGCGTTTTAATCGGAGTTTTGCCGTAAGCACCGATTTGGTTAAATCCAAGATCGTCCGTTAAAATAAAAATAATATTCGGTTTTTCTTCGGCTTGGGTGAACGAGGCACAACCCACAGCTAATAAGATACTAGATAAAGCACCTAGTAGTTTTTGTTTTTTTATTTTCATTTTTACCTCTTTTATTTGTATAGATAACTTTATATAGCAAGGCAAATGAACATAATCATGTTCCTAAACGCCCCTCGATTTATAAAGCTTATATTGCCAGACTTTACCGGTAGTGACCCTCTATGTGATCTATGAATACCAGCTGCCAAAACGCCATTCACGCAATTTTCATGAGATATATTCGCGCGACAATTCTCAAGATTGTACCAGAGCAATACCGAAACAAAAAGACTAAAAATGACCAATCTTGATTAAAAACATTCATTTTTATACAATCAAATTAAATTCAAGGTTAATAAATTAACTCACTCAAGAAGATTAACGTAATGAAAATTATAAAAATAGCGCTTATATTTTGTTGTACCATCACTACCCTAGCCGTTGCAGCAAAAGCTAATAACCTCGCTAAAAGTTATCAAGAAAAAAATGGCGTAGTTGTTATTGAAGCCGAAGACTTTAGCGCTCAACATTTAGATACTAAAAGACGATGGTTGACCTTTTCTACCAATACACCACAACACAATTATCCTGATAATGACCATAACCATGCTATAAATGCTAGCAATGCTAGCTATATAGAATTATTACCTGATACTCGTACTAATCATGTTGAAACCTTAGTGCGCGGTGAAAATTTTACCGATATACCAGGTACTGCTGCAGTATTAACTTACCCTGTCTATTTTAAAACTGCGGGTACCTATTATGTTTGGGCGCGGGCATATAGCACAGGCAGCGAAGATAATGGTGTACATTTTGGCTTAAACGGCACTTGGCCAGAATCAGCACAACGCCTGCAACTATGTGAAAACAAACATCAATGGACTTGGTCTTCAGCACAGCGTACGAAAAAAAACCACTGCGGTATTGCCAATACAATTACTTTGAATATACCTCAACCTGGCGTGCATACCATCATGGTATCAATGCGCGAAGACGGTTTTGAATTAGATAAATTCTTATTAACTCAAGATAAAACCTACCAGCCACAAGGGCTTGATTTAGCAGCTACAACGGTTGAAAAGTCAGCTTTAGCTGAAAAAGAAACATTAAAAGGCATTACTCAATATAAAAAACTACTACGAGCAATAGATGACTTTACTATAGAGAACACCGGCACTATTCCTTTTTATCAACACAAGGCAAAACAAGCGTTAGCTATTAATGCTGTCAAAACTGAATACCGAAATAAATATGCCTTTGCTGAATATATCGTTACCGCAAAAGACGCTGGTACACACCAACTTACTTTAGTCACCTTAAGTGAAATCGACGGTGAGTGCCCTTATCAAATATTATTAAATAACAAAGTTATAGCTCGTTTTACTAACCCTGAAACCGAGGTTGATTATCAAGAGGTATATTTCAACATTGATAACGTTACATTAAAAAAAGGAGATGTTTTAAAAGTAGCCTCTATGGCTGTAACCAATGGCAAAATTCCTGAAAATGGTGGTACAGCCTTCGCCAGAGGACGATGGCGCGCGCTTGCTATTGGTACACAACAATAGTAATTAAACTATAGTTAACTAATCGCTTCTATATCCTTATTAACCATATTAAATTTAAGGATATAGAAGATTATTAATACACAAACCACTTAACTAAATAAATAAAAAATAGCCAATACTTACAATAAGATAACAATTTGAAAAGATAAAAAAGTTGAAAAATGATTTGTTTTGAGTTTATATGATTAGTTAAGTAGGTTAGCGTTAACATTTTTGGTAAATAGCGTTGTCATTATCGGCTACTGCCTAAGATAAACTTTTTATCAAATAACCTGACTTTAATTCATCAGATAATAGCGAAAAATAATGAAAAACTTATTGAATCTATATTTACAAAAGCGAGCAAGCCGATTACAAAAAAATAGTCGTTTAGCTGCTTTATTTATTAGCTGCGGTTTATTAACTGCTTGTGGTGCTAATGATCATAAAAGCCCTGATATAGCAGCTACACCAGCTAAAAAACCGAATATTATCTTTATCTTAGCAGACGATCATCGCTGGGACTTAATTGGTAAATACCACCCTATTATCCAAACACCAAACTTAGACAAATTAGCTAACAACGGCACAGTATTTAAAAATGCCTTTGTTACGACACCAATTTGTGCCACCAGCCGCGTGAGTATTTTAACCAGTTTAACTGAACGTACCCATGACTTTACTTTTAGTCGCCCAAAAACTGGCATCGCCGAAAGTAACAGCATTTACCCAAAAGTATTAAAAGATAATGGCTACCGCTCAGCGTTTGTTGGTAAATACGAAATCGGTTTATCAGGTAAAGCTGAAGACAAATTTGACTATTTTAAAGAACTATTACAAACCAAAACCGTTGAATACAAAGGTAAAGAAATTCCACAGACTTACCATATTGCGGAATTAGCAAAAGAGTTTATCGCACAGCCTGAAAACAATGAAAAACCTTGGGTAATGGCCGTAAACTTTTGGGACCCGCATGCTCATGACAGAGATTTAGAAGATCAATATCACTACCCTGCTGAGTTTGAAGATTACTACAAAGATATAACTATTCCGCCAGCTAAGTTTTCTCAAGACGATACCTTTGACCAATTGCCTGAATTCTTAAAAAGATCAATTGGCCACGTACGTTGGAAATGGCGTTACGACAGCGAAGAAAAATATCAAAGAATGGTTAAACGTCATTACCGTGCCATCACAGGTGTTGATAAAGCCGTTGGGATGATTTACGCCCAATTAGAAAAACAAGGCATCGCTGATAACACCGTTATTATTTATGCTGGTGACAACGGCTATAACATCAACGAACGTCAATTAGCTGGTAAGTGGTTTGGTTGGGAAGAAGACTTACGTATCCCATTAATTGTTTATGATCCACGCAATAAAGGCGCAAAAGGTAAAGAAAACAAAGCCATGGCGTTAAACATTGATATTGCACCTACCATTTTAGATTTAGCCGGTGTTAAAGCCCCTGAAAGCTATCAAGGACAAAGCTTAGTACCGCTGTTAAATCACGACAAAAATGTTACTTGGCGCAAAGAGTTTTTCTTTGAGCATATGTATCAACCTAAACGTGTATTTATTCCACCAACGGTTGGTATTAGAACAGATCGCTGGAAGTATGTTGATTTTTATAAAAACGATTTCCAACAACTTTACGATTTAAAAAATGATCCAAATGAACAGTTCAATCTTGCTAACTCAGCTGAGCATCAAAGTATTTTACAAGACCTAAGTAAACGCACCGATGCTTATATTGAGAAATATGAAAACCTAAGAAGTGAGCAAGTTAAACAACGAGATTCTTTTATCAATATTCGAAATGAATCTGCGCAATAAAAACCATTTAATTCTGGGGATATAAAAATGAACAGGACAACAACAGGTCTATTAAAACAAATCGGTGGCGTAAGTTTACTCCTAACCGTATTAGGCTGTAATTCACAAATTACACCACAAGATGAAGTAAGCACAAAAATACTTGAGCCAGCTAAAACAGGTAGCTTTGGCGACCAAGGCGACGGTACTTATATTAACCCAATACTCAATGCTGATTATCCTGATTCGGATATTGAGCAAGTGGGTGATACCTATTACATGATCACTTCTAAACAGCACATGTCGCCAGGTATGCCAATTTTAGAATCGAAAGATATGGTGAACTGGACTAATACCGGTCATGCTTTCCCGAAATTATCTTGGGCGCCAGAATATAACTGGGACCGAATGAATGGTTATTCATTTGGTACTTGGGCGGGTGATATCGCTTACCATGAAGGTAAATGGTACGTTTATCAAATTGACTATCAAAACGGTTTGTACGTAACCATGGCTGACGATATTGCTGGCCCGTGGAGCGAACCAATCAAGATGCTTCCACATGCTGAAGTATTAGATGATCCTGGTGTCTACTTTGACCAAGAAACCAAAAAAGCTTACGTGATCATTAACACAGGAACAAAACATAAGAGCCCTGATAATAAGATCGAAGGTAACGAAAACTACATTTATGAAATGAGCTGGGACGGCACTAAGATCCTAGACGAAGGTAAATTAGTCTACACCGGTATGGGCGCAGAAGCGGCTAAAATCTACAAAATTGACGGTACTTGGTATATCACCATGGCGCAATGGACCATGGGTGATAAATCAACTAAACCAGGTGTTAAAAACCCTAAGAATGACCGTAAGCAATTAGTGCTTCGTTCAAAAGAAAGTATCTATGGTCCATATGAAGTGAAAACTGTTATGGAAAAAGGCACCGAGTTTAACAACCGTAGTGCTAGCCAAGGTGGCTTTATGACAGCGCCAGATGGTTCTTGGTGGTACATGCATCAGTTAATTCAAAATGATGACATTCCATTCCAAGGTCGCCCGCAATGTTTAGCGCCAGTAACTTGGGTTGATGGCTGGCCAATCATTGGTATCGACGAAGACAGTGATGGTATTGGTGAGCCAGTTAAACGCCACAAAAAACCAATTAACGGTTTCCCGATTACCGCACCAAAATCAGATGATGATTTTTCATCAACAAAATTAGGCCCGCAGTGGGAATGGAACCACGACCCACGTGACAGCCACTGGTCATTAACAGAACGCCCAGGTTGGTTACGTTTAAAAGCAAGTAAAGTATTACCGAACAACAATAACCACGGTCCTAAAATCAACGAATGGACCAACAACGACGGTTCAGATGGTGATTTCTGGCGTGCGCCTAACACACTTAGCCAACGTATGATGGGTATTACTACTGGTACTGCCGTTGCTAAGTTTGATATTTCAGGCATGAAGCCAAATCAATTAGCAGGTTTTGTTCGTTACGGTGGTATCTTTAACTTATTAGGCGTACAAGTAGATGAAAATGGTAAGAAAAACCTTTTCTACATGAACGGCATGAGTGAAAAAACCGTTGGTATTGAGTTAACGGGTAACGACTTATACGTTAGAACATCTAACGCGCGTAACCAAGCGACTTATGAATACAGCTTCGACGGCAAAAACTTCAAAGCCTTTGGCCCTACGTTCACTATCGCCTTTGGTAAATGGACTGGTGACCGTTTAGGCTTCTTCTCTTGGAATGAAAAAACTGATGAAGATGCTGGTTATATCGATGTAGATTGGTTTACTTACGACTACGACGGCCCTAAAGCCGCTAAAGTTATAAACGTTAAATAACTTTAACTAACTACTCTCCCCTCAAAAGGGCTGCCTTCTACAAGGTAGCTCTTTTTTTTGTTTTATTTTCTCTTACGTTAAGTTGTCACATTTTTATCTAACAAAATATTTTTAGCGTTAGGGGTATCAATTTTACATTTTTGTGTCTTTTCTTCCTATCTTAAACAACGTATTTAATTTCTTCTGTTTGCACTGATTAAATTAAGAGCAACAGCTAGAATTTACTATGGATAACCACAATGAAAATATTACCTAAGCTCAAGCTGTTGTCAGGCCTGCTAGCACTTACAACATTATTAAGTTGTGCTGATAAAATCACTTCACCATCAGGTGTTCAATCATCAAGTCACGATATTAATAATATCGCCGAAATAAAACGTAATTTTCAAACACCACCCAATTCAACCAAACCGCTGACTTGGTATCATGTGATGAACAGCAATATGTCTGCTGCAGGTATCACCAAAGATTTCGAAGCCATGGCAGAAGCTGGGATTGGCGGCGTTTTATACTTTAATATTGGCCGTAATATTGCTAAAGGTAAGGTGCTATTTAATACCGAACATCATATTGAATTAATTGGTCACATGGCTTCAGAGGCAAAGCGCCTAGGTTTAAGTTTTGGTATTCACAATGCCGACGGCTGGTCTTCAAGTGGTGGCCCTTGGAACACACCTGAACATGGGATGAAACAAGTCACTTGGTACGAAACTGTCGTTAAAAGTGATGGTAAGCCATTAAATGTGCAATTAGCACAACCTATGACCATGTTAGATTATTACCATGATATTGCGGTATTAGCTTATCCATCATTGCCAACCGAATTAGTTGATGCGGAATTAAAACCCACCATTAGCGCATCTGATCCAGATTTTGATGTCACTGTCGTCAACAATATCGAAGTTGATAACGTTTCTTCAATCAAATCAAAAAACGGCCAACCGGTTTGGTTACAGTTTGCCTATGACGAGCCCGTCACTATCCGCTTTGCTAGTGTAGATATTAATTGGGGCAAACATATAAAATACGAATTTCAATATTCAAATGACGGTAAAAACTTTAAAAAACATGTCGATATGCGCATTAACCGTCCTGGACGAGTCCGCTGGGCACTCGATGCTGCATTTGAAGGCGTGACCGCCAAATACTTTAGAATTGTTGCCGATAAAACCTTAAATATATTTGAAGCCAGTTTAGCTTCAACCCCAAGAATGGGTAACTATTTAGGCCGCACCTTAGCCACTCATACCAATTACCATAAACTGCCACCGATTGGCGAACCGGAACCATCACACATTATTGATTCAAGTAAAATGATTAACTTATCTGATAAGTTATCAAAAGACGGTCAATTAACGGCAACATTACCTGCGGGTGATTGGACAATAATGCGCTTTGGTTATACCGCCAAAGGCACAACCAATATTCCACCAACCGATGAAGGCCGTGGTTTAGAAGTAGATAAATTTAGTCGAGCCGCCTTTAAAAACCATTATGACGCTTATGTCACGAATGTGATTAATAAAGTTAAAGAAGTCGCACCCGGTGTCATGCAATATTTAGAAATTGACAGTTACGAAGTGGGTGGGCAAAACTGGACTCAAGGTTACGATCAGCAATTTAAACAACAAAATGGTTATGACTTAACCCCCTATTTACCGCTTTTTGCTGGTAAATTTGTTGACTCAGTTGCCACCACCGAAGATGTCACTTGGGATATCCGCGGTTTCAGCAATAAATTAATCACAGAAAACTATTACCAATACTTTACCGAATTGGCGCATGCAGATGGCATGAAAACCTATACCGAACCTTATGGCCATGGTCCGTTTAATGAATTAGACGCGGGCAGTAAAGTCGACATTCCGATGGGCGAATTTTGGTTAAAACGTGATATTTATATGTTGGCATCCGCTATTTCAGTGGGGCATATTTACAATCGCAACATTATTTCAGCTGAAGCGTTTACCGCAACCAAAGATCATAACTGGAAATTTAACCCTGCTTACGCAAAGTTTGATGGCGACAAAACTTGGGCTTTAGGCGTAAATGAATATGTCTTCCATCGTTTTGTTCACCAAGCCAACACGCATGTTGTTCCGGGTATGACAATGGAAGCTTGGGGCGCACATATTGATGCCACTCAGCCATGGTTTTCAACCGCAGGTAAAGCATGGTTTGACTATCTTTCACGTGGTCAATATTTATTACGTCAAGGTCAACCTGTTTCTGATATTGCTTGGTATATTGGCGAAGCCGCACCAACCGGTTGTCCAGATAGACGCCTGCGTGAAAGCAAACATATTCCAACCTATGTTAATTATGATTGTTTAAACACAGAAAAACTAAATGAGTTAGTTTATCAAAATGGCCGTTATCAGCTTAACCACGGCGTTAATTACAAAATATTAATGCTTAAAAATCATGACACCTTATCTTTAGCAACGGTAGAAAAAATTCACCAGTTTGCTAAACAAGGCGGCGTTATTATTGGTGAGCCAATTAAACAATTAGCGGGTCTTAACATCACTACTGAGCAACAAGCTAGCTTTGAAAAAATGGTCGATTTTATTTGGTCTCAACCAACAACTCACCTAAATGCAAAAGGCGAATCTGAATGGCAGCAACTGTATCAAAAAGCAGGGTTTAATTTTGACTTAACCATCAAAAATCTTGACGATCTTTTTTATGCTCATAGAAAAACCGCTAACCAAGATATTTATTTCGTCTATAACGACAGTGACAAGCGTAAGTTATTTGATGCTAGCTTTGAAGTAACGGGCAAAGTGCCTGAGTTATGGGACGCTAATACCGGTAAAACCAAAAAACTAGCTGCATTTCAAAGCAACAAAGGGGCAACTAATGTCGCCTTCCGCTTAGAAGCAAATGAATCGGCGTTTGTGATCTTTAATGATAATGCCGAAGGTAAGGTAAAACTAAGCCCAGAAGTTATTAAAAATAACGATATTGAAGTGCTTTACAACGAAGAATTTGCGGTTGAGTTTGTTGCCGCAAACAATCAAAAGCTAACGCTTGATGTAAACGGTGAAACTAAACAGCTAGTGCTTGATGACATTCCAGCAGAGCAATTGCTTGCTGGTAGCTGGCAAGTCACGTTTGCAAAAGAGTACGGCTTAGATCAAACCTTTACATTCGATAAATTAATCAACTGGAAAGATTCGAACACCCCAGAAATTCGTGCTTATTCGGGCATCGCAACTTATGCGAAAACCTTTAATGTAGATGCTGAACTGCTCGCTGATAATCAGCAAGTCACTTTAGATTTAGGCAAAGTCAGCGACAGCGCACAAGTCTTTATCAATGGCAAAGAAGTCGGCACAGCTTGGCTTTACCCATTCACCTTGGATGTTAGCGCCTATTTGCAGGCTGGTGAAAATCAATTGACTGTAAAAGTGGCTAACTCATGGAGTAACCGCTTAATTACAGATGAAAGCCTGCCGGATAGCTCAGAATACTGGCAAGAAAATGGTACACACGTCCCTGTTATGCCTGATTGGTACAGCAACAATGAGCCATTACCTAACTTTGGTAAAAAAGGTCATCGTCGTACCTTTACCACCTACAAGTTCGTTAAAGCGGGTGATCCTCTAGTTGATTCAGGTTTATTAGGCCCCGTCAGCTTAAAAACGGTAAAAACCGTAAATTTTGGCCAAGAGTAATGGTGACATTATGAATAAATTATTATCACTAAAAATAAGCAGCATAATCGCCACATTAACTTTGATTAATGCCTGTAGCTTATCGAATCAGGATGTGACTAAAAATTCACAAACACTTGATTATATTAAATCAAGTGCGATCCCCTACAACCAGCTTGTTACAAAAATTGGCCAAGAGCCGACTTGGCAACAAGTATTAGCGACAGGGCAACTGAACCCGCTGGAGTCTTTCACCACCAAAGGCGTGACTGGTAAGAAAATTGATATTAACAATGCCCTGATTGAACAAGGGCCTTATGGCAATATCCCGATCGCCTCTGCCAAACGTAAAATGCTTATCCATGCCGTTGGTAACCCGAGCATTCCAGATGAAGATTTTCATAAATGGTCACGTTGGTATCAAGAAGACGGTAACACTCAAATATTCCGACTGTTCAAGGATGAAGAAAATGTCAGTAATAAGCGTAAAAAAGCCGCTCGTATCGAAGCCTTTAGTCCAAGCTATAGGTGGATGCCTGAGCCTAATGTGTGGCGAGAATTTAGTGCTCGCTTTACCGTTTTAAAATCAGCCGGTTGCGCAGCACCACATATGTGCTCAATTTTTCAAGCTAAAGGCAATAATGTTGATCACTGGTCTGTCATGCTACGCGTAGATGCTAATGGTGATTTATGGTTTTCACCTCGTCATGGCGCAGCCTATGTTAACAATCGTCCGGGAACACTTATTTCTATTGGCAAAAATGTACTCGGTAGACCTTTTGATATGAAAGTTAGAGACAATGGCTTGAATTACGAAATGTATATTGACGATAAATTAGTTGGTACCGGTGATTGGCCTAGAACGGAAGAAATTGGCTTTCGCTGGGGTATTTACTTAGGTAAATCAAGCGTTGTCGATGACATCATGGTACTAGTGACAGGCGTTACCATGAAGTAAGCCTAAAAGATAAATGACTTATAAGTGGCAGTTCAGACTCGATTAACTGCCACATATAGTCATTCATTTTGATGATAACAAGTTAGCACTATATCCCGACATAAAGAATAAGCTTGATATTGTTAAAGCATAACACCTCACCATTATGATTCAAAATGAAAGGTAATGACTAAAAATGGTTTTATATAAAATTTAAGAATGTTAGTATCAAATAAATCAATAATTGGCTAACTTTTAAAACAACTAAAATGGTAACCCTATGAATAAAATACTGACTAAGGTCACACTCGCTATTTCCATTTCTTTGAGTGTTTTCATTACTGGCTGTAATGATGAATCGGCAACGAATAAACAAACTGATCACCAACAAGCAACAGAGCAAATGGTTGATTATTTTGCTGATGATGCCTTAGGTAACCCTTTAGCTATCGTGCAACACCCTGCAGGTATTCACTATAAAGGGGTAACTTATGTTTCATATCAAGGGCCATTAGAAGATCCTTATGTAGCCGCATATAACCATGAAACTGCACAATGGCAAGGCCCTTTCAAAGCTGGTATCAGTGATATGGGCAAAGATCCAAGCAGGCCAAAAATTGATAACCACGGCAAACCAACCATGCTAATTGATGACCTAGGTTACATTCATATCTTTTTTGGCGGACATGGTGGCATTAAGGAAATACATGGAGAAAACCCATTAGGAAACCATCACTATGGTCGTAATATTCATGCCGTGTCTAAAAAACCTGGTGATATTACCAGCTGGCAAGAATTAGACACTATCCCAGTATTTGGTACTTATAACCAAGCGGTAAAAATGGACAACGGCGACATTTACCTATTCTATCGCCATGGTGCACATCGAAGTGATTGGGTTTATCAAAAATCTACCGATAGCGGCCGTACTTTTGCCGCACCAGTTTCTTTCTTAAAACATAAACGCCGTGATGATCTTAAAGCAATGGATAGCTGGTACGCATCCGTAAGCAAGGGCCATGGTGACGACATTATCATTACATTTGATTACCACCTTTGTTGGGATAACGGTGCTGGCATTAACGGTCGCGGCCACACCACTGAGCGACATGATGCCTATTACATGGCTTTCGATACCAAAAATGATACATGGCGAAATGTCACCGGTGAAACATTAACTATTCCAGTAACTCGTGAAGTTGCCGATGAAAAAACCTTGGTAGCTAGAACAGGTGACGGTAACTGGACATTTAATGGCTCAGTGCATTTAGATGAAGAAGGAAACCCACATATCGCCACCAATATTGGTAAAGATATCGGATTAAAATGGGGTGGTCCAAAACAAACCACATACTATCGTTGGACAGGTAAAGAATGGCTTGGCGGTAAGCCGGTGAGCACAGTTTCACGAACAGATAACACCGATTCTCGTGGTGACTTTATCGTGAAATCCCCAACAGAGGTAACGTTTGCTTTAGGTTATGAAGAAAAAGTACAAAGTGGTGATGGTAACGATGCTGTTATTGCCTACTTCAAGACAACTGACGGCGGCGAAAATTTCGTTAAAGATAAAGAGTTATTACGCCGTAAAGGTGCCACTTGGGCATTAACTGCAATTATTGAAAACGCACATCCTGAGGCACAAATTATTGTCGCTGAAAAAACAGCAGATACGCCTTGGAGCAAAGTTTACCTTGTTGGTGAAAATGGTCCAATTCCACGACCAGCTGCAGAAGCTAACATTCTGAAAAAATAATAAAAAAAATAATAACAATAACTTTCTAATAACTAGTTTAACAATAAGGAAAAAAAATGCGCTACCTCAAGCAAAACTCGGCGTTAGCCCTGTTCAAGCCTCGCTCGATACTTTCGGCTGTTGTCTGTTCAACCCTGCTCCTATTAACCACAGCTTGTGCTGATTCACCAACACAAACAGCTAATACTGAAGCTGCTAAAGAACAAACTCCACCCAATATTCTACTTATTTTATCTGACGATCATGCTTGGAACGATTACGGCTTTATGAGCCATGAAATTGTTAAAACGCCAGCATTAGATAAATTAGCAAATGAAGGTGTCACCTTTAAACGAGGTTATGTCCCAACATCACTTTGCCGACCATCATTAGCCACTATTGCAACAGGCTTGTACGCTTTTCAACATGGCATTACCGGTAATGATCCATCACGTAAATTACCCGGCGGCAAAGGGGGTGAATTATATGAACAACAACGCGAAGAAATCATTAGTAAAATAGATCAACTACAAACCTTACCTGAATTATTAAGAGACAAAGGTTATGTCTCATTTCAATCAGGTAAATGGTGGGAAGGTAGCTTCAAACGAGGTGGTTTTGATCAAGGCATGACTAGAGGCTTCCCTGAAAAAGGAGGTCGTCATGGTGACGACGGGTTAAAAATTGGCCGTGAAGGGTTAACTCAAGTCACCAACTTTATTGATCAGTCAGCTGCGGCTAACAAGCCATTTTTAGTATGGTACGCTCCATATATGCCGCATGCACCGCACACGCCGCCTGCACGTATTTTAAATAAATATACCGATAAAGGTTTACCTATTTCCATTGCCAAATATTATGCAATGATCGAATGGTTTGACGAAACGAACGGCCAGTTATTTGACCACCTTGAGAAAAAAGGTTTAAAAGATAATACCTTAGTTGTTTATGTTTCTGATAACGGCTGGGTAACCAACCCAACAAAAACAGGACGTTTTTTACCGCGTTCAAAACAAAGCCCTGGTGAAAGCGGCGTAAGAACGCCAATTATGTTTTCATTACCGAGCCAATTTAAAGCACAAATGCGCCCTGAAGTTGTCAGCAGCATTGATATTGTACCAACCATTTTAGGTGCCGCAGGTATTGATGTACCAAGCGAACTTCCGGGTATTAATTTATTTGCTAACATGAAAGAACAAACACCCATTAACCGTGACGCTATTTATGGTGAAGGCTTTGCTCATGACATGGATGACTTAAACGATCCTGAATCAACCCTTCTATACCGATGGGTAATAGCAGGAAAGTGGAAGTTAATTTTGAGTTATGACGGTAAAAATGTCAGCTATCAAGAATATCATAAAGATGTATTAGCTGGACCACGCCTATACAACCTGCTTGAAGATGAACATGAAGAAGTGAATTTGGCAGCAGAAAAGCCTGAATTGGTTGCCCGCTTATCGCAAAAATTACTTGATTGGTATCCCGTAAAAACCCGTAAAGTGTTAGCAAAATAACGTTACGCTACATAGTAATACCATTCCGTATAAGCTAATAAAAAACGCCGTGATGTTAATTTCATCACGGCGTTTTTACTTCAAATTACATTTACATCCTTAAAAACTCATGTTTTATTCTGTGAAAAACATTAATAAAACACTTCAACTTGATAGTTACCAGAGCTAAACAATCCTTCACCAAGCAAGCCAGTATTAGCATCAAACGCCATGACTTCGCCATTAACGGTTACCGTTTTTGCGGATTTACCTTGTGATAATGGCAAGATCACTTTCGCTTCACTGTTATGAGGAATCGTTATAGTAAGCTTCACGCTTTCACCGAGTACTTGTGTTGCACTTACTAATACAGCTCCTTTAATCGTTGGAATTTTACCTTCGGCAAACGTCAAATTAGCTAATTTAGGTGCTATTTCAAATTGCTTAAAACCAGCGGTTAACGGTTTAACACCTAAAACGTAACGGCCGACAATATTACCCGGTACTGCGCCCCAAGCATGGTTCCAGTCTTGGTTAGGTTTAAAGGCATCATCCCAAGCTTCTAAAGTAATGGTTGAGCCAACACGGATCATGTTGTACCAACTACGTTTAGTTTTAGCCGTCATTAAAGATAATGCATAATCTGGCTCATCGGCGAGGTATAAAGCCTCTAACAAGTACTGAGCAAAATAAACACTACCTGCCATGCCTTTTTCTTTGATCAGTTTAATCACGCTTGCTTGTCGCTCTGATGGCACTAAACCAAACGCTAGTGCCGCAACATTGGCATGAAAACCACTGTGTGTTGAGCCTTCACCATCAAGGTAAACACCTAAATCTTGACGATAAAACACATTATTAAATGCGCTGTATACTTGTTTAGCACGGGTATGATAAAACTGGTAGTCTTCCTGTTTACCTAAGGCTTTTGCCATGTCAGCCATTTGTGTTAAGTTCAAATAATGAAAGGCATTAATAACAGCGTTGACCGGTTTAAAGTCAAAGTTGTCACGTTCAGTTACTGGCCAGTCAACAATATCACGGTTTTTTGGAGGTCGAACTTTTTGATCAGGAAACGAAACCAACAAACCGTCCGCTCTGGCAAATTGCTCTAAGGTTTTTTCTTTTTTGAAAGTGGCAAAGTGATGACGCATTGATTCAGTATCACCTGTGTACATCCAATCTTGCCATGCCATCATAATAGAATGTTGTTTCCATTCGGTTGGCCAAGTTGGGTGTTCAAGTAAATATTCATGAGAGTATCTAGCTAGCGAGTATTCACTATCAACTAAATAATGTGATAATTGATTAATGTAAGCATCCGCTTCATAAGGAATACGTTCACGATCACCATCAACATAAACGCCAGCAAAACTAGTGGCTTTCATGCTGTATTTAGACAAATCCCAAACAGCATTTAAGGTGTCATCACTTGAAGTAAAATGTGCTGCGTGTTCATCAAACGGATAATGTACGACTATTTGTTGTGCATTGATCTCGCTAAGGGTTAAATCACCAGCATCAATTTCGATATAACGAAATGGCGCAATACGACCAAAACGCGCAGGAATAACAATGGCTTTATTTGGTTTAGTATTACGAATATCGCGTGGTGGATTAACACGGTAAACATCACTTTTTGCATTAACAGCTAATGGCACCGAATAATATCGAACACTTGATCGTTTATCTAAATCAGAAATAATGCCGTGCTCATTTCCACGCTCGCCAAAGTGAACGGTAATATCGCCCGCTTTATCACTGGTTAGCCCTAAATCAAGATAGCCAAAGGCACTTTTGCCAAAATCAATAAGGTATCGACCCGATGGCAATTTTTTTATCGAACTTGCCGGTACAGGCGTCGCTTCTAACGCATAACGTGTTGTACCGCTATCTAACTGATTAGCCATAGTTAAAGTTTGTGGTTGTGACCATGCGCTTTCGATCGCGTCTTGAGTGGAATTAGTTAACCAAACTTTAACCCGCCATTGGTAGTGCTGATTAGCTAACAAAGGCTGCCCCATGTACGAAATAGCCGTTGAACGTGCTGACTTCACTTTCCCTGAATTCCACATTACTGCCGGCTGATTACTATTATTTAATTGCCAAAGTTCTATTTGGTAGGCGACTTGTTGAGCTGGTGCTTGCTCGCCATATATCGCCCATGAAAATTCCGGTTCAGCGTCACGAATATTGGTTAATTTCGCCCCTTTTAACAACTCGGTACGTAATTCAGTAGGTTGATAAAAAACCGCTGAATTAAGTTTAGGAAGCTGCTGACAACCTTGTGCTAACACGCTTAATAAAATAAATTTAACCATGAGGTTAAATGTTAAAAAGCCTTTTTTATTGAACAACTTTTTGAGGAACATGTTACGGATAAATATCATATTTTTCCCTTTATTATTATTTACAACGACTTAAAAAAAGGTTGTTATCATCAAATATAATAACAACCTTTAATTTTAACTTTACCAACTACAACCCGATTAAAAGGTTAAATAACCGCTGTTACTGCCAGTATTTGCTTGTACTTTATAAGTTTGGTAGCTCAAGTGTTTACCACTACCTAAATACATTTCTGTTGGTTTTTGTTTGCTATCAAGTGTGATCACCGCAAATTGACCTTCGAAGGTAATGCCTGTTGATGGGTCTTGGTATATATCAGTAATATTTTCTTGTAACAGGATATATTGCGTCAGCTGCTTACCTTCAACATTAACTTTCACTTTCACCCCTTTAAAAACCCCATCGCTTATCAAGCGTTCAACCGATTGAACAGCATAGCTTTCACCTTCAGTTAGCGATTCATAAACCACTGCATACGGGTTAGTCCATGTTTCACCATGATGTCTTAACAAAAAGGTCGGCAACGGCTTTTTATTATAAGGTTCTGCTGCGCCATAAGCTTTTGGCGCTTTTACTTGGGTAATTTCAATATTTAAACCCGCCGGAATTAGCGCGCGCATTGCAATATCTTTATTACCTAATTTAGAGGCAGTAAATGTTGCTTCATATTGCTGTGTCGAAGCCGCTTTAGTTTTTACATCATCAAAAAAATGCCAGCCTGGGTGTTGATACGTTTTATGTTTTTCCCAAGAAATTTTTGCCGATGCTTGATAGCGATTTTCATCTTTTTTCAGCTTAACGCTATCACCATGAGAAGTGATTTCTAAACGGTCACCAATGTTATGATAAACATAGTCATGAAACTCTTGTTCGGTATCACTTTTTGCTCTAAAAATATCAAGATAGTAGCCCTTAGTTTCTGACAATTTAATTAACGCTAACGTTCTTTGATGTTGTGCTGGCGCCACTAAATTAAATTCATCATAAAATGATGAAGTTGAAAAAGAATGATTAGGTGAAACACCGGCATCACCGGCCGCAGGTTCCATCACTTCAGACTGCACTCGATTAATACCTAAATTAATCCAACCATCTTTAGAAGCAGAGGCGCCATTACTGATCACGGAATTATGCGCAGAAAACAAGCGATAATAGTTTTCATGAATATTGGTGGTATATGTACCTTTACCACCATCAATACCTAACACATAGCCTTGACCATAAAGTTCCATATCCATGCCTGAAGCATGACCATGAATATAAGAGCCACCCGCGACAAACCCCATTAAGCTATTTTTAACCGGGTTTTGTTGGCTGATATTGCGTTGAATATTCATACCCGCGTATTCTAAGCGTTTTGTACGTGGTCTAGGTGGTGTTACATCAACCTCGGCAGTGCTTTCAATTTTGTTTGCAAACCATAACAATTGCAGTGGCGTGTAATAAGGGCTAGCACCATATGAGCGGTTATGCAGATGACCGCGATCATAAAAACCTTTTTTAATACTTGAGGTTAAATAATTACTGAAGGTTTCTTCTTGTTGTTTGTTGCCATTTAGCTTTGCTAATAACAACGACATTTCAAAGTCCGCATAATCAATTTTATATGTGCGATGACCGTCACCAATATAAGGGTAGTCGTCATTAGGAAACTGCAAATTATAATAAGAAGTAAATGCGCCAGGAATATTGGGGTATTTTTGACCTAACTTTAAAGAACTATCGTAACGGTCTAATAGTGTCATTAAATAAACCGTAAAGCCGGCAACATGACGTGAATATTGAAAAGATTCAGGCCAAATATCCCCTTCTGTTGCAAAATGTTTAGCAACTGTGGCTAAAGAAGCCTGATGCTTAGTGTCAATATGGGTGTAATAAGGTAAATAGTGCTCAATGGCTTTTTTATCGTCTAACGCTAAAATATTATTAATTAAACTTGATGACTCTAATACTGGCCAGTTTGAATCTAACAAGCCTTTATTTAACGCCAACCAAACATAGGTTTTAAAAACATTTTGGCCTGCTTCAAAATCAAAATCCGTCAGGCTAGCTGAAGCTAAGTTGTATACTTGGCCACCCGCTTTTAAATAAGGAGCAACAAAATCATAAATAATCGGTAGTTGAGCGCCAATTACCCGTGCTTCATATAAATGGTCTTTTGGAAACATCCAACCAGAATTCATGCCACCACTTTTTTGCACTTCTAATTGCTGTAATGCATTAATAAAAGTATGAAGAATATCTGCACCACAAGTAGCATATTTAGTTTCTTGGGTAAGATAATACAATACGCCACAATCAACACCATCTTGTAAAGATTTCACCACTTGCGTTAGCTGTTCTTTAGTACCGCCGTTTTCAATTCTAAAAAACGGTAATGTCGGTGCTTTACTTTTATCTTTTTGCCAAATTAAAGGTAGGCTTTGCGTTAATTTTTCACCGCG
The DNA here is from genome assembly GCF_053470345.1 of Thalassotalea agariperforans. Taxonomy (NCBI): domain Bacteria; kingdom Pseudomonadati; phylum Pseudomonadota; class Gammaproteobacteria; order Alteromonadales; family Colwelliaceae; genus Thalassotalea; species Thalassotalea agariperforans. Next base: position 209,962 of record NZ_JBQMWH010000001.1, on the reverse strand, counting down.
CTGTTTTTCACCTTTAACCGCTTGCTTTTCAACACGATGTTTCAGTTCATCAAATAATGATTTAGCCCAAACTTCATTATCAATTTTTTCTAAAATTTGCGCTCGTTCTGCTTTTTTTACCCAAATAGCTGGGCGCTCAATTTCAGCTGCCACAGTGTTAACAGTAAATAATGAAAAAGCGGCAAGAGTTATTTGGGTGATTTTTTTAACAGGTCCCCCCTGTTTTAACACGCTAGGTAAGTGATGTTTAATCTTGGTTACTAACATTGTAACTTCCTATGGAATAAGGCTGTTGCTAATTTATTAACCGCAATTTAACACCAAAATAAACAACTATAAAGCAAAACCGCTCACTCAAACCTAACAAAAAACCAAAATATGACTTATATTGATTAATGTTTTTTTATGATAGGGGTATCAATTTTTATTTTTTTTGTCTCTTCTATACAACAACAAAAATAACACCAGTGTCTTAATAACAAATAAAATAATAATGAGTGAATACTATGATGATATTTTCGAAACACAAAATTGCGGCAAGTTTATTAGCACTAACCTCAGTATTAACTACGAATGTTAGCCAAGCCCATGGTGATAATACTGATCACCACAACGCAACAACCAATTACCAAGTATCACCCCATTGGCATGATCTAGCTAATGGTCAGCAAAAAATAGGTAAATCGCATGGTGAAATAGATGTGGCTAAAGACGGTAAATTTTATGTTAGTACCATGTCAGATAAAAACACCAAAGGAACGATTCGTATTTATTCAGCAAGTGGTGAATATTTATCAGATGTGCCTAATGCCCCTGATGATTTTCATGGTTTTGTTATTCATCAAGATCAATCGAAACAAGAATTTATTTATGGTGCGCAACTTAACAAAATGCGCTTAATAAAAATGAGTTTAGACGGCGAAATAGTTATGAATATTGATGCCGTTAAAACGGTACCAACGCAATATCATGCTAGTGGCCGAGATAAAAAAAATAGAATTAAATCACCTTTAAAACTGACTGCAATAGCGGTAGATGCAAACGATAATATGTATGTGGTTGACGGCTATAGCCTAGATTACATTCACAAATTTGATGCCAGCGGTAATTATCTAAAAACGTTTGGCGGACAAGATGCGCCTTATCAATTTCGTAACTGTCACAAAATTCACATTGACCCTCGTTTTACGCCTAATCGTTTAATGTGTACCGATCGGATAAATGGTCGTTTGGTGCACATGAATCTTAATGGCGAACTTATCGGTGATTACGCCACTAACTTACGCCGTCCTAGTGCGGTTGATTTTTATGGCGAACTTGCCGCCGTTGCTGAAATTAGTGGTCGCGTAAGCTTAATTAACAAACAAGGGGTAACGGTTAAGACTTTAGGTACCAATGACATCAAAGAAGAAATCAATACCAATGTAACAAAACCCGAAAAATGGCGTGAAGGTGTTTTTACCGCACCTCATGGTATTACCTTTGATCATCAGGGTAATTTATTTATTACCGAATGGAATGTTTGGGGACGTATTGTCCGCTACGACCTGCAAGCAAAGTAATTTATTTAATATACAGGTAAAGCACAATGAAAGTTGTGCTTCTTATAATAAAAAAACGAAAGTTCGGTAACAAAGTATGAAACGTAAACATGTTTATATAACCATTATTAGCTTGGTTTCCCCTCTATTATTAAGTGGCTGTTTTGAAAAAGAGAAAGCCGTTGAATCGACAATCTCATTCAATCACGATATTCGCCCTATTCTTAATAAAAGCTGTACAGGTTGCCATGGCGGGGTCAGTAAACAAGCCAATGTTTCTTTTATATATCGAGAAGAAGCCCTTGGCCGTGGTCACTCTGGCAGGTTAACCATAGTACCAGGTGATCCTGATGCTTCAGAATTAATCGCCCGTGTTGAATCTGACGACCCGAACATTCGTATGCCTTATAAAGGCGCTAAATTACCGGATCATGAAATTCAACTGTTACGAGATTGGATAGCACAAGGCGCAAACTGGCAAGAACATTGGGCGTTTATTCCCCCGAGCCCACAAACGGTGCCAGAGGTTGAAAATAAACAAGTCATTAATAATGACATTGACGCTTTTTTGGAAGCTAACTTAGCTGCTAATGGTTTGTCATTAATGCCAAAAGCAAACAAACAAACCTTATTACGTCGCTTATCATTTGATTTAATTGGCTTACCACCAACACCGCAAGAAATTGATGATTTTTTAGCGGATAACAGCACTAATGCTTATGAAAAACAAGTTGACCGTTTACTCGCTTCCCCCCGTTATGGCGAGCGCTGGGCAGCCATGTGGATGGACTTATCTCGATACGCCGATAGCCATGGTTATACCCGCGACGAAGAACGTGACAGCTGGCCTTATAAACAATGGGTGATTGAAGCGCTTAATGCGAACCAGCCTTATGATCAATTTATGATCGAACAACTCGGTGGCGATTTAATGCCAAATCGCAGTTTAAAAAATATTCTCGCCACCGGATTTCATCGTCAAACCCCAACTAATAGTGAAGGGGGAACTGATGATGAAGAATTTCGTATGGTCGCTGTCATGGACCGAAATGCCACCACTTGGTCAGTACTCAATGCCATGACCATGAATTGCGTGCAGTGTCATTCACACCCCTATGACCCCATTGAACACCATGAATATTATGCATCACTTGGCTTTTTTAATACCAGTAAAGACGCTGATTACCGCGAATATGATCCCTTATATAAATACGCAAAAAAGGACGATGAAAAACAACTCGCATTTGAACTACAAGAACAGCTTACCAAAATACGCGAACATGAAGCCAAGCAAGCGGTTGAGTTATCGAAACAAACTGAGCAGTCATCTCCTTGGCAACAACTTACCATTGAAAGTGCTCTAGGTGATGAATACCGAGGTTTAGCCGCTTTTGTTAAAAAAATGGAAGACTCTAATGCCAAGTTAGTTGAAGAAGGCAAACCGCCAAGCAAATATCATTTAACCTTAATTAAAGTAGGTAATGCGCGATTAAAAGAACTGGCAGATAACAATCAAAAGGTCAGAGCATTTGAAACTAAAAATGGCGAATATTTCGATGCCGGAAAATATGAATTACGCCTTTATTATCACTTTATAAGTGCGGCGGCTCAGCAAGAAAAATCTATTTCCGCGATCCGTTTAAATGCGATACCACAAAACCCAGAAAAAGCTCGCCATACACCTGAGCCTCATTTTCAGGCCGACGACGTAAAGTTTTATCTAGTCAAACCTGATGGCAGCAAAGTACAACTTGCCATTAAAACTCACATGTCGAACAGCACCGAAGTGATGGATAATCAATTATCCGCGCTAAGTAAGCTAAGTGGACTCAATAACAAAGAAGATAAAGGCTTAGAAGCTGGTAAAGGTGTCGGTTGGTTTGCTCATCGACTCTATTTACCTCGTTGGAGTGTTGCTGTATTAGCCGAGCCACTGACGCTTAAACCGGGTGAAAAAATTGAGGTTGAAGTTGAACAAATGCAAAAAGGCATTCGCGTTGATAGCTTACAAACTCGCTTGCACCGCGTACGTATAGAAACAACCAATTTTGACGGCTGGTCACAATATGCAAACAGCGATACCCGCACCGCCAATATTGATGAATATGGCAAGTTAAAAAAACAACTTAAGGCTATCGACGGTTACCTCATGCCAGTGATGTTAGAGCAAGACAACTGGGATAAACGTGCTATTGCTAAATTTGACCGCGGCAATATGACCAATAAAGTCGGTGATTTATTAGCGCCGAATACGCCAGCGATATTTCCTGAATTTAACCAACAACAAAATCGCTTAGGCTTAGCACAATGGTTTTTCAAACCAGAGCAACCTTTAACCGCTCGCGTTGCGGTCAATCGTTTATGGCATAGATTATTTGGTATTGGCCTTGTTGAAACCTTAGAAGACTTTGGTGGTGCTGGTAGTTTACCGAATCATCCTGAGCTTTTAGATTGGCTAGCCCTTAAATTTCAAAACGATTTTAAATGGGATACAAAAGCCATTTTAAAACTCATGGTCATGAGCCATGCCTACCAACAAGACGCTACCGTTCAGGCTGAACGCTACGAACTCGACCCATTAAATAAATGGTTTTCACGTGGACCAAGACAACGTTTATCAGCAGAAATGGTTCGCGACCAAGCTTTAGTTGCTAGCAACTTAATCGTCAATAAAATTGGCGGTGTGCCGGTTATGCCACCACAACCAGAAGGTATTTGGGGGCATAAAGGTCGTTGGCTACATTGGTGGGAAGACGCCACCGATGAAAATCGCTACCGCCGCGCAATTTATACCTTTGTTAAACGTGCTTTTATGTATCCAAGCTTTTTAACCTTTGATATGGAAACACGTGAAATTAGCCACCAGCGCCGTTTACCCACCAACACGCCGTTACAAGCTTTAGTGACCTTAAATGATCCAGTTTATCACGAGGCTGCACAAGCGCTCGGTAAAATAATGATGAACCAAGCCAAAACAAGTGATGATAAACAAGCGATTCGCTTTGGCTTTAAACGTGTTGTCTCTCGTTTACCAAAAGAAAAAGAAGTACAGAGCCTAACATTTGCCCTGCAAAAAGTATCAGAACAAATTCAACTTGATGGGGTATCAGGTGATGATGCACAAGCATCAACTTGGACGGCTATGGGCTCAATTTTACTCAATCTCGATGATGCATTAACAAGGTAAGATCATGAAAAATTTATTTAATTCTAATGTTCAATCTGCAAGCACCCGAAGCGCTCACATTGATAAAGTATTGCAACGAGAAATAGCGCAATTAAAACGTCGAGATTTTCTGAAAAAATCAGGTTATATGCTTGGCGGTGCCGCTTTAGGCTCTATGTTTGCCAATCAAGCAACGGCGGCTGGACAAACCTTAGACTTCACCCGTCCAATGGATGCGCCTTTATCTCCCCTACCACCACAATATGCTGCGAAAGCAAAACGGGTTATCTATATGCATATGGTGGGCGGCCCGAGTCAATTAGAGATGTTTGACTATAAACCAGAATTAAAAAAATATGATGGTAGAGACACACCACAATCGTTTTTAGAAGGTAAACAATTTGCGTTTATTTCCGGCACACCTAAGTTATTAGGCCCGCAATTTCCATTTAAACAACATGGTCAATCAGGTGCTTGGATCTCAGACAGGTTACCGCATTTAGCCAAACATGCTGATGATATTTGTTTCATTAAATCAATGAAAACCGATCAGTTTAACCATGCTCCTGCGCAAGTGTTAATGCATACAGGTTCCGCTTTATCCGGCAAACCATCTATTGGCGCTTGGGCCACCTATGCATTAGGTACAATGAACCAAAACTTACCCGGATTTATCGCGCTAACCTCAGGTTTAAATGCACCTGATGGCGGAAAACAGCTTTGGGGATCTGGCTTTTTACCAAGTGTTTACCAAGGTGTGGAATGCCGAAAACAAGGCGATCCTGTGCTTTATTTAAGTAATCCAAAAGATGTTAGCCGACCGCTTCGTCGTCGCATTCTTGATGCCATTGCCGATCTTAATCAGCAAAGTTATAACACAGTTGGTGATCCAGAAACCCTGACGCGGACTTCGCAATATGAAATGGCGTACCGCATGCAGCTAGAAGCATCTGATGCCTTCGACATTAACAAAGAATCAGAAACCACATTAGAAAATTACGGTGCTGAAGTTGGTAAAGCAAGTTTTGCCAACAACTGTGTTATCGCCAGAAGACTGGCTGAACGGGGCGTGCGTTACATTCAATTATTTGATTATGCTTGGGATCATCATGGCGTAGGAGAAGCAGGTTCAGTCGACCTTGGCATACGTAATAAGTGTAAAGATATTGATCGCCCAATGGCTGCCTTATTAGAAGATTTAAAACAGCGCGGCATGCTCGAAGATACTTTAGTGATTTGGGGCGGCGAATTTGGTCGCACACCGATGCGCGAAAACAGAGCCGGACAAGACATGCTTTTTGCTGGTCGAGATCATCACACAGATGCCTTTACCATGTGGATGGCAGGTGGCGGCGTAAAAGGTGGTTACACTCATGGAGAAACTGACGAACTTGGTTATGAAGTGGTAAACGACAAAGTTGAAATAGCCGACTTACACGCCACCATTTTATATTTACTGGGTTTTAATCATTACGATTTAAATTATCGCTTCCAAGGGTTAAATCAGCGATTAACTGGGGTTGAACACCCTCAAATTATTTCCCAGATTTTGGCGTAAAGAGGTTTTAAACAAAGATGAATTTCAAAACGTCTGAACAAAAGCTCAGCGCTAAAAGCTATTTTTGGCTGGTAGCTTTATTAAGCTTAATTTGGCTTTACTTATATATTCAAAGTAAACCGGCTTGGGTACAAAGCATCAAAGAGCAATTAGGGTTAAGCCCTGTATTAGTAGCTAAACAAGACTCTTTTTACAATAGCCGCATTGATCCTATTATGGAAAAATATTGTGCCGCTTGTCACGATGACAATAAAGCAAAAGGAGAATTGCGTTTAGACAGTTTTCGCCAGTTAACCTTTTCCGGTAAAAGTGGCGCTGATTTAACACTCGCTGAAAATAATTTATTACTTGAACGCATGAAGTTACCGGCAACAGATCGCATGGCGATGCCGCCTTTTGGTCGAGAGCGCCATACCGAAGATGAATTAGCCTTAATTGAGTTATGGTTATCAAAAGGTGGCTCAGGAAACTTAACCGAAGATGATTTTCCTGAAGCGCCAGCAAAAGCAAAAGTGATTAAATTTTATGATATTGACTGGCAAAAAATCGAAGCACAACGCTTAGCCTATAAAAAACAGGTTACAGAATTACAAACACAATATCCTCATGTATTGCACTATCAAGCGCGTACCTCACATTTATTAGTACTCGATGCTTTCGCAATGAAAAACCATTTTGATGATCAAATACTCACCCACTTTAGCCAAGCCCTAGCGCCGGTATTAATCGAGGTCAATTTAGCCAATAGCCAAATATCTGATGCTGCTATCGAACAGGTTTTAGCTATGAAAAATTTAACCAAGTTACAAATACAAGGTACCCACATTAGCCAATCAAAAATTAGTCAACTTGCAAAGCATCAAGCACTGAAAACGCTTGTGCTTGATGAAGCATTAGTCGATGAAAATCTTGCAAGACTATTTTCTCAGCAAGCAATCGAACTTATAAAAGTAAAACAAGGTTAAGTGATATGAAAAAAGTAAAAATTTGGGACGGAGCAACACGATTTTTTCACTGGGCACTTGTTTTAAACATTTTCGCTGCTTGGTACACCATTGAAAACAGACTAATAGATTTACACGAAATTTTTGGTCATTGCTTAATTGCCTTATTGGTATTTAGGGTGTGCTGGGGCTTGTTCGGCTCAAGTACAGCTCGTTTTAAGCACTTTATCGTCCATCCGATAGTTGCATTTCGCTATTTAAAACAGTCATTACGCTTACAAGTACATCACGAAGTTGGTCATAACCCCGCTGGTGGCTGGATGATTATCATCATGATCTTGGTGATTGGTTTTCAAGTGGTTTCAGGGCTGTTTAGCAATAACGATTTAGGCTTTAGTGGCGCACTTTCAGATTATGTTTCAAAAGAGATGTCAGACACGCTTACCCAATTACATGGCATTAACTTTGACATTTTATTAGCGATTATTTGGCTGCACTTAGTCGCGGTATTTTTTTATGTATTGGTGAAAAAAGACAACTTAATAAAAACCCTATTAACGGGTAAAAAACAGCTGACAAAAACGCCAGATACACCACTGTATTTTGCCCCTTTTAGCTTAGGCATTATTTTTATGTTAATTGCGGGCGTTTTTTCATATTGGTTATTTAAATAAGGGTTAAAATGGATAATATTTTTACAAAAATAACGACTCAGTTTAAAGAAAGTCATAAATCCTACAGGATAAAACTAGGTTTATTATTGTCCGCCAGCTTACTAACATCTGCCTGCCAGTTAACGGATAAAGACACTAAAAACCAAGTATCGAACCAGCAAGAACAACAACGGCCAAACATTTTATTTATTTTAGCGGATGATCACAGGTGGGACTTAATTGGTAAATACCACCCAATAGTAAAAACGCCAACACTAGATAAATTGGCCGATCAAGGCGTGTTCTTCAAAAAGGCGTTTGTTACTACACCTATTTGTGGCGCTAGTCGCGCTAGTATTTTAACTGGATTAACCGAACGCACTAGCGATTATTCGTTTCACCGTCCACCTGTATCTGAAGAAGATATGGCGATTACCTACCCTGTGGTATTAAAACAACACGGTTATACAACCGGTTTTGTTGGTAAATTTGGTGTTGAAACCTCTGGCAATATCGAGCAACGTTTTGACTATTTTAAACGTTCAAAAATGAAAAAAACCGACATTCACAAGGGTGTTGAGCGTCCACAAACCTACCACTTTGTTGAGCTTGCTAAAGACTTTATCGAACAAAATAAAGATAGTGGCCAGCCTTGGTCGTTATCAGTTAGTTTTTGGAATCCCCATGCCCTTGACCCAGATAAAGTAGATCAATACCACTACCCTGCTGAATTTGACGAGTATTACAACGACGTAACTATACCACCTGCGCCATTATCGTCGGCAGCAGATTTTGAAGCATTGCCTGACTTTTTAAAAACATCGCTTGGCCGAGAGCGCTGGCAGTATCGTTATAAAACCCAAGCCTTGTATCAAAAAATGGTTAAGCGTCATTATCGTGCCGTCAGTGCGGTAGACCGCGGTGTTGGTATGCTTTACGACAAGTTAGTTGAAGCCGGTATGGTTGAAAACACCATTATTATTTATACCGGTGATAATGGTTACTCATTAAACAACCGTCAATTGGCCGGGAAATGGTTTGGTTGGGATGAAGATTTACGTGTACCACTCATCATTTTTGATCCGCGTAATCGCAAAGCACAAGTGCGAGAAGAAATTGCGTTAAATATCGACATTGCACCGACTATTTTAGATTTAGCAGGTATCGAATTATCTAAGCGTTATCAGGGTAAATCTCTCAAACCTATTATGGCAGGTGAAACACCCGAATGGCGCAGCGAATTCTTTTTTGAGCATTTATTTTCGCCTAAAGTCTTCAAAATACCACCAACGGTTGGGGTAAGAACCGAGGATTGGAAATATGTTCGTTACTACCGAGATAAACATGAACAACTTTATGATTTAAAAAATGATCCCAATGAAGCAACCAACTTAGCGACTTCTGCCCAACATGAAAATATTTTAAACCAGCTAAGAAAAAAAACAGATGCTTACATAGATCAATATGAAGCTGAGCGTAATAATACGGTTAAACAACGTGCTTTTGATGGCAATAAAAAAACCGACTTTGTAAATGCTGATTCCAAAAATTATTAAAAACTATAGGTTTAAATATGTTCTCTTTCCAAACAGTAAACTGTTTAAAAAAATTAAAAACAATTCCTATTGGGCTATTGTTAGTTACTAGTTCATTAATGGGCTGTGTTCAACAAAATGAGACAAATAGCATAATAAATTCTCCAACGAACTTATTAACTGAAGGTAAAAACAAACCACTAAATGTCCATAACCAAACAGCACGACTGTCATGGCATGCGAATACTAAGCAACAAGCTTTTTATCAAATTCAGGTTGCTAGCAGCGCAGAAGTTTTAAGCCAAAACAATGCTGATTTATGGGATAGCGGTAAAGTTCAAGGTAAACAATCACTCAATATTGCTTACCAAGGTAAACCTTTAACAAGTAACGATAGTGCTTTTTGGCGTGTACGTGTTTGGCAAGTTGATAACACTAAGCCTAGTGCATGGAGTGCCGCCGCTTATTGGCAAATGGGCTTACTAAACAAAACCGATTGGCAAGCCAAGTGGCTTCAAGTTGCCACTCCAACAATTACTGAAATAACCCCTGAAGTTAATCAATGGGTAAGCTTAGTGGGCACGGTTGAAAAGGAAGAAGGTGGTTTTAAAACTCCAGCAATTGCCCCCTTAAAAGTGATGCCGACAGCCAGCTTATTTCGCCATGAGTTTGCTATTGATAAACAAATCACTTCAGCAAGATTACACAGCACAGCCGGTGGTTATTATGAGCTATTTATCAATGGTAAAAAAGTGAAAGACCGTATCATGGATCCTGGGCAAACTGATTTTGATAAACGCATTTTATACAACACCGATGAAGTTTCAGCGTTATTAAAAAGTGGTAAAAATGCCATTGGGGTTCACTTAGGGAGCGGTTGGTATGATGAAAATATTGCTTTTAGCCGTTGGAAAAACCCTGATGCCAAAAAAGCGAATGCCCAAAAACGCACTTATTCTTTTGGCCAACCAACATTTATTGCTCAGTTAGAAATTACTTATCATGATGGCAGTAAACAAATTGTAACGTCTAATGAAGAATGGTTAAGCGCTCCGTCGCCAACAGTGAAAGAAGGTATTTTTTCAGGTGAGCTTTATGATGCCTCAAAACATATCGCTAACTGGCATAATATTGATGACAAACAAAGCTTTACTAATTGGCAAGCAGCTAAAGTATTAGCAAATTGGCCTACCAATCAATTAGTACCACAATTGTTGCCACCAATTCGTCCAATAAAAGCGATGAAACCGGTAAAAATTATGCAACCAAAAGAAAATGTTTGGGTATTTGATTTTGGCCAAAACTTTACTGGTATCCCCACCTTACACTTAGATAAACTTAACCTAACAAAAGGCCAAGCGGTATTTTTAAAATTTGCCGAATGGCAGGACGATAAAGGTAACATTAGCCAGTTAAGTGGCGGAGGCTGGGCGACACAACTTAATGCCGTTGATGGCTATATCGCCTCAGATACACAAGCATTAAGCTGGACCCCAAGTTTTACCTGGCATGGTTTTAGGTATGTCGAAATCACTGGATTAACTGAGCAACCGCCATTATCAGCATTAAGCGCGCATTTAGTGCGCAGTGATGTTGAACGTATTGGACAATTTAAAAGTTCAGATGCTTTAGTGAATCGCATACATCACACCGCATTATGGAGTTATGAAAGTAACTTGATGAGTGTGCCATTAGATTGCCCTATTCGTGAAAAAGCCGGCTGGACAGGTGATGCCCATGCGGCGCTGATCACCGGTAATTACAATTTTAATATGCAAACCTTTTGGCCAAAATATTTAGGTGATTTTCAAACAGCCGAAAACATTGCGCCAACCGTTGTACCAGGCAAGCGTACCGGAGGTGGTAAAGTTGATTGGGCTGTAGCCGAAGTATTTATTGCTTGGGAGCATTATCGTCATCACGGCGACATACAGCTGCTAGCAAACCAATATCAAAGTTTAGTGAAATACATGGATTTTGGTCAAAGCCAAATGTCGGATTTTTTAATCAAAAAAGGCTATGGTGATTGGTGTGATCCTGTCCCTGCACCTGGTACCCCACGAGTTGGCGGCCGCGGCGTACCTCAATGGACAATACCTGCGATCACCAGTACCGCTTTATTTACGCAAGCTGCAAACTATATGAGTAAAATTTCACAAGTACTCGGTAATACAGATGCACAAGCGCAATATCAAACCTTATATCAAAATTTAAGCCATGGCTTTCACCAAGCATTTTATAACCCAGAAACCGGCCATTACGGCAGTCAAACAGCCGATAGTATGGCATTGCAATTTGGTATTACACCGGTTGAATTACGACAAAGTGTTGCCGATGCCTTAAATAAAGATGTTGTCGAAAAATGGCGAGGTCACTCTTCTGTAGGTGCCCTTGGCCAAAGCTATTTATATTTATCATTAAGTGATTATGGCTATACCGACACCGCATTTAATATTTTTAAAGCAAAAGGTTATCCGGGCTTTTCTTATTTATTTGATGAACTAAATGGCACAACATTATGGGAGCGTAAAGGCGCGTTTGACCCCAGCAAAGGCCGCGGGCCAGTACGTTCATTAAACCATCCGTTTCATGGCGGTTATGACGGCTGGTTTTATCAAGGTTTAGGCGGAATTAGACCAATGGAGAACAGCGTAGGCTTTCAAGAGTTTATCTTAAAGCCAGTATTTCCAACTGAGTTAGAGCATGCTGATGTTAGCTTCACCACTGGCTACGGCGAAATAAAAAGTACCTGGCAACGTCAAGATAACGCTATTTTATGGCAATTCGAAATACCGAATAACAGCAGTGCTTGGGTGATTTTACCCAAGCAAGAAAAACAACGTTACTCCGCGGGTAAATACTCCCTTGTCATCAACCTTTAACTTATTTAAAGTTAACAAAGAGCTGAGTACATCAGCTCTTTGCTTTACAAGCAAAGTTAATTTCGCAACAAATATAAAAATAACTTTACCCATCAGTAAATAGAATTTCTATCCGTTCAGTATATGTACCACTTTAGTAATGCAAAAGGGCAATCGCGATAGTAATACCATTCCGTATAAGTTAGTAAACCCTTGAATAAACTTTTTAAGCTAATAACACCCTTACTATATATTTATTGTAAAAACCAATCTAACCTAAATAGATACAGACTAAATAAGTGCTATTCATAAAATTTCGATAAAAACTAAGGTTAGACTATGATAAAAATTCAAAGAATTATTTTTCTAAAAATACTATTTTTAGTTTTATTTTCTGCGAATAATACTTGGGCTTTAGATACCGTAAAAATCACCAATAGTGAATCAATGGCTAACGACAAGCGCTCATTACATAAAAAGGAAATTATTAAGCGTGCCCTTGAATTAACAACGCCAGAATATGGCGCTTATGCATTTCAAACAATGAATGTGGTCATGAATAGGCATAGAGCATTACCTATTGTTATTCAAGGTAAAATCAGTAATATTTATGTCGCTGCAGCTTCAGAGGAATGGGATAAAAAAACCATCGCAATTAAAATTCCCGTCCGAGCAGGGTTATTAAATTATCGGCTATTATTAGTTAATAAGAATGACTTACCAACCTTTGCTCAAGTGAAATCCTTAGATGATTTAAGAAAACTAACAGCCGGCCTTAGAGCAGGCTGGGTAACATCTGACGTTTTTAAAAAAGCCAATATTCCCCTTGTAGAAACACAAAATTTTGATGGTTTATTCTCCCTACTCAATATGCATAGGTTTGATTATATTCCGCGGGCAATATACGAAATTTTTGATGAATTATCAGCCCGTCAAAGCTTTTTACCTAATGTGGTGATTGAGCCAAGTTTAGCGATTTACTTGCCTATGCCAACCTATGTTTACGTGTCACCAGCAGAGCCTCGCCTTGCAAAAAGATTAGAAAAAGGCTTAAAAATAATGCTCAAAAATGGCGAATTGCATCAAATATTACGTAAATACTATGCCGATGATATTGAGCGCGCTAATCTCAAAAATAGAACAATCATTAGAATTCATAACCCATATTTTAAAGACCAACATTTATTATCAGATGAATCGCTTTGGTATCCGCTTTAGTTAAAATAAGGTAGCCAAAAAGAAAACACTAACAAAACCTCCAAAACTACAGATAAGAGCAATTCCTCCCTATTAGACAAAGTCTAACTGTCTATAATCAACAAATTAAATTTACAGCACAAATGATACGTTATAACATATCACCACCATACTAAATTAGTAAGTTAATGTTAAAAACTCAAAAATAAAGTTATAACATAACAAGAGAGAAAGAATGCAAGAAGAAGTAATTGTAGGCTCATCACTGTGTGTAAACCTTAATAATCAAACAATACTAGACGATGTTAACTTTAGTGTTGGCAAGGGTGAGATATTTGCCCTACTTGGCGGTAACGGTGCAGGAAAATCCACAACATTAAAAACATTTTTAGGCACCATTACGCCTATTAGCGGTAACGCTAGTGTAATGGGGTTATCAGTTGAAAAAGACATTGCGATAATTCGACGTAAAGTCGCTTACCTACCTGAATCAGTCATGTTATACGGACACTTAAGCGGCATAGAAAACATAAAATATTTTCTGTCACTAGCAAATATCACAAGAACAGAGTCTGACATTGCGCAAGCTTTGAAGCGTGTCGCACTGCAAGAAAAAGCGTGGCGACAACTCATGTCTAACTACTCAAAAGGAATGCGTCAAAAAACGGCAATCGCTTTAGCGTTGCTTCGCGAAGCGCCAATTTTATTCCTTGATGAGCCAACTTCTGGGTTAGATCCAAACGCAATTGATGAATTTAACCAACTGATTGCAACATTAGCGGCAGAAGGTACAACAGTATTTATGGTGACTCATGACGTTTATGGCGCTTGCCAAATAGCCCATCGTATTGGATTACTCGATCATGGAAAAATAGTAGGGATGTTTGAGCGCGGTGATCATTCCAATATTGATACTGAAAAAGTGCACGCGGCTTTTTCAGCGAGAAATAAGTAATGAGTGTAATTAATCAAATAACAATTGACGAATGGCGTTTTTGGCATCGTACTAGGCTAGCAGCAACCGTTATCATCATCGGCACGTTTTTGGCTATTTTTTCTGCCGTGTTAAATACCATAAAAATGCAGCAGGCATCACACGAACGAGAGCATCTGCAGCACACCTCTGAATCTCAGTTTTTAGCACAGCCTGATCGACACCCGCATAGAATGGTGCATTACGGGCACTACGTATTTCGGGCTCCTTCACCGCTAAGCATTATTGAACCTGGCGTAGATGCCTTTACCGGTACCTCGATATTTCTCGAAGGCCACAAACAAAACAGCGCAATGTTTGCAGACCAACGTCAGGCATCAGGCATGACACGTTTTAGCAGCTTAACACCGAGTTTTTTATTACAAGTGCTTGTGCCACTTTTTATTATTCTCATTGGTTACGCCAGCATCACAAGAGAAAAAGAAGCCGGTACCCTCAATATCATGATCACGCAAGGTGTTAATTTATGGCACCTAATATTGGGTAAATATGTCGCCCTTGTCACCAGCGCATTACTTATGTTGATGCCTTTAATCATTGCTGCCATTTGGGCAACCTTTAACGGAGAATCAATCCTTGTCACTAGCAGCTTTGTAGCTGGTTACATCATCTACATAGCCGTATGGAGTGGTATTGTATTATCTGTTTCAGCATCGAGTGGTAACAGTAGTAAAAGCTTTGCTATTTTGGTGGGAATATGGATTTTATTTTGTATTTTAATTCCTCGTATTGGTAGTTCTAGTGCGTCAGCAATAGCACCATCACCCGGCAAGTTAGAAGCCGACTTTGCCGTAGTAGAAGAATTACGCAAGTTAGGAGATGGACACAACGCTGCAGACCCTGCATTTGAACAGCTCAAGAAGAATCTACTGGCTCAATACAATGTTGAAAAAGTTGAAGATTTGCCTATTAATTTTCGTGGCACTGTTGCCCAATACTCGGAGAAGAAGCTTACCGACGTACTTAATACATTCGCCGAAAAACGAATGGATGAAGAATTAGATCAAGCTAAAATTGCTCGTCTCTTTGGCTGGTTAACACCGACGACAGCATTACGATCTTTCTCTATGACTCTTTCCGGTACCAGTTTAGAAACACATCATAGATTTCTTCGAGAAGCCGAACAACTTAGGTTTAACTTTGTGCAATCGTTGAATAAAGCACACCAAGACATACTTTCCTACGATGCAGATATCAATCGCAGCAAAAATAATGAGAGCAATAAAGCTGCAAGAATCGACGCGAATAATTGGCAAGTATTATCTTCATTCTCATTTAAACCCGACTCAGCTGTAAAGCGCTTATTAAGCAGCTTGCCTTATATCTGTCAGCTACTTTTTTGGATCGTTGCAATAAGCCTTACATTACGACTTACCATTAGGAGAATCCGCTAATGGCATTATTTTCTGATATTTCTAGAGAAGTGAGTTTTCTAGCTAAACAGCGATATTTACTTATCCTATTTAGTATTGCCTTTATGTTATCTATATTTACTGTGTGGTCTGGTATCAGCGAGTCCAATGCTCAGTTAAATACCATTGAAAGGCTACAAGAAAAAGACAGTATCGACCGCAGCAATGTACTTGCAAAGCAGTCAGATTATGGCAGTGCTGCCTATTATAGTTTTCACTTAACGTATTCTAAGCCTTCATCAATTGCATTTGCAGCGTTAGGGCAACGGGATATTTACCCATGGAAACATCGCGTTCGTATGTTGGCACTTGAAGGACAAATATACGAAACCGACGCCGCTAACCCTGAATTATCGTTTTTAGGGCGTTTTGACTTCGCTTTTTTAGTAAGCGTATTACTACCACTTTTTGTGATTTTACTACTTCATGATCTTCGTTCTTCTGAGCGTGAAGCTGGACGCTACGACTTATTAATCACAACGGCTAGCAATCAAAAATATCTGTGGTTATCCCGATCTATAGCTTTGTGCACAGCTCTCGCCATTGCGGTTATCACTCCTTTTGTTATCGGTGCTTTTATCGCTGAAGCGCCAATAATGCCTACTGTTCAAATAATACTTGTGGTGATAGGCCACCTAGTATTTTGGTTGGCGCTCACTTTGTGGTTTACATCTTCAAAAATGGCAATAAAACAAAGCTCGCCACAAATTGCATCGGTGCTATTGTCAATTTGGTTACTGGTTAGTGTTGTTATTCCTGTTGGCAGCGACTTTATCATTGACGAAATGGTCGATAGCCCTAATGGTGGTGAAATTGTATTAACGCAGCGGGAAGCGGTAAATGACGCATGGGATTTACCCTTTTCTGCAACATGGAATGAATTTTTAAAGCACCAGCCTGAATTGAAAAATAGCACCCAAATGAACTCGCAATTTGAATGGAAATGGTACTACGCCTTTCAGCAAGTTGGCGATCAAAAAGCCAGTGCATTATCAGCGGCTTACCGTAATGCAACGTTCAAAAAAGATAAATTAGCTAATTATTTCGCCATCATTTCACCGCCAATGCTAGCACAGAGAATGATGTCGTCGATCGCAGAAACAGATACTCATGCTGCCATGCGTTACGAGCAAAATATACGTGATTATCACTATGCATTAAGACAGTTTTATTACCCTCTCTTATTTGGAAAAAGGGCATTTAATGCAGAGAACATGAGCGAATTACCTCAGTTCTCTCAATGGCATGAACCGTCAAAACCATAAATTTAAAACAAATATAAATGATTAAGGACCAAAATTAACATGAAAAGTCATTTTCACAAACGAAGGCTAAAGCATTTAAGTCTTTGTATAGGTGCCGCTCTATCAATGCCTGTTATAAGCTACGCTGCAGATGGAGATAGTTCAGCTAAAAGTGATACCGAAGTTATTGAAGTAAAAGGATTACGCCAAGCATACAGGGGAAATGTAGAGGATAAAGATCTACCACAAGCTGTTTCTAAAATTTCATTTGAAACATTAGAATTAACAGGCACTACTAACTTACAAGACTCACTAGCATTAGTTAGTAGTGTTACCAGACAAAATGATTTTGGTGGTCTATGGGACATGTTTGCCATACGAGGGTTCGCTGGCGACGAAAACTTACCTTCAGCCTATTTAATTAATGGTTTCAGCGCAGGTCGCGGCTTTAGTGGAAACCGTGATATTTCAAACGTAGAAGTTATCGATGTACTAAAAGGCCCAAGTTCTGCCCTATATGGCCGTGGCGAGCCAGGAGGTACCGTCAATATCACCACTAAAAAACCACAATTTGATGAACAAGGATACATCAAGTTAACCGGCGGTAGTTTTAACACATATAGAGCAGAAGGTGATTACACCAATACTTTAACGAAAGACTTCGCTTTTCGTATCAATGGTGCTTATGAAGATTCAGAAAGTTATCGAGATACAGTAGAAAAAAAGAAAACTGTTTTAACACCTTCATTTTTATATCAAATCAATGATAACACTGTACTTAGCTATGAATTAGAATACCTTGATCAAGAAGCTGATATGGATCGCGGCGTTGTATTTGTAAAAGACAAACCATTTTCGAATTCAAACTTCTACGGTGAACCCGCTGACGGTCCTGTTGACATTGAAGCAATTGGCCATCAACTAGAAGTGCAGCATAATTTATCAAACGGATGGAATTTTAATGCTGGTTTGAGCTACCGTGAGTCTTCATTTGAAGGTAGTGTATCAGAGCCCCGCTGGTATGACGCCGATGAAAATTATATTGTTCGTCAACGACGCTTCCGAAACTTTGACGCAGAAGATTTATCTGGACGTTTTGAATTTAGTGGTTCAACAAAGCTCTTTGGTATAACACATAACCTGCTTATTGGCGCTGATGCTTATGACTACGAATTAGATCGTGTCATTTTACGTTACCGTCATTCAGGAGCAGAAGCTGATGGTGAAGATGCTTTTGCCATAGATTTTGACAACCCAGTTTATCGAAATACTCTGCCAATCATGAAAAACAATACCTCAGATCTTGAAGAACAAAGCGGTCAAGGTGTTTATATTCAAGATCAACTTGACCTATCAAGTAATTGGAAAGCCATGTTCGGTGTACGTTACGACCATTTTGAGCAAGATATTACATATCGTTTAGACAACAACCGTCAAACAAGCACATCAAAATCGTACATAAATCCACGTTTTGGTCTAGTTTACAGCTTGTCTAATGATACACGTCTTTACGCTAGCTACTCAGAGGGAGCACGCCCTAACTCGGGTGTGAATGCCGATGGCAATGGCCACGATCCTGAAGAAAGCAAGTCTTATGAAATAGGGTTGAAGTGGGCACTGCCTGATACTGGCTTTAATGGCAGTGCTGCCTTGTTTACTACCGAAAAGAAAAATATTCTTGCGAGTAGCCCAAATGGTAACGGTACTACAGCAGCAATAGGCAAAGCTGAAAGCAAAGGCTTTGAACTCGATTTATCGTATGACTTAACACCTGACACCATATTTTCTATGTCATATGCCTATGTAGATGCACAAAATGCGAAAAGAATAACGCTTTGGGATTGGTATGTTATTGATGAAGGTGCCCGTTTAGGAAATGTACCTGAGCATAGCGGTCATTTAATGGTGCGCCAATTTGTTGAATTTAACGGCTATACAGGCAGCGGTGGCGTTATTGTTCGTTACGTTGGTGCTCAACTTGGTGACTTTCTTGAACAAGATTTCGATTTACCAAGGCACACCCTTGTAAACTTATTTGCAAATGTAGCGCTAACTAACAATATTGAATTAAACCTCAACATTGATAACTTGCTAGATGAAGAATACTACGCAAACTCATATTTTGAAGCTTGGACAATGCCAGGAGCACCACGCTCAATTAAAGCTAGTGTAAAATATTCTTTTTAAATATACCTACTCAATAAACCCTAACATTGCTGTTAGGGTTTATTGAATTAGTGAGTCTGATCGATAAGTTAACTTTTATCAAAACTAACTATCTGTTTTTAATATTTTATGCCAAGGGCCTCGTATTGCTAGTGTTTTTGTTGGTGAATACACATTAACAAATAAGATATTTCCATCAGGAGAAAAACAAGCACCAGCTGGCTCAGTTTGAGTGCGTAATCTAGCAAAATTGTATAATTCGCCATTAGGTGTAACACCTCTTAGGTGATTGTCAACAGTGTCTGTATAGGCATCTTCACATACTAATAAATGCCCTTGTGGTGTTACAGTTAGGTTATCACCAAAATTAAACAGAGAGTCATCTTCACTTTCTAAAAACAATTGAATACGACCGCTTTGATTATCTGTTGCATTCGGCTGATAACGAAAAATTTGCCCGAATTTTTTATTGCCGCCGTTAGTACAACAAAAGTACAATTCACCATCAGCCCAATGTATTCCTTCACCACGAGCAAACAATGCTGCACCTTTTTCAAAACCTTGAATGCGAAGATCATCATTTGGACTTTCTGGATCAGTAATATCAATCCATTTTGCATCAAGCCAGTTAAATAACTTAGCATTAATATTCACCCAGTTGCGACTATCAAACTTGGGTTTATCTTTAATTACCAGCGCTTGTAGCTGGCCACCTTCAGCAAGTTTTCCATAAGTATTAGGGATAAATCGATAAAATAACCCATCACCTTTGTCTTCGGTGAGATAAACAATACCTGTTTTAGGATCAACCGCTGCCGCTTCGTGATTAAAACGTCCCATCGCTTTTAATGGTTTGGCATTAACCAAGCCTGTTGCATTGGCCGGCACTTCAAAAATATAACCGTGATCTTTGCTAATTTCGCCGTCTGCTTTTGCTAGCGTTTCTTCGCAAGTTAACCAAGTTCCCCAAGGCGTAACACCTCCTGAACAATTACGGATTGTGCCAGTAAGACTAATAAATTCACGTTCAACCTTTTGCAGTTTGGTATTATAAATAAGATTGCTGGTGCCGCCGGGTAATGCAACTCCATTAGCAAAAGTATCATAGGCTTTTGCTGTTTTATGCTGCTGAATTGATTTAGGTTGTTTAGCTAAATGTTCCGGCTTAAGTTCATGGTTACGAACAAGCACAACACGACTCTCATCAAGTGGAAAGCACCCCATACCATCAGCCCTATCAGGTACAGCCATACCATCACTCATCAGTTGATTGAATTCTGAGATAATTTTGTAGCTAAACCCTTCTGGCAAGTCTAATAACCCCTTTGGGTCTTCAATAAGTTTTCCATAACCTTTACTTAGTTTTGTGAAGTGCTTGTTTGATTTTGAACCTAAGCTACAGCCGGTTAAACCAGTAAAGGCAAGTGCCGTTAACCCTAAGGTAAAATCTCGTCTTGTTACCATTGTTTATTCTCTCATTTAACTCGATGATTTTTGAAAATACTTGCAGAAAAAGCAGCTAACTATATTAACTGCTTTCACATTATTAGCTACAGTTGCTTAATAGCATTATTTACATCGATGGCACTCTTTTAGCAATCCACTCCCTTAGCAGACTACCACTGACCAATTTAAAGTTTTGTGCTGCTTGAGGCATAACATTGTGCCCATCTTGCACTACCAATAATCCGTTCGGTAATTCTGCCCCTAAAAATTGACTAGTAACGGCTAAACCGTCGGTTTCAGATGCACCGTCAATCATCTCTGGCCAGTTAGCACCAACTTCAAAAACTCCTAGATATTTATATTGATTATCAATGGCATAAACAGAATATCGGTTATTGCCCTGGCTTGAGACCACCAAATAACGCTTATCCAAATATTGATATAGGCTCATACCTTCAATATCTGCAGCAATTTCATTGTGTAAGCCGGCAATAAATTTATCTGGTGTATTGCTATCAATGTGTTTTAGCCATACCCCTTTAGCTTCTTCACCGTAGAATAGTCGTTGGGTTTCATCATCACTAACACACCCTTCAGGTTGACTAGCAACCGTCCATTCAAGCGTTTTTTCTGCGGTAACTGTGTCACCATTGAACTGAAAATCGTAACGTTGAAAACGGCCATTAGTATCATTTATCCATGCTGTAATTTGACGTTGATGCTCACTTAAACAAAAACCATAAGGGTCTGTTAAATCTGTTTTTATATTCGTAAGGTGTGTCGGTAAGCCGGTTATTTTATCAATAGCAAATACACTGATACTTTTAGAAGTACGATTGCTCGCCGCGGCAATATCAAAACTTTTGCCATTAACCATAACATCATATCGAATATCGATGTTGTTAATACGACCTACAGGTAAGCTTGTCACTAATTTTCCTGATAAATCATACACATTCAGACCATATTTTTTATCTGTTGTGTATACCAAGCTAGCTTCAGGTGTTTGTTTGTTTACCCATATTTCAGGATCATCTGCTGCATCACCAAAACTTAATACTGACTCAGTTTGGCCATAAGGCAATAAACTTTCTACTGGCTCTGCTTGAGGAAAATCGGTATCACCTACTTGCTCAATTTGAACACTCAAAATTCTTTTGCTGTTGTCATCATAAAGGTTCGTGACAAGCGTATCGCCCATACGAGTAACTTGAACTGTTTTAGGTGCGACATTTTTTGGTAATTTTTCTTGCGTTAATTGCTTGCTTGCTTGATCCCATAACCACACAACATTTTTATCTGGAGAAACAATAGCAACATCACCTTGTTCAGTAGTATCTACATATTCAACTTCTAATCCTTTTTCCAATTGAATAAGCTCGCGAGTACGCTCATGCTCTGGGTTGCTAGAGTATCGCCAGATACCAATATTTTCTTCGACGATATAAAGTGATTCAGCGTTTTCGCTAACCGCACAAGATTTCACATTTGGTCCAACGGGAAAGCGTGTTATTTCAGTTAATTGCCAAACCTGATTTCTTGCTTGATACACGTTGTAGTGAACAACCTGACCTAAAACATCAACCGTGAATATGTCAATGCCATGTGACGCAGCACTTAAACATAAAGCATCAATCGCACTATTTTTGGGTTTAAATCGCTGCTTAATATCAAGCTGTTGCTCTTTATGATCAATTTCAATGAATAACAATTCCCCCGTATTTGTGTCTAAAGTGGTGATCACACCTTTATTTAGCGCATTGGGCAATTGACGATAATCTAGATGTTCAGCTGGTTGTTGTATCTGTGCAACAACCACCAAATCTTCATTCAATAGCTTAATACCTTGGGATTCGCTAACAGCAATTTGCTGACGGTTACCCTCAACAGCATTAGGCACTAATTGTAAAAATTCGATATCTATTGATATCGCGACTTGTTTAACATTGGCATAACTAAAAAATGGCGATATAAGGACTAGAAAACTCACTAGCCAAATTGCCTTAAAATTCATATTCATTACGTTATTTCTCTTACTCATTCAACAGCAAGGCAAACATAACATTTACCTTGCTAGCCATTACTTATTACAACGAGTTAATGGTAAAACCTAACTCAAACGACGCGCCATATTCTTCATATTGATAGTTGTATGCCCTATCGCCATGGTAAATATATAAAGGTTCGTCGGTTATATTGACGGCGTTAAAATACACTTGCATGGTTTCGCTAAAGTAATATTTAGCCGTGAAGTCGACTTGAGTATGGGTGTCTTCATAAACAGATGAATCATTGTCGACAAACTGGAAGCTTTCACTTTTGTATGAAGTACTTAAGCGGGCGCTGAATTTATTGTTTTCATACCCCAACATTAAGTTTGCTAATGTGTCAGCTTGATTTGGTAAGTCATTATCAGTATCAACAAAGGTACCGTTTGCACTAATAAATAATCCAGAGTCAAAGTTTTTTGTCCACGCTAATTCAAGACCAGTTAATGACGCATCTCCACCATTGATTGGTTGAAAGACCTCTTCATAACCGTCCCACTGACCATTATTTTGCACTTCAGCAAGCACAACATAATTACTGATATCCTTATAAAATAGGCCCGCAGACAAAACGCCAATATTACCTGGGTAATATTCAATTGAAAAATCAATATTGTTTGACTCAAAAGCTTCTAAATTTGGGTTACCTACTTCAGCTTTTCGTTCAGTTTCAATTACACCATCATCTTCAGTTACTTCACTTTCAATTAATTGATATGCAGCTGAATCGCCAAAGGTTGGTCGCGCAATAGTTTGTGTAAAAGCAAAACGAGCAAGCAGTTTTTCTGACGCTTGATATTTAACATTTAAGCTTGGTAGTAAGTGAGCATAATCTTTGCTGACACGCCATGGCGTAATATTAACGCTTTCATCATCATTAACACCATCTTCGATTAGCTCAACACGATTTCCCGTAGTTTCAAAACTGGTATCTTCATAACGAAGACCCGTGATAACCCGCCACTTGTCAATATCAAGCGTGATCATCGCGTAAGCAGCAGTAACATCTTCTTCACTAATATAAGAGCCCGCGTTTGAATCGATCATAGTATCAAGTTCGTTGATTTCAAACTGACTCCTATTGCTATTAACATAACTCGACAACCCGCTTTGGCTAATACTAGGGCCAAAATCTCCCAGTTCATAACGAGGAGAGGCGGTTTCAAAATTAGCCGCGGTTACCTCGTCAAAGCCACCGTCGTAAATAGTTACATCGACGTTATTCGATTTTTCACGTGACTGATGCTTGAAACCAAACTTGAAAATACCGTTGTTGTTATTCCAAACAAAATCACGACTTAGATCGAGCTTGATGCTAATTTCTTCATCTTTAGCATGGTTATTTTCATAAGCTATCTCATCAATTTCAAAATTAGTGAGATCATGGGCTGCTGCACTTTGAATTAAACGTGGCACATCGCCTGTTGATTGATAACCAAGAAGCAAGCCTTCGCCAGCAAAAGCCACATCAATACGGTTTGGCTCATCTTCCTGTGACTTTGAAAAACCAACATCGTATTCAACTAACCATTGATTTAGTTGGTTTGAACCACCGAATACAATCGATAAAATTTCTTGTTCTTCGTAACGATCTTTCGTACCTCGTTCCATTTCAGCGTCAATAAATTGTGCGCTACCTTGAGTATAAGAGCTAGAATCTAAGGCACCATCAGATAATTTATATTGGTTACTGGTTCTAAACTCATCATCTGAAAACTGACTATACAAGGTTCGTAAGTAATATTTATCGGTTAGAGAGGTGTGCAAATCAAAGTTTAAGGCAATTCCAAGGCGTTCACGAGTAATAGCATAATGGCGTTGCTCAATTTCTTCAGCGCCAAAAGTTTCAAAATCTTCTCCTGTTACTGAATCTTCGTATTCAAAGTCGCCCCAGCCGCTACCTGTTTCAATATTGTGAGAACCAAACTTACGTTCAAACCAAGAAATAGCACTAGCAATACCAAGTTGTGAACCACCAGAGAGTTGAAAAACATCGGTGAAACTACCTGATAATTTAGGGCTGCTTTCTTCCATCAATTCATTGTAAGAGCCTTGAATTGTTGCGCTATAGCTTTGCTCTTGCTTATCAAAAGCACTTAAGCTTTTTACTTCAACAGAGCCACCAACTGCATTAGCATCCATATCAGGTGTAACCGTTTTACTCACTTCTAAACTTTGAATCAGCTCAGAAGGAATAACGTCCATGGCAACACTTCGAACCCCTGATTCTGGCGAAGGAACATTAACTCCATTGATAGTGACGTTATTTAAATTGGGGTCGATACCACGAATAGCAACAAAACGCCCTTCACCTTGATCACGTTGAATTGACATACCCGGTAGGCGTTGCAACGCTTCTGCTGCATTTTGATCAGGTGACTGACCTATGGTGTCAGCACTAACCACTGACATTAAATTGTCGGCATTACGTTGGCGGTTAATTGAACCTGCTTGGCCTGCACGTTGACCATATACGATGACATTTTCGATACTACGAATGTCAGAACCTATAACAAAGCTTTGCTGAATCTCTCCATCAGTACCAACAGTAATACTTTTAGTCACTTTTTCAGCGCCTAAATAGTTTATTTCTAACGTATATGTACCTTGAGGCACATTACTGAAACGGAAAGAACCGTCTCGAGCAGTGATCGTTGTAATGTCTAACTCTATCAGGCGCACTTTCGCACCTTCAAAATATACCGAATTTGACGCGTCAGTTATACGGCCAGAAAAATTAGATTCAGCCGCTAGCGCAGTAGTGTTGAATAAAGCAGCACCACAAGCTATCGCTAGTGCAGAGTATTTAAACTGCTTCCACGGAGTTAATTTGGTCATTCTCGTATCTCATCATTTTGTAGTTGACGACAATTTTTATTGTCGCGGGTTTAAGAAACGTGAAGACGCTAACCAATAAAAATGACAGTAATATTTCACTCACTTCATCAACGGGCGGATTTCAATCAAATATCACTCGAATATCATTATTTTTTAAGATGAATGAGCTAATTCAACCTTGCATTATCTCGCGGTTATTCAAGGAATATTGTTGAATATATTTAACTTTATCGCTTTGCTGTAAAAAAGTTGTAACTCTTGTGAGCTAATATGACCCTTCCGCTGAGCCCTACAAATTTTTATGCTAATCAGCACTAATTACTTGAATAGTTATTTTATGAACTTTGCTTTTTTACCTTTTCACAAAACTCTTATTAATAGTTTATTGATGACTATTGCCATCGTTTGCTTTGGTGCATATTCCTTTGGCCAATTAAAACCAACCAGTGAAATCGATTTTATTGATATAGCTGGCGAAGGGGGCATTACATTAATGACACTGATATGGATATTTTTCACACTGGTTAGCCGCCCTTCGGGTCGGGTCACAAATTTATTATTTATCGGTTTGTTATTTACCCACGTGTCGGTATTACTCGACTTTCTCGATGAATTTTTCATTTATCCCGACGATCACTGGCTAACCGCGATTGAAGCACTACCTGCTCCATTAGGTATGGTATTAATGAGTATCGCTTTATATCAATGGCACCAAGAGCAAACGGCTATTAATCATCAACTTAGTCGAACAGAGCGCTTTTATCGAGAACATAGCTTGATTGACTTTACTACGGGCTTATACAGTGCTGAATACATGAAACAGCAAATAAAGCTTGAAATTAATCAGGCAAAGAAGCAACAAACATCATTCTCGTTAATGATGTTCGATCTTCGCCACTTCGCTCAATTTAATCATGATTATGGTTATCAACATGGTGATTTAATGCTTAGAGAAGTCGCGCAATTAATTCAAATGAATATTCGTGATGGTGATATTGCCTGTCGATATGCTAGCGATCGCTTTATTGTATTAATGCCCAATACCCTGGCAGTGACAACCAAGGAAATTGAACAACAAACAAAACGTGCCATTGAACATCTCGCCTTTAAACATGGCCAAACAAGTGAGGCAATTTACCCTAAAGTGATCACCTGTAATCATCAGTACCGAGGTTGGCACAGTTACGAAGAAGTGTTGTATGACATCAATAATCATTTAAGCGCTGCAAAGCAATTAGCTAAAAAACCGTGCTGTGCCTAATGCCATTCTTTGAACAACATGAAAAATCGCTAGCAATACCACTTTGGGTGATATTATTAGTTGATATGGCTAAGCAACGTCATATTCCGCCAGATAAATTACTCAAAGGCAGTAAATTATTTTTAAGTGATTTATCCAACCCAAAGTTAAAAATTTCTCATCAGCAATTTTCTCGGGTAATAGAAAATGTCAGTAAATACTTACCTCATAGTGATAGTGCATTTTTATTAGGTAGTCGACTTTATCCAAATCATTTAGAATCGGCTGGTCAGATAATAGTACATGCTGAAAACTTAAGCGATATAATCGCCGCTGCTCGGCATTTTCATTATCAAATTTTTCCTTTTCTATTTATGCGTAATGAGAGTACTGAGCAATATCAATATTTCATTTTTAATCAAGCTATTAGCATAGAAAACATTAACCATTATCAATTTATTTGTGAGTTATTCTCCAGTTTAATCATCTCAATAGCTAAACAAAAACAACTTCCTCTCAGTCGCTTAACCATTAAGTTTCCTTACTCTGCTCCTCGCCATATAGAGCAATATCAAGCGTATTTACCCTGTAAGTTTGAGTTTTCACCAAGCACTAATGCCGTATCAACCTTTAACACTCAACCAGTTTATCACTTACCACTACAGATAAAGTTTGATAATGGATTATTAATGTTTCCACTTGCAAACGGAAACGCAGACTTGATTAAACATTACCAACAAAAAGTGCCTTCAATCACACTTAAGGTAGGATTTATCCACTATGTGATGCAACAAATGATCAAAAAAGTGCGAAATAAACAAGAAATTAATGCTGATTGGTTAGCAAACCACTTATCAATCAGTAATGCCACGTTAAAAAGAAAACTAAAGCAACACAATGTGACTTATCAACAATTATTCGACATGGTGAGACAACAACAAGCAGTGTTCTTATTAACTGAACAAAATTATAATAACGAAAAGATCGCTGAAAACCTCAATTTTTCTGATATCACCAATTTTCGCCGCTCTTTTAAACGTTGGACGGGTTTTACACCACAAGCTTTAAAAAATTTAAATCAACACCCAAGTTAACTTCACCACTACAGATAAATATTTGTTCATTTATTACTTCAACAAAAACCGGCTTAAGCGGATCTGATAAACTATTTTATAGATCTCATTCTCATGTGGCTGTTTATACAAAAGCACAAAAAATATATTAAAATTTAGAGGGGGTAGAAATATCTCATGAATATATCCCCCCAAACAATACGGCACTTACTATAAAGAATCGTTAAAAACAGTACTATAAATTGGTTCTATAGAATATTTTCAATAATACAAAAACTTACTGTCTTTAAAATTTTATTTCCCTTACATCTAACCTTGCAGCACTTTGTGATTGAAGCGATGAAAATATGAAAAGATTTTAGAAAACCGCTTGCAAAAGCAAGCGCTTACTAAAATTATCGAATCGACCGATAAGCCGCTGGATTTGTTATCTGTGGAGTGGACAAATAGTCTCGCCCAAAAAAGAAAAACCCTAACATTGCTGCTAGGGTTTATTGAATTAGTGAGTCGATCGATAAGTTAACTTTTGTTATATATTTAACACTATGATTTTAATCGATGTTTAATAAACGTTCACTTCGCCATATTCTAATAATAAAAATAGTATCATCGCCTAATTGATAAACAACCCGAAACGGCTTATGAATTAATTCTCGGATATTTTTATCTTGGAATTCAGGAACTATTCGCCCGATTTCAGGGTTATGAGGAATTGTTTCAACATGTGCGATTATCTCTTTGATAAATGTTTCACCAACATTTGGAACAAGCTGTTCAGTGTAATATTCTTTAAGATCTTCAAGGTCACTAAACGCCGATTCAGTAAACTCTATTTGCACAGCTATAGCCCTAACTTAGCTTTTAGGCTATCAAGGCTTTGTGTTTTACCTTCTTTTACCTCCAGCATTCCTTTTGCTACGGCTTTAACAAATGCTAATTCTTCTTGCGTATTTTCATATTCATCAAGCCCTTGTACTACAGCAACACCACGACCACGACTCGTCACTAATACTGGCCTATGAGTATCTTTGGCATGGTTAACTATTTTTCCCGGATTCACTTTAAGATCCGACAAT
Organism: Thalassotalea agariperforans; assembly: GCF_053470345.1. NCBI lineage: Bacteria > Pseudomonadati > Pseudomonadota > Gammaproteobacteria > Alteromonadales > Colwelliaceae > Thalassotalea > Thalassotalea agariperforans. Next base: position 180,970 of record NZ_JBQMWH010000001.1, on the reverse strand, counting down.
GGAATTACATCTTCAGAAAATTTAGGTTGCATAATAAACACCTCTACATATTTAGCACCAGTTTACAGCACCTATTTAAGTATTACTATAATGTTTATAAATTTCAATTGGACAAAAACGATGTAACTGGATAATAAGGCAAATTCATCTTATTCACTTTCATCAGCATTTCTTTTATAAAACGGCCAGATTATTAAAAAAGCTGCAACACCTAAATATACAAAAACAGTAACAAAAAACAGTATTGGCTTATCATTTTTGTAAACCATGGAGTTAGAGGAAGTCGCCCTCCCCCCTAAACTGTCAACACACCCGTCAATAAGTCCCGAAATTCCCTTAGACAAAAAATACATGCCTAAAACTACTAAAATTAACTTTTGCATTTTTGTTGTTTTCCTTCTAGCTTCAGCAACCTATCACTTATTAATTGACTCATAAGCTCTTTTAAATATTTAGGTATTTCACCTTTAGTCACTATAAGTTTGTTAAGTGAATCTCCGATAATCCCACTACTTACCGAGTAATGCTGCCAAGATAGCCTGAGAATGATCTAAATTCTTTGTTCCATTATTAAGTTGACCAGCAATATTTCCTAAATAATTAATCCCACCTACTAGAGCTGTTTTTAATAATGTCATAGTTGCAGGGTTTAAACCGACAACGCCTGTCGCTCCACCTATCAAAGCCCCCTTAAGAATACTACCAAATGTTGCATTAGAGTTACTCGCAGCTTCCAAAGCACCAATAGCTGCACCTATAGCACCACTAACAATGTTAAATAAGAACTTACCTGTAGGATCTATAAAATTAACTGGATCACTAAACACATAACCATAAATATTCGAATCCCCACCCGCAAACCTTATTGGATCTTTTGATGTCCACCTGCCCGTACTAGCATCATAATCTCGAGCACCAAAACGGGTTAATTTTGCCTCTTGGTCATACAAACCTCCCACAAAACCAAACGGTTGGAATCCAGGGTTAGTATCACTAATGATAATACCAAACTCATCATAGGTTATTTCTTGAACTACAGTTCCTGTATCAGCATTAACAATTAGCCTTGGCGAACCAAGTTGATCAGTGATACATAAATATTTAACTCCGCCTTTAACCATGTAGTCAGGCACATTGATTTTACTGACATAAATTAGCTTTATTTATTTTTTCATATAAAAAGATCCAATTATCAACCAAAGACCAATCGCAAAATGTATTATTATAGTCACCATGAATTCTATAGGCCTTTCATCTTGTCGAACCATATACCCTGAAGCTGCAACAGTACTTCCTAGAGCATCTATTTCACCAGCAAAGTAACCAATAACTCCTTCATAAATTAGATAACTGCCAATAAAAATCAAAATTAGCTTTAACACTTTTTCTTACCTTCAAGTTCTAATAACTTACTATTTAAAAATTGAGCCACCGCCTCTTTAAGATATTTCATTAACTCACCTTTTGAAGGGATTTTATCGATCACATCCCCTGTAATTCCACTCATGCCCAATAAAGCGGCCAAGGTAGCCTGAGAATGATCTAATTTTTTTGTTCCATTATTAAGTTGACCAGCAATATTTCCTAAATAGTTCACCCCACCAACTAGAGCTGTTTTTATCAGGAAATATTTAAAATCACAGTTATTATTAATATTTGAGCAAATATTAATAATATATACCTAAGCATCTGTTGCTTATTGTTTATAGCATCATAATTAAAAATATATATATAAACTTTATGCGTAATTAATAACATCAGATAGCCAATTAATAACCACTCAATAACAGAAAGGTCATTTCTCGAAGCTAGCACAGCAATAAAGGTATAAGTTGGCAATAAAGCCAAAAACTTAACAAACTCGTTTAAATATATAGAATGTTTATTTTGCATTCACACATTGGCCCTGTCGTTAAAAAAATCACATAAACACCCTGTTATTCTTTGATCTTTTCTAAATGGTGATTTTCAATTACCCCTTTGGTTCACAATAAAATTAACCGGATCACTGAACACATAGCCATAAATATTAGAATTCCCTCCCGCAAACCTTATCGGGTCTTTTGAAGTCCAACGTCTCGTATGGCTATCATAATCTCTCGCTACTATGAACTAGTTTACTCTTTAGGCTTACATCTAAATAAAAACACTAATAAAACAATAGCGCCAATCCGTATCACCATATCAATAAAAAACTCAATCGGATTATCTTTATACGTAATCGTGTAACCATTTAATGATCTTCCTGAAGCTATTCCTGATAGATTACCGTTAATAAGCCCGTTAGATGTATCAAATAAAATGAACAGTATTAAGGCAAAATATAGAGGTCTAATCATTTTTTACTTCTTGATTCCCAATCCAAAATGGCACTTATAATACGCTGCCTCCCGTACTCTGAACCATAGTGTACTGCTTCACCTAATTCCTTTTTAACTGCTTCAAGAATATAACTTATCCCCAACAATTGCAGCTAGAATTGCCCTTGAATGATCTAAGTTGTCTGTACCTAAGTTAAGTTGCTGTGCATAATCACCAAGGCCATTTACTGCCATTACAATCAGACCTCTGATAATTGTATAATTTAAGGGGGTTAAACCAACGGCGCCAGCACCACCACCAATAATAGCCCCTTTAGAATACTACCAATTGTAGCATTAGGGTTATTGGCGGCATCTATACCTCCAAGTAAAGCTCTTATATCACTACAAACAATATTAAAAAAAATTTACCAGTAGGATCAATAAATCGACCTATATGCCGCTGTTTTTTTATCGAAATAGTGGACAAACATATCGACGGATAAGCCGCTGGATTTGTTATCGGTGGAGTGGACAAATATTCTTGCCCAAAAAAGAAAAACCCTAACATTGCTGCTAGGGTTTATTGAATTAGTGAGTCGACGGATAAGCCGCTGGATTTATTATCAGTGGAGTGGACAAATATTCTTGTCCAAAAAAGAAAAACCCTAACATTGCTGCTAGGGTTTATTGAATTAGCGAATCGACCGATAAGCCGCTGGATTTGTTATCAGTGGAGTGGACAAATATTCTTGCCCAAAAAAGAAAAACCCTAACATTGCTGCTAGGGTTTATTGAATTAGTGAGTCGACGGATAAGCCGCTGGATTTGTTATCAGTGGAGTGGACAAATATTCTTGCCCAAAAAAGAAAAACCCTAACATTGCTGCTAGGGTTTATTGAATTAATGAGTCGACCGATAAGCCGGGTTCTGTCGTGGACAATCATTCGTCTAGGCCTTAAATCGCTCTAAGGCTCAAGCAACCTACCCGGTTCCAACGCGAGCCGCGCCATAAGGAACCCTATTTGGTCTTGCTCCGGGTGGAGTTTACCCTGCTGCGAACTGTTACCAGTCGCCCGGTGCGCTCTTACCGCACCCTTTCAGCCTTACCTGTGAAATTCCGAAGAATAACCATCGGCGGTCTTCTCTCTGCTGCACTTGTCGTCGGCATTACACCGCCCAGACGTTATCTGGCACCCTGCTCTATGGAGCCCGGACTTTCCTCCCCTTAATCTGTCTATTTTATGCCGAAACATAAAATACAACGATTAAGCAGCGATTGTCTGGTCAACTCGGGGCGCATTCTACCTTAAGCAAAGCATTAAACAAAAGAATATTACCTTTTTCATCAAAAATAATGGAATTACTCTCTCACCAAAGTTAGCTCGTTGCCGAAAATCCAATTAACTTATCTTTGTAGTGCCATAACAAAATCAAGTCTTACATTATTGTAACAAAAGGTTACTTTATCACAGCTTAAAAGCTTAAAGTCACTACTATATTCTTTTAATATAACAACAATTGTTTTTACATCAAAACGGTTCAATAAATTGAGTTATCGCTTACCTTTATTACCTTGAATAAATTATTTTTTATACTGTGTTAATTCAGTTGATGTAAAAGTTCTCATCAAAAAAATTAAACTTAAATAGCAATTTATTAATATCATCGCCTATCTCTTGCTCTGTTTGGTTAATAATTAAAAAATTATATCCTCTACATCGTCATCTCTATTGCTAACAAATATGTTATAACGTAACATACCTAACAATTGTTACATTATAACATTAACGTAAGAGGAATCATGAAAAAGCTCCCCAAAATTATTAGTGTGTTACTTGCTATTTCCGCTAGCGGCAACCTATACGCTGAACAAGTTCAAGGCACTATTGTAAACGGTCAAGGTAAAATTGTTGCTGGCGCTACTGTCAAAATAATGGGTACGAATAAAGTTTCAGCGACCAATGAACAAGGCGTATTTACCTTAGATGTAAAACCTGGGCGATACGAATTACACATAGTGGCTGATAATTTTGTGCATAAGAATGTTCAGGTCAATGTCATCGACAATACACCGGTACAATTGCAAGTATCGCTTGATAAATCAGCGATTGAAATTATTGATGTACATGCTACCCCTTTTCATAGTTCAAATATTGAATCAGCTTTACCAATCACTGTATTACATGGCGAAGCTTTACGTATGCGCCAAGAAAACACCTTGGGTGATAGCTTAAGCAAAGAAGTCGGTATTCATAGTAATTTTCATGGTGGCGTTGCAAGTACACCTATTATTAGAGGCTTAGATGGGCCACGAGTTTTAGTTACTCAAAATGGCTTAGATGCAGGCGATGCCTCACGTATTGGCCCTGATCATGCTGTTTCAACAGAAACATCAACCTCAGAACGTATTGAAGTTTTACGCGGCCCAGCAACTTTATTTTATGGTAGTGGCGCTATCGGTGGTGTTGTAAATTTAGTGGATGAAAGAATTCCACGCGACACCGATACCAAAGCTGAATGGTTAGTTGAGCATAACAGCAATAATGAACAAACATTAGCATCGGGCTCATTGAATACTGCCGTTGGTAATGTTGCTATCCATGCCGATGGTTTTTACCGAGACAGTGAAAACTACCAAATACCAGAGAAAAATGGCATTGATGAAGTCGAAAATTCTGCCGCTGAATCAAGTGGTTTTACTTTAGGTACCAGCTATATACTCAACAATGGTTTTGTTGGTGTATCTTACCAAAATCTAGATCAAACATATGGTATTCCAGGTCATAGCCATGGCGATGAAAATATCGCTGTAGAAGCCGATTTAACACAAGAACGTTGGCAACTACTGAGTGAATTAAGTTTTGACAATAGCATTATCAAATCAATAAACACTAAACTTGCTTTCACCGATTACACACACAGTGAATTAGAGGTAGGTGTAGTAGGCACTACTTTCGAGAATAAAACTTTAGAAGCTCGCGCTGAAATTCTCCACCAAGATTTTTGGGATTGGCGTGGCGGCTTAAGTGTTCATTATAAACAAAGTGATTTTACCGCTGAAGGTGCAGAAGCATTCACACCACCTTCTGAAACAAATTCGATAGCATTAGCTTGGTTGGAAGAACGCCATTTAGGTGATGTGTTATTACAACTTGGTGCTCGCATTGAACGTACCGAAATTACCGCAAACACTGTTAATTTACCTGAAATTGAAATAATGGCGGCATTAGATGCTCATGATGAGCACGATGATCATAACCATTCTTCTCAAGAAGTTATTCGAAATTTTAATGTTAAACATGTATTTACACCGGTGAGTTTTTCAGCGGGGTTAGTGTGGGATTTTGCCGACAGCTACAATATTGGTTTGTCACTATCACATTCAGAAAGAGCGCCTTCTGCGTCAGAACTATTATCTTTTGGTCCGCATATAGGAACAGGCTCCTATGAAGTTGGAGCGTTGTTTTCATTACAAGAAGATCTACATCATGAGCAATACTTTGGCTTAAATGAAAATGATCTCAAAATGGAAACTGCTAATAATATTGATATCAGCTTACGTAAGTTTAAAGGTGATTTTGGCTTTATTATCAACGCCTTTTATAACCAAATAGACGACTATTATTACGAACAAGCGACTGGATTATTTACCAGTAATGAACACGAGCATGCTCACGACGAACATGATCATGACGAACATGGTGATGAAGTTAGCACATTACCACTTTATGTTTTTTCAGCACAAGATGCGACATTACATGGCTTTGAAGCACAAGCTGTTTGGCAAGTAACTGATGAGTTTTCATGGAAAGTTCAAGGTGACATTATTCGAGCAAGCTTAAATGCAGGAGGTGATCTACCACGTACACCACCGGCACGTATTGCCACTGAACTTAGCTATCAAGGAGATCGTATTTCTGCTGACTTATTTATCAATAAATACTTTGAACAAGATCACACCGCCGCTCTAGAAAGTTCAACTGATGGCTATGTGATGATTGATGCCAATGTTAATTACCATTTTACCTTAGGCCAACATGATCTCTCGGTTTACCTTAAAGGTAAAAACTTAACCGATAAATATGCTCAGGTTCACACCTCATTTTTAAAAGAACTAACTCCGCTTCCGGGTCGTTCTATTGCCATTGGCATTCGTGGCGAATTTTAATTTTCGATTATTAAACATAAATAAATTTACTAAAGGAATAACATGAAAAAGTTTACTTTAAATACTCTAGCCATAGTATGCGCAGCTGTTTTAGGAGGCTGTGGAGATGCTGAAACCAACATTACTGAACTCCCTTCAACCATTATCGACCATGACGATGAACATAACGAAGAATTAAGCAAAGGGCGCTTAGCTATTGCTGCCGCTGATCAAGCAATGGTATATATTTTTGATTTAGAAGATAACAGCTTAGTTGAGTCTGTTACGCTAACTCACCCTGCAGAATACTTATATGCCAGCCCAGAAAACCGTTTTGCCGTTGCTGTGCAACGCTCGTATGATATGGTGGAATTTATTGATGGTGGCTTATGGCAAGAACTGCATAACGATCATTATGATCAACATATTGATGATCCTGTTTTAACCAGCTTCTCGTTAACAGATATTAAACCAACACACTTTGTACCTCGTGGCGAACAAGTCGCCGTATTTTTTGACGGTAATAAAGATACTGGTGCTAACGCTAGCTTAAGTATTTTAACAGATGAAAGTATCAGCGAAGAAAAAGTTGTTGCTACTCATGATTTTAGTACTTATATGCACGGAACAGCAGAAATTCGTGGCGACTACGTTGTTACGACTTTACGTGATCCTGACACAGAAAGTAGCTTACCTGAGCAAATCGTATTATTAGAATTACATGACGATCACTTCCATCAAGAGCAAATATTTGAAACCACTTGCCCTGCCCTTCACGGTAGTTTTCAAAATGATACTCATGTTGCGTTTGGTTGTAGTGACGGTGTTTTAGCCATTGAACAACAAGGCAGTACTTTTACCGCTCAGAAAATTGCCAACCCAGCAGATATGCCAGCTGGTGCGCGTATTGGCTCATTAACAGGTAGTGCCGAAAGTAATATCATGATTGGTACTGCTTCATCTACGTTTTATTTAATTGATTTAGCTCTTCAAAATATCACACCATTTAACTGGCAAGCAGAAGATGGTTTAACGTCTATGACTTATGGCTTTGATGGCGCTAATGAGCACATGTTAATACTCGATAACCAAGGTTATTTAAACCTATTCGCAGCAGAAGAAGACTGGCAATTAGAGCAGAGAATTCATGTATTTGATGATTTAGCCGTTGATGCAACACCTTCAATTATCGCTTCTAAAGCCGATGAATTAATTTATATCATCAATGCTCAAGAAGTAACAATCGTTGACTTACATGAAGGCGAAGTTACAGGTCATTTTGACTTAAACTTCACACCAGGGAAAGCTGCATGGCTTGGTATTGCACAAGAGCATGACGAGCATGAAGGTCATGAGCACTAATCTTTCCTGTTATTAAGCTCATTGCAGAGTTAGTACCTTTTACCGATTCTGCTTTATCATAAAAGCGAAAGCTAAACCTTATTAAAAGCCTTGATAGTAATATCAAGGCTTTATTATTTTAGTTTGATGAATTGAGGGATAAGCCACTAATGATTGATGACAAAAACAATCATTCATCTAGCGAATTCCAACACAGTCACTCCAAAACCTTATTATAATTGTCGTCAGCATTACCTTGTCAACGTTACGCTCATTTTCATTCAACCTAATCCAAGCAGCCGAATATTACCTTTATCATCAAAAAATAGTGACATTTGTCATCCTCAAATCATGACAATCGTCTCTAACAAAAGTTGGCGCGTTGTCGGAAACTAAATCCCGTAAACAAATACATTTAAATCAACTTAACCACATAAATGAAAAAGGACATCATAATGAAATCATTATTAACAATTGGCGTATTTATTAGCAGTGCATTAATTTCCACAACTGTTTTTGCTAACCAAAGCGAAATAAATACCATTGAATTAGCGTCAATGCAGTTGAATGAGCAAACACTTAGCCAAGCCATTGAATCAAACCAAGGTTATACACAAGCCTTAGCAAATTACCGTTTAGCACTTAGCCAAAATATTCACGGCAAGCAACAAGCTGCCATAACAACGCTGCATAACGCCATTCAAAATTTAGAAAAGGTGGTGAGTGAAAACTCAAATGATGATGAATCATGGGCATTATTATCACAGTGTTATGGTTTAAAAATAGCTTTTCAACCCATGTTAGGTGCAACCTATGGTCCAAAAGCTGGCGAAGCGCTGCAAAAAGCACAAACGCTTAACCCAAATAATCCGCGAGCAGCATTATTTAAAGGCATTATGTTATTTAATACCCCTGAAATGTATGGTGGCAGTAAAACCTTAGCCCTAAAAGCGTTTGATCAGGCCATTAGCTTATTTGCTGACGATAAAAATTCAGGTAAGCATTGGGGTGAGGCGGAAGCTTATGTTTGGCGAGGATTGTCTTATCAAGCAATCAACAATAATCCGCAAGCAAAAGCAGATTTTGAAATGGCCTTGCAACTATCACCTGATTATTCTTGGGCAAAAATGTTATTAAAAAATCATTCTTAAACTTTAAACAACAGGTAAGGTTATCGCTTTGTTATAGCCTTTTCTCTTTTTATTCATTAACCTAGCGAATCTAAGCTCAAACGCACAACAAGCTTGGGTTCGCTAAAAAGGATTTATTGTGACTACATTCAATTATTGTATTGCCGACAGTAACAAACCCTACTGGGTGTGGGGGCCATTGCTATTTAGCGCTTTTTATTTTTTACCGCTGCTCGTAAATTTTTCTCAATTTTCATTTAATCAGGTAATGAATATTGTCTGTCTTTATGTCGGCTTTTTATTATTGTATCGCCAAGCAGTTTACGCAAAAGGCGAGCAAGTCATTATTTGGTTAATTGCTTTAACTGTTTTAGTATCGCTGGGTACATCTATTACTTATGGCACCCAATCCTTATTTGGCTATATTGCGTTTGTTGCTGGATTTAATTTAACCTTCAAAAAAAGCAGTTCCGCTTTAATCCTACTTTTTATTGCTATTTTATTAAGTGCTTATTTTTTTACTGACTTTAATGCCTACTTTTATTTACCGGCATTATTAATTTGCCTTGGTTTATTTGTTTTTGGTTCAGCAACCCAGCGTGATATAAAACACAGAATAACCGAAGCACGAAGCCAAGAAAAAATAGAACAATTAGCCACTATTGCCGAACGCGAACGAATAGCCCGTGATCTACATGATTTAATAGGTCATAGCTTGTCATCAATAGCGTTAAAAGCTGAGTTGGCCGATAAATACCTTGGCCTTGATCAGCAAGAACATGCCAAACAAGAAATTAAGCAAGTTGCCCAGTTAAGTCGCGAAATATTAAGTGAAGTAAGACAAGCGGTTTCTGGCTTAAAAAAATATAATTTAAGCGATAGTTTAAATAAACTCATTGCCGAATTACATCAGCAACAATTTACTGTGCAATGTGATAATTCGCTGCCTGCCATAAATGCCCAAGTTGAATCAACTCTAACACTGATATTAACCGAAGCGATCACTAATATTTTACGTCATAGTAACGGTGATGCTGTCAGTATTGTTTTATCTTCGGCTAACCAGCAAATTAACTTAGCTATTCATGACAATGGCAAGTGTGGTAACTTTGTTCAAGGCAATGGTTTACAAGGTATAAGTGAACGTTGCCAGCAATTAAACGGCAATGTCAGCATTGATACAGAATCGGGCTTCGCCCTCAATATAATATTACCGGAAAACGAAAACCGATGATCAATTTACTTGTTGTTGAAGATCAAGGATTAGTGCGTGGTGCTATCTGTGCGCTATTAAATTTACATGCTGAGATCAACGTAATTGCAGAGGCTGAGGATGGAGCCAAAGCGTTAGCCATTATTGAAAACTTAGCCAATACTCAGCAAATTGATATTGTACTAACTGATATTGAAATGCCGCATTTAACCGGTATTGAATTAGCCGAAATACTCAATAAAAAAGCGCCCAATTTAAAAACGATTATCATGACTACGTTCGCACGTAGTGGTTATATTAAAAGAGCTATTCAAGCGAATGTTAAAGGTTTTATTTTAAAAGAATGCCCCTCTGATGAATTAGCTCAGGCCATTCTAAAGGTATTTAATGGCAAAACCATTATTGATCCTGAATTAGCCATTAATGCATTAAGCGATAATGATCCGCTCACCGACAAAGAGCGCAAAGCATTAAGGTTAGCCGGTGAGGGATTATCAACAATGGAGATTGCTGAAAAGCTATTTTTATCGGAAGGCACTATCCGCAATTATTTATCAGAAGCCATTGCTAAACTCAACGCCACTAATAGAATTGATGCGGCTCGCATTGCTCGGCAAAAAGGCTGGTTATAAAATTCCGTAAGTGGTTAAGTTGCTCATAACAGCAATTAACCACAGTTTCACCATGACATCTTACTAATATTGCCGCACTATTCTTTCATTGCTAAGGCAACGTCATACAAGGTATTTTTTTTCACACCATAAATACTGGCAGCTATAGCACAGGCTTTTTTCGGTGGTAGCTCTTCTAAAAGTAGCTTTAAGGTGGTAATTATTTGGGGCGAAATTGCATTAGGGTCAACTTTATGACCTTCAATTATTAAGACCATTTCACCTTTTAACTGATTTGCATCTTCTTGTAACCAAGCTAATAAATTACCCGCCGTGTCATTATGAATGGTTTCAAAGGTTTTGGTCAGTTCACGAGCAATTACAATTTGGCGATCTGCACCGAGTACCTCAACAATATCTGCAACAGTATCAATGGCCCGACGTGGAGCGTCATAAAACACCATAGTACGGGGTTCATTAGCAAGCTCTGCCAACGTTGTTTTTCTAGCGCCTGATTTAGAAGGTAAAAAACCTTCAAAGCTAAATCTATCCGTAGGTAGACCTGACGCGCATAACGCGGTAATTAAAGCGCAAGGACCAGGAATAGGTACAACCGGTAAATCCTGCGAGCGTAAATATTTGACAATATGAAAGCCAGGATCACTGATCAGTGGTGTGCCCGCATCAGACACTAATGCAATGCTTTTCCCCTCTTTGAGCATATCCGCAATTTGCTCTTGGCGCTGGCGCTCATTGTGATCATGTAAAGATAAGGTTCTATTTTTTATTGAAAAATTTGATAATAATTTTCCCGTATGACGAGTATCTTCACAGGCGATCACATCCACTTGCGCTAAAATATCTAACGCTCGCTGGCTAATATCAGCCAAGTTTCCGATTGGCGTTGCAACAATATATAAACTTCCTACATCAACCCTTGTTGTCATTTTTTAACCTTATTTCAAATATTGAGTTCATTTTCTCTGTTAATGAGCTTAACCATACTTTATGCAATAACGCAGTTTAACCAAGACAAGTGTTGAGACAAATGAAGATGGCGTTTATTATAACCTTACTATTAAACTCTCTGGTATCTAACTAGTGCGCTTTACTCTTAATTTTCCATCTTTTTTTACAAATATAGGCCATATTTTGGCTGTTATTATGATTTCAGGCTATTTAGCCAGTTGTTCAAGCTCTACAACCTCGTCAACCAATCAAGCTATAAAAAAAACACAGCAACAAGTTGTTAAACGTTCAACACAAAGTGCTGAGCAATTAGTTAAGCAAGCTAAAGCGGCAGACACTGAGCAAGCAAATACATTATTGATACAAGCAAGCCAGCAATATTTAATTGAAAATTCACCGGAGCAATCATTATGGTTAAGTGAGCAATTAGCAACACTTGAGCAAACGCCGGCGGAGCAATACACCTTAGCTGTAACGGCAGCACAAGCAAACTTAAGTTTAAATGAAATTGAGCGAGCGCAAGCTCAACTACAATACTGTGAACAACTCGCTGAGCTTCATGGCATTAAACACAACTTTGATTTTTACAATACTTGGTATCAAGTTGACACATTAAGAGCACAAGCGGTAACTGCCTTAAATGCTTATCTACACGCCTTTTCATTGAATGCTGCGGCATCAGAAGAAGATATAAATTATATCTGGCAAAACATTAGTCACTTTTCATTATGGCAACAAGATCAGCTAGCTAAGCTGCAAGCACCGCTAGTTGATGGTTGGGTAAAGCTTACTCAAATAACAAATCAATATGGCGGCAGCGACAATTTTTCTACTCAACTCTCTGTTTGGCAAAAAAATCATCCTAGTCACCCAGCCAATAGCATAGTTACCTTATTAAAAGCGCAAGAGCAGCAAAATGCGCTACAAGATAATATGATCACTCATGTTGCCATTATTTTACCTTTATCAGGTAAACAAGCAGCTGCAGGTAAAAGCGCACAGCAAGGTGTTTTGGCAGCTTATGCAGAAAACCCTTATACCACACTTCATTTTATTGACTCTAATGGTTTAGATTTTCTTACGTTACCACAAACCTTAACGTCACTAACTGCTAGCCATGTGATTGGCCCTTTATTAAAAGAAAACGTTGAGCAATATTTAGCAATCCCTGAACTTAACTTACCCACCCTTGTATTAAATATTCCTGACAACCTGATATTGCAGCCGCAACAAATGGCACTGTCAATGCGGCCAGAAGATGAAGCACAGCAAGCAGCTTCTGTACTTAGCCAAAAACAATTTAAACACCCTGTTGTATTAAGCCATCAAGATAATGTTAGCTTGCGCATTGCGAAAGCCTTTGTGCAAAAATGGCATAGCTTAACTGGCGAATCTCCTGACATTGTTAATTTTGAGCAAGGTAAAAAAATGCAAGAAATACTCAAGCAAACCTTGTCGGTAGATGAAAGCCAAAACCGTATCAATGCGTTGCGTAGCCGCTTACGCCAAGCAATTAAAACGGAAGCAAGAAGCCGTCGTGATATCGACATGATTTATATTGTTGGTAACCCACAACAAACTCGTTTATTAAAGCCCTATATTGACGTTAATATCAGTCCTTTTGCCGATATTATTCCGGTATTTTCCAGTTCACGTAGCCATTCAATAAATACTGACCAAAGCACCATTAATGACTTACGAGGTTTAACCTTTACCCAAATGCCTTGGCTATTAAGCAGCTCGCAACAAAATAAAAAATTAGCGAATACCAGCAAGCAATTATGGCCAAAACGTAGTGATAGTTTGCAGCGTATTTTTGCTATGGGCTACGACAGTTTGCATTTATTGGCAAAATTACCACAAATGCAACAACATCACTTTATTCGTTATTATGGTCAAACAGGAATTTTAAAGTTAGGCCAAGATAATATTATTACCCGCTCGTTATTATGGGGTACTTATAAAAGAAATAAGGTGGCTGAAATTGCTATGGAATAAAACATCCGATAAACCATCCAGCAAACAAATTGGTGACAAGGGAGAATTAATCGCCAAACGCTATTTATTAAGCCAAGGATTAGAAATTGTTACACAAAATTTTCATTGTCGCTTCGGTGAAATAGATCTTATTGCCAAAGCTGCTGACTGCTACATTTTTATTGAAGTAAAATTTCGCCATCAAAATCAATTTGGCGGGGCAATATCGGCAGTATCAGTAAGCAAACAAGAAAAAATCAAAAAAAGTGCACGAATTTACCTGCAACAACAGCAATTAAATGAATATAATACCGCCTGCCGATTTGATGTGGTTGCCCTAGAGGGTGATCGCAATCAACCGCAAATAACCTGGTTAACAAACGCCTTTTAATGGAATCAGACTAAATGTTAGACCTAATCAATAGTAATTTTACTGAAAGTATTCAAACCAAAATTGCCGCTAGCGAAGCCTTAGCGGGCCCCATTGAAAAAGCGGGCATGACCATGGTGCAAAGTTTGTTATCAGGAAATAAAATTTTATGTTGTGGTAATGGCGGCTCAGCTGGCGATGCTCAACACTTTTCAGCTCAATTATTAAACCGTTACGAAACTGAACGGCCAAGTTTACCAGCAATTGCTTTAACTAGTGATACTTCAACAGTAACCTCTATTGCCAATGATTATTCATTTGATGAAGTTTTCTCAAAGCAAATAAGAGCGCTAGGTAGCCAAGGTGATGTTTTGTTAGCAATTTCTACCAGTGGTAACTCTGCTAACGTGATCAAGGCAATTGAAGCGGCTGTGGCTCGTGATATGCCGATTGTCGCCTTAACCGGTCACGACGGTGGTGACATCGCCGGATTATTAGGTGAAAACGATGTTGAAATTCGTGTACCGTCACAACGAAGTGCCCGTGTGCAAGAAGTACACTTATTAGTACTACATTGTCTTTGCGAAATTATCGATACAACTCTATTTCCACAAGGTGGTTAATCGTGTCTACAAATAAATTACTGCTCACTATTTCTATTGCTGCCATTTTACAAGGTTGTGTTGCCGCAGCCGTTGTTGGTGTCGTTGGTGGTGCCACCGTTGCTGCTGATAAACGAACGGTTGGCCAACAAATAGATGATCAAACCATAGAATTTAACGCCTATTCTGCCCTAAATAAACACGAAGGAATTAAAGAGCATACCAATTTACAAGTCACTAGCCTCAATGGTAGCGTTTTAATTGTTGGCCAAGCACCTAATGCCTTTTTAAAAGAATTAGCGGTAAAAACGATAGCGGAATTAAATGGTGTCCAACAAATTCACAATCAAATTCGCATTTCCAATAATACGTCAATAACCACGAGCACCAATGATGTCTGGTTAACTTCGAAAGTTAAAACCGCACTTTTTGGTAGTGATACGTTAGAAGCTACTAATATTAAAGTGGTTACTGAAAATGCAGAAGTTTTTCTGATGGGGTTAGTATCAACCGCTGAAGCAAATGAAGCCGTTGAAATTGCGCGCAATGTTTCAGGCGTAAACCGAGTATTTAAAGCCTTCGAGTATGTTGATTAACTGCTGCTAACTTCTGCACTGCGTCTAATTTCAGACATTAAAAAAGCAAGTTTAAAACTTGCTTTTTTTATACCTGACATTTGTCAATAACCCGTTATTTTACAACTTTTAACGACGGTCTTTTTTTCGCCGGCGGCTTAGTATCCGCTTCCGAACTAGGCTCTTCCGCTTTTGTAGTAGACTCAACTGAAGATAAATTAATTTCTTCTATCTCATCTTCATCTTCCGCTAAAGCATCATCAACTTGTTCAACCGGTAAAGCTGTACCAACACCATTTTCTTTTGCGTAAATAGCCGCTATTGCGCCGTATGGCACAAATAAGTGCTCTAACTTTCCACCAAAACGCGCACTAAACTCAATAGCATGCTCGCCTAATGATATAGCGCCAACTGCGCCTTGTGAAATATTTAATACAATTTCACCATTTTGCACAAAGCTCATTGGCACCATCACGTTATTCACAGTGGTATCAACAACAATATAAGGTGTTAACTGATTATCAGAAATCCAATCATAAAAAGCCTTAACTAAATAAGGCTTATTTGATGTCATTTCAATCGACATTATGCCGGATTACCAAAACGTAATTCGCGCTCAACTTCAGTTAATGACGCTTGGAAAGATTCACGTTCAAATAACTTCAGCATGTATGATTTCAGCTCTTTAGTCCCTTGGCCAACTAACTCGATACCTAATACCGGTAAACGCCATAATAACGGAGCTAAATAACAATCAACTAAGCTAAATTCTTCACTCATAAAGTAAGGTGCTTCATTTAAGATTGGCGCAACACTTAATAAACTTTCTTTCAATTCTTGACGCGCTTTTTCTGCTGCCGCTTCGTCTTCGTTAGCTAAAATAATTTTTGCTAAGCTGTACCAGTCGTGTTCAATACGATGCATCATTAAACGACTACGACCACGTGATACTGGATACACTGGCATTAATGGTGGATGAGGAAAACGCTCATCTAAATATTCAATAATAATGCTAGCTTCATATAACGCAAGTTCGCGATCAATTAGCGTAGGCACAGTTCCGTATGGATTTAAATCAATTAAATCTTCTGGCAAATTAGCCAGATCAACTAAATGGATATCAACACCGACACCTTTTTCAGCCAATACGATGCGCGTTTGATGACTATACATATCATCTGCATGTGAATACATCGTCATCACTGAACGTTTGTTTGCTGCTACGGCCATTTATGCCTCCAAAATTACATTTTTAAATACGGACAAAGGGGGCACTAATGCCCCCAAATAAAATATTCTATAGAATTAACGACTTAGTGTACGTCTTTCCAATATTCTTTCTTAAGTAAATAAGACAAGATTAACAAGATGAATAAAAAGCCAATTACCCAGTAACCTAAGTTTTGACGCTCAAGTTTATTTGGTTCAGCAGTATACTCAAGGAAGTTAACTAAGTCGCGCACAAAAGCATCATATTCTTCAGTGGTCATTGAACCACCTGTTGCCGCGGTTAAGTTTCCATGTTCATCTTTTGTTCGAATACCTTGCAAGTTTTGTAAAACATGCGGCATACCAACATCAGGGAAAATTGTATTATTTACCCCAAATGGACGTTTTTCATCAACATAAAACGAACGTAAATAGGTATACACCCAATCAGGTCCATTTTTTCTGAATCTTGCTACTAAGGTTAAATCTGGAGGTGTGCTACCAAACCATTGCGCAGCTGCTTTTGCTGGCATGGTGTTTTTAATATGATCACCTGCTTTTTCAGCAGTTGGCATCCAATTGGCAACACCTTCTTTTTCATCAATACCTAAGTCAGCAAAAGTACGATTATAACGTTGATATTGTAATTGGTGACACGCTAAACAATAAGTTAAGTATGATCTAAAACCTCTTTTTAAAGATTCTTTATCAGCTAAATCATTACCAGCAGAGTCTAATGGCAAGCTTGGACCAGCGGCAAAAGTAAACATTGGCACAATTGCCAAAATGGTTAAAAGTAACTTTTTCATTATTTTGTCACCCTTTCTGGAACTGGCTTAGTATTTTCATTTTTACTGTAGAACCAAAGTGCTACGAAAAATCCAAAATAACAGAATGTCGCTATAGTACCAATTAAGTTATTTAATGGCGTTGCGGCTTTTGTACCTAAAATACCTAAAGCAACAAAGCTGATAGCAAAAATAACTAAATTAATAAAATGAACTTTACTACGGTAGCGGAAAGATCTAACAACACCACGGTCAAACCATGGTAAAGCAAACAACATCCCGATAGCAGCAAACATAGCAATCATACCAATTAACTTATGCGGAATTACACGTAAGATGGTATAAAACGGACCGAAGTACCACACTGGCGCAATATGCTCAGGCGTTTTTAAGCCATTAGCCGGGGTAAAGTTTGGCGCCTCAAGGAAGTAACCACCACCTTCAGGGAAGAAAAACATAACCCAACAAAATAGAATTAAGAAAATAACCACAGCAACTAAATCTTTCACTGTGTAATACGGATGGAAAGGTATTGCATCAACAATGTCATACTTTTTAGTATATTGTTCATGGAACTTAAATTTAGCTAACTCTTCAGGTTTAACGCTGCCTTTTGGCTTTTTAATGTTAGTACCTTGAGGGTTATTAGAGCCTACTTCATGCAAAGCTAAAATATGTAAGAAAACTAAAATAACTAACACTAAAGGTAAAGCAATTACATGTAATGCGAAGAAACGGTTTAAGGTTGCACCCGAGATAACATAGTCACCTTTGATCCAAATAGTTAAGTCTTCACCGATAACAGGAATAGCACCAAATAGTGAAATAATAACCTGCGCACCCCAGTAACTCATATTACCCCAAGGTAATAAGTAGCCCATGAAAGCTTCTGCCATTAACACTAAATAAATTAACATACCAAAAATCCACAATAACTCACGTGGCTTTTGATACGAACCGTAGATTAAACCACGGAACATATGTAAATAAATAACAATAAAGAATGCTGAGGCACCAGTAGAGTGCATGTAGCGTAATAACCAGCCGTAATCAACATCACGCATGATGTATTCAACTGAAGCAAAAGCACCATCACCTGATGGCTCGTAGTTCATCGTTAACCATACACCCGTTAAAATTTGGTTAACTAAAACAACCGTTGCCAAAATACCAAAAACATACCAAAAGTTGAAATTTTTTGGTGCTGGGTATTGTAATGCATGTTTGTTCATCGCATCCATAAAAGGTAAGCGTTGTTCAATCCAAGCCATAAAACTATTCATTATGCTTCTCCTGGTCCAACACCAATTAACAAGGTGTCATCTGATGGGAAAGAATGTTCTGGCACCACTAAGTTTAATGGAGCAGGAACGCCTTGGAAAACTCGACCAGCCATATCAAACTTTGAACCATGACAAGGACAGAAAAAACCGTCTTTAACGCCAGAAACAAATTGCTCAAAATCACCTTTGTGATGCGTAGGAGCACAACCTAAGTGAGTACAAACACCTAACGCCACCATAAACTCTGGATTAATAGAGCGGTGACCATTAGCAGCATATTCTGGTTGCTGTGCTTCTTCCGAGTTAGGATCTCTCAATTGGTCATCGTGTTTTGGTAACGCTTTGACGATTTCATCAGTACGACGAATAATATAAACAGGCTTACCACGCCATTCAGCGCGAACTAATTGACCTGGCTCAATTTTGCTTACATTAACTTCAACCGGCGCACCAGCAGCTTTCGCTCTAGCACTCGGGTTCCACGAGCCAATGAAAGGCACAGCTACACCAACAACACCTACACCACCAACTACCGAAGTAGCCGCAGTTAAAAAGCGTCGACGGCCGTTATTTACGGGCGCATTGCTCATTCAACATCTCCAATTATTTTCCACTTAAACAAATCACTTTTATCCGTTGATAGCAATAAAACAACAAGACAACTTATTTTAAGCGAACTAGCGATAAAAAAATTTTTCTGATCATAAAGAAAAGCCCCTTTTTTTACAAGGGAATTCAAGTAATAACCGCTAAGAATACCCAAAAAAGTGCAAAAACGTACAAGACTTGTGCAATCAGACAGAATGAGTATAGAAGATAAATTTACAGGTATAAAAAAAGCCGGTAAAAACCGGCTTTTTTGAAAAATAAACGAAAAATTAACGTTTTGAAAATTGTGGCTTTTTACGAGCCTTGTGTAAACCAACTTTCTTACGTTCAACTTTACGAGCATCACGAGTAACGAAACCAGCTTTACGTAAATCAGCACGTAAAGTTTCGTCAAATTGCATTAAGGCACGAGTAATACCGTGACGAATTGCACCCGCTTGACCCGAAATACCACCACCAACAACAGTGATGTTAAAGTCAAATTTCTCTAACATTTCAACTAATTCTAATGGTTGACGAACAACCATACGAGCCGTAGGACGACTAAAGTATTCAGAAATGTCACGTTTGTTAATTGTGATTGCACCGTTACCAGCTTTCATAAACACACGAGCAGTTGAGCTCTTGCGACGACCAGTACCGTAATATTGATTATCAGCCATTGCTTATAGCTCCAAAAGTTGTGGTTGTTGTGCAGTATGCTTATGTTCAGTACCAGCATACACTTTTAGTTTACGGAACATGTCACGGCCTAAAGGACCTTTAGGTAACATACCCTTAACTGCTAATTCGATAACACGCTCAGGCGCTTTTTCGATAAGCTTTTCAAAACTAATTTGCTTAAGACCGCCAACATATTCTGTATGCGAGTAGTAAATTTTACCTTTCGCTTTGTTACCAGTTACTTTAACTTTCTCAGCGTTGATAACAACGATGTAATCGCCAGTGTCAACACTTGGAGTGTATTCTGCTTTATGCTTACCACGTAAACGACTAGCGATTTCAGTGGCGATACGACCTAAAGTTTTATCTTCAGCGTCCACTAAAAACCATTCGCGTTGTACGCTTTCTGATTTTGCTACAAAAGTTTTCATTAAAAAACCCAATTTAAATAAAGTTACTTAAAAAACAATCAATCGATTGTCGATTATAAAGACTACGCTATTACCCCTTCGAGTATCGAGCCTGTTGCCAATTACTGGAAATATAAGAGGCACTTGTAACGTTAGGGAGCGCGGATTATACAGAACATTATTTAACCTGTCACGGTTAAATTGACTAAAAGTTGAAAAATATAGCTCAAGGCTGGAGGCTGGAGGCTGGAGGCTGGAGGCTGGAGGCTGGAGGCTGGATAAGTTTATCCGCCCCCTTAATAAGTAAACCTCTTTTATTGTAAGCCAATGCTTAAAGCTAAGGTAAATGCTCGCTGGCTAAATAATCGCGAGATTGCATTTCTTGTAAGCGACTTAAACAACGTTTAAATTCAAACTCTAAACCGCCATGACTATATAAAGACATCATCGGTACTTCCGCGGAAATAATTAATTTTACATTACGTTCGTAAAATTCATCTATCATCGCAATAAAACGACGCGCAGCATCGTCACAATCAACATGCATTTGTTTAACATTTGCTAATAAAATGGTGTGATACAAGCGGCTTAATTCCATATAATCACCTTGGCTGCGGGCGCTTTCACATAACACCGAAAAATCAAAATGAGCAACACCATCCGAAACTTCAATAACTGGCAGCATACGGTGATTAATTTCAATATCAACATTCTTCTTGCCAGCTTCAACTGATAGTTGTTTAAAATAAAGCGCTAAATTTTCATCTGCTTTTTTATCTAATGGCGAATGATAAATTTCGGCTTGTTCTAATGTTCTTAATCGGTAATCAACACCACTATCAACATTAACAATATCAGTATGTTTGTTAATTAAGGCAATCGCAGGTAAAAAACGCGCTCGCTGCAAGCCATTACGATAAAGTTCATCTGGCACAATGTTACTGGTGGCTACCAAGGTCACATTATGAGCGAACAGCTCTTCAAATAACGTCCCGAGGATCATGGCGTCGGTAATATCTGAAACAAAAAACTCGTCAAAACAAATAATACAGGTTTCATCGGCAAATTTTTTGGCAATAATTTTTAACGGATCAGATTGTTTACTTAACTGCTTTAACTCGTCATGCACCCGGTGCATAAAACGATGAAAATGCACCCGCATTTTATTTTTAAACGGTAAACAATCGTAAAAGGTATCCACTAAATAAGTTTTACCACGGCCAACCCCACCCCAAAAGTACAAGCCTTGAATCGGCTTTGGCTCTTGTTTGGCAATAATACGTTTCCAACCTGACAATACTTTTTGAAAACCAGCTACCGGTAATGGTTTATTTTGTAAATCTTCATATAAACGCTGCAAATGCTTAACTGCATTTTCTTGTGCTGCATCGTATTGAAAATCATCTCGTTTGAGATCTAATTGATATTTTTCTAAAGGGGATAAATGTATCATTTAATAACCAGTTACCAAATAAAGTCTTGAAAATGTAAAGTTCGTTAACATATCAACAATTAAGTCATTTAATGATTTAGGCGGAATTGTTGAAATAATTCTATGAACTTAAATCTTGAGCGCGCTATAGTATATCAAGAGCAGCGCAATTTTCCTTTGCCGACACTAAATTTATTGAATTATTTTTACTTTATTATTATTTGAGACATATAGAGGTTTTATCATGACAGTAGTTTTCATCATCTTAGGGTTTATTGCCGGCATTATCGCTGGCGCATTCGGCTTTAAAATGCTGGCTTCATCGGCTATCGAACAAAAACAGTTAGCTGAAAAAGTAGCGTCTAGTGAAAAAGCCTTAGCGCAATATAAATTAGATGTTGCTGAACATTTAGATAACTCGGCCAGTTTGTTGGCTCAAATGAACAATACTTGCCAAGCAGCCATGAAACAAATGGAAGAAAGTACGCAGTTATTAAAACAAGCAACGCCTTTAGATATGTCTACTATGCCGTTTTTCTCAAAAGAAACTCAAGAGCAACTTGCTGAAACTGTTAGTTTACGACACAAAAAAGAAAGCAACGAACCGCCAGTTTGCATTACTGAGCCACCATTAGATTATTCAGGCCAAGCTACTGGTTTATTTGATGATAAGAAACAACCTGTTACAAAAGCCTCCTAGTCAATTTAGGAACTTAGGATAAATTAATTAGTCTTTATGTGTGTATTACTTATTTTTTAGGAATTGATGATCACTATGAAAAAATTATCTTTATTAATTAGTGCCGCGCTCGTAACTAGCAGCTTAGCGTTAACAGCCTTACCTGTTAACGCCAATTTACCTATTGAACTTAATGGCCAAACTTTGCCTAGCCTTGCTCCGATGTTAGAAAAGACTACTCCTGCTGTGGTCAGTATCTCAGTTAAAGGCACCCATGAGATCAAACAAAAAATCCCTGATGCTTTCCAGCGCTTTTTTGGTAACCCTCGCCAACTCAAGCCACAAGAAAGACCATTTCGTGGCTTAGGCTCAGGCGTTATTGTAGATGCCAAAGAAGGCTATATCGTGACGAATAACCATGTTATTGATCAAGCCGACGAAATTATGGTCACGCTTAAAGACGGTCGTCAATTAGAAGCGAAAAAACTAGGCTCTGATGCCGCTAGTGATATCGCCTTATTACAAGTAGAGGCTGATGACTTAGTTGCTATCAAAATTGCCGACTCTGATAGCTTACGTGTTGGTGATTTTGCTGTTGCCATTGGTAGCCCGTTTGGTTTAGGTCAAACCGTGACTTCAGGTATTGTTAGTGCTTTAGGCCGTAGTGGTTTAAATATTGAAAATTTTGAAGACTTTATTCAAACCGATGCTGCCATCAATAGTGGTAATTCTGGTGGCGCCTTAGTTAATTTACGGGGTGAATTAATTGGTATTAATACCGCCATTTTAGGCCCAAGCGGTGGTAATGTTGGTATTGGTTTCGCTATTCCAAGTAACATGATGAATAACCTTGTTGGCCAAATTATTGAATTTGGTGAAATACGCCGTGGGGTTTTAGGTGTTTCAGGTCGTAGTGTTGATAGCGAAATAGCTAAAGCAATGGAACTAGAAACCAACCAAGGTGGCTTTGTTGAACAAGTGGTTCCTGATTCTGCGGCTGAAAAAGCAGGTATTAAAGCCGGTGACGTTATCATTAAAGTCAATGGTAAATCAGTAAAATCATTCAGTGAATTACGAGGAAAAATTGGTTCAATTGGCGCAGGTAAAGAAGTTAAAATTACCGTCATCCGTGACGGCGATGAAAAAACATTTACCGCTGAATTACAAAAATCACCATCGGCTGATATTGCTGCCGAAGGCATTCACGATATGCTTGAAGGGGCAAAACTGGTAAATAACCTTAAAAATAAAGGTGTTGAAATTGCCGCTATCGAAGAGGATAGCCCTGCCCAAATGATAGGTTTAAATGAAGGTGATATTATTGTTGGCGTGAATAAATCACGGATTAAAAACCTCGCGGAATTAAGAAGTTTCTTTAAAGATAAAAAAGGTATCTTTGCTTTAAACATTATCCGCGGCAACAGTTCACTCTATTTAATGTTGCGTTAAAACTCGCTTTTACCAAGACAAACAGCAATTTAACTACTGTTTGTCTTGGTAGCTTGTTATCAACATCCTGCTCATTTTTCAAATTTATGATAAGCTTAGAACAAATAAAATAACGAATCTGATCGTCTTGAACCTAGCTGCCATTTTTAAATATATATTTCGCGCTTTTAGCTACGGCATTATGCTTGCTGTTGCTTTATTGTTACTACTGCCACAATTACGTGACGATAACCCATTAACTTGGGATTTTTTCAATAATCAACCAAAAGAAACCCCACCACTATCTTATGCAAAAGCAGTAAGTTTAGCTGGCCCTGCAGTAGTAAACATTTACTCGAATGATATTCAAAACGACTCACGTCTCGGCCGAAAAGGCATAAATACCACTAAGTTAGGTTCTGGTGTGATTATGGCTAGCAATGGCTATATCATGACTAACTTTCATGTTGTTCAAGACGCTGATTTGATCATCGTGATGTTACAATCCGGCCAACAACTGCCGGCACAATTAATTGGTTTTGACACCTTAACCGATCTCGCAGTATTAAAAGTGAATGCACAAAACCTACCGGTTATCCCACAAAAAGAAGACATGGTTTCACTCGTTGGGGATGTTGTTCTTGCTATTGGTAATCCTTTAAATTTAGGCCAAACAGTAACTCAAGGTATTGTGAGCGGTACTGGCCGTAGTGGTTTAAGTACCACCAGCTATTTAGAGTTTTTACAAATGGATGCTGCCATTAATGAAGGAAACTCTGGTGGTGCTTTGGTCAACACACACGGCCAATTGGTGGCTATTAACTCTAGAAAATTTACCCAATTAAACCCGCAAATGAATATTCAAGGTATCTTCTTTGCTGTGCCCTATCAATTAGCCAATAAAGTAATGAATAAAATAATTACTCACGGCAGAGTCGTTCGAGGTTGGTTAGGTGTTACTAGCAGCTCGATGAACAATTTAAAGGGCTTTATTATTGATGGTGTTGCTGAGCAAAGTCCGGCACAAAAAGCTGGATTGTTACCCGGTGATTTGGTCACTAAAATTGATAATGTACCTGTTACAGGTATAACCCAAGCTCTCGATATTATTGCCGAAACTAAGCCTGGCACCCAATTAACATTTTTACTTTATCGTGATAAAAAGCCATTGGAGTTAAAAGTAACTATTGCCGAGTATCACGCAAAGTAAAATTGCTCATCCTCAGACTTTAGTTATAAAAAAAGCGTCAATTGACGCTTTTTTTAGTGGTTTAATTTGATGACAAACAATTACACTTTAACTCGAACAATATCAGCGCCTAAGCCTTGCAGCTTATCTTCAATATTTTGGTAACCTCGGTCGATATGATAAATACGATCGACTTGCGTTTCTGTGGTGGCGACTAAGCCCGCAATCACTAAACTAGCTGACGCTCTTAAATCCGTTGCCATCACTTGGGCACCTGTTAAGGTTTCAACACCACAAGTTACTGCCGTATTCCCTTCTAAACTAATATTTGCGCCCATCCGCTGTAGTTCAGGAACATGCATGAAACGATTTTCAAAAATCGTTTCTACAGTTGTCGCTGTACCTTCTGCAATGCTATTCATGGCAACAAACTGCGCCTGCATATCAGTTGGAAAAGCAGGATGAGGTGCTGTGCGAATATTGACTGCTTTCGGTCGACCTGTCATTGACAACTCAATCCAATCATCACCAATTTCTAGCTTAGCACCGGCTTCTTGCAACTTACTCAAAACCGCTTCCATTGAGCTAGGGTCGGTATTTAAACAACGCACTTTACCTTGTGTTACCGCTGCTGCCACTAAAAAAGTACCGGTTTCAATTCGATCAGGCATAACGCTGTAACGCTCACCACGTAACGAGGTCACCCCTTCAATCGTTAAGGTATTAGTACCTTCACCTGTAATCTTTGCTCCCATCGAATTTAAGAAGTTAGCAAGGTCAATAATTTCAGGCTCACGAGCGGCATTTTCAATAACCGTTTTACCATCAGCTAAGGCTGCTGCCATCATTAAGTTTTCAGTGCCGGTAACACTAACGGTATCCATAAAAATGTTCGCGCCTTTTAAACGGCCCGCTTTACTGGCATTGATATAGCCATTTTCAACATCAATATGTGCCGACATCAACTTCATGCCTTGAATGTGTAAATTCACCGGCCGAGCACCGATAGCACACCCACCAGGCAAGGACACTTGAGCATGACCAAATCTTGCTAACAACGGCCCTAAAATTAAAACCGATGCCCGCATCGTTTTCACTAGATCATAGGTCGCTTTACAATGGTTAATAGTACTCGCATTGATCTTTAACTCATTATCAGAAAGCCACTCAACTTCCGCACCTAACTGTTTAAGTAATTTGATCGTGGTTTCAATATCATTTAAGCGTGGCACATTCGCGATAACAACCGGCGTTTCAGATAATACTGCGGCCATCAGAATAGGTAATGCGGCATTTTTTGCACCAGAAATTGTGACATTTCCACGTAAAGGTTGCCCACCGTTTATTTTAAATGCGTCCAAAAGAATCTACTTATTTATTGAATTAAAGAGGAAGGTTAAACATTTTGTCACGTTTCCACTGTTCAGTAGAAAACGTTTTAATCGTAACGGCGTGAATACTACCATTATTGATGGATTCTTGTAACGGCTTATAAATAGTTTGCTGTTTTTTCACTCGGCTTAATTCTTCAAAAAAATCGGCAACCGCAATCACTTTACATTGTGAGCCGTCGAATGCGACATGCAATTCATCTAATTCTACCGACGCATTAATCAATGCTTCTATTTGTGCAACATCCACAAGGGTATTCCTTTTATATAATGAGTTTAATAGTGTGTTGGTATGAAACGGTCAACACCACTTAATTTAGCAAGTTTGACTAAATCGCCACTTAAATGACTAAAACATAGTTTGCCCGCTTGTTTTTTAGATTGTTCAACAATTGCCAACAACCAAGCTAAACCGGCGGTATCAACTTTACTTACCGCAGATAAATCAATAACAATATCTTTACCGTTCAGATAAGCTTTCATACTATGCTGATTATTTTTATTAATGGTGTGCCGTGTTAGCTCACCAATAACAAGAATTTTAGAAGCGTGCTGCTCAATAGTAAATTTAGTCACTTAGGCCTGCTTAAAGTAAATATCACGTTGGCTTTTTTCTTTTAACAGCTCAGTCACATAAGGCAAGCCCTTTTGATTAATCAGGCTGCTTAACTCTGCACGTTTACTGTCTAATAAACTAACCCCTTCGGCAATCATGTTAAAAGCTTGCCAACGGCTACTGTTCGAATCTTTTCTGACTTGGAATGAAATTTTAATTGGTGAACCACCCGGCTGGATCACTTCAACATCAACCGCAACGGTTTTTCTGTCTTCTAATGATTTGGCCGGCTCAAATTCTACCTTCTGCTGTTCATATAACGTAAATACTTGCGCGTAAGAGGTAATTAAATAATCACGAAAAACAGGAATAAAGGCTTCAACATCTTCCCTTTTTTGCTTTCTTAAATTTTTACCTAAGACCTTCAACGCCGCATAACGATAATTGATATAAGGAACTAATTCTTCTCTAACAATATCTTTTAAAATATTAGGATTATTCTGTATTTCTTTTTGCTCATCGGCAAAACGCTTAAAGGTGATTTCAGCAACCTGATTGATCATATGATAAGGATTGGTTTGATCAACCATGATTTTATGGCCAGCATCATTTACACCATCATGGGCAAAAGCGCTTAATGAACCAACTAATAAACATAAACTTAAAATTACTTTTTTCATATGCAAACCTAATCACCACTTCCTTGGCTAAATAAAAACTGTCCGATTAATTCTTCTAAAACTAACGCCGGTTTTGTGTCTTCAATAAAGTCACCTGGCGATAACATTTCTACTGATGGGTCAATAAACCCCGGTTGTAAACCTATGTATTGCTCACCCAACAAACCCGCCGTTAAAATAGAGACCGACGTGGCTTCTGAAAAATTCTTATATTGACTATAAATTTCCAATGTCACAACTGGCGTATAATCTTCATCATCTAATGCGATACGGCTAACTCGGCCTACTACTACTCCGCCAACTTTAATGGGCGAACGTACCTTTAAGCCACCTATATTATCGAATCTGGCAAATAAATTATAGGTTTCAGCATTTCCTGACATACCTGTGTTAGCAACTTTTAACGCCAACATTAATAATGCTGCAATACCTAAAGCAACAAAAAAACCCACTGTTAATTCTATTTTTTTCGACGTCATGTCATCCACCTAAAAACTTCAAGCATTCTAATGAGCAAACATTATTGCAGTTAGCACAAAATCTAGTCCTAATACCAATAATGACGATTGAACAACCGTTGCGGTTGTCGCTTGGCTAATTCCTTCTGACGTTGGTTCACAGTTATAACCTTTAAATACTGCAATCCAAGTCACTACAAAAGCAAAAGTAATACTCTTGATAATGCCGTTCATCACGTCTTTATCAAAATCAACTTGTGCCTGCATTACCGACCAAAATGTACCACCATCAACACCTAGCCAGTCAACACCAACTAAATGAGCACCTAATATACCAACGGCTGAAAAAATAGCCGCTAATAAGGGTAAACTAATAAAACCGGCCCAAAACCGTGGTGCGATCACACGTCTTAACGGGTCCACCGCCATCATTTCTAACGATGATAATTGCTCCGTAGCTTTCATTAAGCCTATTTCAGCGGTTAACGCAGAACCGGCTCGTCCAGCAAAAAGTAATGCCGCGACCACAGGACCTAATTCTCGCAATAACGATAAAGCCACCATAGGTCCTAGGCTCGCTTCAGCGCCATAACCAACCAAAATAGTATAACCTTGCAGTGCTAACACCATGCCAATAAACAGGCCAGAAACCACAATAATCACTAAGGATAATACGCCAACGGAATATAATTGGTTCAATAATAACGGCAAACCTTTTTTAACATTAGGAACATGGGTTAACGCTGAAACCAGCATTAACACCGCACGACCTAAGCCACTAACCGTAGCTAATGTTTTTTCACCTAAAGCAATCAAGCTGTTGATCATGTTAACTCCTTGATTAACTCTTCCTCAAAAGGCCTTGCTTTATAATGAAAAGGTACTGGGCCATCGGCTTCACCTTTAACAAACTGCTGCACCAATGGTGAGGTTTGCTGGGCAATTTCTGCTGGTGTGCCATGGCCAATAATTTTTTTCTCGGCAATAATATAAATATAATCCGCAATGCTCATCACTTCGGGAACGTCATGCGAAACAACCACTGAACTTAAGCCTAAAGCATCATTTAAAGCTTTAATTAAGCGCACAATTACCCCCATAGAAATAGGGTCTTGTCCGGCAAAAGGTTCATCATAAAGAATAAGTTCAGGATCTAAGGCGATGGCACGCGCTAAAGCTGCACGTCTTGCCATCCCCCCCGACAATTCACTAGGCTTTAAAGAGCGGGCACCACGTAGGCCAACCGCTTCAAGCTTCATTAATACCATTTTCTCAATCAGGTTTTCTGGTAATTGGCTATGTTCGCGAATTGGAAACGCGATATTATCGTAAACATTCATATCTGTAAAAAGCGCACCACTTTGAAACAACATACTCATTTTTTTACGTGTTTCGTACAAAGCATTACGCGATAATTTTGGAATGTTTTCACCGTCAAACAAAATATCACCTGATTGTGGTTTTAATTGACCACCAATCAAACGTAATAAAGTTGTTTTCCCTATACCACTCGGCCCCATAATTGCGGTCACTTTACCACGCGGGATCGACAGACTAATGTCATCATAAATGACCCTGTCTTCACGTTTAAAAGTGAGGTTTTTTATCTCGATTATGTTATCGGACATGGAGAAAGTTTAACGTCAATGTTAATAAGTTGTGAGTAAATTTTACCTTAGACACTGCCGAGGTGCATTATAAAAAAGTAACTATTTATGTATAAACGCTATTTTATTCTGTATAACCCCAACAAACCGTTGTTTTTTTATACTATCGCGTATTTTTTTTACCAGTTTAAGTAATTGCTCTTTTTTTTTCTCTCACAACCAGCGACAATTCATTTCTAATTACGAGGAAGTCAGATGTTTGTTGAAGTTTTAATATTATTCATTGCTTTAGCTGTGCTTGTGTGGAGTGCAGATAAATTTGTCTTTGGTGCCTCATCATTAGCAGCAAACTTAGGTGTTTCTCCTATGGTGATCGGCTTAACTATTGTCGCTATGGGGTCATCAGCGCCAGAAATGATGGTTGCTGCTACCGCTTCATTACAAGGCAACACAGATACTGCCATTGGTAATGCCATTGGTTCTAATATCACCAACATCGCTTTAGTGCTTGGTATTACTGCTATTTTTCATCCTCTCGTGGTTTCATCAAATACTATTAAACGTGAATTACCGTTAATTTTAGCTGTTACCCTTTTAGCCTGCGGTGTACTTGCTAACCTTTATTTCAGCTTCGCTGAAGGGGTTTTATTAATGGTGCTGTTTTTTGCTTACATTATTACTTTATTGGTGATCACTTTAAAACGAAAGCAAATGAACAATGGTATTGAAGACGACCCTATGGTGCTAGAAGCTGAGCAAGAAGTTCCGGAAGCGGTAAGTACTAAGCTTTCTATTGTTTGGTTAGTGATTGGCATGGTATTACTCCCTGTAAGTGCTAGCTACCTAATTGATTCGGCTACCTTTATTGCTAAAGCTTTTGGCATTAGTGATTTAGTCATCGGCTTAACCATCATTGCTATTGGTACCAGCTTACCTGAGTTAGCAGCCAGTCTAGTGAGTATTTGGAAAAAAGAAGATGACCTAGCTATGGGCAATATTATTGGTTCAAATATTTTCAATATATTAGCGGTATTGCCTTTGGCTTCCTTGATTGCTCCTGGCGAATTAGATCCTGCTGCCGCAACCCGTGATGCTCCTTATATGTTAGGGGTAACCATTTTATTATTTATCTTATGTTTTAGTCGTCAAAAAGGCTTTTTTCGCATCACTCGTTTGAAAGGTGTACTATTACTTTTATGTTTTATTGCTTATCAAGTAATTTTATTTACCCATTAATTTATTGATTAATTAATTTGCCACTAATAATGAGTTAAGAGATTTTGTCCGTGAACCAGTTTAAAGAAGATGCCAGTAAGGTTATTAATATTGAACAAGCAGCAATAAAAAAGTTGCTTGATTATATTGATGATGATTTTGCTTGTGCCTGTCAATTAATGCTTAACTGTACTGGTAGAGTTATTGTTATTGGTATGGGTAAATCAGGCCATATTGGTGGTAAAATTGCGGCTACGCTTGCCAGTACTGGCACCCCCGCTTTTTTTGTTCACCCTGGTGAAGCCAGTCATGGCGATGTTGGTATGATCACCAAAGATGATGTTGTGATTGCTATTTCCAATTCTGGTGAAACCAGTGAAGTTATGGCCATCATTCCGGTGATAAAACGCTTAGGTGCGAAGCTAATAGCGATGACCGGCAACACGCACTCAAATTTAGCCAAATTTGCTGATACTCATGTTTGTACCAAAGTAGAACAAGAAGCCTGCCCTCACGGTTTAGCACCTACTTCAAGCACAACCGCCGCTTTAGTTATGGGGGATGCGCTTGCTGTTGCTTTATTACATGCCAGAGGCTTTACTGCCAATGATTTTGCCTTATCACACCCGGGTGGTAGTTTAGGTAAAAAACTGATTTTACGTTTAAGCGATATTATGCATATTGGTGAGCGTATACCTATGATTAACGAACAAGCCTTGATCAAAGAAGCATTAGTAGAAATGTCTAATAAAGGTTTAGGTATGACCGCTGTTGTTAATAACAACAAGCAACTGTGTGGTTTATTTACCGATGGTGATTTACGCAGAGTATTAGATGAACAAGTTAATATTCATCACGACAGTATCAACACCGTAATGACAATCAACCCAATTGTCGCCTCAGCCGATATCTTGGCTGCGGAAGCATTAAAAATAATGCAAGATAATAAAATTAATGGTCTTATCATTGTTGATAAACAAAATGTCCCTGTCGGTGCCATGAATATGCACGACCTACTCAATTCGGGAGTTTTATAATATGAACACGTTATACGGGAAAGTTTCTGCTGATGTTTTTCAGCAAGCGAAAAACATCAAATTATTAGTTTGTGATGTCGACGGCGTTTTTTCTGACGGTAGAATTTATTTAGGCAATGATGGCGAAGAATTAAAAGCTTTTCACACCAAAGATGGTTATGGCGTAAAAGCCCTGATTAATTCAGGTGTTGATGTCGGTATTATTACCGGTCGCCGTTCAAACATTGTTGCCAATCGTATGAAATCACTCAATGTGCAATATTTAGTGCAAGGGCAAGAAAATAAATTACCTTCTTTAAAGGAGTTAACCGAATTATTGTCATTAAAACCTGAGCAAGTCGCCTATATTGGCGATGACATGCCTGACTTGGCCTGCATAGAATATGTAGGTTTAGGCATAGCGGTTGCTGATGCACATCCGGCACTATTACAAAAAGCAAACTTAACCACCTTCACCCGTGGTGGCTTTGGTGCTGTGAGAGAAGTGTGTGATCTGATCATGCAAGCACAAAACACCTTAACGCAAGCGACTGGCGCAAGTATATGAAGCGTTTGTATTTCATTGCCAGCTTTGTTTTTTTATTTGCCATGCTTTGTTATGGCCTGATCAATTGGCAACGGCAAGAAAACATTAGTGAAAAAAACATTAGCACAGAAATTATGCCCGATTTTGTTGCCGAACAATTACAAACAAACATATACAATAGTGAAGGTAGGCTATCACATACCATTAATGCTGATCGTATGGAGCATTACACTGAGCTTGCGGTAACACACTTTGAACAGCCTAAATATACACTCTACCCAAAAAACAAAAGTGCGGCATGGCATATCAGCGCTAAAGAAGGTATTTTAAGCCATAACAACCGCGTTAGATTAGAAAACCGAGTACAATTAAAAGCAACCGATGACAATAGTATGATCCAAGAAGTACACGGAAAATATTTTGAACTCGACTTGAACACCAATATTATCAGCTCAGATCAAACCATAATGATCCAAGGCAAAGACTTTACTATGTATGGCTCTGGCTTGATTGTTGATTTAAATACCACTCAGATGACAATGACCGAACATGTGCAGACTGTATATAAAAAGAACCCTAGTTAAACTTTTAGTGTTGAGTACGATTTGCTCATTTTCAACAATGGCAAATAATCAAGACTTTAACGAAGACATCTTAATTTCGGCTGATCGCCAAGGTGCCGACTTAAAAACTAAAACATCAATTTATTTTGATAATGTTGTGATCTCGCAAGGCAGCTTAAAAATTAATGCCGATTTAGCTCAAGTGAGTAATAAAAATGCCGGCCCGCTTTATACTTTAAAAGGTAACCCAGCAAAACTTACTCAAACTTTAGATGACGGCAATCAAATTAGTTTAGAAGCACAAGAAATTACTTACCAGCCTGATAGCTTTTTAATTACTATTAGCGGGCAAGCTAAGCTGCAACAAAAAAATAGCCAAGTGTTAGCCGATGAAATTATTTACCACATGAAAACTGAACGGTTAGATGCGAATGGCTTACCGGCAAAATTGCAGCAAGGGTTAATTAGTGGTGATAACATCAGCTTACAAGCTAACAACATCACCTTCCAACCAGCTTTGTCGTTAGTATCCATTAAAGGCAATGCCAAATTAAAACAGGAAGGCAGTGAAGTTCACGCGAACGAAATTACCTATAATATGAAAACAGAACAAATGGAAGCAAGCGGCAATACCGAGCAAGCCGTAACCACCATTTTACAGCCCCAACTCCAAAGTGGCACTAACAATGAGCAATAATATTCTAATAGCAACAGGCTTAGCCAAAGCTTATAAAGGCCGAAAAGTTGTAAAAAATGTCAGCTTAGCGGTTAAACAAGGACAAATTGTTGGTTTATTAGGACCTAACGGTGCTGGTAAAACTACCTCGTTTTATATGATCGTTGGCCTAGTTGCGAATGACAGCGGATCGATTATGCTTAACGGTGAAGATATGACATTCGAGCCAATGCATGTCCGTGCTCGTAAAGGGTTAGGTTATTTACCGCAAGAAGCATCAATTTTTAGAAAGTTAACCGTTTATCAAAATATCATGGCGATATTAGAAACGCGTAAAGAGCTTAATGCCATAGCCCGTGAAGAAAAGTTAGAAAGTTTAATAGAAGAATTTAACATTGGCCATATTCGCGACAACCTTGGCATGAGTTTATCGGGTGGTGAGCGCCGCAGAGTTGAAATAGCACGTGCTCTTGCCGCTGATCCACAATATATTTTACTCGATGAACCCTTCGCAGGGGTTGACCCAATTTCAGTAGGTGATATAAAGAAAATTATTATTCATTTAAAAAATCGTGGTATTGGTGTATTAATTACCGACCACAATGTTAGAGAAACCCTTGATGTTTGTGAACTAGCCTACATTGTTAGTCATGGTGAATTAATCGCTCAAGGCAGTGCCGATGAAATACTTGCAAATCAGCATGTAAGAGATGTATACCTTGGTGAGCAATTCACGCTATAGTTAAAACAACGTAAAAGATAATCGTAATTTTCCGTATGAGTGTTTAAACAACACAATACAATGTACAACAAGGATAATGACAAGCTAAATGCGCCCATCACTGCAGCTCCGTATAGGACAACAGTTAACGATGACACCCCAATTACAGCAAGCGATACGTTTGTTGCAATTGTCGACGTTAGATTTACAACAAGAAATTCAAGAAGCGTTAGATAGCAATCCACTTCTTGAAGTTGATGAAACACCTCAAACTAACCAAGAAGATGTTCCTGATCGGTTAGAAGAGGCTTTTTCTGCATCGGTAACTGAGAAACCACAACTTGATGGTAGTGAAGATGCAACACCGTCATCTGACGAGTTAAGCACCACGGATGCCATGGAGAAAAATGACATTCCTGAAGAACTGAGTATGGATACAACTTGGGATGACAATTATACTGCTGGCTCAGCAAGCAGTAGCAGCGGAACCTTGTCTGAAGATTATACTTACCAAGGTGAAACTACCGACTCCATACAAGATCATTTAAGATGGCAAATGGAATTAACGCCTTTTTCTGATACCGACCGTACCATAGCCATGGCGATTATCGATGGTATTGATGACGCCGGTTACCTCACCATAACCGCGGAAGACATTTTAGAAAGCCTAGGCGATGATGAAGTTGAATTAGACGAAGTTGAAGCCGTATTAAAACGGATTAATATGTTCGACCCCATTGGTGTTGGCGCACGTTCAATTGCAGAATGTTTGCTCATTCAACTTAACCAATTTGACAAAAGTACGCCTTATTTAGAAGAAACCAAAAAAATAATTGCAAATCATATCGATTTATTAGGCAATCGCGACTATCGTCAATTAATGAGAAAGACGCGTTTAAAAGAGCCACAATTAAAAGAAGTCATGCAACTTATCCAGTCTCTCGATCCAAGACCGGGTGATAGCGTCATTAAAAGCGATGACCAATACGTTATTCCTGATGTTTCAGTTGAAAAGAAAAATGGTCGTTGGGTTGTGGAATTAAATCCTGATTCAGCACCGCGTTTATCAATAAACCAACAATATGCGGCGATGACTAAAACCATGAAGTCATCCGATGATAGCCAATTTATGCGTTCTAATTTACAAGAAGCAAAGTGGTTTATTAAAAGTTTAGAAAGTAGAAATGATACTTTATTAAAAGTATCCAATTGCATAGTTCAACGCCAACAAGGCTTTTTTGAACATGGTCCTGAAGCGATGAGACCAATGGTGTTAAATGATATCGCTGAAGCCGTAGAAATGCATGAATCAACGATATCACGGGTGACAACCCAAAAGTATATGCATACCCCACGAGGAATATTTGAATTAAAATATTTCTTTTCAAGTCATGTTAGTACCGAAAATGGAGGAGAGTGTTCATCAACCGCTATTAGAGCGTTAATTAAAAAATTAGTGTCTGCTGAAACGCCATCAAAACCATTGAGTGACAGCAAAATGGCTGAATTATTGGCTGATCAAGGCATTAATGTAGCCCGACGGACAATAGCTAAATATCGTGAATCATTAGCTATACCACCGTCTAATCAACGAAAAAGTTTACTTTAGTTACTAAAAGGATACAGCTTATGCAAATCAATCTTTCTGGACACCATGTAGAAATTACCGATTCATTACGCGATTTTGTTAATACTAAATTTGCAAAGCTAGAGCGACATTTTGATCACATTAATAATGTTTATGTGGTACTTAATGTTGAAAAAATAAACCAAATAGCGGAAGCAACACTGCACTTAAATGGTGGTGAAATTCATGCTAAGGCCGACAATCAAGATATGTATACCGCCATTGATGCCTTAATTGACAAATTAGATCGTCAAGTACTAAAACACAAAGAAAAGCTAAAACAACATTAACCTATGAAGTTACAAGATATTTTAACACTGGACTGCACTTTATGTGCAGTACCAGCTACCAGTAAAAAAAGAATTTTTGATACCATTTGTCAAACGGCCTCCAGTCACATTACAGAATTAAGCCAACATGAATTGCTCGAAAGTTTAATGAACCGAGAACAAATGGGTAGCACCGGTATTGGTAATGGTATAGCGATCCCCCACGGTCGATTAAGCGAAACTAATCAAGTAGTCGCAGTATTATTAACCACTCAAGAACCAATTGGTTTTGATGCTATTGATAATCGCCCTGTTGATATTTTTGTTGCGTTATTTGTTCCTGAAAGTGCTTGCCAAGAACACTTAAGCACCTTACAAAGTATTGCGCAATTATTCAGTGATAAACAAACCATTAAAAACGTTAGAAAATGCCAAAATAACGACCAGTTATTTCAAATTATTCAAGAAGCGAGCTAAACATTTATGAAGCTGTTAATTGTTAGCGGACGCTCAGGCTCGGGTAAATCAGTCGCCTTAAGAGTACTTGAAGATTTAGGTTATTATTGTGTTGATAATATTCCCGTAAATTTGTTACCCGCACTAACCCACACGGTTATTAATGACAGTAAAAAAGTGGCAGTTAGTTTAGATGTTCGTAACTTACCAGCTGATCCTAATGACATTCCTGAAATCATCAACTATTTACCTAATAGTGTTGAATTAAGTATTTTATATTTAGATGCTAGCGACTCTGATCTGAT
This sequence comes from Thalassotalea agariperforans, assembly GCF_053470345.1. Lineage (NCBI taxonomy): Bacteria > Pseudomonadati > Pseudomonadota > Gammaproteobacteria > Alteromonadales > Colwelliaceae > Thalassotalea > Thalassotalea agariperforans. The sequence continues at coordinate 143,955 of NZ_JBQMWH010000001.1, read as the reverse complement.
CCGACGTTTTAGTGAAACACGCCGCTTACATCCATTAATTAAACATAACATTGCACTTGATCAAGCGATTTCATTAGAAAAAAAATTACTTGAGCCAATATCCACCCGCGCTAATTTGTACATAAATACCAGTCAACTCACTCCGCATCAATTAGCCGATTTAGTTAGAGAGCGTATTTTAGGCAAAAAAACCGGTAATATGGTGGTAGTGTTTGAATCTTTTGGCTTTAAACATGGTGTGCCGCAAGATGCCGATTATATGTTTGACGCTCGCTTTTTACCCAATCCATTTTGGGAAAAAAGCCTCAAAGGGCTGACTGGACAAGATCAGCCGGTAAAAGACTTTTTAGCAAGCCAACCCATAGTCACTAAATTTATTTGGCAAATTAATAGCTTTATGATGACATGGTTACCGCACCTAGAGCGTAATAACCGTAGTTACATTACCATTGCTATAGGTTGTACGGGTGGCAAACATAGATCTGTTTACATTGCTGATTTATTGGCAAATAATTTAAGAAAAGAACGTGGTGATGTGCAAGCAAGGCATCGCGATATCGAAGTAAAAAGTACCTAACTTATGTCTCAATTTGAAAAAACTCTGATCATCACTAATAAATTAGGCTTGCATGCTCGTGCAGCCACTAAACTTGCCCAGCTTTGTCAAAAGTTTGATGCCAAAGTGACCGTAGCGTTAGCCGATAAACAAGCCGACGCCAGTAGTGTTATGGCATTAATGTTATTAGCAGGCAGCCAAGGCAAAGAAGTCTGTGTAAAAACAACCGGCCCTGATGGCCAAGCTGCCTTAGATAGTATTTGTCAGCTATTCACTGATAAATTTGAAGAAGGTGAATAAGCGCTCCTTTAGGCAGTAAATTCACCTGTTAATAATAAAAAAGCTGAAAAAACCAGTAAGTTGCGTTACAATCAAAGGCAGATACTGGTTAATAAAATATGAATCCGCTTGTTTTCATCAAACGTTCATGATTTTCCGCTAGCTTCATCGTAAACTCAAAACAGTAAAACCCTTTAATCGGCACAGGATTATGATTATGCCGGAAATAATAGAGCAAGAAGATACACACACACGCCTCCAGCAAGTCAATCAAGCACTTGATAGCGGTATGTTCGTTTCTGTCCGTAAATTATTACAGAACACTTCTGCCTATGATCTTGCCTTAATTCTAGAATCCTCGCCAGCTAAAAGCCGTCCGGTACTTTGGCAACTCGTTGATCCTGATCACCACGGTGAAGTACTTGAAGAGCTAAACGAAGAAGTCCGTAAAGGTATCCTTAAGAGCATGCGACCAGAAAAACTGGCTGCTGTTGCTGAAGGCATGGATGTTGATGATTTAGCAGAAGTACTTCGTACCTTACCCGATAGTGTTTACCGGGAAGTTATCCGGTCAATGGACTCGCAGGATCGAGCCCGCGTAGAAGAAGCCCTCTCTTACGAAGAAGATACCGCTGGCGGTATCATGAATACAGATACCATAACAATCAGACCTGATGTTACAGTTGATGTTGTTATCCGGTATTTACGCTTAAAAGGTGAGTTACCCGAAGCCACCGATTCGTTTTATGTGGTTGACCGCGCAGATCATTTTATCGGTGCGGTATCTTTAACCACGATCATTACTTCAAAACCAGAAACCGTTGTCTCAACCTTAATTGATAAAGATATTGAAGCCGTGACAGCCGATATGGACGAAACTGATGTTGCGCAATTATTTGAGCGTTACGATTGGATTTCGGCACCCGTCATTGATCAAGAAGGCCACCTGCTTGGTCGTATCACAATTGATGATGTCATTGATATTATTCGTGAAGACGCCGAGCATTCTATGATGAGTATGGCGGGTTTAGACGACGAAGCGGATACCTTCGCTCCTGTGTTAAAAAGTACCCAACAGCGCTCTATTTGGCTTGGTGTTAACTTAATTACCGCACTAATGGCAGTTGCCGTATCTAGTATGTTTGAAGGTATTCTAAGCCAGCTTGCTATTCTAGCCGTACTTAATACCTTAGTGCCAAGTATGGGTGGTGTGGCCGGCAATCAAACATTAACTCTAGTTATTCGCGCCATGGCCTTAGGTCAAATAGGCGAAAGTAACTCTCGTGCTTTACTACTTAAAGAGCTAGCTGTCGGCTTTTTAAATGGCATCATTTGGGCGGTATTAATTGCCGTGGTAGTCAGTATTTGGAAACAAGATCTAGTCTTAGGTGGTGTTATTGCTTTTGCCATGGTGATGAACTTAACCGCCGCAGGTATTGCCGGTGTAACCGTACCTTTAATGCTGAAAAAAATGAAAATAGACCCAGCCTTAGCAGGCAGTGTTATTTTAACCACAGTGACTGATGTCGTAGGTATTTTTGCCTTCTTAGGTACAGCAACCTTGATGTTAAGCTAAGCTAGAAGACTCAAGCTTTTAGCTTTTAGCTTTTAGCTTTTAGCTTTTAGCCAGCCTAACTACCCGCTACTTGTAATTCATCAATAATTATTGAACCGGTACGAATACTTCCATGCATATCAATATCATTACCTACAGCAACAATGTTTTTAAACATGGTTTGTAAATTACCCGCAATGGTAATTTCCGAAACCGGATAAGCAATCTTGCCATTTTCTACCCAGAAACCAGCAGCACCACGTGAATAATCACCGTTAACCACATTAACGCCTTGCCCCATTAATTCCGTAACTAATAAACCTGTGCCTAATTTTTTCAGCATAGCGTCAAAATCACCACCATTAGATGAAACCAACCAATTGTGAATACCGCCAGCATGTCCTGTTGTTTCAAGCCCTAATTTACGAGCAGAATAGCTGGTTAATAAGTAGGTATCTAAACTTCCTTGGGTAATAATATTACGATCTATGGTAGCGACACCTTCACTATCAAACGAACTACTCGCTAACGCCGTTTTTATCCGTGGGCGCTCTTCAATAGTTAAAAACTCTGGGAAAATTTGTTGCCCTAATGCATCAACTAAAAATGACGATTTACGGTATAAATTACCACCGCTAATGGCCGCAATAAAATGTCCCCAAAAAGTATTCGCTATATCTGCGCGAAACATGACAGGCACCTTTTGTGTTGAAAGTTTCTGAGCATTTAACCGTGAAACCACTTCTGTCGCCGCTTTTTCACCAATCGCTTTTGGTGTCATTAATTCACTAAATTGACGATTTACACTATAAGCATAATCACGCTGCATATCGTCACCATCACTGGCAATCACGACGCAACTTAAACTATGACGCGTACTTGGATAACCCACTAATTGGCCATGGCTGTTGCCATACACTTTAAACCCTTCAAAGCTCGCTAAAGTAGCACCATCTGAATTGGTAATGCGTTTGTCTGCTGCCATAGCGGTTTCTTCACACAGTGTCGCAAGTTCAATTGCTTCTTCAGTGGTCATCGCTTCCGGGTGGTATAAATCTAAATCAGGAGCATCAAATAACAACCTGTCTTTATTAGCTAAACCTGAACATTTATCCACTGAGGTATATTTAGCGATATTAACAGCCGCTTCAACTGTTTGAGCTAATGCTTTTTCAGATAAGTCTGCCGTTGATGCGCTACCTTTACGACCATTTTGATAAACCGTGATCCCTAAAGCACCATCATTGGTAAATTCAACATTTTCCACCTCACCTAAGCGAGTATTAACACTTAAGCCAGATTGTCGACTCATCGCCACTTCAGCGCCGTCAGCACCAAGCGATTTTGCTAAGGATAAAACTTTTTCGACACGGTCTTTTACTGTTTGGATCTGTTGATTAATATCTAATAGTTGTGACATGTTATTGATTCAGGTGTAAATATTACCCAACATTATACGCTTTCCACCGCTAGGTGCTAGTTTGAAAGAAAATTATCTTATGTAAAAAACTGCAAGAGTAACGCTAAGCGGTACGTGCGAATAATTTTATAGTATAATGCCGACATATTTATCCAAATCCCTTATTTCAATAAGAATAGTTCAATGAGCAAAGCCCCTATAGAGCAAGATGAAGAATTCATCAGTAAGTCCCAAATAAAAAAAGAAATGCATGAGTTACAAGCTCTTGGTCGTAAAATTGTTGCCATGTCGAAAGCACAGCGCGCAAAATTACCCCTAGATGACGATATGAAAGATGCGCTAGTGCTTGCTGATAAAATTAAAAATAAACACGAAGCGGCCAAACGCCATATGCAATATATTGGCAAATTATTACGTGAAGCCGATCTAGAAGCCATTCACCTAGCAATGGATGCAATAGCAAATAAACATCAGCAAGAAACCATCAAGTTTCAGCAATTAGAACAATTACGCGACCAATTAATTGCGGGTAACAATGATGACGCTGAAGCTTTGTTGGCTGAGTCACCAAACATGGAAAGGCAGAAATTAAGACAGTTAATTCGCCAAGCGGCAAAAGAAGTTAAAGCTGAAAAGCCTGGCAAAAGTTATCGCGATTTATTTCAATATATTAAAGAAAATAAGTAGTCGGTTTATTCTCTGCTATCAAACATTCCCAATAAGTACGTAATGTTAATCAGTTAACAACACCAACTTGCAGAAAGCATAATTCTGCTTGATAAAATGTCTGGATGAAAAAATCAATATCAGCTGATGCCATCATGGATGATGGCAAAGCGCAGTGGCACAAGGATGTGCCATCTAAGCGTTAGCTCGAGATATTGAGTTTTTCAGGAAGATTAACATTTTATAGCAGCGCCATGGGGTTCCAAGGGGATAGTGGCGTTAGCATCCCCTTGGGTGCCGTCGCCACCGCGACAATATAATGAAGAAGCAACTCAGGATAAAAAGTATTTTATTTTTAGAACGCTTAACTGACAAATATTATTCAATGAATTCGGCCTTTTCTTATTATGAAATGACCCGATTACTGAGTACCACCAATAGTCATTTCATCCACTTTTAGTGTTGGTTGACCAACGCCAACTGGGACACTTTGACCATCTTTACCACAAACGCCAACACCGGCATCTAATTGTAAATCATTGCCAACCATACTCACTTTTTTCATGGCTTCAGGGCCACTACCAATTAACGTAGCACCTTTAACTGGCGAAGTAATTTCACCATCTTCAATTAAATAAGCTTCAGCACTGGTAAAAACAAACTTACCTGAGGTGATATCAACTTGCCCGCCTGCAAAGTTTGGCGCATAAATTCCTTTTTTAACCGATTTAATAATATCGGCAGGATCATGTTCGCCAGCTAACATATAGGTATTGGTCATACGCGGCATCGGTAAGTGAGCGTATGACTCACGGCGACCATTACCAGTAGGCTTCACTCCCATTAAATGAGCATTGTGCTTATCTTGCATGTACCCTTTTAAAATGCCTTTTTCGATCAAGACATTATATTGTGCTGGTGTCCCTTCATCATCAATATTTAACGAACCTCGGCGATTTGCCATAGTGCCATCATCAACAATGGTACAGTGCTCAGAAGCCACCTGTTGACCTACTTTTCCTGAAAAAGCCGATGACCCTTTACGGTTAAAGTCACCTTCTAAACCATGACCAACCGCTTCATGTAATAAAACACCTGGCCAGCCCGCACCAAGAACTACAGGAAAGGTGCCGGCAGGAGCATCAATCGCCACTAAATTAACTAAGGCTTGACGCACAGCTTCTTCGGCATATTGTTTATAACGCGGCTTATCACCTAGTACTTCAAAAAAGTAGCTATAGTCGGTACGCGCACCACCACCTGAACTACCTCGTTCACGTTTACCATTATCTTCAACTAACACTGAACAGTTAAGCCTCACCAAAGGACGAATATCCGTAGCAAAGGTACCATCAGTTGCTGCCACCAAAATGGTTTCATAAACACCAGACAAACTCACAATCACTTGCTTTACACGTTTATCTTGTGAACGGGCATGCGCCTCAACTTCATGTAATAAATTAATTTTTTGCTCTTGCCCTAACGAGCCTAATGGATCGATAGTTTGATAAATTTCAACGTGGGGTTGACGAGCAAAAGCTTGAATTTTGCCACTAACACCTGCGCCCGCAATACCTTTTGCCGCTTCCGCAGCTTTTGTTAATGCCACTTGTGAAATATCATCAGAATACGCAAAGCCTGTTTTTTCACCTGAAATAGCACGTACCCCAACACCACGTTCAATGTTATAAGAGCCTTCTTTAACGATGCCGTCTTCTAACATCCACGATTCGTGTTTACTCGACTGAAAATAAAGATCAGCAAAATCGATTTGATTAGAACAAATATTCTCTAACGTTTGGGTGAGAAAATTTTCATCAAGTTGGCTATCTGTTAATAATGCTGATTCCACTATATTCATTAATTTTTTAACTCTACAATAAATTGGTTGTGAACATGTACAGGCATCGCCTGACGTATCCGTGATATTTCTTGTTTTTTATATTCGGCAGAAATAATGCCGGCTTGCTCAGGTAAACAGGTTAACACTTCACCCCAAGGTGAAATAATCATGCTATGTCCCCAAGTTTCGCGGCCATTTTCATGTTTACCCTGCTGACCGGCGGCAATAACATAACATTGATTTTCAATAGCTCGGGCTTGTAATAATGGCTGCCAATGAGCTTGACCCGTCACTTTAGTAAAGGCGCTTGGTACCGTGATAACATCAGCTCCTAAACTTCTTAAAGCACGATATAACTCAGGAAAACGAAGATCATAACAAACCGACAAACCTAGCTTAGCAAAGCCAATATCCACCATGCTAACCTGTTCACCGGCTTGGGTAAATGATGATTCTAAATAATGCGCTTGCCCATCATCAAGTCGGTCATCAACATTGGCATCAAATAAATGAATTTTGTCATAATGCCCTAATACTTCACCACTTGGCGAGAAAACAAAGCTAGTATTACGATATTTTTGACCATTTCGCGACAATAGCGGAATGGTTCCAGCCACTAAGGTAACTTGATGCTTTTTAGCTAAACCACTGAGCGATGAAGTTAAGCTATTTGTTAGTTGATTTTTTTGAGCTAATTTAAAAATTGTCTGGTCATTGCCACCAAAACATAAACAACACTCGGGCAACACCACTATATGTTCTACTGTCGGCTCAAGTCGAGTCAATAAGCCATCAATCACCGCTAAATTCTCCTCAACATCAGGAGTTGAAGTTAATTGAATTGCCGATAACTTAACCATCATTATTCTCGTAAATCGGTGTGTATTGCTTTAACGGCGTAATTTTCGTATCTGATGCTTCCGCTTCAATCGGCTCTTCCACCACTTTTGGCGGTGTTGAACGACCAACACTAATATTTTGACTCTTACGGTTAACTTCTTTTAAGTTAGGCTCATCTATCGAACCAGTGAGTTCAAAAGTAAATTCGGAAACCACATTAGAGGTGATCACTTCATCAATAGCAACCCCGGCAATTATTGCGACCGGGTTCAAGGTCGCAATCCAGCCGAGTACCGGCAGGCTTGAGGTTAAGTTTGGCTTATACGACATTCGATAATCAAGCTGCCCACTAACCAAATTAGTATTACCTTGAACTAACAAATCACCTGCCGAGCCTTTCATTTTCATGTTGTCGGTATAAATAACCCCATTTTCAATGGTTGAATCACCTTTGATTTCGCTATAAAACATACCGTCACTAAAAACATCACGGAAATCTAAGGTTAATTTTCTCACTAACGATTGTAGGCTTAAAATAGAAAAAATACGTGCCTGATCACTGACATCGGCAAGGTAACCATCGTCAATAACACTGTGTATTTCACCATTTAAATTATGGGTTGAAAAATCTTGTAAACCGCCAAGCCAATTAATATCAAATTTTAACTCGGCACCACTGTCTTTAATGATCGAATCAAAGCTCATTTTATCCATTTCAGCTTCAATATTTTTTATCTGAATATTACCCGCTAACTGGCTACTTGAATAATCATCTTGCATTAACCATTGGCCGGCTAAGCGCGCTTCAAAACCTTTGCGTTTAGCCGAAAAGTTTTTTAGCAACATTAATTGCTCACTACTTTTCGCAATTTCAAAAGCAACGGTACCAAAATCAAAACTGCCTATTTTGCAGCTCTCACAGTTAAACTTTATCGGCGGTAAACTATTGAATATGGTTTGATTGTTAGCATGATCAAGCGCTGTAAATGAAGTTGTAGCCACATTTTTACTCGCTGGTTTTTCATTGCTATGAGCAGTTTTGTTATTGGCTGTTGGGCTTAATTCTTGAGTAAGTTCTTCTAACACTTCAGGGATTGGTTGTTCAGCAATATTTAAAAAATCAATATTAATGTCTAAGCCCTGCTCGTCATAATCGGGATAAAGCTTGATCTGACTACGTAATTCTTTCGCGTTAACTTCTAATAACCACCAATTTTTTTGCGCCAGCATATTTAATGAAACATCATTAAACGACTCATCCAAAAAATTTAATTGTTTAATTGACGCACGAATTCGTTCAGGTTGTTCTATTAAAACCTGTTGATTTGGTGTTTTATTATCGCTGTTTGGTAAAGACGCTAAAATATCCCCAATAAAAGGCTGCCACTCACCCACATCAGCTTCTTCTAGTGATGCAGAAATATGAAAACCATCTAATGGCAGCATCATTTTTTCACTACCTAAAACTAAGTGAGCGCGTGTAAAAGCGGTTTGCTGATGTGATAGCTCGCCATAAAAACTTAAATTATCCGCTAAGTTTGCTTGAATACGTGACAAATCGTTATCGCCGGTCACGGATGCTTGCAAACTTAATGGCATATTTTCCGCTTTAGTATAAGGGGCTGGTAAATTTAAACGATTATCATCAAGCGCCGCACTTAACTCTAATTGATAAGCAAGCTCATCACTGCCATGAGGAATTAATAGCGCTAAATTACCTTGCCAGTTAAGTGAACCATCAAGGTATTTTTGTATTGGCTCAGGAATTTCAATTTTCCATAATTCTTTTAACCAATCGCCTGAAAACTGAATATCCGTTCGATAAAGTAAAGCTTCATTTTGTGCTGCCACAGAAAAGTTCATGGGCATACCACGCCAATTAGCCGCAATATTATTGACCTTAATAATATCGTTATTAAAACTTAACTCTCCGTATAAATTAGCAAACTGCATATCAGGCGTTTGCAAATGCAGATCATTGTTTGAGAAGTTAATTTTACCTTTGGCAATGGCTTTATCGGCATCATCTAAAGGTAAATCGAGAGAAAACTCGCCCGAGATAGGATGGCTAAATACGGCGGTATTTAATACCGTACCGACTGAGTCGGCTAACGGACTAGCATTCATTAAAGCGGAAATATGCGCAGGTTTCTGCTGATTAATTTTAGCATCAACGGTTAATATTTGATTATCGCTTAAACTAGCAATACCAACCTGCACACCATTAACATTTAATCCTTTTAAAGAACCTGAATGCGCAGTTATCATCATGCTATTGTTAGTAAAATTTAAATTGGCATTTAAGTTTTCAATTGCCGGCCAATTTTTGTCAAAAACAAAATTGCTATTTTCTAATTGAGCATCAACATAAAAAATACCGGGTTTATCGGTAAAAGGAAAATCATTAAAATAACCATCGAAGACAATTTCAGCATTATTCAACTCACCGTCAGTAATGGCTCGTTCAAGATAATTCACTAAATCATCCCCCATCAATAAATGTGGATAATAATGTTTAGCAAACTCGGCCTTCCCCTTATCAACATAAGCCAATAACGCCATTGAGGCATCATCATCATTAGGAACGTTAACTACAAGCTCACCTTCAAGTGATAACTCAGGAGAAACCAAATTAATATCACTTACTTTTGCCAGTATACCTTGATCAAAGGTTAATAAAATATCTGCCGTGATTGCTTGATAAGGGATCGGCCATTTAAAATGTCGACCAAAGTCTAAATGGCCATCTTGGGCGCTAAGGTTAAGTAGAGCTTTACCTTCTTGGTAAGCCAGTGTCCCTGATAAATTTTCAATACTAGGAATGCTATTAAAATTTTGGGTGGTCACACGACTAAATTGACTAACTAAGCTAAACGTATCGTGATAATTAAACTGAATGTCATGAAATTCACCCTGCGGTGCTAACGACAATAACATGTCCTGCAGTTCAGGTTTTGTAATAAATAGTGGATTTAATGCCACAATGCTTTCAACATCTAATCTTGAGACATAACCAGACACTTGCTGGTATGTCATAGCGCCATTAAACTTTATATATTGTTGTGGTTTATCATTAACTTGCCATTTTATGGGGGATGAATAATAGCGAAACTGACTGGCTTTTTCAGTTGCTTGAATAACAAAATAACCATCATTAATGGTTAACTTATGTGCTTCATCAACAGCTTGTTTTTGTTCATCTTCTTGCCAACTGATATGGTTGTCACCAAATTTAACAATTAACTGTTCAGCGTAACCTTTATCGATTTTTAACCACGTTTGAAAGTTTATGGCCGAGTCTGTTTTATCGTCTTCAATTGCCAAAAACTGTTCAATCCATGGCGTAATATTAATATTATTGGCTTCAAAGTAGGCTTGGCCATCAAGTTCGTCTTTATTTTTCCCTTCCAAATCAACTAACAAGCTAAGCTTATTGGTTGATAACCCATCAACAATCACCTCTCCTTTGCCACGGTGAGCTTTTCCTTCGTTCAACCAAGCCAGTTCAGAAATAAATAAGGTGCGTGTAGCACTCGAAAATTGAATTTGTACCTGACTATCACGAATGGTAAAACGAGGAATTTGGGTAAGAAATAAATTATATAACTTGTCTAGAACAACACGGTCTTTTTCTGATTTTTTCAGTTTTTCAAAACGTGTTGGATCAAAGTAAATTTTAGTGTTTTCAAGATTAAAATTTGTTGTGATCAATTGGCGATGCAATAAGGTTTGCCAAAAGTCTAATTCAACTTCAAAATTGCCAACAAAAATTTTAACGCCGTTGGCATTTAATAGTGAAATATTTTTCGCTAATAAGGTTGGGCCATTTGCCGTCCAGCCAGAGTTTAAACTACCAATAATGATATTGGTTTGATAAGTGCTATTAATATGGTTTTGTAAATCATCACGATAATTTTCAGCATAAGGTAAAAATAACCGTAAACAACTCAGCAGTACCGCAAACACCACCAGCAAAATGGCAATGCTTTTATAAAGCCATCGTAGGCTATAGTGTAGTGCGGTTGCTAATTTCATCGTTACATCATGACAACATCAAATTGCTCTTGATTATACATGGATTCGGTTTGAACTTTAATTTGTTTGCCAATAAATACTTCCAGTTCCGCTAAGTGATGAAATTCATCATTAATTAACGCTTCACTGACGGCTGGCGCGGCATAAACAATAAATTTGTCGGCATCATAAGCTCGTTTAACCCGCACAATTTCTCTTAAAATTTCGAAACAAATAGTTTCTACGGTTTTTAATTGACCGCGGCCATGACAAACTTCGCATTCACCACAAAGAATATGCTCTAAGCTTTCTCTGGTACGTTTACGCGTCATTTCCACCAAACCTAAAGGGGAAAAGTCATGAATGTTAAATTTAACGTTATCTTTGGATAATGCGACATCTAAACTATGCAATACGCGCTTACGGTGATCTTTATTACTCATATCAATAAAATCGATAATAATAATACCGCCTAAATTACGTAACCTTAACTGTCGTGCAATTGCTTGGGTTGCTTCAATATTGGTATTAAAAATAGTTTCTTCTAAATTACGATGGCCAACAAAAGCCCCGGTATTAATATCAATGGTGGTCATGGCTTCGGTTTGATCAATGATTAACGAACCACCTGATTTTAAATCGATTTTACGATGTAGCGCCCGTTGAATTTCCTGCTCTACGTCAAACAAGTCGAAAATGGGTCGTTCACCGGGGTAATACTCCATCACTTTAGCTAGTTCAGGAACAAACTCTTCAGTGAACTCAATAAGTTCGTCGTAGGTTAATTTTGAATCAATACGAATACGCTCGAGTTTAATGCCAACAAAGTCGCGTAATACCCGAAAAGCTAAAGACAGATCTTGATAAATAGGCGCTTTAGTTTGTCGACGTTTTTTTCGCTCTAATACTTTTAGCCATAATCGGCGTAAAAAGTCAGCGTCATGCTTAAGTTCATCATCACCCACCCCTTCCGCTGCGGTACGCACAATAAAGCCATGGCTGTCATCACAATATGGGGTAACTATTTCTTTTAAACGTAAGCGCTCACTTTCATCATCAATACGTTGAGATATACCGGCATGGCTTGAATCAGGCATCAATACTAAATAGCGTGAAGCAATCGTAATATCGGTTGTTAAACGTGCCCCTTTAGTACCTAGTGGATCTTTGACCACTTGTACCATTAATAACTGCCCTTCATGTACCAAGCTTTTTATATCTGGTACTTGTGCATTCGAGTTATCTTTTACGCTATCTTCATTGGTGATAAGTTTTGAATTGATATCTGCAGCATGCAAAAACGCGGCTTTATCCAAGTTAATATCAACAAAAGCCGCTTGCATACCGGGTAACACGCGGATCACTTTACCTAAATAAATATTACCTACTAAACCACGTTTTGATTCACGTTCTACATGGACTTCTTGCAACACACCATTTTCAATAAGAGCAACCCGTGTTTCACTTGGTGTCACATTAATTAATAATTCACCGCTCATGTTATAACTCCCATCGCAAGTGTCGGTTTAATACCACACTGCGTTAATAATTCTGCGGTTTCTACCAAAGGCAAACCAACCACTGACGAATAACTTCCGTTAATACTTTTGACAAATTGCCCACCTAGCCCCTGAATACCATAAGAACCCGCTTTATCTTGTGGCTCGCCTGTTTGCCAATAGGCCGTGATGTCGTCATGGGTTAACGCTTTAAAATCAACATGCGTTACTACCACTTTACTAAGCACTTGTGTGCCCATAACAACCGCGATTGAGGTATAAACTTGGTGCCTAGTATTAGAAAGCTTAGCTAACATTTCAGCACTTGCTTGTTGGTTCGCCGGTTTACCTAAAATTTCATTGTTAATTACCACTGCCGTGTCTGAACCTAAAACACAGGCTTCGCGGTACTCAGGAAAACTAGCTATTGCCTGCGCCTTTTCAATGGCTAAACGCTCAACATAATGGCGCGGTGTTTCATCAAGGTGAATAGATTCATCAATATCAGCGCTAACCGCTAAAAATTCAAAACCTAACTGAGCTAATAATTCTTTACGACGAGGAGATTTAGATGCCAATATAACCACAATAGCAGCTCACTTATTTAATTTTAAAATGTCGTCTGACTTTTCTTAACAGTAAAAATAACCAAGGCCAGATAACAATCGAAGAGATAACCGGATATAAATAACTCGGTAAAAAAACAATATCGGTTAAAAAGCGTTGTAACCAAAACACTAACAAATGATATAACGCCGCTAAAACACCAACGATAAGTGACTGTTGCCACAGCGAGAAATTACGTATTTTTTGATAATTTACGACGGCAATATAAACAGCAATGGCCATTGCAGCAGTGTGGACACCAAGCGTTGCCCCTAATAAAACATCAAGAATAAATCCCATAACCGCTGCGGTAATAACATTCACCCGCATAGGTAGAGCAATGCCCCAATAAATTAAAACCACTAACACCCAGTCAGGACGAAATATATCTATGCTCAGTGGCATTGGCATAATGCTAACAATTAATGCCAGCAATAAGGTGAAAAGAATGATCAAGCCATTATTCGCTAACATTAGCCGGCTCCTTGACCACAGGTGTGTTTAGTGACGTTGATGCACCAGGCCATAATAATAATAAATAACGTAAGCGATCAATTTGAGCGATCGGTTGGCTATAAACGCGGGCAAAAGGGCGAGATTCATCTTGTTCAACCGAACTGACACGAGCAACCGGATATCCTTCCGGATATTTGCCGCCCAAGCCTGAAGTAACTAATAAATCACCTACTTTAACATCGGCACTATGTGGCACGTGATTTTGGATTAAACGATCAATTCTACCACTACCCGAAGCCACCATACGAATACCATTGCGTTGATTTCGTACCGGTACACCATGGGTAAGATCGGTAATTAAAATAACACGGCTATTGGTCGCGCCAACATGTAATACCTGGCCAACCACCCCTTGATCATCAATAATTGCCTGTCCTTCAAAAACGCCATTGTTAGCACCGCGATTAATAACCACTTGGTGACTATAAGGATCACTATCTACAGAAATAATCTCAGCAACCATTTTTTTCAAGTCAGCACGTAAAGGCGAAGCTAATAACTCTCTTAAACGTTTATTTTCACTTTTAATAATGGCGAGTTGCATGCTTTGTTCTTGAAACAATACCTGCTGGGCTTGATATTTTTGATTTTCTTCCATTAATCTTTGGCGGGTAACTAAGTTTTCACTCATCCAAGTGACAAGCTGCTTAGGGGTATTAGCAAGGTATTGCAATGGACTAACCATTGATTGCAAATAGCTACGCGCAAATTCGAAGCTATTCATTTTATGATCGAAAAAAATTAACAATACAGAACAACACAGCACCAAAACGAGTCGGTGCTGTGAAGAAGGTCCGTTTTTAAATATCGGTGTCATCGAGAAATTATCTTCTCTTATTCATGTATACGAGGATTAACTATGACATGCGAAAAAATCTGATTTATTCGTAAGAGAATAAATCACCACCATGCATATCAATCATTTCAATCGCTTTACCGCCACCACGAGCAACACAAGTTAATGGGTCATCAGCAATAACCACTGGAATGCCAGTTTCTTCCATTAATAAACGATCTAAATCTTTTAATAGTGCACCACCGCCAGTTAACACCATGCCACGTTCAGAAATATCAGACGCTAATTCAGGTGGTGATTGCTCTAATGCCACCATAATAGCACTAACAATACCTGATAATGGCTCTTGTAATGCCTCTAAAATTTCGTTGCTGTTTAAGGTAAAGCTACGTGGAACACCTTCAGCAAGGTTGCGACCACGAACTTCAATTTCCATTAACTCTTCGCCTGGGTAAGCCGAGCCAATTTCGTGTTTAATGCGCTCTGCTGTTGCTTCACCAATTAAGCTACCAAAGTTACGACGAACATAGTTAATAATCGCTTCATCAAATTTATCGCCACCTATACGTACCGATGATGAATAAACCACACCGTTCAGTGAAATAATACCAACTTCTGTAGTACCACCACCAATATCAACAACCATAGAACCTGTGGCTTCTGATACTGGCATACCGGCACCAATTGCTGCCGCCATAGGCTCATCAATTAAATAAACTTCACGTGCGCCAGCACCTTCAGCAGACTCTTTAATCGCTCGGCGTTCAACTTGCGTAGAACCACAAGGTACACACACTAAAACACGAGGGCTTGGGCGTAAAAAGTTATTACTATGCACCTGCTTAATGAAATATTGCAGCATTTTTTCAGTCACAAAAAAGTTAGCAATCACCCCATCTTTCATTGGACGAATGGCTTCAATATTGCCGGGTGTTCTACCTAACATTTGTTTCGCCGCCGTACCAACAGCAGCAACACTTTTCGAACCACCTGAACGATCTTGTCTGATCGCAACAACCGAAGGCTCGTTAAGCACAATGCCTTGGTCTTTAACATAAATAAGTGTATTTGCTGTTCCTAAATCGATTGATAAATCGTTAGAAAACATACCGCGTAATTTCTTAAACATAAGTTTGAAGTGTCCTTTACCCGATCAGTAGATGAATTATTTCTCTACTAATTCTGCATAACAAGATGTGATAATACTTTATATCAGGCAATCATAACTCAGTATCAAGTAGATGTAATATGCCTAATGTAAAAAAACATGAAAAAAGTGATTTTTTTCATGCTAAATGATGAATAGATATAAATATTCGTATAAAAAAGCGAAATTAATGATAAAGCTCAGGCCTGTTGAACTTTCGCGGTTGAATTTTTTCGGTTATTTAAAGTTTGTTCAGTTATTTAAAGATAGTAAACCGTTTTAATCACGACGAGCAATGTGTAGCTTAGCGACTCTATGTAAACACTGCTCACAGTTTCCGCATCTTGCTCAAGCTAGGTACTTTCATCCATGTAAGCAACAAATAGCCATTGCCCTGTGGACTGAGGCTAAAATCGCTTTTGTGAGCGTTAAAATTATTGGCTTAGATGACTAAACGACATAATTTAGCCTTGATTAAAACGATTTTATCTCTCAGCTAAATTATTAACAGCCCCTAAACCTTATGGACTTATTTCGCGCCACTGAATAATACGATCATTACCACGATATAAACCAAAGGTCGCAATAGCGGTTGGATTATTATCAAAGGCACCATCACCATTCCAATCATAATCTAACCAAGGGAAAGCGTTATACTCAAGCTTAACACTACCACGATTGCTTGACTGTGGCGTTAATAGAAAAGAAACCGCACCAGACTCTAGTGTTTGACTAGCTTCTGCTATCGTCGGCAGAGTTCCCCCTAAATTAATATCCGTCACTGTCATTTCATTATTATCCGTGGCAATGACAGTACAGTTATCTTGGGTATTAACGCTATATTCGCCACTATCTGCTAGAAATTCTACTTGCATAGGAATTGATTGCGGAAGTGTTTCAGGGCCATAGCTATTTTTCATTAATAACCTAGCAAAACGCATTTCCACCCCTGTGGCGGTAGCTTCTATTAAATCGCTAGCATCACCACCTTGGGTAATACCATCACTGTCGGTGATTGACTCAACTAGCAAAGGAATTTCCGCAGTAAATGGTGCTACTTCACTATTCGCATTTTTAATATAAGTGTAATGGTCAAAATCACTAAAGGTATAGCGCAAGCTTCCTTGTTCGTCATGATTAGCTAAAGTTGCCGTTGCCCAATTAGCAGACACAGTAACTAAATCTGTCTGGTTTTTACCTAGCTGATTTTTATCATTAAGAATACCATCGTTATTAACGCCATCAGCTAACACAACGCCGGCTACCGACAGCTTGTTAAAGTTATCTTCCGCTGTACTACCTAAGGTAAAGTTTTTAGTAATATCGCTCCCGTTACTTGCATATGCGGTAATAATTAATTCCGGTTGCTGGCTATATGTGATGGCACCAGATAATTGAGTGGCCGCATCTTTTTGCCCGGTATAAGCCCAAGTACCACATTCTCCGATTAAAACACCATGCTCTTCAACCGTTTGCTTGTAATGTGCCGGTGTAAAACGACCAACAAAAGGGAGGTTCCCTTGAACATCGCCAGCACCTAAATAATCATTATCCGTTAAACTAGCATCCAACCGGATAATACCAACCTCATTCCAGGTCATACTTTTACTTTGTGATGGGGTAACAAAGTTATCAAAATTACCATTTGATAATGTACCAAGATTTCCCCCAATCGGCCTTACTAAGCTATGTGTTAGCACGGCACTTTCCCCTGAAAAATTGGTCACATTATCATTATTACTCAGGTCTGCCCCATTATCAGGAATCCCGTCATTATTAATATCGTCTGCCGCTTGCCATTGTTTCGCGGTTAATGTCACCGTAAATGCCTCACCCGCAGCAATAAATTTATTGCCGCTGGCTTTTTCAGCTTTTGGGTTACCGGCAACAGCAACATCAAAACCAAAAGGTCGAACAATAAATGATGATTCACCACTAATATATACACCTGAGGGCGAACCATCTACAGGAATGTTATAGCGCGCATAAAAAGTTAATTTACCGGCATCTGGGTAGTTTAGCCAAAAGTCAGCCACACCTTCATTATTAAAGCCTATATCCATAGCTTGATAATTAATATTCTCTGACGGTGTGATCTTTGAGTTATTAATGGTTATATCTTCACTACAACCGGTGGAAAGATTACATTGAGCTGCAATGTCAAAATATTGATTATCAACCACCACAGCTTCACAAGCTCCGGTAGTGGTATTTCGTTGTAATGCTTTAAGTTCAAGATCGGCAGCACCAAATCCTTGATTAGAATTTTTTCCCGATAATTGATTGACGATACCTGCGGTATTATTTGAAAAAAACTTGAGCTCCGCATCCGCAAAGGTCATTACGCAACTTGTTGAAGTACCATTAGCACAAGCATATCCTTGGTTTAAAGCAAACGTAACGTCACCAACAGAGGTATGATTAAAAATAAAAGTAGATTCACCAGTATCATCAATATCAAAAGTTGAGTTTGTTAACGTCTGTTCATTAACCGTCAGTGTTACCGAAGCATTACTATTTTCAACTAAAGAAGAACAATCACTGTTAGCACACGCTTTTAGTGTTATAGCTTCAGCTTCACAGGTTAGTCCTCGACCATCATGCTCAATTAAAAAATGATCAATAACCGCACTATTACTCTGGCAACTATAATTAATTTCACTTTTATAATTTACTATTAGAATATTCGCAGAAGCCGCACCTGTAATAACAACCTCATTATCTAACGTTAGTTGTTCTTGAGAATAAACCAAGGCATTAAGTTCCGCTTTATAATCAATAGCAAGATCACCATAAGCATAAATAATAAAATTGTTTGCTTGTCCCCCTTCGTTTACTTTAACCTCATTATTAATTTTAGATGTTGAATCATTAACAAATAGCCTAACAACACCATCGCCATTAACAATCAACTCAGTTTGATAAGCAACGGTTAATTTATCAATCCAATAATCACCTGGGGCTAAATAAACCTTAGATTGCTCTTCGATACTTAAGGTAGAAATTTTATAACTATCATGATTAGCACTAAAGTATAAGGTACTTTGATATCCTACTGTTACCTCATCAAATTCATTTCCGGTTTGATCATTACCAACACATTTAGTGTATGGCTCTCTATTTGGATTAGCTTCACCAATAATACAGGTATCAATTTTAGTGCCACCATCCCAATGGCCAACACTATAATCTATTGAGCTACTGGTTGGCTGAAAATCGCCCAAATCTAACGTTTGTGTCGCTCCATTACTATCACGACTACAATCACCATAAGGATCACAAGCAGCAGTATCCCCTAGAAGTGAACTACTCGCTAACAAGTTATCGGGGTTATTATTAATTTTCACCTCGCCCTCAAAATCAATATAATCGCCAGAGCTATGACTCGTAACAGCATCAACAAAAGTGGTAGCGCAGTAATTTAGCTCGACTACCTCACAATCATTTTCATTCATCGCCGATTTTATTTCAGCTTGTGTCAATACTTGATTATAAACCCTGACTTCATCAAACTTTCCTCGAGCAGAAATGTGAGAAGGTAAAGTAAGGTTATTATTACCTGAATACCCTTTGGCGGCATTATCACCAATAATCAGGTTACCTAAACCTGAAATTTGACCATTAGTATTAATCGTATTAGGGAAAGTACTATAAGTAATTAGTTCGCCATCAACATAAATATCAAAGCTATCATTTTCATAATCCCAAGCTACGGTAAGGTAATACCAAACGTCTTTCGCGCGTGCAGGAATATTTGTTTCTTGTAATCGGAAGTCAGCATCTCTTGAATCTTCAAACGCAAATTTGAGCCCGCCTGATGCCATAATTTCAAACGTAAAGTATTTATCACTAACCCCTGTCGCATCTTTATGGGTACCATCAAATAACACACGTTCATTCTCATCATTCCAGTCTATATCGCTATTAAACCAGAAACTCACGGTTCCTTTTGTGCCTATATCTTGGTCTACATCAACACCGGTATCAAAAGCATTACCAGTATCCGTGCTCGTATTACTGCCATTAGGATCAAATGCTGAACAATATTTACCTGAAGAGGTTACAACTCCCCCTTGATTTTCACCATGATAATTATTACCGCTAGAGTCGGTAATACCACCACTAAAACTACTTTGTTCAAACGAATACTGGGCTACTACAGCAGGTAAGCTAACTTTAGTATAACGTGCTTCAAAATTATCAATAACAATGCCATCGTCATTATCATATGAATATAAACCACTTTGATTTAATAATGGTTGCTCACCCGCTGCATATAATAGTTCTTGTTGATTAACACAAATCGCGGTTCCTAAGTTGTTAACAACAACACCTAAATTAAAAGGATCATTGGCATCAAAATCACCCTGATACGCTAAAACTTCAACCTCACCAGCAACTACTTTGATCAACTCTAAGCGACGATAATGACCGGGAAAACTACTATTATCTCGATAGCCAATACCAAATTTTGCCCACCTCACTAAATAATAATTTTCTGTATTTTGATAACCAAAAATAATACCAACATCATTATTAACATTAGATTTATTCGCATTAATATCAACAAATACCGCGTATTCATCAATAGTCGCGGTATCAGTCAGAGTGTACTCAGGTTCGAAGCCTAAAAAACCAAATTCATTATCACCGTTGGCAGTTGTTGGGCCAACAAGTGTCAATTGCTCATTCGCTACTTGCCAAGCCATTATTTGACTTTCACCATTTGAATTAGCAATTGCCCCTTTAGTCCAATGATTAATACTTCGGTCTAAATTATAACTTTGCCAATTGTTATTCGTTGTTGAAAAATCATCTGAATATGCCAAAGCAGGCAAATCACTGGTACATGAAATAGGAATATTTACCGGTGTAGTTTCACAAAAACCACGAGAATCAATATGGTTAACGTTACTCGGTTCAAAGTAATATTGACCATTCACATCTGCTTTTAAGCCACCTTCAGTGGAAATTGCGCCAGTAAAGGTCACATTCTGGCCTAATGTCGCGCCACCAACAGAATAAATATAAGCATTAACCTCAGCATTATCACCAATAGTCAGTGCGCCATAAACAACCATTAATACATCAGCGGCATCACCATCTTTATTAACAACTGTATTAGCGGGAATATTTAAGTTGCCACTGAACAGTAATATCGCTGTGCCCGCATCGGTATACCTAACCACCGAACCTTCAGGCAAGTCCCATATAGTATGTTCATAGGTTTGCCCACCCGCTATCGCTGTTGATGTAAAAGCACCATTTGGATTAACGTCTGGCAAAGTTAACGGTTTTTCGAACGTTGAAATAGGTGAACAAGTACCATCATTACAACGGTTACTTGCTTCTACGAGAGGTAACCCATTCACTGCAAAGCTTATATCACCAGAAAAAATATCACGGCACTGTGAAGCATTCGCGCTTAAAACCAGTAAACTGCTAACTAAAGCGATACATAGGCGGGTGATCATAAACGTCTCGCTTCAACTTGAATGGTACGACTACTTAAAACAATATCTTTACTATCATTTGCCATCGTACCTGAACCACACTCTCCAGTACTAACCACTCGGTAATATGCAACACCATCATGATTGGCATAATTTTCACAAGTGACAATTGCCTTGCATTGTTGTAAACCACTAATATTTGTTAGCTGGCTATACGTTGAATTAGTACAATTATTTGAACTGCCCGAGCTTATTCCTAAATCTAACGGTAACAATTTATACAATTTTATTTGCATGCCAGTACGGGCTGCCGCTAAAGCTCTTGTCCCTAATACTTCTTGTGCAATGGTTTCACTGCTGGTCATTTGCATTTTTAAAATAGCGCCACCTAACAAGGTCATTATAATGATGACAAACAGTGCCACTAACAGCGCTGAGCCTCGTATTTTTGTCCGTTGCTTTATTTTTTTAACTTGCAGTGGCTGATAAGACATAGTTTATAACTTCTTTTGATACGCTAATTTCAATAAGTGCCTAGTCAAAAATAACGCTATCTAGCTGATTAAGCAATATTTGATAGCGTTCTTGTTTAAGGTGTATTTCTAATATGAATCTCATGATTGAAAGTAACGCTTTCACCATCATCTGATGGTCGAGTAAAAGTTAAATTAACTTGTACTACGCTATTCCGAGTAAGTGTTGCATCATTTACTATAAAGTCTGCTACAACATCTTCAGCCATCAATGCTTTTGTGCTCCCTGTAGGGAAAGTACTTGTAGTTAATTGTGCCGATAAATCATAGTCAGTTACTCGCCATAATTCACCACTATCTTCACAATACCGAACAGCTTGATTAACAACATAAAATCGATCTGTCGGTGAA
This sequence comes from Thalassotalea agariperforans, assembly GCF_053470345.1. NCBI lineage: Bacteria > Pseudomonadati > Pseudomonadota > Gammaproteobacteria > Alteromonadales > Colwelliaceae > Thalassotalea > Thalassotalea agariperforans. The sequence goes on along the minus strand of NZ_JBQMWH010000001.1, from coordinate 121,881 downwards.
AGCTGTTCTATGGTTACCGTATTAGCTAGTTTAAGCAACCAAATATCTGGGTTGCCTGACGTGGTTTTATCAACACTCAATAAGGAAAACAATTGCCCTGATGCTTGTTCTGGATCTGCATAAACATCACCATTTGAGAGCGGGTAAATAATAAGATTGTCATTACAAGAAACACAATCATAGGCTTGTTGTGGTTGCTGGTTAATTTTATTAAATTCAATCACCTTAATTTCATCTACTGGATTAACATTTGATAAATCAAGGTAAGTGGACGTTGCCACAATTGGGACAAATTCTAAACAGTGCGCACCTGAAATATTAAAAACCCGCGCACTATTAGGCAGAGCACTTCTTAGTTCTCGGTTAAGTCGTTCTACCGAAAAACGTGCGCTGCTAATTAATTGATCACGTTCACTGGTATTAACAAAAGTTTGCGCCGCAAAATTAAAAAAACTGCTAATACCAACAGAGATTACACCAAGCAGCACAATAACCGTGATCATTTCTATCAAGGTAAAACCTTGTTGTGGTTTTATGAACTTACACATTTATTTTATCAAACACCTTAAATGACAACGCTTAATTATAGGCTGTTTATACAGTTTAAAAATTGGTTTTATAAACGCTAAACGCTATTTCTGTTCCTAATGGCGTAGTCACCACTATGGTAATACGTTTGGCTAACCGTTTAGCTAACCTCACCTCAATACGACCATCATAATCAACCGTAACATTGATGGTAAAATTCTGATAACTACTATCTAAATTGCCATCTGTCGTGGTGCTTGCGGTAATTGTTTGACCGTAATTATTAAAGTCATCAACATCATCAAATAAACTTCTTGAAGTTTCCCCACTATCGGGCCCCATAACCGTAGAGCATCTTTCATCGGCTTCAACGCTGCCACTATCGTCTTGGTCTTCGTCACAACGCAATAAACCGCCCGCCATATCTGAGTTTTCATCAAAAGCACGGCTCATAATGTCATCCATTAAAGCTTGGGCTAATTGTGCAGCTTTAATTTGATGAATTTGATCGGCGCTATTTTCTTCTGCTGGCGCTAAGTAAGGTATGATCACCGCTAACGAAATAGCAAAAACGACAATCCCAATAATAATCTCAATTAGAGTAAAACCAGTAACTTTTGAGGAGGCGCTTTTAGCTCGAATAAAAGATAATTTAACGGGCATGAATATAACCCTCAGATTCTATTTCAATCATCACTGTTTCATCATTGCCAATCACGTTAATAATGCAACCGCCAACGCAATCTTCTAACGGCCGCCCCATGCTATCAAACCGGACACGACTAGGGTTAGTTTTACCAGCAATACTGAAACTAACTTGATGCTTATCTTCTACCACTAAACCACTTGCATCTGGCTGCCAATTACTTGGAAAAGCAATAATAGAACAATCTGTTCGATCAGGTACACCATAACGACTTTTTTCATCGTCAAAAACAATTTGATGACAATAATTAGTGGCACTATTGGTTTGCTGCATGGCGCGCTGCTGAGTTAATCGTAAAGCAGAAATTAACTGTACACGGTAGCTATAAGCTTCAAAGCTGCTTGAGCCAGAAAATTTAGGCAAAACATTTACCGCTAGAATACCAATAATGATAATCACGGTAACAAGTTCAACTAAAGTAAAGCCGGCTTGATGTTTTTTCATAACATTCTACTGATAAAAAAGGAGAGCAAAGCTCTCCTTTTCTTAAAATAAAATAAGGTTAATATTAAACAAAATACTAATTACTTTATTAAAGGCAATTTACCACGCCAAAAGTTGGTTTAGCTCCTGAAGCAGTAGCTTCTTTGTAAAAAGCAAAACAGGTGCTATCTCCACTTGCTGGACTGCTTATATCAGCTGGAAATTTATCTGCGGCAGGAGCTGTGCCGCCTTTAGGGTAAACAACAACATAAACACCAGCGTTAGCTGCTGCCGCAGTAAAAGTAATTTGAGCTATTGTAAAGTCCTCTGCCGTATCTAATAACGCTCCCCAAACAGTTGCGCCATTTGTTGCATCAGAAACTGGATAACCATACTGTATATTTAAAGCGCTGCCATTTACAAATACTGTATCATCTTCCTTGGTTTCATTACCTGCAATAAGTGATTTACTATAAACTAAAGTGGCTGCACTTTGCATTGACGCTTGCACCGCTTCTAACGTTGCAGTTTTTGCATCATCTTGTAAGTTAATAAATTTAGGAGCTGCCGTTGCCGCTAAAATACCTAAAATAACAATAACCACTACTAATTCAATTAAGGTGAAACCTGATTGTTTTTTAATGCTTTTCATTTGTATTCCTTTAATGCTGATACTAAAAATTATTAATTCGTTTTATTTATCTGTACTAGTTGTTAATAGTAATAGCTACTGAGCTATTTGAGGGATCGTAACTAAAGTTATTACCGACATTAACATTGCCATCAGGGCTTTCAAAATCCCCATTATTGCCTCTATTTAAGGTTTCTTTTAAATAATAGACACAAATACTATTTCCTGCATTACCACCTGTAGCCGTATCAACAAAATATTGAATATTTTCATCATCGTCGTTTACATCAGTAATTGAAGATGAAACTATCGGCGGCTGTTGTAAAATATTTTGCCATATTTCAACACAGTTAGCTTCATCAAAGCCCACTCCTAAGCCAGAACCATCAGTTAAACCAACAACATAACCTGGGCGAATAGAACCACTGCCGGTATTGTTATTTTCATTGGTTAGCATTAGCACAGTACCGTCATAATTAACTAAGTTATTAGTGCCATCATTTGGTCGTCCTTCGGCTTCCCACTGCGCTCTTGCTAACGAAATAGCTGTGGCAAAACCGCCCGCCATACCTTCAATATTCGCTTGCTGTGCTTGATCAGTTAAATCTAAATACTTAGGTATAGCTGTTACTGCTAACAAGCCTAAAATCACCACAACAACCACTAATTCAATTAGCGTAAAACCTGTTTGCTTTTTCATGTTCACCTCAAATCTAATTTTAATTTAGATAATTAACTCATTCTAGCAATGAATTATTAAATAAGTCACTGACAAAATAGCGAAAATTACAAATTATTCTTATTATAAACCTTTGAAACCTGTCCGTTCACACTGTTGTATTCAAAATAATCGCCATTTTTTACCGTATAACGGCACTGTCTACCTGCAAATTTATCGGTATTTTCTCGCATATCGATAACATTCACCGCCCCAATGGGCATATTAAAAAATGCTAGTGGCCTATCCATAACCATTAACCAAATCTCCTCGCAGGCATTAGTTTCATGATTTGAATCTATCCAGCCTTGCTGGTTGACCGCTACAACCTTTTTAATGACAGTATTGTTCTCTTTTATTTCAATGTTAACTTGTTTTGGCTTTTTATCCATTAACCACTGGCTACGCACCACAGTTATTTGACTGATAAAGTTAGCAGCAACCGCCTTTAATGCAGCCGTTGCTATCTCTTTTTCTTGTTTAAAATAATAAGATAAAAATACCGTCATTAAGATTGCCAGCAATATCATAACAATCAAGACTTTGTTTAAAGTTAAATCACCATAGCTGCCGGTTGTCATATTATAACGAGCCTATTTACCTTGCATTGCTGATGCCATATCCCACATTGGGGTAAAGATACCTAAAGCTAATAGTAGTACCATACTAGCAACAATAACTATCATTATAGGTTCAATACGTGCTGTTAGCATACTTAGGTCATAATCAACTTCTCGTTCGTAATAATCACCCACTTCTTGCAATAATTCATCAACCCGCCCGGTTTCTTCACCTACGGCGATCATCTGCAATACCAAAGGCGTAAATAACTGACTATTAGCAGACGAACGCAATAAACTATCGCCACTTTCGATACCACTGCGCATGGCAAGAATTTTTTCGGCCATATAGTCATTATCAACAGCGTCGGCCACTAACGTTAACCCCGTTGTCATTGGTACGCCAGCTTTTAAGACAATGGCAAAACTGTGAGAAAAACGCGATAAAATTGACCGTTCAATAACACTCCCGACAATCGGTAATTTGATTTTTAACCGATCCCAACGATATTTACCCTGTGCCGTTTTTAAGTAATTTCTTAGACCAAAAAATAACGCTAAACTTGCTACTAACATATGCGGCCAATAGTTAATAAAAAAGTTTGAGCTAGAAATTAACAATTGCGTGGCAAAGGGCAAGTCAGCACCTAAACGGGCAAATAGGCCAGAAAACATAGGGATAACAAAAATATTTAAGATCACCATAGCCGCCGCTAGAAAAATCATAACTAAGGTTGGATAACGCAGCGCTGACTTTATTCGCTTTCGAGTTTCTTGTTCACGCTCAAAATAACTAGCGAGCTTTAAAAATGCGCCATCAAGTTGACCGGTATTTTCACCAACATGAATCAAGGAAATAAATAACGGTGGAAAAATTTTCGGGTGTTGATTCATCGCCGAAGATAAGCTAAAGCCCCCTTCTAAATGACTACCGACCTCTTCCAATGCAGCTTTTAGTTTTGGCGAGTTAGCCGATTCGGCAAGGCCATTAATTGCCCGTAATATAGGGACGCCCGATTTCATTAACGCGTACATTTGCCGACAAAAAACAATCAGTTCATCTAGCTTTACCGCTGAAAAACCCAATAAATCAGCAATATCAATATCGCCAACATTTTGGCTAGTTACCACTTTTTTAGCTTCAATTGAAATAGGGATAATACGTTGACGGCTTAACTGCTCGGCAATGGCATGTTCATCACTACCATCAAGCGAACCTTTTATTTGTGCTCCTGTACTATCTCGCCCGATATAATTAAATGCTGGCATGGTTAATTATCACCTGTAATTTCGACCGATTCCACCAAACGTAGCACTTCTTCAACACTCGTTATACCGGCCAGCGCATAATCATAAGCCGCTAACGCTAATGAGCGAAAGCCAGGATTAGCTTTAGCAAGTTCAGTGAAAGCTTCGGGGTCATCACGTTTTAAGGCTGACATCATAGCTTCATTCATTTCTAATAATTCAAAAACACCAATCCGGCCGCGATAGCCAGTATAGTTACAACTTTGACAACCTTTACCATGTTCAAAACTTGCCGTAGCTGATGCTTCACCCACGAGATGGTTTAACCAAAGTTTTTCTTGGTTATCCGGTTGATAACTTTCTCGGCAACTATCACATATTCTGCGTACCAAACGTTGGGCAATAATTGCACGTAGTGAGCTCCCTACTAAAAAGCCAGCCGCTCCCATATCAATCAAACGTAAGGCACTAGTAATAGCATCGTTAGTATGCAGAGTTGATAATACTAAGTGACCAGTTAATGCACCTCGTAAGCCAATTTCAACGGTTTCTTGGTCACGCATCTCACCCACCATGATAATATCGGGATCTTGCCGTAATGCCGTTCTTAAAATGCTTGAAAACGTTAAGTTTATTTTACTATTAATTTGTACTTGGTTAATGCGTGATAACCGATACTCAACCGGATCTTCGGCCGTGATAATTTTTTTAGTTGATTGATTTAATTCACTTAAGGCAGCATAAAGTGTCGTGGTTTTACCGCTACCTGTTGGGCCAGTCACTAACACCATGCCATGTGGCCGAGAAATTTGAGCCCGTAACCGTGCCACTAAGTCACTCGGCATCCCTGTTTCATCTAACGATAATAAACCTGCTGATTGGTCAAGCAAACGCATAACCACAGATTCACCATGCTGAACGGGCATGGTTGACATACGGACATCAATATTATGGCCTTTAATATTTAAGTTAAAACGACCATCTTGTGGTAAACGCTTTTCTGAAATATCTAAACCAGCCATCAGTTTTAACCGTAAAACCATAGCCGAAGCTATTTTATTTTCTTTTAAAACATTTTCTTGTAAAACACCATCAATACGCTGACGAATGCGTAACGTGTTTTCATCCGGTTCAATATGCACATCTGACGCCCGCATTTGTACGGCATCTTCAAATACTGACTGCAACAATTTACCAACCGTTGCATCGCCACCGTCATCTAAAAAGGTTGAACCTAAATCAAAATCACTGGTTTGCTCGTATTCATCTTCTAACTGGCTAGCAAACGATTCAATATCTGCAGTACGGCGATATAAACTGTCAAAGGCATCAAACAGTTGCGATTCCATGACAACAGCCAATTGAATACGCTTTGGAGCTAATAAATTTTCTAACTGATCAAGAGCATTTAAATCTGCAGGATCACTCATCCCAATCAAAACTGAATCGCCATTATCTTCAATGATTAAGGCTCGTAATCGACGGGCATGTATTTCCGATAATAAGCTAGCAACTTCACCAGGAATACGACGCTGTCGAATATCAAGGAAAGGCACATCAAGTTGTTGGGCTAAAAACTCTAATAATTGACGCTCACCTATATGGCCAAGCTCTATTAAAGTATCCCCTAATTTTCGTCCCGTGGTTTTTTGACTATTCAGCGCTTGCATCAGCTGTTCATTGCTAATGATATGCTCATGCACTAATAAATCACCCAGACGCATTTTTAGTTTTGGTGCTGCCATGATTATTCTCCTAACTCTTCCATTCGTTGCTTAGCAAATGCGATAGCGCTACTTGATAAACCACCTTGGTTTATGGCGCTGTTATAAGCACTTATTGCCTCACTGAATTGACTATTACTGTCATAAGCAATAGCTAAACCTAACCAATAACGCGCATTTTGTGGTGCTAGCTGCACTAAGGTTACATAGGCCTTTGCTGCTGCGCTATGGTTACCTATTTGTTGAGCGGCATTCGCTAATAACGATTGGTATTCAATATCTTCAACATCGCGTAAAACACTTAAGACATCATAAGCTTTATCAACTTGACCTACTGTTAAGTATATACGCGCTTTCATTAAGCGAAACTCTTGATTAGTAGAATCTAAATCAATGCCTGTTTGTAATAAGTTTAACGCTGGTTGATACGACTTGCGACCAAACCATAACGCGGCGAGTTGCTTACGTGCTGTCGCATTATCTGGTGTTAACATAATAATTTCTTCAAATAGCGCTTCAGCTTGTTCAATTTCATTATCTGCTAACGCCCGTTCAGCCTTATTCATTTTTTGGCTAGCTAATGCTGTTGGCGACATTTGTTTACGAGATATAGTTAAACTAGAAGTTTTTTTGGCAGCAGGTTCCGTATTATTGACCGCTACAGTTTCAAACGACTGTTGATTAACCTTAGTTAAAGGTGGTGCCGATAAAGTTTGCTGCTTTGGCAAAACATGATGCTGATGACCATGATCAGCGATTGTTTCTGCTTTGTGATCTTGATAGTTAACTTCTGCTTGTTTCAGTGTTTGTGACGCCGCAAACTCTGGTTCAGGTATTAATTGGGTAGGTTGTGCCTCAGTTAACGGTTGCGACTTAGTTTCATTGGCCATGCCACTAGCTTGCGTGCGAAGGTTACTTTCTGAAACTTGCGCTGCTGGTTGACTGCTGTTCGGCTGATCAGCTGCTTGCTCAGAAACAGATTTAACCGCCATGGTAGTTGAAATTGCTTGTTCGGCTTGCTGTTTAAGCGCTTGGTTTTCTTGATACATTTGCCAAACGAAAAATGCCAACACGGTTAAACACAACATAGTGAATACCGTTAATATAACGACTTTTGTAGACGATTTTGCTTGCTCTGGGATATACGGACGCGAAGCGGTGCCATGTTGCTCAGCTGTTCGACTGTCTAAGTCTTTTAACATTTGATTGATAACACTCACACTTTTGCTCCAAATGAAATATAACCCGTTACCAAAAATAACGTTAAACCTACAAGACCAAACAAGGCCAAAATAACCACAGGCATTAACCAAGGTTTTGGCATAATACTGTCTTCAGTATCTTTAGTGGCTAACAATAAGTGCTTATTGGTAATTTGATAACTACCTTCACCATAACTTAGCATCAACATTTTGTGGCACAGTATATTCACCAAACGAGGAACACCTCGACTAGCTTTGGCGATTTTTTTAGCTAATTGACTGCTAAATAAAGCAGGTCCTTTATAACCGGCTACGTATAAACGATGACTGACATAATGCTCAACTTCAGCGGCGGTCATTACCCGTAGTTGATATGAAAAAGTAATGCGTTGGCGCAGTTGTCTAAATTTTTGCTCGGCTAAACGAACATCTAATTCAGGCTGAGCAAAAAGCACCACCTGCAATAATTTTCGACTTTCGGTTTCTAAATTAGTAAATAAACGAAGCGCCTCTAAACTATCTTCAGGTAAAGCCTGTGCTTCATCTAAAATCACCACCACCGAATGTCCTTCGCCATGCAGTGTTAATAAACGCTCTTGAATACGTTGTGTTAACAACTGGCTCGACATCCGTTGTGCTTGTTTAACCCCTAATTCACTGGCCACTGCACGACGTAATTCATCAGGGTTTAAGTAAGGATTAGGGATATACGCCGTAACAAAATGTGCCGGTATTTCGTTTAATAATTTCCGGCACAATAAGGTTTTACCCGTACCCACTTCTCCGACAACTTTAATAAAACCTTCACCGGTTTTTAACGCGGTTAATAACACAGCTAACGCTTCGTTATGCGGCTGTAAGCCTAAAAAGAAGCTCGTATTTGGTGTTAACGTAAACGGTAGTTCGGTTAAGCCAAAATGGTAAAGGTACATACGTTATAAATGCATAGTTAAGTTTAATGTGTTAATTATTGCTCTTCCGGAAACCATTGTTTTAACAAGTTACGCGCATCTTGTAATTGCTCCTGCCAAGCATCTTGACCAGTAACAATCGGCTTGAGCATGATCACTAACTCACTTTTTTGCGTGGTTTGGCTTTTACTTTTAAATAACTCACCTAAAAATGGAATATCGCCTAACAAGGGCGTTTTTGATTCTTTATCGGTTTTACGGCTTTCAATTAAACCGCCTAGCACAACAATTTCACCAGAGTGAGCACGAATAATGGTGTCTGACTCACGCACACTTGATTGCGCAAGTGGTAAAATAATATCTTCATTATTTAAACGAATTTGTTTTACTTGTTCCGCTGTTACCGTGACTGACGGGTGAACATGTAAAATAACTTCACCATTGCCATTAATTTGAGGTGTTACATCTAAAGCAATACCAGAGAAAAACGGCGTTAACTGAATTTCAGGCGTTGTTGTTGTTGATGTTCCGGTTGTCGTTGTACTTGAAACTTCAGTAACAAAGTATTCATCTTGGCCTACTTTTATCACCGCTTTTTGATTATTTGTTGCAGTAATACGTGGGCTAGAAAGCACTTGCACATTACCTTGAGTTTGCAACAATGAAATAACGCTATTAAAGTCAGCATTGTTGATGGTTAATGTACTTTCACCACCAATTGCAGCAGAAATGGCATTCCCCGTAATACCTCCGCTTGTTTGAAAAAGTAAATTTGTGCTATCAATATTACTAATCACTTGGTCCCAACGGATCCCTTGCTGGTAATCATCGTTGAGCGTCACTTCAATAATTTTAGCTTCAATGATCACTTGGCGACGTAAATGTTCTTGAGAGTCATTCAGAAAGCTTTTAATTGCTTTGATTTCATGCGGCAATGCTTTTACGGTGACTAAACCTGCTTGCGGAGAAACAACCACAGCACGCCCTTCATCCGTACCAATTAAGGCTTCTAAAGTCTCTTTTAATTCGGTCCAAAAATCAGATTGATTCTCAGTATAAATATTAATACCACTATTACCTTGTTGGCTATCTTGGCCACTATTGCCTGAGTTGTTACGGCTTTGACTGTTATTATTGGAATTATTGCTATTGCCACCACTATTAGGATCATTTTCTGAGACACCACCTGAATTGATTGAGGTGCTAGATAAACCAAAGCGTTTAATAAACAAATAATTTAATGGAATAGTTTCGGTACGAATACCAGCAGGGTAAACTTGAATAACACGACCATTACGGCGAATATCATAACCATATAAGGCTTGAACGGCATCGAGGGTTTCTTCGACCGTAACTTCTTTTAAATTTAAAGTAATATCACCACTAACATCAGGATGAACTATAACGCTATAAGGTGAGTCTTCAACAATCGCGGCAAAAAAGTTTTTCGCGGCAATGTTACTAGCTGACACCTCTAAGCGTTTTTCAGATAACAAACCATGACGTGCTTGTTTTAAGCTATGCTGTACGAGATCTTGCTGCACCGCTGCTGGAATTTTTGCTAGTGGCGTTGGTTTTTTAGCTGCGTTTGATGCGATAGCATCATCCAAAACCTTGTTAATTTCAGTAGGTGCTTCCGGTGAAGTTTGGCAACCAACTAACATTAATGCTAGTGAACATAAATAAAGTTTGATCTGCTTATTATTAATAAAATTCATGTTTAATATCTTTTACTTAGCGGTTAATTCGGAAAATATATGTAATTTTTTTCGCTCATCTTCTGAACGTAAAACCACGCTTTTATCGTTAACAGCAACCAATTTAAAGTCACCTATGTAGTCGCCTACTTTTAATAATTTGCCATTGATAATAACAGTATGAACACCATTACCATGAATGATTGATTCCAATTTCATTTGATTAATTTTTTCAACCGGTGCCGAGCCCATTACTGCACGACCAAAAGGTTGAGTAGGATCTGTTGCGGCCATTGAAAACCCAGTTACTAACAGGGCTGTTAAGATGAAATATTTAAACACCAACAAACTCCTGATTTGTACTTAAGCTGTAAATTTCAATGTTAAGTTCACTTTTTGGGTATTCTATTAATTGATAATTAAAATCATGCCAAAAAAACTTCCAAGGTAAGTCTTCCAATTGCTGCAAGTAATCACGTAATTGAAAGTATTTGCCACTCAGCTTGATCTGAATACCATGGCGATATAAACCTGAGGCAAATTGTTCTGTTTCCGCAGTTGCCGAATTAACACCATTAATATCACTATTCGGCTCTTTTTGAGCGGTAAACAATAGAGGTTTAGCAGGTAGCACCTTAAACGATAATAACGAAACGCCTTGTTGTAATTTTAATAATTGTATTAACGCTTGGCGCATTTCTATTGGATTAATTAACTCTTCCGTCAAGGTTAATAATTGTTCATCAACTTTTGTTAAACGCTGCTCTAAATTAGCGATTTGCTCTTTAATTACCTGATTCGGGTCAAGCGTTAACGCTTTCGTTAATTCATTAATATTCTGAGTTAAGTCTTTGTTACTCTGTGTTAACTTTGCTATTTTCCGCGTATTTTCTTTAGTGTTAATTAAATTACCTTCAACCATTAACGTAAACGGCACCATAAAAAATAACACTAGCCCACTGATAAAAATCAGTAACATTTCACGCGATGACAGCTTTAAAAATTTATCACTCAGTTGTTGCCATTGTTGTTTCATTAGTTAGCGCTCTTTTTTAATTTACTTTCGAAAGTAGAGCCGATAGTAAAGGCGGTAATTTTATTTTCATTTTCAGTTAACTGAAAGTTTTTAAAGTGTTTACCCGATAACAATTCAGATTGCTCAAAACCTGACAACCACTGAGGTACCGCTTCAGGATTTTTTGCTAAACCGGAAAAAAGCATTTCATTTTGATCAATAACTACCTGCTGCAAACTAATATCTTTATGATGATATTTAGACAATTCCGTCATTGAATTAGCAAAACCGGCAACATAGGTTTGTTTAGGATCCGTCAATCTAGCATGTAATGCTTGTTTATTACGCATTACCAGTTTTAACGTTGCTAATTTAGCCTCTAAGGCGACATCTTTTTTACGATTTTGTATTTCCGTTTTTAAATCGGCCATTAGCGCTGTGTTATTTTTATGCTCTACATTTAATTTAGCTAAACGTTGTTCGCTGATCTTAAAGACATGCAAACTATATTGGCTCCATGCCAGCATAGCAATTAAGACCAAACCCCAAACTAAGACCATACGATTAAGGGTAACTTTTGGCTGTTCAGGTAATAATTCTGCTTGTAATAAATTAACACTGTACTTACCGGTTAATTGCTCGCCATTCATACTTGCGGCTCCATAATCGGTTCTTCAATGACATTAGCTACCGGTGTTTTATCCTTACTCATCATACTTCCAATCACAACAGCAAATGCTCTTTCATTATGATATTGCTCAGGTAAATTAATTAACTCAACCGGCACATTGGTATTTTCTGATAACTTTCTCGCGATAAAAGCTTCATGTTCAATCGGCAATAATACATTAATCGTTTTAACTGGCGGCTGCTTAAGCTGGCGCTCGAAAAAGTCGATAGATTTTTGAATTTCAATACTCAAGTTATCGATGAGCCCCATCGCAAGTTCATCAGGAGTTCGTTGGGCAATATTTGCCATACCGCGTAAACGACGATATGAAAACAAGCGGTTATCGCGAACAATTAAAATTAAAATTTCTTCATTGGGCTGCTGACAAACCAAAAGTTGGCCACCCTCTTTACCATTGACCAACTGAGCAAAGGCAAATTCTTCAGTCGTGATTTTATCTAAGGTTAAATCACTTTTATGAATGCAATTAACCATGTCTTTCAGCTTTGATTTTTGGCCACAAACAACATTAAGTTTTTCAGTATTTGCTAAGGTCGGGCCGTCAAAGTAATCAAGCACCATATCGTCTGCTGGAAAAGTCACTAGATCTTTTATTTGCCACTTCAATGCGGCGATTAATTCATTATCAGGAATATTAGGTTTATCAACTTGTACTATTTGATAATGTTTGGCTGATAACACCAACTCACAATTAGCAGAGAGATCGTCGATATTATGAAGATTAGATAATGCTGCGTTATGATTGTCATCTAAAACAGGAATAATATTAAGTTTTGGACTTTTTTTATTAGCAGAGAAACAGTACGAGACAGCATCTTGTCGTAATGCAATGCTTAGCAAGTTTTGCGTTTCCTTTTTAGTAAAAAGCATTTTTACTTTAGTTGTAAATGTCATTTATCGATACAATCATCTTAAAGTATTTTATCCTGTAGATTATTATGCGTTATTCCTTTGTTCACGCAAGCTTTTTCCCTGATTAATTAATAAATAAGCAATTAAAAACAAATAATTTTATGAAACCTATCTCGCCGGTACAGCAAATTAATCACCCTATTTTCACTAAACATGACTTAACAGTTTTTGTAAAACGTGACGATTTAATTCATCCGGTTATTTCAGGAAATAAATGGCGAAAATTAAAATACAATTTATTTCATGCCAAATCGCAAGGATATCAAGGAGTATTAAGTTTTGGTGGGGCCTACTCAAATCACTTGCATGCGTTAGCTTATGCCGGTTATCAACAAGGCTTAATGACTAAAGCCATTGTCCGAGGAGAGCCTCATTATTTGGCCAACAGCACTTTATCACAAGCAAGCAAATGGGGGATGCAGTGTCAATTTGTTGATCGAAAAAGCTATCGCCTTAGGGAAGATAAAGATTATTTATTCACCTTACAAAAAAATAATCCTGATTATTATATTGTCCCGGAAGGTGGTAGTAATCCTCATGCCTTAACTGGTGTTGGCGAATTAATTAACGAACTTGCTCAACAAGTTAGTTACGAGAGTTTATTAGTGCCTGTAGGAAGTGGTGGCACTATAGCGGGATTAATAGCTGCTGATAACAATCAACATCAGTTGCTCGGCATTGCGGTATTAAAACAAGCCGATTATTTAATTAATCATATTAAAAATTTATTACCCGCAGAGGCAAAAGCCTATAATAACTGGCAGTTATTAACTCAATTTCACCGCGGTGGCTATGCAAAATTTAGCCGCGAGGATGAACAAAATATTTATCAATTTAACCAAGCTACAGGCATCACCTTTGAACCTGTCTATTCAGGAAAAATGATCCTCGCGTTATTAGATTTAATTGCACAAGGCTACTTTAAAGCAGGAAGCCGTATCGTTTTAGTGCACACGGGCGGGCTTCAAGGGATCAAGGGATTACTTGAACAAAACCGACTAACCGCTAATCTATGGCGTTAGCAATTTGCGCTACTGGTTCATCAAAATAATGACCTTGGCCACCACAAACACCTAATTTAATTAACGTGCGCCATTCATCAACATTTTCTACCCCAACGGCAAACAAATTAATCCCCAGAGGCTCACATAACACCTTCATACTCTGCACGAAAATTTGATTTTCAGGCTTAGTATTAATATCTAAGACAATACTACGGTGCAGTTTAACGTAAGAAATTTGACACTGTTTTAAATACTGTGCATTAACAATATATTGCCCTACTTTATCCGCTAAAATACGAAAGCCGTGTTGGCGCAACTCTTTTATTACCGGCAAAAACTCATTAAATCGACTTTTTAAGTGGTATTCACTAATTTCGATAATCACTTTATCGTTTACGTCAGGATAGGTCTCTAATAGCTGATAAAGCTTAGCTCTAAAAACTTCAGACAATAAGGCTTCAATCGAAAAATTAACACTATAGGAATGTGATTGCGCTTCATAAGTGATCAACTGACAAACTTGTTCAAAAACCATTAGATCAAGTTGGCTCGACAGCCCACATTTTTCTGCCATGGGTAAAAATATTCGAGGGCTAATTAAGCCACCACGGTTATTTTTTATTTTACTGAGCACTTCATAATGCAAAATAGCGTGGTTTTTAGTGTCAATTACTGGCTGAGAGAAGATAATAAATAATTTTTTATCTATAACTTGATTTAAAAAAGTACGCCATTTTAAGGAACCAATTGCACTTTCTTTCGCTACTTCACCGGGATCATACATAAACCACTGTGATGGTCCTTGCAGCTGAGCTGACCGTAGAGCCATATCGGCTTCCGACATGATTTGATAAAGCTTGCGATCATTTTTAAAGTAACTGATGCCAAAATGACAAAACTCATCTTTATTAACCCCAATAGGTAACGGTAATGAGGTTAAGTTTTTTAACATGCGCTCTGCTAACTTTTCCGTTTCATTAACATATAATCCAGGCGTTAAAATTGCCAATTCATATTCATTACGGCGACTTAAAAAGCAATCAGGAATATGCCTAATTCGGCTTTTAATGCTTTCTATTACCGTTTCTAATAACGTGAATGCTTGGTTTTCACCATATAAATTATGTACCAGTTCGCAACCTTTTAACTGAATTAAAAAAACCGCACCTCGAGACTCTTCTTCTCGTAACATAGCTTCTAAATGACTGGTGAAAAAATCGCGATTGCCAATTCTTGTTTTAGGATCGAGCAAGGCATTTTCACGAATTTCTTGATCAAAACGACTTTGCCCTTTTTTTGCCTGGTCTAGCTCAAGTTGCATTGCCACTATATGATCCGCAATTTTATTATTAACAGATAATGATGGTGGCTTAGTATGGCTTTTTGCTAGATCCGCCCAGCTTTCAAGCGAATTAATATCCGCTAATTTCTTGCTAAGTTCATCTTGTAACCGAGCGCGTAAAAAGGCAAAACCTAACAGGTAAATAAAGCTAAAAACTAACACCGGTGTACTGACAATTGCATAAACAGGATGATAAAAAGCAAGGCCAAACTCTTGATTAGGTTTTAACTCTCGCTTTAATAACGGTTTATCTTTTACGGTAAGCGACTGTTGTTGATAACTTATTTGATAAACATCAACGGGTAATAACGGCGTGATTACATGGTTAATATCATGCTGCTGTGTTAGTTGTTTATTGAGTTGCTCGGCAAAAATTGACTGTTGATTAGCGGCATACGAAAATACCAATAAAATAGCGAACAAAAATGTACCAATGCCAGCTAGATCAAAGTATTTGAGATAGGTTTTGGTTGTTCCTTTAACCACATTCACTGCTTATCATCCTAATGTTGTTATCATTAGTTTATATATTAGACAATATAAACTGAACTGTCTTTTTTTATATTATAAGAAGATCATGCCATGATAGCTCTGCTTATACCAATTCCATTAAATTATGCCCACTTGTGCGGGTTAAATTACAGGCGAAAAAAAAGCACTGCCTTCTAAATAGAAAACAGCGCTTTATAGCGTAAAGTTAATAATTATGCTTCAGCAATAACAACTACTTTAATGCTAGTATCAACATCGTTATGTAAGTGAATTGCAATTTCAGATTCACCTGTTTCACGAATTGTACCTAAAGGCATACGAACTTCAGATTTAGCTACTTCAACACCTGCAGCAGTGATAGCATCAGCAATATCTTTAGTTCCGATAGAACCAAATAATTTACCTTCTTCACCAGCTGTAGAAGCGATAGTTACTTCACCAAGCTCAACAATTTTAGCAGCACGTGCTTGTGCAGCAGATAATGCAGCAGCTAATTCTTTTTCTAAATCGGCACGACGAGCTTCAAAGTGCTCAACGTTAGCTTTAGAAGCAAAAACAGCTTTGCCTTTTGGTAATAAATAGTTACGCGCGTAACCAGACTTAACAGTTACCTTGTCACCAAGGCCGCCTAATTTGGCGATTTTATCAAGAAGTACAACTTCCATTTTTAAATCCCCTTAGGTTACTTGTGTAAATCAGTATATGGTAAAATTGCTAAGTAACGAGCACGCTTGATCGCACGACCAAGTTGACGTTGATATTTAGCAGCTGTACCAGTAATACGGCTAGGAACAATTTTACCACTTTCAGTGATATAATTTTTTAAAGTTGCAACATCTTTATAATCGATAGATGTAGCGCCTTCCGCTGTGAAGCGGCAGAACTTACGACGTCTAAAAAAACGAGACATGGATTTCTCCTAATATGTAATTATTTAACATTTTAAACAATTACTTAATTAATCATTTCAATTTTCTGAGCATGCAATACTAGTAATGGCGTACCGTTTCTAGTTTCGTGACGATTAATAAATCCCGTCACTTTAATTGCAATACCTTCAGTTAATTCACGAGTTAAGTGCTGTGACCATTCGCCAGTTGCCACTACCTGCATTCTTACAAATGCTTGGCGATTCATCTCTGCTTCAACTTGCATTGAACGATGTTCAATTGAAAACTGACAGTGATGTATGCCTGCAGGGCTAGAAGATAATTTAGGTGCTTTAACCACATTACCCACTAAAACGAGTGTGTTCTCCATAAGAGAGCTTGTCACCGATTACTTATTCTTCGCTAGCTGCTTCTTCAGTTTTTGCTTCAGCAGTAGCTTCTTCAGTAACCTCTTTCTTCACTTCGCGACGCTCTTCACGACGGTCATCTTTAGCAACAGCCATAGGCGAAGCTTCAGTTACCGCGCCTTTAGTGCGCATGATCATGTTACGAATAACAACATCGTTATAACGGAAAGAAGTTTCCAATTCATCAATAGCAGACTGTGGCGCTTCAACGTTTAATAAAACGTAATGTGCTTTGTGTAATTTATTGATTGGGTATGCTAATTGACGGCGACCCCAGTCTTCAAGACGGTGGATTTTGCCTTCAGCAGCAGTGATCATGTCTGAATAACGCTGGATCATACCAGGTACTTGTTCACTCTGATCAGGGTGAACCATAAATACGATTTCGTAATGACGCATTACGAGCTCCTTACGGTTGTAGCCTCGTTCGCTGGCTCAGCCAACACCAGTATAGAGGCAAGGAACAAAAAGTTCGGCTGAATTAAGGTCGCGTATTGTAGGTAAAATAAACAGTAAAGACAAGCTTTACTTGTGATTGTGGCCGAGATAAAAAAATAGCGCCGATTAGGCGCTATTATCAGCATGAGTTAATCATTTTGATAGCGGGATTAAAGTGGTAAAACATTACCATTAACGGTTAATTTACCTTGTTCAAACTGTACGGTGAAACTTAAATCACTATTTTTCCGAACAATTAAGCCCTGATCAACATACATATCAAGCATTGGCTTCATGCCTAGCTTTTCAAAAAATGGCTCTGGTGCGTTACCTTTTGCGTTAGCTTTTAACGACGCTATTAACGACATAGGATTCGCTGGGTCATAAATTGTATTATCAATCGACATTAACATGTCTGATTTGATTAAGCCTTCTGGTGTTTCAACACTAAAGTCACTAATTTCAATTTCAGGGTTATGTGCTAAAAGTTTGCTAGCAACTGTAAGAATTTCTTGCATTTTCATCGCCGCTTCTTGCTCACTCGCGTTCGCTGAAATTTGTGCCAACATGGTATTTAACTCAGTTAAAACATCCGCATCCAAATTTTTAAAGATGATATTTAAATTAGCATTTTTAAAATTTTGACCTTGCGCATTAATATCTTTAACGTTGTAATTAATTGTCATTTCAATTAATTCATCAACCATCTCCGAGCGACCAGAAATAGCTAAGTCAGTTAACGAAAATAACTCTACTTTCGCAGGTGTTTTCACCATCACTTCAGGGATACTAAAAACACCGCCACCGGTCATTACAGCATTACCCGAATAGAAATCACCTGAAATTACTTCTTGATCAAGTTCAATTTTAGCACCAGAAATACTCACAACAGCTTGTGGACCATTAAAGTTTAAGCCGCTCCAATTAATTTCACCCGTCATGTATTTATCATCACTAAGTGTTAATTGGCCTTGCATTTCGCCTACTCTAAAAGAGTTACCATCTTGTTCTTTAAAAATTTCTTTTAAATGAATATCGGTGACATAATCCATGCCGTAAGTCACTTTACTGGTTAGCGACAACTTTTCATTTAACGCAGTCGCGAATTCTTCCGGTACCGTATTTTTATCAAACGAAAAGTGACTTGAAGACGTAGCTAAATTAAAGCTTAAACCGGAATCGTCAAAAATAAACGGACCAAAGTTAATATCTTCTTTAATGGTTAAAACAAAGTTTTCCAGCTCAGCTAAATCACCACTAGGGGTTATTTTGACAACAGATACGCCTGAAAACCAATCTCTAGAAAATTGACTTTCCGTAATGGTGATTGACGGATGAGATGCTAATTTAGCTAAAGTTTCTTGATATTTATTTTCTACCACATCACCGACAAATTTCGGTGCGATAAAACCAATACCAGCGACGACAGCAATTGCTATTCCTAATTTTTTCATTGACTTATGATCCTTATATCATGCCTTAATGAAGTCATTTTTTAAGGCATCCTTGTTGTTTTTATGTTTCAGAGTTTTATTCGCAACATTTATAACATTCGTTGACGAACAATTTCAAATAAACAAATACCGGTTGCAACAGAAACGTTCAAGCTAGACACTTCTCCCGCCATCGGTAATTTGACAATATCATCACAGTTTTCACGTGTTAAACGGCGCATTCCTTTACCTTCAGCTCCCATCACTAAAGCCATTGGCCCTTGTAATTTCACATCGTATAAACTGGTATCTGTTTCGCCAGCGGTGCCAACAATCCAAATGCCCATTTCTTGTAACTGTTTCATACAGCGAGATAAGTTAGTCACTTGCACTAGTGGAATGGTTTCCGCAGCACCCACCGCTACTTTGCGGACAGTTGAAGTTAAACGTGCAGCATTATCTTTTGGCACAATGACCGCTTGCACGCCAGCTGCATCGGCATTTCGTAAACAAGCGCCCAAATTATGAGGATCGGTAACACCATCAAGAATTAGAAAAAACGGCGTTTGACCTTTTTTTTCAGCAGTAGCAATGATGCTATCAAGATCGGCTTCGGTATAGATTTTACCTGGTTTTACTCGCGCTAAAACACCTTGGTGTTGCTCACCATCACTTTTATCATCAAGTACTTTACGGTTAACCAACTGAATAGGAATGCCGTATTTTCGGGCGAGGTTAATAATAGGCATCAAGCGTTCATCTTCACGTCCTTTTAATAACCAAAGTTCAATAAAAAGCTCGGGCGCTCTTTTTATCATTGAGTTAATAGCATGAATGCCAAATACAATTTCGTCTTGCTTAGCCATATTTTTTCTATCGTGTTTATTTGTTCAATATTAGAAGGTTTATTTTTTCGCTTTTAATCGAGCATTTTTACCGGGACGAGGTTTACGTGCACTACGTTTTTTCGCTTTCGACTTTATTGGCTTGTCTTTTTTCTTGGTTTTACTTTTAGCACTCCCTACTTTAGTAGCAGGTGCTTTTTTATCTTGACTACTTTTATTAAACGCGCCGTTGTTAGGTGCTCTTTTATCACCAGAATTTTTAGTTTGGCTACCTTTAGCAGCTAACTTGCCACCAGATAAAACTAAGTCTATTTTTTTCTCGTCTAAATTAACCGCGGCAACTTGCACTTCCAAAACATCACCAACACGGAATTTAGCACCGGTATTTTCTCCGGTTAGGCACATACGAACATCATCAAAGTGATAATAATCTCGACCAAGCGAAGTAATGTGTACTAACCCTTCAATATGCAAATCTTGTAAGCGAATAAACATGCCAAAATTAGTAACGGTACTGACAACGCCTGTAAAGGTGTCTCCGACATGATCTTGCATAAATTCACATTTAAGCCAATCGGCAACATCACGTGTGGCATCATCGGCACGGCGCTCTGTCATTGAACAGTGTTCACCTAATTCAATTATGGCTTCTTCAGGATAACTGTAACAGCCTTCATTAGCCGGATTATTTTCTTGCCCTTCGAGTATCGCTTTAATCACCCGATGAATAACCAGATCAGGATAACGACGGATCGGTGAAGTAAAATGACTATAAGCAGGTAACGCCAAACCAAAATGACCAATACATTCACTTTGATAAACCGCTTGGCGCATTGAACGTAACAACATGGTTTGAATTAATTCTTGATCTGGACGATCAGCAACCGCGAGTAATATTTGACTATAATCTTTTGGCTCTGGCTGCTCAGTAAAAGGTAATTTAAGACCTAACTCTGCTAAGTAAGTAACGAAGTTGCGGTATTTTTCTTCGCTCGGTTTGTCATGCGCACGATATAAACCGGGCATTTGATGCTTTAAAACAAATTTAGCGGTCGCCACATTGGCCAAAATCATACATTCTTCAATGATTTTATGAGCATCATTTCGCTTAAGCGGCACAATGGCTTCAATTTTTTTATTTTCATTAAACTGAAATTGAGACTCTTCCGTTTCAAAGGCGATAGCACCACGCTGATCTCTTGCCGTCGCTAAAGCTAAGTACATTTGATTTAGGTTTTCTAAATCAGGAACTAAGGCTTCATATTCGGTACGTAAAGCTTGATGTTGCTCTGCACTTGGGTCAAGTATCGCCGCGACTTTGGTATAGGTAAAACGCGCATGAGAATTCATTACCGCAGGGTAAAACTTGCTGCTCGATAACTTTCCTTTAGCACTCACCGTCATTTCACAAACCATACACAAACGATCAACATTTGGGTTTAATGAACATAAACCATTTGATAGTTTTTCTGGCAACATAGGAATAACTTGGCTTGGAAAATACACCGAATTACCACGTGCAATCGCTTCGTCATCTAATGCAGTTTCTGGGCGAACATAATAACTAACATCCGCAATAGCCACCCATAAACGCCAACCACCTGACTTTTTCGGCTGACAATAAACCGCATCATCAAAATCTCGAGCGTCTTCACCATCAATAGTTACTAAAGGAAGATCGCGTAAATCAACCCGTGGTTTTTTAGCCTCTTCTGGTACTTCTTCAGTTAATTTTGATACTTCAGCAAGTACTTCTGGTGGAAAAGTATGAGGTAAGTCATGTTCTCGTAGGGCAATCTCAATTTCCATACCCGGTGCCAAATGGTCACCTAATACTTCAATCACTTTGCCGACAGCACTACTGCGTTTACTTGGTCGTTGAATAATATCAACAACAACCATTTGCCCATGACGAGCACCTAAATTTTCTTTCGGGGCAATAATAATATCTTGTTGAATTTTGGCATCATCTGGCTTAATAAAAGCCACTTTGTTTTCAACGTAATAACGGCCAACAATACCGTTTTTACGCGGTTCAACCACATCAAGAATTTTAACTTCTTTACGGCCTTTACGATCGGTTCTATCCACTAAAATAGCTTCAACAATATCGCCATGAAAAACACGTTGCATTTCATAAGATGAAATGTATAAATCTTTTGGCTTTGGTTCACCTTTAGCAACATCGGGGGTAAAAAAACCAAAACCGTCGCGATGACCAATCACTTTACCGGTTAACACGCTATTTTTTGGCGTGAGTGCATACTGTTTAAATTTATTAAAAATAATTTGTCCGGCATTCTCCATCGCACGTAAACGACGTTTAATGCCAATAATTTGATTATCGTCTTGGTAATTAAGCGTTTTACATATCGCTTTAAATGTCGGCGGGATCGGAGATTTTTCGATAATTTCTAGCAGTAGTTCACGGCTAGCAACTGGTTTTTCATATTTGTCAGCTTCACGAGCTGCGTGCGGGTCTTTTATGGTCACAGAAAAAATTCAAAATGTTTTTTTAAAGTATATAGCAATATACCTTTTTTGGCTTGTGATTATACCCTTTCCATTAAATTTATTTCCAACTTAGAACAGTATAAACTTCATGGACAAGGTATTAATAGACCACTGTTTTAGCTTTTTCAACAACATGATCAGGCATTTTTTCTGCCAATTTAGTTAAACACAGTGCGATACGTTGATGTGTTTTTTTATCATCAGTTACCGCATGGTGTAATAAGCTATACAGTTCTGGAAAATCTAACGGGCTGCCATAACCTTGATTATATAAATCAGCTAACCTTAATTGCGCTTTTAAGTTTTTTAATACGGCGGCTTCCTTTAAAAACATGACCGCTTTATTAATATCAACCTGCATAAACTTGCCGACATGATAATAACGCCCCAGTTGTTCTAAGGCTTCCGGTAATCCCTGATCCGCGGCTAATTTCATATAATGCAACCCAAGCTCAATGTCTTTTTTAGTGCAAACACCATAAGCGAGCATGTCACCCCACAAAAATTGATACGATGGCATTTTTACCTTGATGGCGCGCGCTTCAATATCTTGTGTTAATTGGCAATCATCAATAACCACTTGGCTTAAATGTTTATTTTCTTTTATTAATTCAAGTAATTGATTGTCTGTGTATATTTGTACCGCTTGTAATATTTCGGCACGAAGTGGCAAAGCAAGCAATAAAAAGCTACAAACCACTGACATTAAAAAACGCATAATAAAATAACCTATGACATCAAAGAAAAATTAACCCGACACTTATCATATCGGTGCAGATCAAATATCCATTAATTTATATTAATCGATATTAAGATAATATTTACTAATTACTCATTAACGACCATAATTAAGCAATATAAATACCAAATAAATTAGTTATTTTTGACGTTTGCATAATAATCTAAAATACGGTTATATAGATTCGCTGTTTCCATATTCATCAACCGTGTTTATTAAATGTAGTATCCTTATATGATTTCTGAAAAAGCACTAAAGCATGTCGCTATCGGCGAATACATTGTTGATATTGTTAAGCAGCAAGGCTCTTATGTTTTAAGCTCGCCAGGTTACATCAAAAACGAAAAGGTGCTCACACATTTAAAATTAAAAGGCGTTGAAAGTGTTTTAATCGACACCAGCAAAAGCTTGGTAGTTCAAGATGAAATTGTCATCCCTCCAGCTAATTCGCAAGCACAACCGTTAATTTTAGAAATAAACAAAGCGAAAAAAATATTCAATGAGTCCAAAGCATTACAAAGAAAAATATTTGAAGATGCATTGAGTGGCCGTGATATTGATATTACTCCTGTTATTGAAATTACCGATCAAGCCATTGACACTATTTTCAAAAATCCTGACGCGCTAGCTTGTATTATTAATATTCGTCAAAAAGATGAATACTTATTAGAGCATTCAGTCTCAGTATCGATTTTAATGTCAATTTTTGCTCGCTACCTTAACATTGATAAACAAATTGTTAGGCAATTAGCTGTTGGTGCCTTTTTACATGATGTTGGCAAAATAATGATCCCAGATAGCGTACTGAATAAACCCGGTAAGTTAACGGATAAAGAATTTACCGTCATGAAAACCCATGTAAATCATTCCATTAAAATTATTGAACAAACCAAAGGCATTTCAGAAATCAGTTTAGAAGTTGCCGCTCTTCACCATGAAAAGTTAGACGGCACCGGCTATCCGTACCAAATTAGTGAAAACAAAATAACCCAATATGGTCGCATGGTTGCCATTTGCGATATTTTTGATGCCCTAACGGCTGATCGTGTTTATAAAGATGGTTATAGCCATATCAAGTCATTTAGTATTTTACGGAAATTGGCTGAACAACAACACTTAGATAAACGCCTTGTCGACACCTTTATAAAATGTCTCGGTGTTTATCCCGTCGGTTCATTAGTTGAATTAGGTTCTAAAAAATTAGCGATTGTTGAAGGGCGAAATCATGCAGATCCTATTCGTCCGAAAGTTCGCTCTTTTTATAGTGTTGATGATCATCGCTACGTTATGACACAAGATATCGATTTATCAAAAACAGAAGATTTTATTGTCAAAGGTGTTCGTGCCGATGAATTTGATTTAGATATGAATAAAATTGTTGAGTTTTTATTAATGCAAGGCTAAATAACGCGATTAAAAAAACAAAAAAGCTGACCTTGGTCAGCTTCTTAAAGTTTAAAACTCTTAAATGTCTTACATCGAAAATGATGAGCCACAGCCACACGTTGTTGTGGCATTAGGATTAGTAACCAAAAAGCGGCTACCTTCTAATCCTTCAGTATAATCAACTTCACCGCCAACCAAATACTGTAAACTCATAGGGTCAACAACTAAGGTAACCCCTTGTTTTTCAATGGTCATATCACCTTCATTGACTTTTTCATCAAAAGTAAAGCCATATTGGAAACCCGAACAACCACCACCGGTAACATAAACGCGTAGTTTAAGTTCTGGATTTTCTTCCTCGGTTACTAAGGTTAATACTTTTTTAGCCGCCGCATCGGTAAACTGAATTGGTAAATCTGGATTTGACATGAATATTTCTGCTACTTCTGTTAACTGGGGTGGATTATCTTAAACCTGAGTAAATTAGTCAAGTATTGTCATCACTCAACCACGTTATTTTCTAACACTAATGGCCACTTATAGGTTTCATTTAACTGGCTATATTTTTGCCATCGGCCTTTAGGCAAAGTAACCGACAACAAAACCTGCTCAGGTTTAAAATTGTCTGGCAAGCTAAACTCACCTTCAACAATTTGAAAGTATTGAAAATTAAATGATAAATCATCACTAGTTTGCTTAGATATTTGCGAAAGCTTGATAGTCGCCGGCTGATTATTTTGACTACCTTCAATAACAAAATCAACAACACCTTTAGCGTAGCGCTTTTGTTTTTGTTGCTGAACTAATACAACTTGAAATCGAAAGTGGCCAGCACTTTCTGTTGGCGAAATAATAAAATCATCCAGCACAACACCGTCTGCTTGTTTTTCAGGTGCCATCACTTTTTCGTAAAATGCGAGTTGTTTTTTTAACTCAAAATGTTTTTGTTCTATGTTTTTTAATGACTTGCGCGACTTGTCATTAGCTAAACGCTCAACAGCTAATTCCACCTCTAAGGTATTAATACGAGAAACATGCTCTGCTAACTGTTGGTAGAGGTCATTTAAGCGTAACTTTTGCTGCGTTATTGTTTGCGTTTGAAAGCTATGATAAAAATTACCTAAGCGATAACCACAAAAAATCGACGTAGTAATCACAAAAATCAACAACAAAGCTGACTTAAAAGGCCCTAATCGTTCAACAACAATGTTCAGATTTATTTTTGCTAACCAGTTCATTTTTAAAGTATTATGTATCCGTTACCAAGCAAAATAAGATTCCATAGTAGATGAGTAATTTAACACCAGACAACAGCAAAATAGTGATATTACTCAAACACTACTAAGCTTGGCTTAACCTCGATGAAATAATACTCTTTGCACAGTAAAAGGTATATATTCAACTAAACGGCTTGAATTCAACAAGACCTAAAAAACACTATGAGCGTTATTTCGAACTTTAGAAAACGATTAGCATTACCACAAACATCATGGCAGCTTTGTATCTTAGCGATTATTGGCGGCTCGGCTGCTGCATCAATGGTGATTTTATTTTCTCTCACTATCGACGCAATAAAAGCGTTTTACGCCATATTATTTGACAACTATAACAGTTTAAATTTATTAAGTCGTTTGCTATTACCGCTAAGTGGCATAATTATCATTATTTTGTTGTCTTGGTTAACCGGATACAAATATACCCGTGCCGGCATTCCTTTTGTATTACATCGACTAAAAGTCAGTTATGGCGTTATGCCGTTACGCAATACCATTAATCAATTTTTTGGTGGCGCTTTTGCCTTAGCATCAGGTTTTTCGGTTGGTAAAGAAGGCCCTTCGGTGCATTTAGGTGCGGCTTGTGCCGGCTATATAGGTAACAAACTTAACTTACCTTACAATAGTATTCGAACCTTATGTGCTTGTGGTATTGCTGCCGGAATTTCCGCTTGTTTTAATACGCCAATAGCGGCAGTGATGTTTGTTATGGAAGTTATTTTACGGGAATATAAAGTTCATGTTTTTATCCCCATTATGTTAGCCGCTATTATTGGTTCGTTAATTACCCAGTATAGTTTAGGTTCAGTGCATGAACTTGAGTTCTTTGTAAAGTTCAGCTTAAACATAACTTATTACCCATATTTGGTTATTTTTGGCATTTTTATTGGTATTTTAGCGTCATTGTTTAACCACCAACTTATTTATTTAATTAAACGTTTTCAGCATATTTTTATTGTTAAACGCTTAATTTTTGCTGCCCTTATTACCGCTTTGCTCAGTTATTTGTTGCCGAATGCTTATGAAGGGGGGATGAGCCAAGTCAGCTTTGCCTTATCCAACCAATGGCAATTTCAACTGATTGCAACCGCACTACTCGCTAAATTTTTAATGACCATCATAGCCTTAGGTTTAGGTATTCCTGGTGGTGTGATCGGCCCAATATTAAGTATTGGCGCTATTGCGGGTGTTTTGGCTTCTTTAATTATTGGCCAACTAACGGGCAATGCTGAATTAGCCAGTGACTTTGCCTTAATGGGAATGGCGGGATTTATGGCGGCAACATTAAATGCTCCGTTAGCGGCTTTATTAGCAGTTGTTGAATTATCTAATCAATTAGAAGTTATTGTGCCGGCCATGGTTATTATTGCGACGAGTTGCTTAGCATCAGGACAATTTTTTAAAAACCGCTCGCTCTTTATTATGCAATTAGACATTCAAAATTTAACTTATCGTAAACCACCAATAGAAAGCTTTTTACAAAACATTGGTGTCTTAGGTGTAATGAAAGAAAACTTTATCTTCAAAGATGAAGCGGACATAAAACAAAACCTGAGTATTACTGATACCTCACCTAATGATGACTTTATCTTATCAAAACAGCCTTTTGATAACGGCCTGCAATTTTTTTGGCATGAAGCGGTTTTTGAAGGCGGTAAAATGGTACAAAAAAAACATCAATTAATTGCATTAAATAGCCAATCAACGCTCGGTGAAGCTTACGCGATTCTTCACAATATTCGTTTTGGTGGAGTTTATATTTATCATCAAACCCCTGACAACCTTATCGGTATCATCCCTTTTGAACAAATTAGACGTTATCTAACACAAGGACAACTACAATAATGACCACAATTTTATGGCTAAAAGCTTTTCACGTAATTTTTATGGTTGCTTGGTTTGCTGGCATTTTTTATCTACCGCGCTTATTTGTGAATCATGCTGAAACTAACAATCAAGCCATTGCTGAACATTTAAAAGGTATGGAAAAACGTCTGTTATATTTTATTACCCCGTTTGCTTTTTTAACTTTAATTTTTGGGATTTTGGTTATTTACCAGATGGGAATGGAGTGGTTCAAGGTAAGTAAGTGGTTACATATAAAATTAACGTTAGTGATCATTTTATTTATTTACCACGCTTATTGTTTCAAGCTTTTACAAACCTTTAAACAGGATAAAAATACCCGTTCGGGTAAGTTTTATCGCATCTTTAATGAAGTGCCGGTACTAATATTATTTGCCATTATTATTCTCGCTTATGTAAAGCCACAATTTTAATTTAACTATAACTAGGGGCTGTTGCACTTTCGCGGTTAACTTTCGTTCGACGATTTAAAGATAGCAAACCGTTTTAATCTCGGCGAGCAGTGCGTAGCCTAGTCATTCTTGGTAATTTCTCCTGCATTATCTTAATGACCTACATCCATATGGGAATAACCACACAACAAAGGTTTTGCCTTGTATAAATACCCAACAAACTGCTGAAAAAAATCTCTCGAAAGATCAACAGCCCCTAAACTGAAATACTACAGAGCTTGAGACTAACCAATAAATATAACCTACTATAAAAATCTAAATATCCGCTAATTCATTTCATTGTATTAATGTGGTATATTCGCGGCGAATTTTGCGGTAGCTTAATTAATGCAAAATAATATAACGTGGGTACAAGGCAATGGGATGAGTGGCGAACCAATTTTGGTCGTATTTAACTCCCCTTGGTCTGTTTTAAAGCATGTATTGCACCTCTTTAATATCGATAAACATCTTAAAGTGAGCGCATTGTTTTTCTTATAATTCAGCCTACCCAGTGGAACAACGCTTTTTAAATCAGGTAAACCACTATGATGATGTTTCAAGGCAGTCACATCCTTTCTGTCTCTCAATTTGACCGCGAAAGTATTACTAGAATACTCGATGTTTCGGCCCAAATGACGCCTTACGCAACCCGTAAAAAGCGCTGTTTTGTATTAGAGGGGGCAATTTTAAATAATTTATTTTTCGAACCAAGTACCCGTACCCGCATTAGTTTTGGTACTGCTTTTAACCTATTAGGTGGTTTTGTTCGAGAAACAGTAGGTGAAGAAAACTCGTCATTAAGTAAAGGTGAGTCACTATTTGATACCGCACAAGTGATCAGCGGTTATTCAGATGTTATTGCGATGCGTCATCCACAAATGCATTCGGTTACCGAATTCGCTCAAGGCAGTTCAGTCCCTGTAATTAATGGCGGCGATGGCGCCAATGAGCACCCAACTCAAGCCTTACTTGATTTATTTACCATTCAATCTGAAATGCAGCACTTTGGTAAAGGGCTAGATAACCTAAAAATTACCTTAATGGGTGATTTAAAGCACGGCCGTACGGTACATTCGTTGTCTAAATTATTAAGTTTGTATAGCAATTTAGAAATTACCATGGTTTCACCTTCCGCTCTCAAAATGCCAGATAGTGTACTTAGTGTTTTGGATGATGCTGGTCATAAAATCATACAAACCGATAAACTTGAAGGTAGTTTATCAAGTGATGTTGTTTACCAAACCCGAATTCAACAAGAGCGCTTTGCCTCAAAAGATGAAGCTGATTTATATCGTGGACATTTCAGTTTAAACCGTAAGGTTTACCAAGATTACTGTGAAGAAAATACGGTAATTATGCACCCCTTACCACGCGATTCAAGACCGGAAGCAAATGAGCTAGATAACGACTTGAATGACTTAGAAAATCTCGCTATTTTCCGTCAAGCACAAAATGGCGTCTTAGTACGTATGGCATTATTTGCTTTAACATTAGGTGTTGAAAACAAACTAACCGATTACGAAAAGCCAATTACTTGGCATACCAGTAAATAACTCAATTATTATTTGAACCGAAAGGCTTAACATGACGCAACAAACTTCCGCTCAATTATTTCAACAAGCTAAAAATATTATTCCTGGTGGCGTTAACTCACCAGTACGTGCTTTTAATGGCGTTGGTGGTGAGCCATGCTTTATTGAAAAAGCCGACGGCGCTTATATTTATGATGCTGACAACAATGCCTATATTGATTATGTTGGTTCATGGGGCCCGATGATTTTAGGTCATAACCACCCAGCTATTCGTGAAGCGGTTATCTCTGCTGCTCAAAATGGTTTAAGTTTTGGCGCGCCTACCTCGCTTGAAATTACCATGGCTGAAAAAGTACGTGAACTTGTTCCATCAATGGAAAAACTCCGCATGGTAAGCTCAGGTACTGAAGCAACCATGAGTGCTATTCGTTTAGCTCGCGGTTACACTGGCCGCGACAAAATTTTAAAATTTGAAGGTTGTTACCACGGCCATGCTGACTCATTATTAGTTAAAGCTGGCTCTGGTGCGTTAACGTTAGGAGTGCCAAGCTCACCAGGTATTCCAGAATCATTTGCACAACACACCTTAACGGTAAGCTTTAATAACTTAGACCAAGTAAAAGAAATTTTTGCCGAATTAGGTGATGAAATCGCCTGTATTATTGTTGAACCTGTCGCTGGTAACATGAATTGCATTCCACCCGTTGCTGGTTTTCTTGAAGGTTTACGTGCCATTTGTGATGAATACAAAAGCGTGTTGATCTTTGATGAAGTAATGACGGGTTTTCGTGTCGCTTTAGGTGGCGCGCAAGCCTATTACAACATCAAACCTGACCTAACTACTTTAGGTAAAGTTATTGGTGGTGGTATGCCTGTTGGCGCTTTTGGTGGTAAAACCGAAATTATGGATTTTATCGCACCTACAGGTCCGGTATATCAAGCTGGCACTTTATCAGGTAACCCTATTGCCATGGCGGCTGGTTTAGCCTCGTTAAATGAACTATGCCAAGGTGATAAACATCAACAACTAGCGCAAGCCACAGAAACTTTAGCTAAAGGCTTTAAAGCGGCGGCTGAAAAACATGGTCATGATTTATCAATTAATTATGTTGGTGCTATGTTTGGCTTTTTCTTTACTAAAGAAGAAAAAGTTACCTCGTTTCAGCAAGCAGTTGCTTGTGATGGCGAGAAGTTTAAGCGCTTTTTCCATTTAATGTTAAACGAAGGTGTTTATTTAGCGCCATCGGCTTTTGAAGCGAGCTTTTTATCGACCGCACATGGCGAAAAAGAACTTAATGCAACCTTAGCTGCTGCTGATAAGTGCTTTGCTGCGCTATAATTTGCTGTGCTATAAAGATTACCTAGTGATACCGCTTAAGTTAAGCGTTATCACTAGCGCTTAACTGCTTATTGGCTAACAGTTTGACAACAAACTATTTTTTTACTTCGGCTAGTTGTTCAATTAACCAATTTTTACCTTCTTGCCAACCTAATTCCAAGCCTGAAAAAACTTTCATATTAAGTTCATCCATCGCTCGTAATTCAAGTACTTGGTTGATCGGGTCTTGCTGAACATCATCATAATTTATCACTGCAAATGCGGTTAACAATTCATTGCTAGCCATGCAGGTCATCGCTTCAAACGAATATTGATAAGCATTGATTTTATTTACCAATAAAGCAAACGGCTCAGTAAAAGTTTTGGTAAAAAAAGCTTCTAATTCTTCTACCATTTCGAGTGAAATAGTAATTTTATTATCAACAATAACCTCAGCGATATTCGCTTCCAGCATATTAATGGTAGCAAAACTTAATTTATGTAATGACATCGTTATATCCAGTAATTTTATTATTATTTGGCTTTCTAATTTTCATAGATACTTTATTTATAATGAACGATTATGACCATAAATCAAACTGACCGCGTAATATTGATTAAAATTTCGACTTTTATTAACTCCGTTAGCCAAACCAGCGATCAAACCAGTTTTTATCTTTTTCATGTTTATCTGTACATTTAGCTCGTTGTACTAAGTCTCTAATATTAGCCGGTAGTGGTGTACTATTGGCACAACGCGATAAATAAGCAATGCCGGTTTCATCGTTAAACCAAACTTCTTCAATAGAGCTAGGCACTGGCATAGCTAAGTTTTCAACCCCCAATTTATTCATTAAATCAGCATACAATACCAACGCGCCGCTACTGCCGGTAAATTTGGTGGTTTGATTATCATCTTTTCCTAACCAAGTGGTAACCAGGTACTTATTATCATAACCAATAAACCAGCTATCTCGTTGATCGTTACTGGTGCCCGTTTTCCCAGCCACGACAGCATTGGGTAAACGCCAAGTTAATGATTTAGCTGAGCCTTCGGTAGTCACTCCATGCAAGCTATAATTTAACAAATAAGACGCTTGTGCTGATAAAATCTGCTCATTCACCCCTTTATGCTGCCAAAGGATCTCACCATTACTCGCCACCACTTTATTAATAGCATGGCTTTCGCGACGATAGCCTCTCGACG
The DNA here is from genome assembly GCF_053470345.1 of Thalassotalea agariperforans. Taxonomy (NCBI): domain Bacteria; kingdom Pseudomonadati; phylum Pseudomonadota; class Gammaproteobacteria; order Alteromonadales; family Colwelliaceae; genus Thalassotalea; species Thalassotalea agariperforans. Next base: position 89,794 of record NZ_JBQMWH010000001.1, on the reverse strand, counting down.
CTAGCGGTAAATACACTTGGTTGATTTCATACGGCGACATATTGATTGCCCCTAGCAGCATAGATGGCTGCATATAGACATCGTCTTGATAACCTAAAATATGCAATAAATTCGCAACCGGTGTTAACCCTAAAGCTAAGCCCAAATTTACCGTTGGTACATTGAGTGAGCGTACCAAGGCAGTATATAAGTTGACCTCATCTCGATATTTACCATCATAATTTTTCGGTCGCCATACTTCCCCATTATCGCCTTCAATGGCTAACGGTTTATCCGCTAATTTGGTAGCTAGGTTGTATTCATCACTACGCTCTAACGCGGCTAAATAAACAACCGATTTGATTAATGAACCGATAGGACGCTGCGCATTTAAAGCTCGATTAAAGCCCGCATATTGGTGATCACGGCCACCACTTAGCGCAACAATTTCGCCGGTATGATGATCGGTCACCATCATCGCCACTTCCATATCACTTGATTTTGTTTGTCGCTCAATTTCCGGCAACTTTTTAGCAATAGTATCCGTTAAGTATTTTTGCGCTTTAATATCGAAGCCGGTAAAAACTTTAACGCCTGACTGCTGTGCTTGCTCAGACAATAATTCGCTTAATTCTCGTTTAACTAACTGTAAATAAGCCGGTTGTTTTTGCTTAACAATACGACGTGATTTACGCACCGACAATGGTGCTTTAACCGCTTGGCTAAACTCAGCTTTAGTTAAATAATCATGTTCAAACATCAAGGTTAAAATTAAATCTCGACGTTCTATCGCACGCTCAGGATAGCGCCACGGATCATAATAACTTGGCCCTTTTATTTGCCCAACCAAGGTGGCCATTTGCTCGGTCGTCAAATCAGCTATTTTTTTACCAAAATAAAATTCAGCCGCTAAACCAAAACCATAAATACCATTAGCATAATGTTGTCCTAAATAAACTTCATTAACATACGCTTCTAACAGCTGATCTTTGCTGTAACGATATTCCAACAACAATGCCATGATGGCTTCATTGATTTTCCGCCAAAGGGTTTTATGGCGCGTTAAAAACATATTTTTAACTAATTGCTGGGTTAATGTACTACCGCCTTGCACAGTTCGGCCCGCTTTAATATTGGCAATAAATGCCCGTGCTATGCCGATAGGAGAAACCCCATGATGAAAATAATAATCGCGATCTTCCACCAATAATAACGTATCAATTAACCTTTCAGGCACTTGTTCTAAACCAACAATAACGCGGTCTTCTTTACTTTGTGGTAAAATTCGATCAATTAATACTGGCGCTAACTCGACTTCAGCAACGTTAATATCGTTAACAATAATTTGACTTACCAAGCCATTTTTTAAACTAATAAAAACTTTACCTTCGGCCAGCGCGTGATCGCCAAAATTAAAGCTATGGCGAAACAATTCAACCTTAGTTGCTGACATAGCAAATTCACCAACCTGATTAACCTGCGCAACCTTGCTGTAACCCGTTAATAACAAGCTCGCTTTCAATTGCGATAAATTAACCGGCTCACCTAAAGAAATGGTTGGTGTTTTACCATAAACTTGTACTGGAACCTGCCAACGCTGCCCTTCAAAAGTTTTTTGTACCTTGCTATCAAGGTAAATAGCGTAAATAAATAAGCTTAGTAATAACACTAAACTCAACTTAAAACCGGTAATTAAGCACCAGCGCAACCAAGATTTTTTTACTGGTACAGCCTCAGTAGCGGATGATTTTTTGGGTGCTTTTGAAGTGTTCTTTTCAGACTTTGCAGGCATAACGTCAAATAAAGGGAAATTGATGGCGGTATGTTAAAACAAATTTGATTAAAAACCCAAACAAGCGGGTAAATAATTAACCCTAGTTACAATTATTTCGGCCGTTTGGCAATTGAACGGCCGGGTGCTTCTTCTAGTGGCTTTTCTGGCCAGCGGTGTTTGGGGTATTTTCCACGCATGTCTTTTGCTACGTCAAAATACGATGAACGCCAAAAATTAGCGAGATCACTGGTCGTTTGAATAGGACGACGTGCTGGTGATAATAATTCAAATCTAAGTGGTACTTTCCCTTGAGCTAATAATGGTGATGTCAGCTGACCAAACATTTCTTGCAATATCACCGATACGGTAGGTCCTTGATGTTGATCATACCGAATTAACACGCTTTTATTGCTTGGCGTAATATATTGCTCTGGTGCATGCTGATTTAAAAACTGCTGTTGCTGCCAGCTTAAGTTTGCCGTAAGCAAATCATAGATATTAAGCTGTCGCAGTTGTTTAATGGTGTTGATATTCGTTAAATAAGGCAATAACCACGCAGCTAAATCATTAAGTAAGCTTTTTTCAGATAATAACGGGAAATTTTCAACTTGCTGGCCTAGCCAGTTAACTCTAGCGAGCCATGCCTGACATTTAGCTGTCCAATTGAGAAAGGTTAAGCCTTCTTCTTGTAAAATATCTTGCACACATAACTGAAATTCCGCTGGTGGAATATTGCTGATACTGACTTCATCAATCACTAAGGCGCGATAGTTAACCTTGCGCCGGCCAATCACTTTTTCTTTGTTTGTGTCGAGTGCATAGTGCGTTTGTTCAACAAAGTGTGGTTTTAAGGATGTTTTAATCGCACTTAAAGAAATAGCAGCTGCGCTGTAAATAGCACCATCTTTATTTTTGCCATCGCAATCACAAACCACCAACCAAGGTTCGCCTGCAAGACCATCATCGGTTTTTAATGTAACACCTCGGCCATTGGCTAATAAATAACGATCACTACCCTTACCGCGCTGCTGAGCTAAGCGATCTGGGTACGCTGTTAATAATAATGGGCCAATATATTCATGCACATCTGTTAAGCTGAGTGTTTCGGCTAAATTGATACCAACAAGTAAGCTGGCAAATGAGTTGGCAAGCTTACTTGCTTGCGCGAGTACGTTTCGATTGAGTGACTGTTTGGCTTTGTGCGACGCACTATTTTTTAAGTAGTCATTAAAAATTAACACTCGCTCGGTAATATCTGAATGCTCAGCATTCACTAAGATATCGCGCTCTGATAACAAGGCCGCCAATAAGCAACCGAGTTGTTTTTCAATAGCCGTTTCACAGCTTAACAACATACTCGCAAGGCGAGGTTCAAGACCAAGCTTTAACGCTTGATGGCCACGCTGAGTTATTTGATTATTTTTATCTAACAAACCTAAAGACTGATTAAGTTGGCAAGCTACTTCAAAATGATTTTTGGGCGGAGCTGTAAGCCAATTAACTTCTTCAAACGTGGTGATCCCCCAAGCAGAAAGATCTAACGTTAAATTAGCTAAGTTAGCCGTTTTAATTTCTTCTTTTTGAAAGTCATTCAGTGCTTGATGCTCACTTTCACGCCATAAACGAAGACAATGGCCATTTTGTAAACGCCCTGCACGGCCTGCCCTTTGGGTGGCTGATGCTTTTGAAATTCTAGTGGTTGATAATCTCGACAAACCACTTTTTATATCAAAGGTTAAGGTTTTTTCTAAACCAGAGTCAATGACATAGCTGATACCGGCAATAGTTAAACTGGTTTCTGCAATATTAGTGGCAAAAATCACCCGTCGTTGTAGCCGATTTACTTTATTGAGCACTTTTTCTTGTTGCGCTAACGGTAAACTGCCATAAAGCGGTAAGAGTTCAAGCTCACTTTGGTATTTAGCTTGTGCCGCTTCAAGACATCGTTTGATATCTGCTTGGCCCGGTAAAAAAACTAAAATATCGCCTTCTGAAGAGTTAACAAGCACCTGTTCAAGCGCTTGCATGACTTTACCCAATAACGTTTTAAAAGGTTGATTTGCCAATTGCCCCGCTAAATATTCAACGGTTACCGGATAGGTTCTACCTGGGCAGGTTAAAATATCAGCTTGCTGTAAATAATTCGAAATTTGTTCGGTATCTATGGTGGCCGACATCACCAGTAACTTTAAATCTTCGCGATACGCTTCTTGTACTTCCAAAGCCAGCATTAACGCAAGATCAGCATGAATAGAGCGCTCGTGAAATTCATCAAAAATAATCAAACCAACATCGTTTAACTCAGGATCTTGTTGTAAACGTCGGGTCAATATTCCTTCCGTAACAATTTCTAACTGCGTGGCTGCTGAGCTTTTACCTTCATTACGAATTTGATAACCGATGCGCTGCCCGACTTTTTCCCCCAACAAACTCGCTAAATAATGGGCAATTGACTTAACCGCGACTCTGCGCGGTTCGAGCATAATGATTTTTTTGCCGTGTAAAAAATCAGCATTAAGCAAACTTAAAGGTACCGCCGTCGATTTACCAGCACCAGGCTCTGCCGCTAACACTAAGTTATTAGCGCTGGATAATTTACTGTGTATTTCAGGTAAAAAATTATCTATAGGTAGCACGTGATCATTAGCCTTTATTTTGCTCAGGAGGTTCCGCTTTGATAAAGTTTTGGTAATTTAATAAGGCATTTACATTGCCTTTATTGGTTTGGCAAACACTTTGCTGGTAATGATAAATAAAAACATCTAGCCATAAATCTAAATGGCTTGCCGTTTGCTCTTCCTCAATAATTCGTAACGCCCTTGCTGCTACTTCGGCTGTTGCCAAATGGCTATTTTTAGAGGCTTCACGTAATTGATAACGCGACTGAACAAGTTCATTGTCGGGATCATCCGCGGCAAACGACAACATCGGCAATTGATGTAAATAAGGACTTTTTCTAAACATTCGCCGAGCTTCTCGCCAGCTCGCGTCAAGTAATATAAATAACGGCTTTTTATCGCTATTGGCATTATCTTCTAAAGCTAACTTATTCATTGGATTGATATTATCAAACACTGCTTGCTCAGGTTCTGCATATTCTTTAGGGAAAACAATGATCGGCTGCCACTGAGGGTTATTTAATAAAGCCAATAAGTTTTGATCGGGTTCAGTTCGTTGCCACAAAAAAGCAAAGGTATTAGGTACAACATCGGCAATTAAACGCCCAGTATTACTCGGTTTTAATACTTCGGCATCACTCATGATCAGTGCAAAACCAACCTCTGCATTACTCGCTTTTCTGTGCTGACAAATACAAAACTTTTCTGCCACCAAACAACGCTGACAACGTACTACACGCCAACCTCGTGCCGCAAAGGGCTTAGTGCTAATACTTTTGCGATATTGATATAACTGCTGAACGCTATTCATTGAGGTGACCATGTTGATAATTATTTGGATAAGTTGGGCTGATAAAACGCACACATATTACCAGCTAGTTCTTTTAACTGACATATAAACACCATATTTCTTTCATCTAACCTTAAGCGAATTGTCATATTAACCCAGTATTTTACAGAGCAATTTTTAACAACCTAAATGACAATAAGATGATGAAAAATAAATTTATGTTATCAGCAATTGCTGGTGTACTCATTGCTGCTTTAACCGCTTGCGATGACGGTAAAGATGGTGCAAACGGTGAACAAGGTTTAACCGGACAAATTGGCGCACAAGGCCCAGCAGGTGCTGACGGTCAAAATGGCAGTGATGGTAAAAATGTGTTTGCTGGCATTAATAGCCAACTAATTGCTCGTGCCGTATTAAATACCGAGTCACCGGAAGGTGCTGCTGAAATTGTGCAATATCAAAAATCAACCGGCTATATTTACGCCATTAATAGCTCAGGTGAGAAAGCAACGGTTGAAGTTTTATCAATGGAAAATGCCGACCCTGCCGCCTTAACGGCTGACGCCGAAGGTATAATTACCAATACCAATATGGCAATTATGACCACCATTGATTTATCAACCAATACTGCTGGTGACGCTAACAGCATTGCAATTTCTGATGAATTAAATTTATTAGCTGTTGCTATGGCTGCAAGTGATGTTGCTGCTAATGGCTATATTGCTTTTTATGATATTTCAGGCGCCAGCCCAATGTTTGTAAAAAATGTTGAAGTAGGTGTTTTACCTGACATGGTTTCCTTCTCTCCTGACAGTAAAAAAGTTGTTGTTGCCAACGAAGGTGAGCCAAGTGGCGATTATACAATTGATCCTGAAGGCAGTATTTCAATCATCAATATTACCAATAGCGTCATTGCTGATAGCGCCGTTGCTCTAGACTTTAAAGCATATAACAGCAAGCAAGCAGAGTTAGAAGCTCAAGGGGTTGTATTTCCAAACCCATCAGGAAAAACCATTAACGGCCAATTAATTAATACTACCGTAGCAATGGATTTAGAACCTGAATATGTGGCAATTTCAGCCGACAGTAAAACCGCTTATATCAGCATTCAAGAAAACAATGCGATGGCGGTGGTTGATTTAACCAACGACAGTTTAGTCGCTATACGCGGTTTAGGCTTTAAAGACTGGAGCCAATTTGTCATGGATGCCTCAGATAAAGATGATGGCATTAATCTGAGAAAGTATAAAAATTTATACGGCATGTACCAACCAGACACTATTCAAACCATCAATTGGCAAGGCGCTGACTTTATTGTTACCGCTAACGAAGGTGATGGTCGTGAGTATTTCTTTGATGTAGCTGATGAAGCTGCTTGTACTGCCGCAAACGGTATGGATTATGACGATGATGATGGTTGTTTATCATTCATCGACGAAATTCGCGCGGAAGATTTAACCTTAGATGCGAATGCCTTTGCTGACGTTAATAACGATGATGACGACTTAGGCCGCTTAAAGGTTTCTACTGTGTTAGGCGACAGCGATAACGATGGCACCTATGAAGAACTTTACACCTATGGTGCACGTTCATTTTCAATTTTTGATGCTAACGGTAATCTCGTTTTTGATTCTGGCGATGATATTGTTCGGATCACTTCAGCAATTCATGGCGAAGCATTTAACAACGATGAAAATGAAAACAAAGGTGACACTCGCTCAGATGCCAAAGGTGCTGAACCTGAAGCATTAGCTATTGGTGAAGTTGACGGCCAAACCTTAGCCTTTATTGGCTTAGAAAGAATGAGTGGGATTTTAGTGTACAACATTAGCAATCCGTTCAATGTCAGCTTTGTTGATTATTTTCATAATCGCGGTTCAGTTGAAGATGCCGATATCACAGGTGATTTAGCACCAGAAGGTATGAAGTTTGTTCCGGCAACAGATGACAAACCAGCAATGTTAATTGTGGGTAATGAAATTTCAGGCTCAATAGCGGTTTGGCAAATAACCGCCAAATAGCATCATTATTAACCCGAGTTTAGGTTAAATAACCACAAGATAAAGCTAGAGCTCAGTCTCTAGCTTTTTTTATTTAAAATATTTCAAATAGCTAGGGGCTATTGATCTTTGTTTATATTTTCAGCAATAGGCTATTTTAAGTGATAGCAAAGCAGAATGAACGTTGTTTGGTTATTCCAAACGAGTGAAATTCTAATGCAGCTAGCGCAAAAAATAGCCATTGCCCTGTGGGCTGAGGCTAAAATCGCTTTACTCGGCGTTAAAAATTATTGGTTTAGATGACTAAACGACATAATTTCAGCCTTGATTAAAACGATTTTATCTCTCAGCTGAATTATTAAACAAAGATAAACAGCCCCTAGCCAAACACATCGTAATCAACTGTTTTAATTAGTGATTTATTTCTTGCTGTTTTGTCAAAATCTGCTTACTTGTTAACCATTTTGTTTCTTGCTATCAATACTGCCCGGTTGATCAAATGGAAATAAAAAATGACTAACGCTAATCATGGAAGTTATAACTTATCAAAAACGGATAATATTCTCGTTGTAGAGGCACAAGGGCCTTTTGATGATATCACCGTTAACCAATACCTTAACGATATCAAAGTATTAATTGAAGATATAAAACATGAACCTTGGGCAACATTGGCTATTTTCAAAGGTAACGGTATTTTTACACCTGAAGCCGAACAAGCCTTAATTGATATTACTCGCCACCGTATGCAAAACAATATGATCGCTATTGCTACCGTTATTCAGCAAAGCTACCAAGCTGATTTACAACAAATGCAACTAACCCGTATTTACCAATCCTGCAATGTGGTTTTTAACTTTTTTTCCGATGCTAGTGTCGCGCAAGATTGGCTTAATGGCTTTTTAGACGATGATAAGGCGGTTGGTTAACAACCCCGTTAAAGGGTTTATTAGCGCTAGGTAATGCGCTAATAAACAAATGATTATTTTAAAATTAACCGAGCAATTAACGAAATTCCTTGCCCGGTTGCCCCCGCAGCCCATAAAGCATTGGCACTACCGTTGTACGAAGCTGATAAATCAAAATGTAACCAACCTGCTTTATTTTCAACAAAACGCGAAAGGAAACCAGCCGCATTACTTGCTCCCCCCATACCGCCACCTTTTTGAATATTACTATTGGCGGTATCCGCAAAAGCCGATGGACATTTTTGTTGATGCCATGGCGCTAACGGTAATTGCCACACAGGCTCAACTTCTTGCTCAGCCAATAACTTCACTTCTTCCACTAACGGTTGATCTAAAGAAAACAATGCGGTGTATTCACCGCCTGTTGCTAACATAGCCGCGCCTGTTAAAGTAGCGGCATCAATAATTAATGGCGCTTTCGTCTCACTGGCCGCCATTAAACCATCAGCAAGAACTAATCGACCTTCAGCATCCGTATTGGCAATTTCCACGGTAACGCCATTTTTGTAGGTTAAAATATCGCCAAGCTTAAAGGCATTATGACTCACCATATTTTCAGCACAGCATAAAAACAACTTAACCCGTTTATTTAAACCTTGTTTGATCGCTAAAGCTAACGCGCCCGCAACCGTTGCTGCACCGCCCATGTCACACTTCATGTTAAACATACCTTCGCTGGCTTTAATGCTATAACCGCCACTATCAAAGGTAATGCCTTTACCCACTAAACAAGCACTAACCGGCGTTGTTTCATCTTTTGTAGGGTTAAAATCCAGCTCTAAAAAACAAGGGGCATGTTGGCTACCTTTACCAACATTATAAATACCAGTCCAACCCGCTTTTTCTAATGCTTCACCGGCAATTAATTTACTGGTGACAAAATCAGGCGCTAGTTCTGTAATAAATTGCGTGGTTAATTCAGCTAATTTTAATGGGTATAATTGAGCTGGGGTTTGATTCACTAACTCACGACTCCAAGCATAAACCGTTAATTTATTCGTTAATTTAGCTACCAACTCGGCTGAGCCACAAAAACTTACCTGTGCTAATTTTTTTACGCTAGTAAAGCCCATAGCAAACGCCCATTGCGACTGCTCGTTCCATTTTTCTCCCACTAAAACCGCTTGTTCAATACCTAATTTATCAATTTTACGAGCCGATTGCTGAATAGCTCTTAAAGGGTGAGCTTCATTTTCAGCGATCACTAGATGAATATCTTCACCAATAAATTGCTCTTGTTTGTTCGCTTGCCAACCAGTCGCTTGTGATGAAGAAGTTAAATAAATTTGAGTTGCCACTGCCATACCTTGTACCTAAGAAAATTCAATTGTTAATAGCATAACAGCGTTTTACTTAAGCGGCACCTTTGATAAAAAATCTGTTAACATAAAACCATTAAATAAAGCTAAGCGAATCAAATCTTAGGAAAAGCGGATGAATTTATTAACCACAGCAAACTGTGAAGCGTGTAAAAAAAACGCGCCAAGTTTATCAAGCACTGAACTGAACAGTTTGTTACCCGAAATTCCAGGCTGGCAGTTAATTAACAACAACGGCATTAACAAATTACAGCAAATATTTACCATAAAAAATTATCAACAAGCGGTAAAATTTACCTTAGCGATTGCTGAACTTGCCGAACAACAAGGCCACCACCCTAAAATTACCTTAGAATACGGCCAAGTTACCCTGCAATGGTGGACACATATCATTAATGGCTTACACAAGAATGATGTTATTATGGCGGCTAAAAGCGCGGATATTTTCCAAAAGCAAAGTTAACTCTGTACCGATAATTTTTTCTCAATTAGCATTAAATAAGTAGGCCAAATGTGAAAAGTTTTGTTATTGCACTGACCAGTTTTAGTATTGGCGTTATTGTCACCTTACTCATGTTTACGCCAGCCTCTTTAAACCAATTACAACTAAAGGTATATGATTTAGTGCCTTTAACCAAGCACTTAACCTTAGCACCGCAAAGTCAGTTGCCAAACCAAGCAACAAAACAAAACAAGACAGCCGAATCGCTATTTATTCCCAACAAAAATGCAAATAACAACAGTGATAACACGAATAATAATGATGACTTCGACGGGCAATTTATACAATTTAAACAACTTATTAAGCAGCAAAGTTTTACTGAAGCTCTAGATTTATATCTGGAAATGTCGGTTGATAAACGTTTTCATCAATTTATTTATCACTATTTATTTGAATTAACTGAAAGCAAAGAAATTGAAGCCTTATCAATAACTAAAACGCTCACCAATCAGCTGATAAACCTTGAATATGATGACTTTTATTTTCGTTATTTAAACGTTAAAGCTAACTATTATTTGGCCTTATACCCAGAAGCATTGGCCTTGATCATTGAGTTAGTCGATCAAGTTGAAGATGAGAAATATCAAGAAGCAGTCGATTTTTATTACCGACAAATAATTGAGCAATACACACAACAATTACTCAACCTTACCAAGGTTACAGAAACTGAAAACTTTATTGCTCAGCTAACTTACTTACATGAATATGAACGTATTGAACAACTTAATCAGCACTTAGAAAAAATCCAAAAAGCTGCAGCATTAGCAAATTCATACCCAATTAAAATACCCGTTACCGCCTATGGTGGTCAGCTAGAGCATGGCATTGTTACTGTCACATTAAACAATAATGTTACCGTAAATTTGATGATTGACAGTGGCGCTTCTTATATCGCCTTAGATAATCGAGTTATTGAGCAACTGACATATAACATTATTAAATCCGATGTGAGCTTTAATACCGCAAATGGAACAATACACACAGATCTAATTAATATTGACTCATTTGCCATTGGCGAACTTAAAATAGAAAACATTACCGCCAGCGCCCATTATGCTGACGCGCCATTAAGCACACCGGCTTTTGACGGCTTACTTGGTCGAAACTTTTTAAACTTATTTAATTGGTATCACGACACAGACAAATCAATTTTATATTTACAACCCAAATAATACCGATTTCATTTCGGATTAAAAAAACTTATCTATCAGATTAATTTAACTCGTTTGTCAGAAACATCTAGAGCAAGTATTCTAACCTTGTTTTCGAAATCTCCCCCGATTTCTTATTATTGTTATAGACTCGTTATTTTTGTCAGGCATCCATTGGATGCCTTTTTTTTACCTAAAATTTAACAGTTCACACCATCAACAAAAATTCCATCCATGAATACGTGTATAAAACATCATCTTTACCAAAACAGCGCAAACAATAGATTAAAAAAATTCACCCATCACATAAATTTTACTCGTTTGCCATCAATATCTAGAGCAAGTATTCTAAACTTGTTTTCGAAATCTCCCCCGATTTCTTTTATTGTTCTTTTGTATAGCAGACTCATAATTTCTGTCAGGCATCCATTGGATGCCTTTTTTTTATCAAAAATCCCTCAATAACCATTAACTATTTACAATAAATAAAACACACTCACAATCAACTCGTTCATGTTAACCTTGCCGGTATGATTTCGTTCAAACGCAAATTCTTGAATACAACGTGGGCTTGCAGACTGAATGAGCTAATGGGCTAATGGGCTAATGGGCTAATGGGCTAATGGGCTAAGTAAATATTTCACAACAAAGAACAAAAAACTCACTTATCAATTGAATTTATCTCGTTTGTCATAATGCTTTAACAAAAGTACTCTAATCTTGTTTTCGAAATCTACCCCGATTTCTTTTATTGTTATAGTAGACTCGTTATTTCTTGTCAGGCACCCATTGGGTGCTTTTTTTTGCCTAAAATTTAACCGCTAACACCATCAATAAAAATTCCATCCATTAATACGTGTATAAAACATCTCCTTTACCAAAACAGGGCAAACAATAGATTAAAATAATTCACCTATCACATCAATTTAACTCGTTTGTCATCAACATCTAGAGCAAGTATTCTAAACTTGTTTTCGAAATCTCCCCCGATTTCTTTTATTGTTCTTTTGTATAGCAGACTCATAATTTCTGTCAGGCATCCATTGGATGCCTTTTTTTTGCCTAAAATTTCACAACTAAAACCACAACTAAAAATTAAGTGAACTAACACAGGAAATAACAAGTTAAAAAAATTCACCTGTCGCATAAATTTTACTCGTTTGTCATCAACATCTAGAGCAAGTATTCTAAACTTGTTTTCGAAATCTCCCCCGATTTCTTTTATTGTTATAGTAGACTCGTTATTTCTTGTCAGGCATCCATTGGATGCCTTTTTTTTACTCAAAATATACTGCCTATTGCAATTTATCGCTTAGCCTTTTACTGTTGCATACATAGTAATCATGACCTATAGACATTAAAGTGCTATGAATAAATACGCGATCTTACTTTCTACCTTTTTTTTATTTTCTTGTAATGATAAATCGGCTGATGAATATTTAACCGAAGCCAAGCTCAGCTTAAAAAATAATGCGCTTGATACTGCAACGATTGAGCTTAAAAATGCTTTAAAAGCTGAGCCTAGCTTAGCGGAAGCTAGATTTTTATTAGGAAAGATTTATTTTGACGGCCACCAATATTTAAGCGCCGAAAAAGAACTTGAACGTGCATTTGCGTTTAAATATAACGCTAATAGTGTTCTGCCTTTATTGGTAAAAGCTTATTACTATACTGAAACAGATACCTCATTAGTTGATTTAAACTTAGATAAAGTTAATTTAACCGATGATAATAAAACCCAAGTTAAATTTTATCAGGCACTCGGCAATATACGTTTGGGTAATGAAGATAAAGCAAAGCTCTTATTAAATAACATTCGCGCCCTCAATAATAACTCAATATATGGTCAGCTTGCGCTAGTATATGACGATGTTATTAATAACAATGAGCAAGCCGCCCTACCTAAGTTAAACGATATTCTTGCTCGCCAACCAACTCAAGAAGAAGCGCTTAAACTTAAGGCGCAGCTTTTACTACAAAGACAAGAGATTGAGCAAGCAATCATAACTTATCAACAATATGTTGCTGCTTATCCCGAAGATCAAGTCATGTCATTTGTTCTTGCTAGACTTTTAATGGATAACCAACAAAGCGAAACCGCTGAACCGCTGATCGATAAATTGTTATTAATTAATGATAAACATACGTTATTAAATCAATTAAAAGCCTTGGCTCGTTTTAATCAAAATGACACAAAAAATGCATTGCTATTTGCTGAAAAATCACTATTAAATGAACCCAATAATCAAGCAACCCGTTTAGTTGCTGGTGTCAGTGCTTACAAAAACCAAGATTTCACCAAAGCGCATCAACATTTATCGTTTATTGCTGATGACTTACCGCATAATCATATTGGTCTACGTTTGTTAGCCGCAAGCCAATTAGCTTTAGGTTTAACGCTAGAAGCCAATGATACAGTAAATAAGCTTGGGTCATTAACCCCACAAGATAACAATTTAATTTCCAGTGTTGGCTTAGCATTAATTCAACAAGGTGAAAGCGAAAAAGTTAAAAGCATTATCAACAAGGTATCCGACGATAATATCTCGACCGAAGCCTTAGCAAAACTCGGTTTATTGAAGTTATCAATGCATGATGTTTCCGGCATTACCAACTTAGAAAACGCCTTAAATAATGCTTTAACTGAACCAACAAATGAAAAAAAAGAACAAGCCAAACAAGATATCGAAATGGTACTCGCCACCGCATATCTTTCAACCGGCCAATTTAACAAGGCTTTATTATTGGCTGAACAATTAAGGCAGCAGCAGCCTGATTCTATTCGAGGAGACATGTTAGCCGGAGCAACTTATGTAAAGCTTAAAGACTTTGAGCAAGCACGTATTGCCTACAACTCCGCATTAAAAAAATCGCCCAATGCTCCTGAAGTTGAATTAGCGATAATTAAATTATTGATTGTTGAACAACCAGAAAACAAAACGCTTGCTTATCAAAAAGTTCAAGCCTTAACACAAGCGCAACCAACTTATATTCCGGCAATCACCTTAAATTATTTATTTGCTAAAGAGCAAGGAAAGCAAGCAGAAGTCATTAAAAACCTAATCAAAACAGTAGATGAAAATAATGACCTACCGGCATTAAAAGTTACCTTAGCAAAAATTTATTTTAATGAAAAAACCTATAGCCAAGTCATTCAGCTACTTGAACCACTAACCAACCTACCCAATAAGCCTGATAACTTTTGGCGTTTATTAGCAACAAGTTATGGTCGTATTCAAGCCGATGACAAAGCCATAGCAACCTACAAAAAGTGGTTAGCTGAAAAGCCCAATAGCCGTAGCGCCATTATCGACAATATTTTAGTACTAAAAGCACAAAATAAACTTGATGAAGCACTAGCGTTAAGTGATCAATTAGTTGCTATGCAAGGTGAAAATGCATCTATTACCGCACTTCGTATTGAATTATTGTTATTAAAAAATGATTTTGTAAACGCCAAAAGTGAATTTAAGACTTTACCTGACAACATTCATCACTTACCGGCAATTAAAGGCCTGTTAGGACAATTGCAATTCCATCAACAGCACTATAGTGCTGCATTAGCTAACATTAATATCGCTTACCAAGAAACGCCGAGCTCAAATAATGCTCGCTTACTCTATCAATGTTATGAAAAGCTAGAGCAGCCGAAACAAGCAACTGACTTTTTAGTTAGCCATTTACAGTCAAACCCTGAAGATTTATGGGCACTTATGCAATTGGCAATGGAGCAAATTTTTGTTGATAAACAACAAGCAATAACCACTTACCAAAAAGTACTAACCATTAATCCAGAGATCGCAATAGCTCATAATAACTTAGCTTTTTTATTAGCAGAACAAGGTAAGCTCGAGCAAGCTACTTTACATGGCAATACCGCGATTAAACATGAACCGGATAATGCGGAATTTTTAGATACCTTAGGTAAAATATTATTAGATCAAAACAAAACCAGCGAAGCGTTAAAGCATCTCTCTCGTGCTGTTGATATCACAAAAGAGCAAACTCCCGAGCCTATTTACCTCAATTATATTGAAGCCCTTATTGCTGACCAACAAACGCTATTAGCTAAACGCAAATTTGAAGCATTTAATTTCACCAAAACCAACAAAGCGACTTTAGCCAAACTCAAAGCTAAATTAGCGCTATGATGTAAAAAAAGGCTTATGCAGTCGCTTATTGAGGTGATTGAGACAATTCGATAGACGCTATTTTTTGCTGGATACTAGCGTCTTGAGGATACTTTTGTATGTAGGTTTTTAAATGTAACAAGGCTAATTCAATTTCATTAATGGCTTCAAACGCTAAGCCAATATAACGATGGCTAATAATATCGCCAGGTTGTAATTCAACCGCATTAAAACCAGCCTCTAAGCTTTGTTCAAATTTATTTTGTTCGAACAAAGCTTGGGTTAATCCTGAGTATGCACTGCCGTATTCAGCTTCCTCACTCAGTACTTGTTCAAACACTTGTTGTGCCATTACATATTCTTTCAATTGCAATAAACAATGACCAAACAAGGTTTTAAATAAAACCCCAGTAATTAAATTTAGTTCTATTTTTTGTAAATATTTACGCGTTTGTTGTGTCTCTTTTTCGCTAAACGCCAAAATTGCTTTAAGTAAATAACGGGCAACATCGAGTGGTACAGCATTAACAAAAAAGGTCGTTGTACGGGGTAAGTTGTCAATTTGCTCAAGGGTCGATTTTGCCAAAGGCGCAAGCGATGTTAAATTACCACAGGTAAACAATAATGAAATTAACTCAACTTTCATCATTAAATCTCGAGGATTAGCCTGAACCCAAGCCGCTAAAATATTTATCGCTGTGGTGTGTTCACCTCTTATCCGCTTAACTTGCTGTAAATGATACATTCTAGTACGTTCAAGCACAGCTCGCTGCTTGCTTAGTTGCTCAGCTAACGGATCTTGCAAACCTAATTCGGTAAGTTCGGCCAGCCAAGTATGATCTTGTTCTGTTAAACCTGAACCAAATGCAGGCCAATCACGTAATGGCGACAACGTTACCGCCTGCTGTTGATTACTAACAGGCAAGCTAAACATTTCATGCCAAACACGCCCAGCCAATACAGTTGGTAACGCAATACCTAAAGAGGTTAATAACGTAGGTACAATATCAAGTTGATGCGCCGCCGTTATTTCGGCTTGTTTTAGGATGTTATTACCCGACCAAATAAAGTGACCAATACCATTATGATTTTGGCCTTGGTGTTTTTTATTAGTTGATGTTTTAACACGGATCGCATCGTCATTTGAAAAGCCAAAATGACTCAATAATAAAATATTACCCTCGTTACCAAACAGAGTAATTAAGCCGCCTAATAAAGCATCAAAAAATTGATAAGTACCTGCAATCACTTTTTGATAATGATGAAAGTCATATTCTGATACCGACGCTAATTTAGGCGCTTGATAGACCATAAAATAACGTGAAACTTGTTCAAATAAAGAGTAATAAATACAGGTAATATCGCCGGGTTTATTTTCCAATAACCAAGTATTAACATTATGTCGGCTAAGATTACGCGCAAACGCCTCGGCAATCACCGCTGGCCGTTTATCGGCATCTTGATTTATTGCTGCTAATTCGGTAATTAAAGGTGCTATTGCGGCTAATGGAATATCGGCTGGCTCAATACGCAGATTTTTTACTAAATCTACTTCATTTGCTGTGATTCCAGAAAAGTCGCTTATTGTTAAATCAGCCCATTTACCACCATATAATGCTTGGCCAGGAAAGTTTTGACTGATACATACATCAACAGACGAAGCCGCTGGTGTTACTAATGGGCAAGCAATCATTTGCACGTTTTTTCCCGCTTGTTTTAACCAATGCCAAAACATAGGTTGCGAAGCACTTTCACTAGTCACCGACACTTGCCCTTCACCTGCAATATTTGGTTCAGCGTCAGTTAAAATGCCATGTTGATCAGGCCACAATCCACTATAGCTAGTTGCCCAAGAAGCAGCAGAAGACTGTGGTAAGGTTGTTTTTAAAGCACCATGACAGCCATTATTTATTAATGAAGTTAAATTAGGGAGTAGCTTTTGTTTGATCAATTGCTGCGCTGTCGGCCAGTCAAAGCCATCAATCCCAATGATCAATTGTCTATCTTTCGCCAAGCGCTTTATCCACCATTAACGTTTTTTTCAAAATAACTATTTTTTCCTAAATGTTGTGCATTTAGTCGCCGAGCATAACTGTTAGTGTCTTTTAATTTTTCCGTTGTTATAAATTGGAATGTTTTTATATCAGGCCGCTCTTGCGATATACGTTCATAGGATAAATGCTTAATAGCAAGGTGCGCCCAGCCATGACGAAACGCTGGCGCAATCACATAAGCATCAGTCCAAAAGGCGGTTTCAACAAACCGGCCAACACCAACACCAACCATATTATTTTTATAGCTTAAACTGAACAATACTTGATGTGGTAATAATTCAGTTAAAATAATTTGCCCTAAACGAATATTTAACGAAGCACTAAAATCTGCTGATAATAATTGCTGTGCCTGCGCTGTATCTACCTCTTCACCATAAGCACAAGAAATATCCGCCATAGGTATGCTGCCACGCTTAATTAATCGCTTAAAATGTTTTTCAGCATGCTGCTTTACTATTGCAAAATCTGCTTCAAAAACATCAAATTCTTCTTTTACAGAAAAATCGAGTGAACGTAAAAATTCCCTTGCGGGGATCTCTTCAATCATATCCCAAGGGGTAATCGTAAAGTTTGCTAAGGAGTTGAGTTTTTCAGTTGCTAATTGATGATAAACAGATTTAGCAAGGCCTAAACGACGATATTGCGGTAATATCGTAAGCCAACATTTTAACTTATTATCTTGTTGTTGATACAAGACAGCACCAAGTAGTTGAGACAAATTGTCAGAGGAGAGAATAAGGTAGGCTGTGATATCTTGTTGTAATATTTGCAGTGGTAAGCCAGTAATCATACGCAACAATTTATGTTGCGCATGATTAACCGGTTTTAAAGTATACAACAAAGTATTAAGCGTTTTTGTTTCTTCTACGAGCAATATAATAGGCACCTAATGCAAAAAGTGACCAAACTGCAGGCTCTGGCACTTCACCCGCTTTAATTGACTTACCTGAGTCTTCATAAGCCCAGTCATGAATCGTTACCGAGTAGCTGCTTGTATCTTCTGCCGTAAAGTCTTCTACGCTAAATCTTAACCAACCATTATTACCTGTTGCTAAGTTAAAACCTAAAAATCCGGCACCACCTGAAGCAAAAAAACCATCTGTTGCTTGTTCAAATTCTGGGTTTTTACTATCAGTACTAACATCTCTTTTACTTGCTGTAGCAAACTCTAAATATTGCGCATTGGTACTATTTATTACATCGCCTTCAGCAAAAAAATCGAAGCTAGTACCGAAATTTCCACTTAAAACTGAAGAACCACCACTTAAAATATCATTACCACTTTGATCTGAACCAGTAGCGACCATTAGGTGCGAAAAAAACAAATCAACTGAACTATTATTCTCAATATCAACATTAGCTATTGAATTATCAACAATAATATCATCTGGATTTTCATAAACAATACCAGCATTGGCTTGGAAACTTCCAGCAGCTAATTTACCTGCGGCAGCAGCTGCTAATAAAGCGCGTTTTTTTAAATTTTTCATATTGATAACCTTTAACTTAATTCATAAATAGCTAATTTAATCGCAACAGCCAATCAGGAAGGATGAGTACAGCGATAAATCTCATAACCATAAACAAGCAAAATACAAACCAACTATAAAATTACAGGTATATACAATAAGTTAGTTGATAAACTTCCTAGAAATAAATTAACGTGTAAAAAAAACAGACATATTGAAACAATTTATTAACATAATAAAAACTGAATGTTGATCCCGCTAATTTTATACGCTTGTTTTCCAATGTCTCCGCTTGCTAACAACAGTCAGTCAAGTAAGATATTAACAATACATTAGACTTTACTTTGCCATGAACTTTTCCTTACAAAAAGCCATCTTAATCAAACGTTATAAACGCTTTCTTGCCGATGTTATTTTAGCTGACGGTACAACAACCACAATTCATGTTGCTAATACCGGCGCTATGACCGGTTGCGCTGAAGCAGGTGATATAGTTTGGTATAGCACCTCTAATAACCTTAAACGAAAATATCCATTGAGCTGGGAAATAACAGAAAAACCTAACGGCGATATGATTTGTGTTAACACCATACGAGCCAATCAGTTAATTGAAGAAGCCTTATTAGCGAAAAAAATTTCACCGCTAGCGCACTTTCAAAACTTAACCCGAGAAGTTAAGTATGGTGAAGAAAATAGCAAAATTGATTTTTTACTGACAGACACTGCTGCCGTTAATACTTATATAGAAGTTAAAAGCGTTACCTTATTATTTGAACAACAAGGTTATTTTCCTGATGCCGTTAGTAGTCGTGGCCAAAAGCATCTACGAGAATTAATCACCATAAAACAACAAGGCAAGCGAGCAGTTTTATTATTTGCGGTTTTACATTCTGGTATTAATACTGTCGCTCCTGCCGAGCATATCGATAAAAAATATGCTGAATTGTTAAGGCAAGCGCAACAAGCAGGTGTCGAAATTTTCGCTTATCAAGCTAAATTTATTCAAACAGCCGGACTTTTTTCAATTAACATCGAACAAGCGCTACCGGTCATTATTTAAACACCACAACAATAATTTACGGTTTTTGTTGACGTAACCTATAAAAACTTGCTAAAAGTGCTTTTTTGCAAATATTAGCTTATAACTTAAGTTAAATAATTGCTATGGTAACTTATTGTCATATAAGCAATTCGTAATTTTTATTCGGTTTTCACTTGAAAACGCAAGACAACAGCACAATATACTAGCCCGTTGTAACTAGGTCTATTTACTATTGGCAATTGCAGCTAAGTAAACATAGAAAAATTAACAGCTAAATTACTTAGTTTTTAGCATTAGGAGAAACAGCATGCCACACAAAAAAGCATTAGGTATTCTTGCCTTAGCGGGCGTTGAGCCATATCAAGAAAAGCCAAATGAAGAATACATGAATGAAGCACAACTTGAGCATTTTAAAAAAATACTTGAAGCGTGGCGAACTCAATTACGTGAAGAAGTTGACCGTACGGTAACTCACATGCAAGATGAAGCTGCTAACTTCCCTGATCCTGTTGATCGCGCAGCGCAAGAAGAAGAGTTCAGTTTAGAATTACGTACTCGTGACCGTGAACGTAAATTAATCAAAAAAATTGAAAAAACCTTACAATTAATTGAAGAAGACGATTTTGGCTTCTGTACTTCATGTGGTATTGAAATTGGCATTCGTCGTTTAGAAGCACGTCCTACAGCCGATCTTTGCATTGAATGTAAAACGCTTGCCGAAATTAAAGAGCGTCAATTAGCAGGTTAATTAACGTTATCATCGATGTTAGTTGATACCTGCCCTGAGCGACCGAGTGTTTATCGCGGTCGCTTTGCTCCTTCCCCTTCTGGGCCTTTACATTTTGGCTCGCTGATCACCGCCCTCGCAAGCTTTATCCATGCTAAACAACACCATGGTTTTTGGTTAGTACGTATTGAAGATATTGATCCTCCACGAGAACAAGCTGGTGCGGCCAATTTAATCTTAAAAACACTTGAAGCATTTGGTTTACATTGGGACGAAAACGTTCTTTACCAAAGCCAGCAAACTGACCGCTACAACTCAGTATTAGCAGATCTAGCCCATCAAGGCTTAACGTATCACTGCCAATGCACTCGCGCTCAAATTAAACAACATGGCGGCATTTATCAGGGCCATTGTCGGTCGTTAAACCTAGCCGCACAAACGTCTACTCTTGAACAGGCAGCGATTCGATTAATAAACCAATATGGTATTGATCATTATCACGACCTTATTCAAGGACAAGTACAATGTGATAGCCTGCTGGCAAAAGAAGATTTTATTTTAAAGCGCAAAGATGGTTTATTCGCTTATCAACTCGCCGTCGTGCTTGATGATATCGAACAAAACATCAGCCATATAATACGTGGTTGCGATTTACTTGAACCGACCGCACGGCAACTCACGTTTTTTCAAACCTTAAAACAACCAGCACCTGCTTTTGGCCATATCCCTTTAGCTGTTACTGAGCAAGGTTATAAGCTGAGTAAACAAAACAAAGCGCCAGCTCTTGATATTAAAAATCCGCAGCCCGCTTTAATCGCTGCTTTAGCCTTTTTAGGACAAAAAACACCAACAGATTTAGCGCAAGCGAGTGTTGAAGAGATCATCACTTGGGCAAAAACCTCGTTCAATTTTGAACAAGTGCCCAAACAAGCTGAAATCATGTTATAAATTCACGCATTTATTATGCTTTAACGTTCTTTTTTTCCTTGCATTAGGTTATTATTGCGCCATTATTGAGTTGTATGAAAAATAAGGTCTTCACTATTAAAAGCGTGATTAATTTGTGTAAAAAACTGATCGGTAAATCGAATAAAAAAACTGCGGCAAAAACAAGTGATTTTCAAGCAAAGATTATCACCAGAAATGATCATCCCGTGTCCCGCCAGCAAATTAGTCCTAATGCCTTAAAAGTTTTATATCGCTTAAACAAAGGCGGCTATAAAGCCTATTTAGTAGGTGGTGGTGTCCGTGATATTTTATTAGGGTTAACTCCAAAAGACTTCGACATAGCAACAAATGCCACCCCTGAACAAATTAAAGACCTATTTAGAAACTGCCGATTAATAGGTCGTCGCTTTCGTCTGGCCCATATTTTATTTGGCCGAGAAATTATCGAAGTGGCAACGTTCCGCGGTCACCATGAAGAAGATGCTTGCCAAAAAACGTCTAAACAAAGCGAACATGGCATGTTATTGCGCGATAATATTTATGGCAGCATTGAAGATGATGCTGAACGTCGTGATTTCACCATTAACGCCCTATATTATTCAGCAATTGATTTTACCATTCACGACTTTGCCGGTGGTATTGCTGACATTGAAGCGCGTCAAATTAAATTAATTGGCGACCCAGAAACCCGTTACCGTGAAGATCCGGTACGGATGTTACGAGCGATCCGTTTTGCCACTAAACTCAACATGAACATTAGTGATGAAACAGAGCAACCGATCAAAACACTCGCGCCGTTATTAGAGAACATTCCTGCCGCGCGCATGTTTGAAGAATTTAATAAAATGTTTTTATCCGGTAAAGCGGTTGAAAACTTTCACCAACTGCGCAGCTACGGTTTATTTGAATATTTTTTCCCTGCCACCGAGCATGCGTTAAAAAACAATTTAAACCCGCATTTAGAAGCATTTATTTTATTAGCGTTAACCAATACCGACAAACGCATTAATAATGAGCAACGCGTAACGCCGGCATTCTTATTTGCCGCCATGTTATGGTATCCATTGCAAGCGGCTATTCGTTATGTCAATGATAAACAACAGCTTACACCACAAGATGCTTTTTTTGCCGGTTACAATCAAGTAATGTCTGAGCAACAGCGCTCAATTGCTATTCCAAAGCGCTTTCAATTGGTGATTAAAGATATTTGGATATTACAAGATCGTCTTAAATTTCAAGATGCGAAAAAAGTATATAAAACCTTTGAACACCCTAAATTCAGAGCGGGTTTTGACTTTTTATTATTACGTAGTGAAATTGAAAAAGGTGAATTAACCGAATTAGCAAAATGGTGGCAAGACTTTCAAAACGTTGCCCCCGAAACGCAAAAACAAATGTTAAAACAGCCAACAAAACCAGGCCCGCGTCGTGGCACTCGCAAACGCCGTAAGCCTCGTGTTGCTAAAAATTCGGCAGATACATAATGACTCTTGTTTATATTGGCCTTGGCAGTAATTTAGACTCGCCAAGCCAACAGTTAATACAAGCAATACGCGCTATTGCTAAACTTCCGCAAGTAAACATCAGCGCTGTATCTTCTTTGTATGGCAGTCGTCCAATGGGGCCACAAGACCAACCGGATTATATTAATGCCGTGTTAGCACTGACCACAGAACTATCCGCGCTTGAATTATTAGATGCTTTACAAAAAATTGAATTAGACGCTGGTCGAGTACGCAAAGATGAACGCTGGGGGGCTCGAGTGCTTGACCTAGACATTTTACTTTTTGGTCAAGAAATCATTAATTCTGAACGATTAATTGTGCCGCATTATGGCTTAAAAGAACGCGAATTTGTTTTATTACCACTCGCTGAAATTGCACCAGAGTTAAGCTTACCCTCAGGTGAGAACATCACGATATTGGCAACGAATATTGCCCGCAATGGCTTAGCAATAAAACAATCAATAAACTTATCTGACATTGTTAATACTTAGGTTAATTAACGTCGTTAGCATTAAAAACCACGAGAACCATCATGGCTAAAAAAATAACCACATCAACGTTACAAGCAATGAAAAATAATGGTGAAAAAATATCTACCATTACCGCTTACGATGCGAGCTTTGCAAAATTATTCGACCAAGCAGGTATTCACGCGATTTTAATTGGTGACTCGCTTGGTATGGTTTTACAAGGACATGACTCAACCTTACCGGTTACCATTGAAGATATGGCTTATCATACTCGCTGTGTTGCCCGTGGTGTTGAAAATACACTTGTATTAAGCGATATGCCCTTTATGAGTTACGCTAGCAAAGAACAAACTTTTGCTAATGCAGCACTGTTAATGCAAGCCGGCGCTAGTATGGTAAAAATGGAAGGTGGTAGCTGGTTATGCGAAACCATTTCAGGTTTAACCGAGCGCGGAATTCCAGTATGTGGCCATTTGGGGTTAACCCCACAGTCAGTAAATATTTTTGGTGGTTTTAAAGTACAAGGGCGTGAAGACGACAAAGCGCAAGCGATGATCGAAGAAGCGAAAAAATTAGAAGCCGCGGGTATTCAATTATTGGTATTAGAATGTATTCCTGCCGGTTTAGCTAAAGCAATTACTGAGGCCTTAACCATTCCAACTATCGGTATTGGCGCAGGTAAAGACACCGACGGCCAAATTTTAGTTATGTATGACGCGTTAGGTATTTCTTTTAACTATATGCCGAAATTTTCTCGTAATTTTATTGTCGATACCGGCGATATTAAACAAGCCATTGAGTTATATATCAGTGAAGTTAATGCGGGTAATTTCCCTGGCCCAGAACACACTTTTAATTAAGTTAAGCAATTATGATCACTGTCGATTCAATAGAACAATTACGCAGCCAAATTAACAGCTGGCGTCAACAAGGTTTAACCATAGGTTTTGTGCCAACCATGGGTAATTTACATGCTGGCCATATTTCTTTGATCACAGAAGCAAAAAAACACGCCGATAAAATCGTCGCGAGTATTTTTGTTAATCCAATGCAGTTTGGTGCCAATGAAGATATCGACAATTACCCACGTACCATGGCAGATGACAAACAAAAATTAATGGCCGAAGGTACGGATTTATTATTTACCCCAACGCCAGAAATTATTTATCCAAAAGGACTAGAAAAACAGTCTTATGTGGAAGTACCCAATGTTTCTGACGGATATTGTGGTGAGAGTCGTCCAGGCCACTTCAGAGGCGTTTCAACGGTGGTTTGTAAGCTCTTTAACCTTGTTCAGCCTGATGTTGCTTGTTTTGGCTTAAAAGACTATCAGCAAGTTCAAGTAATTCAAACCATGGTTGAAGATTTGTCGATGCCCATTAAGATTATTCCAGTAGCTACCGTGCGAGAAGCAAGTGGTTTAGCATTAAGCTCGCGTAATAATTATTTAACGGCGGAAGAAAAAGCGCAGGCCCCTATCTTAAATAAAACCTTGCGTTGGTTAGCTCAAACATTAACTCACTCAAGTGACTATCAAGACTTAATCAAGCAAGCAACAGGCAAAATTAACCAAGCAGGTTTAATCACCGACTACATTAATATTTGTCATGCTCGTACCTTAAATCCGGCAACTGCTGACGATAAGCAACTGGTTATTTTAGCCGCCGCCCATTGTGGTAAAGCACGGTTAATTGATAATTTGCAAGTGACCTTAAGTTAAGAGCAATAATACCAATCCGTACAACTACTGCTAAGCTCTCAATTTAAGGTTTACCTAGATGAAATATTCAGCGCTAGATTTGGTTTTTGAGGTTTGAGGTTTGAGGCTTAGAGCATAAGCCCTAAGCGTTTTATTTGAACCTTAATAACTTTAACAAAACGTTAAGGTTGATTAAAAGCTAATAGCTGAGGCAGATATTGCTCGCTTTCTTGCGCTAACTGGCACTGCTCGGCAAGAATATCGTGCAAAATTTCATTTGAAGTAAGCGGATTAGCTAACACAACACGAAAAACTAATACTTTTCTACCGTCGTATTTCGCCACTTCAATACGGGTACGAGAAACAAACGATTTACCGTTTTCACGTTGCCGCTTTTGGATCCATTTAGTTAATAAATCTAACAAGCCATTTATAGCATTGTTCGTTTCTTCGTTAGCAACCGCCATTAACGTTTGTAATGTTTTAGGAACATAACGATAGGTTAATAAACACAGCTCCGGTTTAGTTACCAACTCAAAATCTGGATGTTGGTCAATAATATCAGCAAAATATTGTGCCCGTTCAATACCTTGGTTGATCAGCATTTCATAACCGGCACGGCTAATAATATGCAAACTTGAATAAACTAACATCGCCATACCTGGGCGAGAGCCTTCCAAGGTATGACTACCTAAATCTTTTGAACCTTTACGAAGAATATATTCAGCATGATGTTCAATGGCGGCTACCGAAGCAGGGTTTTTAAATACCACTAAACCTGCGCCCATTGGTACATACATTTGTTTATGGGCATCTATGGTCACAGAGTCGGCTAATTCAACACCCGCTAATAGGTGACGATATTTATTCGATAACAACGTCGCGCCACCCCAAGCGGCATCAACATGAAAATGCGCATTGAAGGTTTTAGCTATACTGGCAAGCTCTACTAAAGGGTCAACATTACCGGTTTCCGTGGTACCGGCAACACCAATAATACTTAAAATACAAACATTGTTTGCTTGTAGCTCTTGGCATTTTTCTCGCAGTTTTTGGCAATCTATTTTATTGTTTTCATCGGTTGGAATAGCAATAACATTGTCTTGCCCTATGCCTAAAACATCCGCCGATTTTTTCAATGAATAATGACCACGATCCGACACTAAAATGGCTAAGTCTTCATAACCATAATGTTTTAATGCTTTGAATAAGCCTTCTCGTGCTACCCCTTTAAAATCGCCGTCGGGTTTTAAGAGATTATTTCGTGCCACCCATAACGCAGAAATATTGGCGATAGTACCACCAGAGCAAAATGCTCCTAACGAATGATTGGCGCTGTGCATCCACGCTTGGTAAAAGTCATCACTATTTTGATAAACCAAACGGTGCATCATGCCTAATACTTGTCGTTCAAGTGGCGTAAAAGCTTTTGATGTTTCTATTTTTACCAAGTTTTGATTCAAGCCCACCATCAACTTCGACAGCGGTAAAATAAAATAAGGTAAAGCTGAGGTCATATGACCAATAAAACTTGGGCTTGAGGTATGTACAGATTGCGCCACCACTTTATCTAACAAGTGGCTCATATGATCAGAAACAAAGGTTGGCTGATCAGGAATTAACGAGCTTTCAAAATCTTTTTCAATATCCGTTAACGCTTTGTCAGTCGCCGCAATATGCTCGCCCAAAAAGCCCGCTAAATTTTGAGAAATTTCGCGTTCAATTCGCCCTAACGTAGAATTAGGCGCTTCTGGAATGGTAAATATTCGATGCAAAGACTCTTGCGAAGCCTGGGCTTTACGCTTAGATTTCGTCATTGTTAGTCACGTAAATCACCTGCTCTCAACAAGTTAACTGGCCAAAAATTTTGTAGCGGCACTGTAATAAAAATTTAACTGAATGTCTTGTATTATTGAGTAAAAAATCAGAAAAATACATAAAAAAGCAGGATTATTATCGAAAAAAGCCTAAGTTATGCCTTATTCAATAATTAACTGCCAGCAAATTTGTTGGCTAGCGGTAAACTTAGCTTCAAATGGAGTTAATGGTTGGGTTACCGTTAATTGGCTAATTTTTCCGGTTCGGCCAGCAACTTCACTAGACGCTAAAAACTCTTCTAAATATAACCGCCAATTGCTGCGTAGTTCAATCCGCTGACCAGTGGTAATAATTTGTGGAAATACCGCGCTACCATGCCAGCGGCGTTGAATATGTTTAGCTTTTGGCCAAGGATTTGGGTACAAAATAAAGTGCTGTTTAACTGGCCAATTTGCCGCTTTAACTAAACGATAAAAATCATTCAAGTCAGCACGGATCAAGCGATAATTTTCCACCCCAGTTAAATCAACAGAAAAATGTTCTTCAACATTACGCTCTAAACGATTAGCTGATTTATCAACCCCGATCACTAAGGCATCAGGGTTTTGCTTTGCTAACAAACGCGTACTTTGCCCAACGCCACAACAAGCATCTAAAATAATATCGCCAGTAAAGTTTTGTACCAAAGCATTTACTTCATCAAAAGCTTGTTGGGTA
The DNA here is from genome assembly GCF_053470345.1 of Thalassotalea agariperforans. Classification (NCBI taxonomy): domain Bacteria; kingdom Pseudomonadati; phylum Pseudomonadota; class Gammaproteobacteria; order Alteromonadales; family Colwelliaceae; genus Thalassotalea; species Thalassotalea agariperforans. The sequence continues at coordinate 62,117 of NZ_JBQMWH010000001.1, read as the reverse complement.
TGTGCTTGTACCGGTTTTTGAAAGGTATGCTGTAAGTGTTTATTCACTATTTCAAGCAACTTGTCATTAATACCATCTTGATTCGTCACAATGGCTTTTGAGTCACCTACCGGCATTGAACTATGTTCATTCATGATTAACTTCTTAATCCTATACCTTTGGTGATCAACGTCATGGCGATAGTAAATAAGGTAACAATAAAAACACCTAAAACACTAAAAGCAACGGTTAAATTAACATCGCTTATTCCTAAAAAGCCATATCTAAAAGCATTCACCATATAAACAATAGGATTGATTTGAGAAACCCCTTGCCAAAATTCAGGTAATAATGAAATAGAATAAAACACACCACCTAAATAAGTTAAAGGTGTTAACACAAAGGTTGGAATAATCGAAATATCGTCAAAACTACCAGCAAAAATAGCATTTATTAAACCGCCTAAAGCGAAGGTTGCTGAAGTTAAACTAACTGTAATAATAATCACCCAAATATTATGCACTTGAATATCGGTAAAAAATAACGAAATTAAGGTAACGATCAAGCCAACTAAAATGCCGCGCGCCATACCACCGCCAACATAGCCTGCAACAATCACCCAGTTAGGCACAGGTGCTACTAACATTTCTTCCACGTTACGCTGCCACTTAGCGCTGAAAAATGACGACGCTACGTTAGCATACGAGTTAGTAATAACACTCATCATGATCAAACCTGGCACAATAAACGACATATAATCAAAGCCGCCCATTTCGCCAATGCGAGAGCCAATTAACTCACCAAAAATCACAAAATATAAACTAATAGTGATGGCTGGTGGCACTAAGGTTTGTACCCAAATGCGCATAAAACGATGGGTTTCTTTATAAAGAATACTTTTTAACGCGATGGAGTTACGAGCCATAGACATCTTATTTATCTCCTTCGGTTGGATTCACTAAACGCACAAACAGTTCTTCTAAACGATTGGTTTTATTTCGCATACTTAATACATTGATCGCTTGGTCGGTAAACTGAGCAAATATTTGGTTCAAACTTTGCGATTTATTAATATCCACTTCAACGGTGTGATCATCAAGTTGTCGATAACTAAAGTCAGTGAGTTTAGGGGCATTACTACCAACCGCTAAATCAAAAACAAAGGTTTCAACATCTAACTGAGCTAACAATTTTTTCATGCTAGTGTTTTCAACAATCAGGCCGTCATCAATAATGGCGATATTACGACATAACATTTCCGCTTCTTCTAAATAATGGGTAGTTAGAATAATGGTAATGCCTTGCTGATTTAATTCGCGTAAAAATTCCCACATCGAGCGTCTTAGCTCAATATCTACACCCGCAGTAGGTTCATCTAAAATAAGCATTTGAGGCTCATGCATTAAAGCACGCGCAATCATCAAACGACGCTTCATACCACCAGAAAGGTTACGTGACGGCGCATTGCGTTTATCCCACAAATCCAGTTTTTTCATATACTTTTCAGCACGTTCATGTGCAAGTTTACGATCAACACCATAATAACCGGCTTGATTCACTAGAATACGGGTTAAACTTTCAAACTGATTAAAGTTAAATTCTTGTGGCACTAAACCAATGAAGCTTTTAGCTGCTTCAAGGTCATCATCAATACTATAACCATGCACTTTCACCGTACCTGCGCTTTTATTTACTAACGAGGTAATAACTCCGATAGTCGTGGATTTACCGGCGCCATTAGGCCCTAACAAAGCAAAAAAATCACCTTGCTGTACAGTTAAATTAATGCCTTTTAAGGCTTGTAAACCACCTTTGTAGGTTTTGGTTAACGCGCTAATTTCTAATGCTGGGTGCATGAAGTAAACCTTTATTTGAACGAGCTATAGATATGCGGGTAAAAGTGGTTAATTCAAGTAAAATTAACCATTCAAACATCATGATTTAGTTAAGTTCGCTGATAAACACAAAAATCTAAGTTGTAAGCATTTTTGTCGTCAGCAAGATATTGTTCGCTGCTAATTTTTTGCCAGTTATTTTCTGTATCATAAGCCGGAAATTGAGTATCTCCGTCAATTGATGCGTCTATATGAGTAACGTATAAACGCTGCGCTGCCGGTAAACAATGAGCATAAATAGCGCCACCACCAATCACCATAATTTCTTCAACATCACCGGCTTTCGCTAATGCTTGTTCAACAGAACTAACAACGTCAATCCCCGCTGCTTGGTAATTTTCATCACGAGAAATCACAATATTTTGTCTACCGGGTAGTGGCCGACCAATTGACTCATAGGTTTTTCGCCCCATGATCACCGGCTTACCTAAGGTTGTTTTTTTAAAGTAGGCTAAATCTGCCGGCAAGTGCCAAGGCATATCATTATCTTTACCAATAATACGGTTATTGGCGTGCGCTACAATCATCGAAAGAATAGTCATAATATCGTTCTTCTTATTTATGTTATTAGCCGTTAGCACCTATTGGCGCTGATGGTAAAAGCTGAGAATTTGCTTGTTGTTTAGCTTCACGCTTTTTTAAAACACTAAACAACAGCATGCAAATAATACCAACAAAGGCGGCCATCGCTGCACCTAAATTAGCGTATTGAAAACTCGCAAATTGCGCAATAATACCTGTGCCTGTAGTACCAAACATCAAGCCAATTTTTATCGCGTTAGAATATACGGCCGAAGTAAAACCCACTCGGTCAGTGAGTTCTTCCTGCAAGAAAGTTAAACCTACACCCGCATAAAAGCCATAAAAAATCGCATTAATACATTGTAAGGCGATAAATTGCCATAAATGCGTGGCATTAAAAATCCCCAAATAAAAAATAATCGCAAAAACAAAAGCGATCAGCATTAAATTTTTAGCTGAAATAACTTTAGTCAACCGGCTACCAAACAGCATAATTGGGATTTCTAAGCAAGCGACTAAGCCCATTAAAACCCCGGGAACATAACTCGGTAAAGCCAGTTCATGTAAAACATATAAAGGTAAAGCCGACGAATACATGGTATTACCGGTAGAACCCATCACAATAGCTAAAGCCAATAACCAAAAAGACCAAGGTGTTTTGGTTAATTTATCACACGGTTTATCGGTTGGTTTAACTGATGTTTCTGGAACATAAAAAATAACAAAAAGCATGCCCAACAAAGCAAAAGCAATCGCTAATGAAAAACTACCAATAAAACCAAAGCTTGCAACAATAACAAAGCCAATGGGTGGGCCAATCATCCAAGCAAACGAAATACCAGCACGCACCTTGCCATTAAATTTAGCAATATCAACCTTGTTCTGCCCTGCCCATTGCCGACTAATAGTTAACATTTGCGGCATATTTGCATTACCTATGCCCATAAAAATAACACCGGTCAGCAAAACTAAAACAAATGATGAGGTATTCATGAAAACAAGCAGTGCGGTAATAATTGCCGCGGTTGCAATCAGGTATAAGGTTCGGGCACTTGTCCCCTTATCCGCTTTAGCACCAAACCATTGACTTAACACTAAACCAGATAACGTCACTGCCGTCATATAAACACCAATATACATAGGCGGTGTTTGTAAAAAATCGACTAAGAAATAGCTCATTAACGGGCTAACAAAAGCACTCACCAAGCCGGTTAAGACACTTAAGCTAATAAATAATGAGGCTGTTGAGGTTTTTTTCATGGTTACACAGTATGAGAAGTAAAAATAAAGTCGTATAAATAAAATTAAAAAAGGCGCTTAAGCGGTTTAACCACTCAAGCACCTTTTCGTAATCTATTGATAAAGATTATCTGCGATATTCAACTTCTACATCGTAGTCGTCTTCATCCCAATCATCGTCATCAAGTAAGTCGTCAACTTCTTCCATCGCATCTTGATGGTAAGTATCCCACTTAAATTCAACCGCTTGTTCTTCCGGTGTTTCAACTTCTTCTTCCGGCGGTAGTGCTTCAATAAAGTTCATTACTTCATTACATAGCTCTTCTGTACCTTGTTTATTAAAGGCCGAAATTCTAAAAACGCGATCTTTATAATCAAGCGCTGCAACCACTTTATCAATCACCGCTTGCGCTTCATCTTCTAATAACAAATCAAGTTTGTTAAATACAATCCAGCGTGGTTTATTGATCAGTTTTTCTGAATGCTGCTCTAGCTCTTTAATAATCGTCAGGGCATTTTCTGCCGGATCAGACTCATCCGCAGGCAACACATCAATAATATGCAATAAGATACGACAACGTTCTAAGTGGCGTAAAAACTTCATGCCTAAGCCAGCACCGTCAGCGGCACCTTCAATCAGGCCAGGAATATCGGCAATGACAAAACTACGCTCTGAATTTAAACGCACAACACCTAAATTAGGTACTAAAGTCGTAAATGGATAATCTGCAACTTTTGGCTTAGCCGCAGAAACACTACGGATAAGGGTTGATTTACCAGCGTTCGGTAAACCTAATAAACCAACATCAGCCAACAATAATAATTCTAAACGTAAGTTACGAATTTCACCTGGTGTGCCATTGGTTTTTTGTCTTGGTGCGCGGTTAGTACTACTTTTAAAACGCGAGTTACCTAAACCATGCCAGCCGCCTTTAGCCACCATTAGCTTTTGATTTTTTTTCGTTAAATCGCCAATTTGTTCACCCGTGTCAACATCAATGGCACGTGTACCAACAGGTACTTTTAACAATAAATCATCGGCACCTTTACCGGTACAGTCACGCGAACCGCCGTTTTCACCACGTTTTGCTCGATGAAATCGTTCAAAGCGATAGTCTATCAAAGTATTCAAACTTTCATCCGCGATCAAATAAACGTCACCGCCATCGCCGCCATCGCCGCCATTAGGTCCACCGAATTCAATGTACTTTTCTTTACGAAAACTAACGATGCCGTTGCCGCCGTCACCAGCTTCAACCCTAATTTCTACTTCATCTACAAATTTCATGGTGTTTTACCAAACTCCAACATAACAATTCACTCGCTTATTATATGTGATCTTAGCGAAAAGTTTTCAATTATCTTTCTAGCAAGTTAATTATCACTCAGTGAAAATTAATCAATTGCCATTAAGCCCTTGAAAGCAAAATCAATCACACACTAAACATAATGAATAGTTAAAAAAAAACCCCGCATAATTGCGGGGTTTTTCAAACAATTACTAAACTTATTCAGCAACGATACTTACGAACTTACGGTTTTTTGGACCTTTAACTTCGAATTGTACTTTACCGTCGGTTAAAGCGAATAAAGTATGGTCTTTACCGATACCCATGTTAGTACCCGCGTGGAATTTAGTACCACGTTGACGAACAATGATGTTACCAGCTAAAACTTCTTGACCACCAAAACGTTTAACACCTAGGCGTTTCGCTTCTGAATCACGACCGTTACGTGTACTACCTGCAGCTTTCTTATGTGCCATTTTGAATCGCTCCTAATTAGCCGTTAATACCAGTAATCTTCACTTCAGTGAACCATTGACGATGGCCCGCTTGCTTGCGTGAATGCTTACGACGTTTGAATTTAACAATTTTAACTTTGTCTGCACGGCCTTGAGAAACTACTTCAGCGGTAACTTTACCGCCAGCAATGTAAGGCGCGCCTACATTGATCTCTTCGCCGTCAGCGATCATTAAAACGTTTTCGAAATCTACTGATGCGCCAACTTCTAATTCGATTTTTTCTAAACGAACAGTTTGACCTTCAGTTACGCGGTGTTGTTTACCACCACTTTGGAATACAGCGTACATAGCTACTCCGTACGGCGTCATGTATGTTTGACGCAAATTTAAAAATATAGGGCGCGAATTCTACTTGAAGAGTTGCTTAAGGGCAAGTAGTAAAACGATCATTTCTCTCTTTTTTAGCTGTTTTTTTAACTTATTTAAGAATGCGCGCGCTAAGCGGTTCAAAGTTAGCAGTTTTCGTGTAAACTTTAGCGCAATTTAATTAGAAAATAATCTTCGGGAACACCATAGCCACTATGGAAATTAAAGAAATACAAGATCTTGCTCAACAAGATATGAACGCCGTAAACCAGCTTATCTACGATCAGATCCAATCTGATGTTGCTCTTATTAACCAATTAGGTGTTTACATAGTTAACGCCGGTGGTAAGCGCATGCGCCCTATGTTAACGGTGCTAGCAGCTCGTGCATTAAATTATCAAGGCAAGGATCATATTAGCGTTGCCGCGATCATCGAATTCATTCATACCGCCACTTTATTACATGATGATGTGGTTGACGAATCAAACATGCGCCGAGGTAGAGAAACCGCCAACGCCATATTTGGCAATAGCGCCAGCGTATTAGTAGGTGATTTTTTATATACCCGTTCATTTCAAATGATGGTGGCATTGGATCAAATGAAGATCATGAAGATCCTTTCTGATTGCACCAACATTGTTGCTGAAGGTGAAGTACTACAATTAATGAATTGTAATGATCCTGACACTACCGAAGAAAGTTACTTAGAAGTTATTTATTGTAAAACCGCTAAATTATTTGAAGCAGCAACACGCTTAGCGGCCGTGGTTTCAAACCAATCAGCTGAAATTGAAACGGCCATGCAAAACTACGGCAAACATTTAGGTACAGCTTTTCAGTTAGTTGATGACATTATGGATTACACCGCTGACGCTAAAGGCATGGGTAAAAATGTTGGTGATGATTTAGCCGAAGGCAAACCGACATTACCGCTACTTTATGCGATGCATCACGGTAGTGATGAACAAAAAGCGCTTATTCGTGACGCCATTGAAAATTGTACCGGTATGGATAACCTCGACGCTATTTTAACGGCCATGAAAGAAACCGGCTCTATTGAGTACACACAAGCAAAAGCGGAAGAAGAAGCAGACAAAGCCATTCAAGCATTAAGCTTTTTACCTGACAATGACCACAAAGCAGCTCTGGTTGCACTTGCGCATATTGCCGCTAATCGAAGTATTTAAGGTTATTTATTGATGAAAAAACATCTTGGTTTTTTATTAAACCTGCTAGCAATAGGTTTATTTATTCCTGGCATTACCTTACCTATTTTTAATTTAGCCATGGACGTTACTGCTAAAGTAAGTGCCACCAGTTTAAGCTCAGACATTGTGAATAAAGAATTGTCGTTATTAGGTACCATTAACGAGCTTTGGCAAGATGAACGCATTGTTGTCGCGGTATTAATTTTTGCTTTTTCAATTGCAATTCCGCTATTAAAAACCACGTTGATCACCGTTGCTTATTTTATTAAAAATCAACAACTGGCTAAACGCATCGTCGATTTTATTAGCATTATTGGCAAATGGTCGATGGCAGATGTTTTTATCGTGGCGATATTTTTAGCCGTGTTATCTACCAATCATGCAGAAACCGCCAGTCACCAACAACTGAACCTTTTTGCCTTTAAACTCGATGTTGTTATAAGTAGTGAAACACTCTCGAACGTAGGGGTAGGTTTTTATTATTTTGCCGCTTATTGCATTATTTCAATACTTGGGACACAACTGAGCCAGAGTGCTTTGCGTAAAGCTGAAAGCTAAAAGCGGAAAGCTGGAAGCTGGAAGCAAAACACTAAACTCACAAACTCAGTTACTTACTTGAAGCTTAAAGCTTAAAGCTTGAAGCTTGAAGCTTGAAGCTTGATGCTTGAAGCTTTTAGCTTGTATGCGGGTATAAAAAAAGCCAAATCATTACGATTTGGCTTTTTAGCAAGAAGGCTAATCGAAAGATTAACCGTTGATGAAATCAACACCTTCTTGAATGTCGCTATTTAATGTAGCTAACATATCGTTTTTCGCTTTTTCTTCAAATGCACTTAATGCACCGTAAGATAAAATTTCAACTAAACCGTCTTTACCTAAACGAACAGGGTGAGCAAAATAAGGAGCTTCACCAGCATCGCTTTCTACGTATGCGTAATCAACAACTTCTTCACCTTGTAAGCCTTTAACTAAAGACATACAAAAACGCGCTGCAGCAGCACCCATAGACAAAGTAGCTGAACCGCCACCCGCTTTAGCATTTACAACTTCAGTACCTGCATTTTGAATGCGTGGTGTTAACGCTGCAACTTCTTCTTCAGAGAAAGTAACACCTTCAACTTGTGAAAGAAGAGGTAAAATAGTTGTACCTGAGTGACCACCAATAACTGGTACTTTCACATCAGCAACATTTAAGCCTTTTAATTCAGCAACAAATGCTTCACTACGGATAACATCTAAAGTAGTAATACCGAATACACGGTTTTTGTCGTAAGTACCCGCTGCTTTAAATACTTCAGCAACAATTGGCACAGTACCGTTTACTGGGTTAGTAATAATACCCACTAATGCTTTTGGACAGCTTCTAACAATACCTTCAGCTAATGTTTTGATGATACCTGCGTTAACAGCAAATAAATCAGAACGATCCATACCTGGCTTACGTGGCATACCCGCTGGAATTAATACAATATCAGCGCCGCTTAATGCTTGATCTAACGCATCAGCACCAAAACCTTCAACTTTAACAGCAGTTGGGATATGGCTTAAGTCAACAGCAACACCTGGAACAACTGGTGCAACATCGTAAAGTGATAATTCAGAACCTGCAGGTAACTGAGTTTTTAATAGTAAAGATAATGCTTGGCCGATACCGCCAGCTGCGCCTAAAACTGCTACTTTCATTGGTGTCTCCGAAATTTGAGTAATTACGTAAATATTTGTGTCGAAACCTTAATGCATAGAAGGTTAAAAGACAAATAATATTAGTTTATATCGAAAAGACATGTTAGTTATTTAGAGATAAAATTTACGTTTTTCGATATCATTAGCGCAATATTGTTTTAAAACAAATAAAAAAAGTAATTACATGGCAGCACAGCAAAAACAAGAAGCACTCATTCAAACCTTTAAAGACCTACTAAAACAAGAACAATTTGGCTCGCAAGGCGATATTGTTGAAGCCTTAAAAGCCGAAGGTTATGAAAACATTAGTCAGTCGAAAGTTTCTCGCATGCTAAGTAAATACGGTGCAGTAAGAACCCGCAACGCCCGCCAAGAAATGGTTTACTGTTTGCCCGCTGAATTAGGTGTACCAACAGCAACCAGCCCACTAGCGCAATTAGTGATTGATATAGAACACAACGACGTAATGATCATCATTAAAACTAGCCCAGGCGCAGCGCAACTCATTGCCCGTTTATTAGATAGTTTAAGTAAAAGTGACGGTGTATTAGGTACCATTGCTGGTGACGATACCATTTTTATTGCCCCAAGCGATGTTAAAGCGATTGATAAAACCATCAAACGTTTAGAACGCTTATTTTTAAAGAATTTATCTTAAGGTTAGGTAACAGGCCGTTTCAGGTTAGTGGCATTAAATTTCACCTAAAAAATATTACCCCCCGCTAGGCACTTAACAAATTGATATCAACGGCTGTGTTGAATTTAAAGCAGCCATTGATATTGATATAAAAATGGCTAGAGCCTAGATTGATACTTTTCCTGAGATATAGTTGAAATAAAGCATTTTCAGCTAATTTGTTCACCTTCACCGAAGAAACCTTTATTCAACCTTATTTTCTCAAGTACATTTTTATTAGAGTAATTAATTACTTGATATTATAGGACTATATCAGTAAGTTTTAGCCGGTTAATTAAAAAAATAGTCGGGTGATAGCTTGTTTAAAAAATGGCTTTTACGCGTATGATAGGCTGTTATACGTGTAAACAAGCTTGATGCGTGTGTTAGCCTAAGTGTCAATTTAAATATAGGATGAATAAATGATTAATCATAAGCCAAAGGAAATGGCTCCATCTCTTTGGGTTGAAGCCTTAATATTCTTGTCGGCATATTACCCTTTATTCTTGATTCTGCTTATTAGAGATATTTCAGATAAAACATCAGGTTTAAAGTTTGGTATTTTATCATGGGGCGTTCAAGTAAGTTGGTACGCTTTGGTTTTATTTTTTATTTCTTCATTTGCAAGTTTAATTGTCGCTCGCCTAATCCGTTCATTACTAACACATCAAGAAGGCGGAACCCCGATAAAAATTAACGCAGTTTCTCAGGTTCGGGGAGATATGCTTAACTATACGTTACCTTTTTTAATAGGTTTATTTGCTTTCAATTATGAAAGTATTCAAACAATCATTTCACTTTTAGTTTTTTTGATTTTTATATTCTCTTTCGTTCATAAAGAGCAGATCTCTCTTTTAAACCCTATGTTTTTATTAATGGGTATAAGGCTATATAAAATCAAATACAAAGAAGTTGGAAGAACATCTACTTATGAAGAAAATGTACTTTGTTTAGGAACTGTTGAAGTTTCCAATGAAAGTATTGAAGTAAAAGAAACAGCTGGAATTCACTTTATATTCCCCAAAAAAATTATACGGAGTAAGGATTAGACATGGAAAATTTAGAAGCTCAGCCTGTTGCTGTGCAAGCAGCGCAAAATCAATTAGATCAAGCATCATTAGATCGAAAATTAGAAGCATTACAAGGCTTAGATTTAGAAGATGCTGTTATAAATATCTATGTCGCTAAAATTAGTACTAAAAATAAAGAAAAGCGTTTTCTTGGTGTTAAAAGGTTAAAAGTAGAAAATGAGCATAAACAAAGCTTTAAAAGTTATGCTACTGAATGTATTGCTGGTAATGAGCACATCTGTGAACTACGTACAATTAATACCAATCAAGATAATAGATTTTTTCATGTAGAAAAAGCTGCAACAGACTTTTCTCAAATGGAAGAGTTAGTAACAACAGGGAATATTCCCTATGTTTTAGATCAATCTGAGTTAAATGATTATAACGCTTATGTCATACAGCTAACTTTTGGTGAACCTGAACAAAGCCTATTCGCTTTCAGATATATAAGCGGCTCATGGTCTGTTAATAAGACCTCGGGTAAATTCTTAAGTTTTGCTCCTATAAACAATGAACTCATCGTGTCTATTGATAATGATCCTCGCTTTCAAATAACTCCTTACATTGATTTTATCCAATTTAAAGATGATATGTTTATAGCGGATATAAAGCAGTTTGAAGTAGCAATGAATTATCATGAAAGGTTAAAAGAAAAGAAAACAGAAGCCATTACAGCCTTATGTGCCAGTTCAGCAATGGTCGCAACTTCTAGCGATACATTAACAACAGTTATTGGTAATGATAAACATTTAATGAGACAGCTAGCCTCAGTTCACGAAAAAGGTTATTACACGAACGATATTTGGTTAACTAAATTAAAGACTGTTGCAGACGATGCAGGAAATTGGAAAATAAAGTTCGATAATACAGGTAAAATTCTAGTAGAAGATAATAAAGACTATGTGAAAGAACTTTTAACATTATTGCAAAATAAGCGTGTAAAAACGGTTGTTGATGGTGTTATGTTTGATGTAGATGGAGAATTAGTGGCTCTTGAAGTAACTGAGTAGACGGGTGAAAACACGTATAACAAGGTGTTATAGCTACTTAAGGTTTATATAAATCTGGTTAAATTAAAGTTAGAAACGGAACAATTTCTTCAAGCTAATGGTATTAAAATGAATTATGTTCCTAACTCTTGTACTTTCGTTATTGAGCTATTTATTTATATCAAGCTAATAAATTTTACGGTTACGGCAGATAGATAAAGGCCAACGCCAAATACCGTATGATTAATAATACTATGTATTCTTACTGAGTTGGGGTTAGGTGTTCGGGATGCAGCAATACCGGCCCCCATTCCTGGTTGCAAGATAAAAAAAGGAGCAACGACTGTGGCAATGCCTAATATGAAAGCTGGCCCGATCGAAGGGTTATTGACCCATGCGCTCCCCCAAATAATGACTAATAATGCTGCGTATCCAATACCTATTAAATAATGGGCCGTCCATCCGAGTAATTGCTCTCCACGAATAGCGCTTGATTCTGCAATAGCGACGTGGCGAAACTTCCCTTGCCCCATGTAAGCTATCCAGCGCCCAACCATCCCCCAATTGGTTGGAGGAATGCTCAGTAAGTGTTTTCTGAGCAAAGACCATAAGTCCATTATTGCAGTTGCTCCAATTCCAATTAATATTACAAAAACTATGTTATCCATGATTACTCCATTTCTGGTTTTGATTCTAATGCTGTGCTAGTTTACAACCTCAAGTTAACTTTAAGTCAAGGGTTTTATGGATATTTCTAAGGTTGCTAAAAAATCGGGAGTTCCTGCCTCAACGCTGCGTTTTTATGAGGAAAAAGGGTTAATCAGATCCGTTGGGAGACATGGTATACGCCGAGTTTTTTCAGAAGGAGTACTAGAGCGACTAGAGTTGATTGCATTGGGTCGCGTTGCTGGGTTTTCGTTGGAGGAAATTGCAGATATATTAGGCTCTGAAGAGCAACCTATTATTGATCGGGGTTTGTTGCTTAGAAAAGCAAGTGAGTTAGATTATACTATTCAAAAGTTGGTGGCGATGCGTGATGGCCTTCAACATGCCGCTGCTTGTAAAGCCCCTAATCATTTGGAGTGCCCAAGGTTCCGTCGATTAATGAAACTAGCGGCAAATGGTGCGATTAAAGGTGAAGCTTCAAACAAACTAGTAAAACAAAAGAAATCTAACAAAACGTTGCACCGAACAAGCCGGTGAGCGTAGCGTTAAGCAAATACAGGATGTAAGTATTGTGATAAATTCAAGGATTAATAAACCTCTGATGTTCGGGGCTTTATTCAGCGCGTTTGCCGCCTTAGCTCATGTAGGGTGTATTGTATTCGGTGGTGATTGGTATCGTTTTTTCGGTGCAGGTGAAGAAATGGCGTTAATGGCTGAAGCTGGCGACGCCTACCCAACAATTGTGACGTCGGTAATTGTATTAATACTTTCTATTTGGTCTCTATACGGACTTTCAGGTGCCGGAATTATAGCTAAGCTCCCCCTAATTCGAATCGCCTTAGTTATTATTTCTTCTATTTATATTTTACGTGGAGTTTCATTCGTTTTCTTAATGCCTATGTTACCTGAAAATAGCCTAGTGTTTTGGCTAGTCAGTTCAACAATATGTTTAAGCATCGGTATGTTATATTCCATTGGCACTTACCAAAGTTGGTCAAAGTTAAGTGTAAAATATGCCAAATAAGCTACTTAAACGGAATTTGGAGGCTCCCATCAATAAATTCACTTATATTCTTTTAATTTGTGTTTTCATGGCTCATAACGTTAAATCAAATGAGCTGAATCAACCACCTAACACTCCACAGTTATATGTTGAAGAAGTTTTAAATTTAATAAAGAAAAATGCAATAACTAAAAATAGTGTAGATATGGAAGCCTTAGCTTTTAAAGTGAAAGAGTTATCCAAAAACGCTAAAAGTATTAACGAAACGTATCCTGCCATTAAGTTAGCGCTGAAGCTTTTACAAACGAACCATACATCGTTAAGTACGCCGGATGGAAAGTTAGCCGCTTATTACAGTGATTTGAAATGTGGCGAAGCCATTAATAACTTAGTGCCTAATTTAAATAACATCGGCTATATCAGAGTTAACGGATTTTCTTCACATGATCCTTGGGAGAAAGAGATATTTTCCTTCGCTTTGCATCGAAAAATAGCGGAACAAGATAACAAAAACCTACTTGGCTGGATTGTTGACCTTAGATGGAACAGTGGCGGAAACATGTGGCCAATGATTGCAGGTATAGGACCATTACTTGGTAATGGTACCTATGGGTATTTTATCGATGAAAATGAAAGTAGCTGGGGTTACCAAAATGGGGCTTCTGTGATAAATGGAAACCCTGTTGTTGCTGTTAGTTCTCCTTATAAACTACTTAACCCAACCCCCAAAATTGCTGTTCTGAGTAGCAAAAATGTAGCTAGTTCAGGTGAAGCTACTTTAATTTCATTTAAAAAACGTGAGAATGTTAAAGTATTTGGTACTAATACCTGCGGTCAATCAACTTCGAATAAAAGCTTTGTTCTTAGTGATGGTAGTCGGTTAAATTTAACGACTTCCATAATGGCAGATAAAAGTAAAAATCTGTACGGTGGTGTTGTTGATGTTGATGAATCAGTACCACAAGATAAAGTAATTGATGCAGCTGTTCATTGGCTGACAAGTCAACAACAGCTAACTAGTCGTTAAAGCAGGACAAAAACAGCTTGTTTTTATTTCTGCGTAGCTAATTTTAGCCAATTTTTTTGCCTGTTAATTAGGGGCTGTGGATCTTTATTTATATTTTAAGTGATAGCAAAGCGGAATGAACGCTGTTTGGTTATTCCAAATCAGTGAAATTCAATGACGCTAGTGCACAAAATAGTCATTGCCCTGTGGGCTGAGGCTAAAATTGCTTTACTGGGCGTTAAAATTATTGGTTTAGATGACTAAACGACATAATTTCAGCCTTGATTAAAACGACTTTATCTCTCAGCTGAATTATTAAACAAAGATAAACAGACCCTAGGTGTTATGCGTACAATGGAAGCTCGCTATATGTTAAAGAAAATGCAATGGATCGGTTATATTCTTCTTTTTATAGGTTTTATCGTTTTTATATTGGGCTTAAGTACTCATTACTGGCACCCTACAAAAGCTAAAATAAATGATTACTCAACGAATACAACTAAATATTATAATGGCTGGTTCCAGTATGGATATACTGAACCATTAGTAAAGAATGCGAGTTCCATAGATACTTGGCAAGCAGTTAATTATACCTATGAGGTTGACGAATATTTATATGAATCATCATTTATCGGCTTTTATTTACCATTAAATATTAAAATGCCATTTAATGAGATTACTTACTATTACGACGAAGCTGTAGTATATGTACTTCCGGTTATTCCTCAAATCTCAGTTCTTAAAGTTGGTGTGGATTTAAGATTAATCGCCATTTTATTTGGACTTGGTTTATCAATTTTGTATTTAAGGTATGCGCTTTTAAAGTTCATGGGTAAATACGCATAACAAGCTATTACTAGCCCCTTATGGGCGCTAGCATTCACGGAGAGTGTTTTGAAATTTAAATGTTCAAACATCAACGCTTACCATGCACCTTACTTGCTCTGCCAATGCCTTTGCATTTCAAAATATAAAAATGATGCTGTCCAAGTAATAAGTACCAAACCGGTTAGTGATTCAATACCGGTTAAGTACTTTACATAACCATTTGGCACAATATCACCAAAGCCGACGGTTGTATAAACAGTAAACGAGAAATATACGCAGTCCATCAAGCTGCCATCAAAATTTCCTGACAGCTCGCCCCAGCCTTCTGACAAATTCTTCGCATAATAGGCTAAAGCAAAAAGCCAAATTTCTATAACATGGGCAATTAAAGCAGCAAAAACACCAATAACAATGCGATATCGGTGTTTTACTTTCATTTTGGGTAAATAAATAACCATGCGGTAAATGCACTCATAATGAATAATTACAACCGAGGCTACAATTAAACTGTTTATGATAAAAACCCAAAACATCATCAGAAAAACACTCTATACCTATGTAATAAACGTTAATTAACCTGCTCATTAATACTTAGCGCCATGGCTTCGGCTACTTTAATACCGTCAATAGCTGCCGACATAATACCGCCAGCATAACCTGCCCCTTCGCCAGCTGGGAATAAACCTCGGGTGTTAACACTGTGATAATCTTTACCTCGTTTAATTTGAATAGGCGAAGAAGTTCGAGTTTCAACCCCCGTTAAAGTCGCTTCTGGTAAGGCAAAGCCTTTAATTTTTTTATTAAAAGCAGGTAAGGCTTCTTTAATAGCTTCAATACAAAAATCTGGTAATGCTGATGATAAGTCAGTTAATTTAATACCTGGTTTATACGAGGGCTCTACCACACCTAACTGAGCAGATGATTGCCCTTTTAAGAAATCTCCCACCAATTGTGCCGGTGCATCATACGTTTCACCACCTAAAGTATAAGCATGGCTTTCAAGTTGACGTTGAAATTCAATTCCCGCTAATGGCCCGCCTGGGTAATCACTAGGGTCAATACCTACAACTATCGCACTATTGGCATTCATTTCATTACGTGAATATTGGCTCATGCCATTGGTAACCACGCGTTTTTCTTCCGAAGCCGCAGCTACGACAGTTCCACCTGGGCACATACAAAAACTGTAAACGGTTCTGCCACTTTGACAATGGTGTACTAATTTATAATCCGCCGCGCCAAGAATAGGATGGCCAGCACTTGGGCCATACAGGGCATCATCAATTAGAGATTGTTTATGTTCAATTCTAAAACCTACTGAAAATGGTTTGGCTTCAACATACACGCCTTTTTCGTACACCATTTTAAAGGTATCGCGGGCGCTATGACCGATCGCTAAGGCAACATGACTTGTTTTAATGGTTTCACCGTTAGATAAGGTTAAGCCGGTGACTTTACCTTCTTCAAGCAATAAATCATCAACACGGGTACTAAAACGAATTTCGCCCCCTAACGCAATAATTTTAGCGCGCATTTTTTCAACCATGGTCACTAACTTAAAGGTACCAATATGCGGTTTGCTGATAAATAGTATTTCTTCGGGTGCGCCAGCTTCAACAAATTCCGTTAATACTTTGCGGCTATGAAAATGTGGATCTTTTACTTGGGTATATAATTTTCCGTCAGAAAACGTACCTGCACCACCTTCACCAAACTGAACATTCGATTCGGTATTAAGTTCTTTTTTACGCCAAAAGCCAAAAGTGTCTTTGGTTCTTTCACGCACTTCTTTACCACGGTCTAAAATAATCGGTCGATAGCCCATTTGCGCCAGCACTAAACCAATAAACAACCCACAAGGGCCAAAACCTACCACTACAGGGCGGTCAGTTAAATTTTCTGGTGCTTTGGCAACAAATTTGTAAGTCATGTCTGGCGTTGGTTTTAATGATTGTAAATCTTTAAATTTAACCAGTAATTCATCATCAATTTCTGTCGTAATATCAACCGTGTACATCAACATAATTTTTTTCTTATTACGCGCATCAATACCACGACGAAAAACATTAAAGGCAATTAATTGCTCTGCGGTAATTTCAAGCGTTGAAATCAGTGCATTAGCAAGATCTTGCTCGGTGTGATCAAGCGGTAATTTTATATTTGATAAACGAATCATCTTGGCGTGCCTATTATGTTGTAGCTGTGTTACTTGGTTATAGTAAAGGCGCTATTCTACTTTATAATTTAAGCGTTGTAATTGAGATTATTATCCGTATGATCTGGCAAAAAGTTCCCGCTATTTTTATGTATAGAGAAAACCATGGCCTTTGTAGTTACTGACAATTGTATAAAATGCAAATACACCGATTGTGTTGCCGTTTGTCCTGCTGATGCTTTTCACGAAGGGCCAAACTTCTTGGTAATTAATCCTGATAGTTGCATTGATTGTGATTTATGTACGCCTGAATGCCCTGCTGAAGCAATTTTTCAAGAAGATGCATTGCCACCAGGACAAGAAGATTTTAAAGCGTTGAATGCAGAATTAGCCGAGCAATGGCCAATTATTACCGAAGTAAAAGCACCGCCCGTTGATGCTAAAAAATGGGATGGTATTGCTAATAAAATTGAATTTTTAGAGCTAAGCTAAGCGGTATAATTGTGGTTGACCTTTAAGTTCAGTAAAGGTCAACACGTTCAAGTTAAAGCCAAGTTCAAACCTAATTAAAGCCTAATTAAAGCTCGGCCTCTTCGTCATCAAGATCTGCCAGTTTGGCGAGGAAATTCAAGCTAGGCGCAAAAAAAGCAGCTCCCGTTTCTGCTTGGGTATATTTTAATAAATGATCAAAATTGCCATCACCATCTGGATAAATCATCGCTTTTAGCATCATTTCAAATGGTTTAGCAGAATGACAATAAGAAACAAAAAACAGCCCCTGTAATTTCATATCACCGTACGGCATGCTTTGGCGCAAAATTTCAATGCTGTTACCTTCATCATCTTTTAAGTTTACTTTTTTGGTATGCGCCGTTGCTGGCTTATCTTCTGAGGCATATTCAATGTTATCAACCTTGGTACGGCCAAAAACATCTTCTTGCGTTTTTTGTTCGGTTGCTTGCCATAACTGCATATTGTGACGGTAACGTTGTACGTGTAAATAACTGCCAGCAGCAAACTCTTCATCTTCGTTATTAGGAATTAATGCCACTTCTCGTTTATGGAAACCTTTTGGGTTTTCAGTACCGTCAACAAAACCGGTTAAGTCACGACCATCTAAAAAGCGAAACGCACGTACTTGCTCAACTAAATCAACACTCCGTGCTAACAACTCAATAACTTTGGTGGTAACAATATGATTGACATCAGCGCGATCACTACGAATTTCAATATATAGATCAAAACTGGTCGATGGCGCAAAGCGATCATCAAACGCCATGGCTGAAAACGGCATTAACTCTTTCGGCCGTGATTTAGGATAAAGCTCATCCCAATAATTAGCGCCAATGGCAACAACACCGGTTAAATTTGCTTCTGAATAGTGGTCAGCGTAATTATCGAATAATTGTGGCAGTCGAGATAAGGCTTGTCGTAAATAGGTATTATCATCATCAATGACATTAAATAATAAATAATAACCATGTAAACTTGGCTCAGCACATATACCAAACTGTTCTCTTGCCATTTGTATTCCTTGATAACCTAAAAAAATTAACGTTATTGTTATGCTCTAATTTTACACAAAAAATTATCTTTGACAGCAATTGTTTAGCAAAAAATTAAAAAGATGATAAAAGCTGGATGCGGGATGCTAAATGCTTGAAGCAAAGAAAAGGCCTGATGCGAGATGCTTGAAGCAAGTAACTAAACTTGCAGATTTAGTGTTTTGCTTCCAGCCACTAGCTTTTAGCACAAAAAAAGCCTGATGCTAGATGCTTGAAGCAAATAACTGAGTTTTCCGGTTTTGCTTATGGCTTATGTCTTCTAGCTATTGGCACAAAAAAGCTTGATGCTAGATGCTTGAAGCAAGTAACTGAGTTTTCCGGTTTTGCTTTTAGCTTTTAGCTTTTAGCTTTTGGCTTATCGCTTCTGGCTTATCGCTTCTAGCTTATCGCTTCTGGCTTATGGCTTATGGCTTATGGCTTATCGCTTCTGGCACAGAAAGACATAAAAAAACCCTGCCAAGGCAGGGTTTTCAATTTTTACTACAGGTAGTTAACTAACTGAAGAATTACTTAGTAAATGATTACTTAGTGAATTCTGGGTATGCTTCCATACCACAATCAGATACATCAACACCTTCATATTCTTCTTCTTCGCTAACACGGATGCCCATAACCATTTTCAGTACATACCAAACTACGAAGCTTGTTGCGAATACCCAAACAAAGATAGTCGCTGCACCAATTAACTGGCCTGAGAATGAAGAACCGTCGTTAGTTACAGGAACTAACATTAAACCGAAGAAACCAACAACACCGTGAACAGAGATAGCACCTACTGGATCATCAATCTTAACTTTGTCTAAAGCAAGGATTGAAATCACAACAATCACACCAGCAATTGCGCCGAATAATGTTGCTTGTAATGGTGTAGGTGTAGAAGGCTCAGCAGTAATTGCAACAAGACCTGCTAATGCACCGTTTAAACACATGGTTAAATCAGCTTTCTTGAATAAGATTTTAGCAAAAACTAAGGCTGCTACAGCACCAGCTGCGGCTGCGGCGTTAGTATTTAAAAATACCATAGCTACTGAGTTAGCACTGGTGATATCACCAAGTTTTAATACAGAACCACCGTTAAAACCAAACCAACCCATCCATAAAATGAACGTACCTAAAGTAGCCATTGGTAAGTTAGCACCAGGGATAGCATTTACTTTACCGTCAGCTGTATATTTACCTTTACGAGCACCTAGTAATAAAACACCTGCTAATGCTGCAGCAGCACCGGCCATGTGAACAATACCAGAACCTGCGAAGTCAGAGAAACCTAAGTCACCTAAAGTGTAAAGACCAAATACCGCATCGCCATTCCAAGTCCAGCTACCTTCCATTGGGTAGATAAAACCTGTTAATACTACTGCGAATATTAAGAAAGCCCAAAGCTTCATACGCTCAGCAACCGCACCAGAAACAATTGACATTGCTGTTGCTACGAATACTACTTGGAAGAAAAAGTCAGAAGCATTTGAATAAACTGCACCGCCGTCAAAACCTGCTTCAGCAGACTCAGCTAATACCGTTGAAACTAAAGCATCTGCATCAGCAGCACCGTCTAAGGCAATACCGTTTAAGAAAACACCGCCACCGTACATGATGTCATAACCAATAACTAAGTACATGATACAAGAAATTGAGTATAACGCGACGTTCTTAGTTAATATTTCAGTGGTGTTTTTAGCACGTACAAGACCCGCTTCTAACATTGAGAAACCAGCGGCCATCCACATTACAAGGGCACCACAAACTAAGAAATAGAATGTGTCCATTGCATATTGAAGTTGAAAAATATTTTGTTCCATTTTTAAATACCCCTTATATTGCTTGAGTATCTAATTCGCCGGTGCGAATACGTACTGCTTGTTGAAGATCGTATACAAAGATTTTACCGTCACCGATTTTACCTGTGTAAGCTGCTTTAGTAATTGCATCAACTAAACGCTCAACCACGTCATCGTTAACAGCAACTTCTAATTTTACTTTTGGTAAAAAGTCTACTTGGTATTCTGCACCACGGTATAATTCTGTGTGGCCTTTCTGACGTCCAAACCCTTTCACTTCGCTAACGGTTAAACCCTCAACGCCGATTTCTGAAATGGCTTCACGAACATCATCAAGCTTAAATGGCTTTATGATTGCACTGACTAGTTTCATTATGTTCTCTCCTACGAGTATTTTTTGTTTTACTATTACAATACCTGTGCCAGTATTTTAAAAACAATAAAAACAACAACTTACACAATAAGAACACTAATTAAATAAAACCGAAAGCACTAACATGGCGCAAGCATGTTTTTACTTGCTCACTAATGGTGCGAAAAACAATCAATTCAACTTACAATAAAAATTGCACCGATATAGACCTTGGCTAATCTTTATACTGGTATCAAAGTTATATAGCTAACAGGAGGTTTTGGTAGGCAATTGGAAGATTTTACGATTTGTAATACACAAAATAAAAAAGCCGAATAATCAAAAATTATTCGGCTTTAAATTCACAAATATATGGGGTTAATACACCATCATGGCACTCGGCTTTAAAATAGAAAGAATACTAAAGCGCTCCATATTACAAAAAGCTTTTGCGTCTTCTAATAAATCATCAGTAATATTTAAATCTACTAATAATTCGAGTGGCACAAAGCTTTCAATTTCAGTATTTTCAAACAATAAGTTACGGATCATTAGGCGTTTAGCAATATACAATAACTTACTTTCGCCTGACATTAGCGGGGTGTTATCATCTTGATAGCGAATAGGTTCAATAATACTAAAAGGTAATTGCCATAATTTTAATAATTCAGCTGAACATTCACCAAAGGTAAAATCAAAAATTGCTTTTTGCTTACCAACAAATAAATTATTAGGCCGTGTTATCGCACATAAAGGTAATTGCTCAGGTAAAAATTGTTTTACCACCAATTCACCAATATTATGCAATAAACCGGTTAAAAATAACCGTTCGGTATTGGGCATATTTAACCGTTCGCCAAGATATTTTAGCAAAAGCGCGCAATCAACACTGCGTTCCCAAAACTCTTCTAAATAATCCGCATCGGTTGACAGTGACTTAAAGGCATCTGTTGCAAAGTAAGCAATCACCAAGGTATACACTTCAGTGATCCCCAATACCAAAACGGCTTTTGATATGGTATCTATTTTACCAGGGTAATTAAAAATAGAGCTGTTAGCTAACTTTAAAACACTCGCTGATAATGCTGGATCAATTAAGATAACATCAGCGATATCATCAATTGTCGAAGATTCATTATCCACTAGTTCTTTAATGCGGATAAATGAATCCGATAGGACAAAGATGTCACTGGCTTTTTCAGCATATTCAACTGCTTTCATAAAAAGCTTCCTACTTTTCTAAAAAATATTAAATGAATATCAGGGGCTATGTTTATTAGTATAGTCGGAAAAATCTAAAAACAAGCACGCTATTCAAATTCCGCTGATAAATGATATGAGCCAAACTTACGAATATTGATCACACCCGTATCAAAAATTAAATATTGCCCTTTTATACCAAGTAGCGTTCCTGACACTTCAGGGTTTTTATCAAAATTAAACGAGCTAATTTTAGGTAAATATTCGATAACAGGAAAACTTAAATCAACAACATCACTTTCTAATTCAACAATGGCATCGTCACCAAACTTCAAACGTAAATCAGCTAATGCCGCTGAAATTAATGGCTTAAGCTCTGCGGCTTTCGCTTTTAAGTCAAACTTTTCTGGTACACCTTTGAGCATAGCTCGCCAATTAGTTTTATCGGCAATAAATTTAGCCAAGGCTATTTCAACCAAGCCAGACTGTAAGCGAGTGCTTACTTTAAAAATAGGTAACGCTTGGGTAGCACCTTGATCAATCCAACGGGTAGGCACTTGCGAATGGCGAGTAATCCCCACTTTTAAACTTGAAGTATTTGCCAAATAAACAAAATGGTCAATCATACAATTAGCTACGCCCCATTCAGGTTCGCGGCAGGTACCTTGCTCAAAATGACAAGTCTCTGGTTTCATGATGCACATGTCACATTGTGCTAATTTTTGCATACAAGGAAAACAATAACCTTGAGAATAACTCTTTTTAATGCTTTTGCCACAATGACAACATTCAATTTTTTGTAAAAAGTTTAATTTAAGTTGTTTACCTACTAATGGATTGAGCTCAACTAGCTGCTCACCTAAAGGCAATTGGTAATGTACTAAACCTTGCTCATCAAGACGGGATTTTAATTTTCGGACAGGGCCTGAAATAACATTCACGGGATTTTCTCTCATTTTTTTAGCTATGGTATGAAATAATTAATCGTCACACCAGATGAAAATACGATATATTGCCCTGCTCATAGAAAGTAATTAGGGTCTTACATGACAAGCTCTTGGTACACTTATCTGGTTAGGTGTAATGATAACAGCCTCTATGCCGGTGTGACGACTGATTTAACACGCAGAGTAGCTGAACATAACAGCGAAAAATTAGGGGCAAAATATACCCGTAATAAACAACCCGTAAAGCTCGTATTTTTTGCTGAACAAGCTTCTCGTTCAACGGCTTGTCAATACGAATATCAACTAAAGCAATTATCAAAAAAACAAAAAGAAGCGTTAGTAGTTAACTTTCCATCAGAAAAACTCCCGCCAACTGAGTCATAAAACAGAGCTAGCTGAATAAAAACTGGTCTGCTTTGTCGCATATTGTTTCGATTAAACATGGTTCTCTGGTAGAATTCGCCGGTTTTTAATTTGAGTAATCTAAACTATGTTTATTGAAGAGTATTTCACCGAGTCAGCACTTGGTATCCAGTTTTCTCGTCAGCAAGGCTGTCAGTTTGCAAAAAAAATTGCCGATGATTTCAACCCTATTCACAATACTGACGCTAAACGCTTTTGTATTCCGGGTGATTTACTTTTTTCAGTGATCTTAGCAAAGGCAGGCTTGTACCAAAAAATGGACTTTACCTTTACGGGTATGGTTACTGAGAACATCGACCTAAAATTCCCTACTGAAATCAATGATCACTTTGCCATTGTTGATAACAATAATAAAGAATACTTAGACGTAAAAGCATCAGGAGAGCGCAGTAAAGATGATGCGTTAGTTGATGCCTTAACAAAAGCTTATGTCGCTTTTTCCGGCCATACCTTTCCACATATTTTAGTTGATTTAATGGCCAAAAATAATGTCATGATCAACCCTGCACGCCCGATGGTGATGTATCAAAAAATGTCGATTGAATTAAATCACTTTGATGCTACCGAGATTGAATTAAAACTGTCAAACTCAACTTTAGATCACAACGGTAAACGTGGCCAAGCATGTTTATACTTTGATTTACTTGCTAATGGCGAAGTCATTGGCCAAGGTAAAAAAGAAATGATGCTAAGTGGCTTACGTGAATATTGTGCTGATAGCATGATCGCTTTAGTAGAAGATTACGAAAACGTAAAAAAACAATACAAGCTTTAACGTTAGGCTTGCACTTTAGTGTTTTAAAGTGCCTATCGTTTGAAACAACAAAGCCAGTTAATCGCTGGCTTTGTTGCTTTCTAGGCGTTGATAGTACACTTCAAACAACTTTTGTTGCTTTTCTTTTTCAGCCAAACAATAAGCAAAGGTTTGGGTCGACTTAGGTCTTTTACACTTTTTTTCAGGCTGATAATAATCAAGCCAGGCTTGTTGTTTTACCCCGCTGTATTCTCCTTTCACTACCACTCCTTGCTGGCTTTCAAAAGCCGATCCCGCTTGTAACATAATGATTTTTTGCGAATGGCTTTTTCTTGGTTCTTTTTTGACTGCTGGTGTTTTTTTCTTCGCTTTTTTCGGCTTCAGCTTACCTTTTTTACAATCCATCCAGTTTTGCCAAGCCGCTAATTCTTGTTTCTGTAAAGTAGCACTTTGCCGAGCTGAGTGTGCTTGTTTTTGTTTAAGTTGAATTTTTTGGTACTTTTCACGGTAACTTGCACATTTATTCGCTAAAGCTTGCGCGCTAAGTAATGTAAAAAGTAAAAAAATAAATAAACGTTGAAACATTTTCCATCCTTGAAAATTATTAACAAACCAAGCACAAAGTATAGAACAGCCAATTAATTTTTAAAATTATCAAAGTTTCACTAAACTTACTTATCACAAATTCAGATTACTAATTAGAATAAAACAAGGATGTTTTATGAAACTATTACTGTTATTACTACTTACTCTTAGCTCATTATGTAATGCCAAACCAGCCCCGAATATTCAATTAGCCAAAAACTTCAGCGAGCAACCCATAATAATTGAACATTATTGGGTAAGTGAGAAACTCGATGGCATTCGTGGCTATTGGACAGGCAACAAACTATTAACTCGCCAAGGTAATCTCATCACCCCACCAGCCTGGTTCACCAATAATTGGCCAACAACCGCCATGGATGGTGAACTTTGGTTCGCGCGAAATAAATTTGAACAAACATTGTCATGCGTCAGTAAAAAACAAGCAGATGAACACTGTTGGCGAAAGCTTTCTTTCATGATTTTTGATCTTCCCACCAGCACTGCAAACTTTGCTCAGCGCGTTCAACTTATGCAAAAAATGGTCAATCAAACCGCTAACCCGCACTTAAACATGATCAAACAAGTAAAAGTGACCAGCTTAACGCAAATGCAGCAATTATTGGATGAGGTGACCGCTAAGCAAGGTGAAGGGTTAATGTTACATCATCAAGCTGCTCACTATAAAAATGGTAGAAGTGACCACTTACTCAAGGTAAAAAAACGTCATGATGCTGAAGCTGTCGTGATAGCGCATATTGCCGGTAAAGGAAAATTTACCGGCATGTTAGGAGCAATAAAGGTAAAAACGCCTGAAGGTATTATTTTTAAAATAGGCACAGGTTTTAGTGACGCTGAACGTAGCAACCCACCCGCTATCGGTAGCACGATTACTTATCAATATTTAAGTAAAACTAAAAATGGAGTACCTAGATTTGCCAGCTTTTTAAGGATTAGGGCTGGTATTTAAATAACAGGACTTTTAAACCTTTACCTTGATGCGCTTCTTTAAATACTGATGGCGTGGCAATTTTTTCAATATAAAGACATTCAGGACAAGCCTCGGCAACTTCATTTAGTAAAAATTGCTCGTCTAAATCAGGCGAGTTTAAGCACAATAATAACTCACTGTTGGGTTTCATAAATTGCGGAATACGACGTAAAATTTTGCCATAATCGCGCTGAATATTAACACTACCTTTTTGAAAAGAGGGCGGATCACAGATCAGCAAATCATAAGGCCCATATTTTTTAATACGACTAAACGACTTAAAAATATCAACACCTTGGAAAATCACTTTATTAAGATCTTGTTGGTTTAATCGATGATTTTCTCGGCCTTTAGCTAAAGAGGCTTTACTTAAATCAATATTCACTACCTGCTTAGCATTACCCGCTATTGCCGCAACAGAAAAAGCACAGGTATAAGAAAATAAATTTAAGACATTTTTGCCATCACTATGTGCTTTAACCCAATCTCGGCCGTTTTTCATATCAAGAAATAAACCGGTGTTTTGTGCTTTACCTAATTCAATTTGATAGTGTAAACCTTGCTCTGAAACAGTGGTATGCTCTACCGTATCACCTAATAGAACTTCGGTTGGTGACATGGCACGGCAGCGATATTGCACTTGTACAGAACGACAAGCCGAAATTTTAGCTTTTAATTGCTCTGCTTGGGTTAATAACCAAGCGGCATCTACTTCTTGATATAAGGTAATTAAAACTACCGGTGATAGCCAATCAACATTAATATGTGACAAGCCCTCATAAGCATGACCTCGGCCATGAAATAAACGCTGGCAATCAGCAAGTGACTGCCATTGAATATGTTCAAACATGAAAACAAATTTCCTGAGAAAAATTAAAGGCCAAAAAGATTATAAGCGAAGAATTTTTGTGCCACGGTATTAACAAACACAGCCAATAAAAGCAGCGGAATAAAAGTACTTAATGCGAAGTTAATGTATTTTTCGGCTAATGAATTTATATAGGTGGTATTACCGACAGAAAGCTCTTCAGATAGGCGATGTTTTTTCCAACGATAACTAACAAACAAACACACTAATAAACCGTTAAGCGGTAAAATAGTATCGTAAAAAACATCGTAAATAACATCAAAGAACGACTTAGGTGCCCCTGCGTAAGAGGTAATCTCCGTAAAAAATGACACCATACCAAACGAAACCGTTGCAAAAATAGTTAACACGCCTGCGGTCATTAATAAGGTTGATAGTGCTTTTTTCCGAGTTTGATTTTTTTCCGTTACAAGATAAGAAACAGGGACTTCTAAAATAGAGACTAAGGAGGTAATGGCAGCAAAAAACACCAATAAAAAGAAAAAGGCAGCCACAACACTCGCGGCAAAATAACCAATAGTGGCTTGCAAGGCTAAAAATATTTTGGGTAAAAAAACAAAAATTAACGAAACAGAACTGCTGGATAATTCTGCTGGGTTAACCTCCGGATTAAACGAAAATATCGCCGGTAAAATCATTAAACCGGCAGTAAAGGCGACCGCTGTATCAGTAATAGCAACTAACTTAGCAGAATTAACGATATTGGTTTGGCGATTAATATAAGAGCCATAAGTAATTAATATCCCCATTCCCAAGGATAGCGAGAAAAAGGCTTGTGATAAGGCGCTATTAACAACTGAGGGCGTTATTTTTGCAAAATCAGGAATAATAAAAAACTCGACTCCAGCCCAAGCGTTATCGCGTGTTAAAACAAAAATAACTAACAGCACTAACATAATAAATAACGCAGGCATTAATCGAGTTGCACTTTTTTCAATGCCATCTTTAACACCTGAAACTAGGATAAAACTAACAATAGCCGTGACCACCACCATAGCAATAAAAATATAAGGACTATTTATAAAATAAGAAAAACTATCTGGTGAGGCTAAAAAATCAAGCTTTCCTGCTAATACCATAACAAGGTAACTGAATATCCAAACGGTGATCACCATATAAAACACAGCGATCATAAAGGGAGTGATAACCCCTAAAAAGCCAGCAATACTCCATAGCCGGCTATTTTTACTAAGTTCGTTATAAGCACCAACTGGTTCTTTTTCTGTTTTTCGACCAATGGCCATTTCTGCCATCATGATCGGTAAACAAATTAAAAAAACAAAAACAGCATAGATGAGTAAAAAAGCGCCTCCACCATTTTTCGCTGCATTAACCGGAAAACCAACTAAGTTGCCAATGCCAACTGCTGAACCTGCTGCCGCTAAAATAAAACCAAACTTGGAGCTAAAATGTTCTCGCGCGCTACCCATATTTTCCTTCTTTTATCTTTTTTTTATCGTTGAAAACACTGTTGCTAGAAAAACTTAGCGTTCATAACAGTTAATATATTTTCAGCTTCTTTGCCGGCAAATTCAGCAGCTGCTTGTAGATCTTGTTGGCTTACCCCAAGGTTTTGACAAAGCTCTTCATCAATTAAATTTTCAATGGTAAAAATATCAGGGTGGCTATCAATCAGCGCTAATCGCGATGCTAAGTTAAGCACTTTTACATCTTTATTAATTTGAATAGTTTTGGCTTGATGATAATGCTTGATCGGTAAAATAATTTTTTCAGGGATTTCCCACAGTTTTAACATTTCTACCGTAATTTCGGTATAAGTAAAACCTAAGTAGTGCTTCTGTAACAACCAAGGCAACTTGCGTTCGTCATACTTTTCACAAGCTTTAGCTATTTTAGGCGAGGTTTTAGCGACCAACAATTCACCAAAGTTTTGTAATAACCCCGCGACAAACAAACGTTCAATGTCTCTGATATTGGCTTTGATCGCTAAGTTTTTACAAACTAAACCGGTATAAACACTCATGCGCCAAAAGCGTTTTAAGTCAATGGCTTGGTTAGAAAAGTGCTTAAAAGCACTCGCGGCAACATCAACTAACATCATGTTATAAAGCGACTGAGTACCGATAATGGTGATCGCGCGTGAAATCGTGCTAATTTCACCTCTAAAGCTATAAATAGCACTATTAGCAATTTGTAATAACCGCGAGGTCATTGAGGGATCAACACTGATGACATTGGCAAAATCTTCAATAACTGAAGCTTCATCTTCCATTAATTCTTTTACTTTGAAACAAGCATCTGGCAAAGCAAAAGAACCATTCGCATTTACTGCATATTCATGTGCGTTCATATTAAATACTATCAATTTATCTTAACAACAGAATAACTCATTGATGATTAATGGAAAACAAAAAGCATAATATTAAGCCTTTTTATCACTATTTAAGCGTTAATACGTTATTTGCTATAACATCAGCTGCCGACATTGGCTTGGCAAAATAATATCCTTGGCCATATTTACAATCCATAACATCTAACAATTGCGCATCCGCTTGATGTTCAATACCTTCACCGACGGTTGCCATATTTAAATTGGCAGCTAAGTCGATAATGGTTTTAATGATGGCTTTATGTTTACCATGTTCATGAATATTAGAAATAAATGAACGGTCAATTTTTAACACATCAATAGGAAAACGGTGTAAATAACTTAAACTAGAATAGCCCGTACCAAAGTCATCTAATAATATTTTTACACCAATATTTTTCAACGCCATCATATTGTCTAATACAATATCTTTATTATCTAATAGCGCCCGTTCTGTTAATTCAATGCGAAGCTGAGCCGGATTAATGCCCACGCGTTGAATGATTTGGAAAATTTCATCGGGTAAATTTGGGCTAAAAAAGTGATCACAGTATAGGTTACAGCTAATATACAGATCTTCACATTGATAGTGTTTTTCCCATACTTTTAAAGCCTGACACGATTTTTCTAACACCTGTAAGTCAATACTTTTTACTAACCCTGTTTCCTCAGCAATGGGAATAAAATCATTAGGGTAAACAAAACCGCGTTTTTCACTTTGCCATCGCGCTAATGCTTCAAAGCCTACAACTTGTTGATCACTTAATCTAACAATGGGCTGAAAGTGTGGAATAAATTCGGCAAATTTAATTGCTTGGCGAATATCTGCTTCTAAGGCTAAGGCATTTTGTACTTTAAGCTGCATACTGGTATCAAATACTTCGTAGCGGCCTTTGCCTTTTTCTTTGGCTTGATACATAGCAGTATCAGCATCACGAAGCATCACATCGGCAGTTTTATAACGCTCATCACTAAATAACACGCCAATACTTGTACCGATAAATACTGGTGTTTTTTCAATAATAATGGGTTCGTTGAGTAACGTGGTGATCCGTTCGGCAACATCAAACGCTTCAGAGGTATCGGTTAAATCTTCTATCAAAATAACAAATTCGTCACCACCTAAACGAGCAACAGTATCTTTTTCACGAACAATTTTTCTCAGCTCTTGCGCAACAATTTTTAATAATAGATCACCGGCATGATGGCCAAGGCTGTCGTTAACCACTTTAAAGCGATCAAGGTCTAAAAATAAAAGGGCAAACTGCAAATGGGGTTTACGTTTTTTACACGCAATAGCATGACTTAATAAATCTAAGAATACACTACGATTAGGTAAGCCTGTTAAGCTATCGTGTGAGGCGGCATAAGTTAATTGCTGCTCAGCATTGCGGCGCTGCTTAACTTCTTCCTGTAACGCTTGCGTACGTAATTTAACTTGTTCTTCTAGCAACTCGTGTGATTGTTTCTCAAACTCGATTAATTCACGCCGTTTCATGGCACTAGAAACATGACGTGCAACAAAATTCAATAACTCAGCGTCAGGCTCTGTATAAACGATGTTATCTTGATAACTTTGAATAACCATAGCACCAATGATTTCACCATCGGTGAGCAGAGGCACACCTAACCAAGACTTAGTTTCAGGATCGGGTTCACTGGTTTCCCCCTGTTCATATAATGCTTGTAAGGAGCTTTGGTTTAGTAACACGGTTTTTTTGCGTTTAACCACTAATTCAGTATAGTGATTTGATGCCATGCGACTTTCGTATTCGCCACGGCTAGTTTCATTATTTTGGTCGAGGGTAAAAACGAAACTTAAATATTCTGTTGCTTCATCATATTTGGCAATATAAAAATTTTCTGCGTTAATTAACTGCCCAACAATGTTGTGAACTTGATAATAAAATTTATCAATTTCAATACTCGAGTCATTCGACAATTCTGATATTTTAAATAAGGACTCTTGCAGTAACTCGGCATGTTCGCGCTCACGAATTTGCGCCATTAACTCACGAGTTCTCGCATCAACCGCCCTTTTCAGCTGCGCTTGATCATGAAAACGGGTAATAGCCGCATTCACCTGTTGTGCAATAAAGTTCAGTAGATCAAGATCTTCTTCTAAATCCCGATTTACCCGCTGGTAACTTTGCACAGAAATAATACCAACAACAATCCCCTGCTCCATCAAAGGTACGGCTAACCAATCCATGAGTTGTTCGTCGTAGTTTTGAATGATTTGTTGCTCAGCTAACGAGCGGATTGTTTCTGACGATAGCAATAAGGGCTTACCTTGTTCAATAAGATAATGAAACAAGCTCCCTTGAATTTCAGATAAAGGCTGTAAAGTATTCTTGAGCTGTTGCCTTTCATCAATGTGATAAACATATTCGATGGTTTCGAAAGTACGATCACATAAGGCAATAGTAAAGTTTTCAGCTCTCATTAACGAGGCTAAAATTTGATGAACTTGCCGATAAAAACTATCAATATCGTGACATTCATACAATAATTTATTTAAGGTAAATAACGCATCGTATCGTTCTGATAATTTATTATATTGTTGTACCAATTCTTGATGTTGTTCATCAAATTCAGGTTTATCTAATAACGAAGATTTCATATTTTAGTTACTACTGATTTAAATTATTATTTCCTTATAATTTTATATCCTTGGTGCTTATTTTTTACCTTGCTCTGTTTTTGTTAATTCTTTAGCTTCTAGCAAGACTTTCTCACGTTCGTCGGCAACCTGACAGTTATCTGACTTTTGATCATCACGATAATACCTGACCTCAACACAATCAAGTTGATAACGTCTTTCTAGTTCAGTTCTAACGATAGGCTTGCCCTTAGCATTAACGATTTGTCGTTGCAAATTCAGGCATTGTTGTACCTGCTCTGCTTTAACAACAACATCTTCGCATACTTGGGTCTGTGTGGCACAGCCTGAAGCAATCATAGCGCTAATTACAGTTACGATAAATTTATTCATGCTTTCCCTAAACATCTATTAAGAATTAGCTATTGTAGCCTGATTTATTACTAAGAATAAATGAATTATTACCCGATATTAATCAACGGCTAAAAACAAAAAACGGAGCCGAAGCTCCGTTTTTTCATTACAAGATTAAAAGCTTACGCTTCTGCACTTGCTTCTTCAACTGTTTCAACAGCTTCTTCAACTGCTGGACGGTCTACTAATTCTACATAAGCCATAGGTGCTTTATCACCAGTACGGAAACCACATTTTAAAATGCGAGTATAACCACCTGGACGTTCTTGGTAACGAGCACCAAGTTCATTAAATAAAATACCAACCACTTCTTGGTCACGTGTACGAGCGAATGCTAAACGACGGTTAGCAACGCTGTCTGTTTTAGCCAATGTAATTAATGGCTCAACCACGCGACGTAGTTCTTTAGCTTTAGCAACAGTAGTTTTGATAACACCGTGCTTTACTAAAGAGCTTGCCATATTGCGGAACATCGCTTGACGATGACTGCTATTACGGTTTAACTGGCGACCGCTTTTACGATGGCGCATAAGTTAATCCTTCTCTATAAACGATTAAAACAATGACAACTTAGTCGTTATCAGCGATACTTTCTGGTGGCCAATTCTCAAGACGCATGCCTAAAGATAAACCACGAGACGCTAATACATCTTTGATTTCAGTTAAAGACTTCTTACCTAAATTAGGTGTTTTAAGAAGCTCAACTTCAGCTCTCTGAACTAAGTCACCAATATATTGAATTGCTTCTGCTTTTAAACAGTTAGCTGAACGAACAGTAAGTTCTAAATCATCAACTGGACGAAGTAAAATCGGATCAAACTGTGGTTTTTCCTCTTTTTCTTCGACAACGCTAATGTCACGTAATTCAACAAACGCATCAAGCTGTTCAGCTAAGATGGTTGATGCACGACGAATAGCTTCTTCTGGATCTAACGTACCGTTAGTTTCCATGTCAATAACTAGCTTGTCTAAATCAGTACGTTGTTCAACACGTGCAGAGTCGACATCATATGCAATTCTTGCAACAGGACTAAACGACGCGTCTACAAGTAAACGTCCAATTGCACGATCTTCTTCTTCGGCATTTCGACGTGTAGAAGCAGGAACGTAACCACGGCCTAATTCTACCTTGATGCGCATACTGATAGCACCATCACCAGTTAAGTGACAGATAACATGTTCTGGATTCGCAATTTCTACGTCCCCATCATGTTGAATATCAGCAGCCGTAACTGGGCCTTCACCAGACTTAGTTAAAGTTAAAGTGGCTTCATTTTTGCCTTCTAACTTAACCGCTAGTCCTTTAAGGTTCAACAATATTTCGATGATGTCTTCTTGTACACCTTCTTTACTGCTGTACTCATGTAATACACCGTCAATCTCAACTTCAGTTACAGCACAACCTGGCATTGAAGATAAAAGAATGCGACGTAACGCATTACCTAAAGTGTGACCAAAACCACGTTCCAACGGTTCCAATGTTACCTTAGCACGCGTTGAACTTAACGTTTCAACGTCTACTAGGCGTGGTCTTAAGAATTCAGTTACAGAACCCTGCATGTTTGTCCTCTCTTAATGTTTAAACTTTACTTAGAGTAAAGTTCGACAATCAACTGTTCATTAATTTCAGCAGATAAGTCTGAACGATCTGGAACACGTTTGAAAACGCCTTCCAATTTCTTATTATCTACTTCAACCCAGACTGGCTTCTCACGTTGCTCAGCTAATTCTAAAGCAGCGATGATACGCGCTTGAGTTTTAGACTTTTCACGTATAGAAACTACATCTTCAGCTTTAACAGTGAAAGATGGAATATTTACTACTTTTCCATTCACTACAATCGCTTTGTGACTTACAAGTTGACGAGCTTCAGCACGTGTACTTGCAAAACCCATGCGGTAAACAACATTGTCTAAACGTTGTTCTAAAAGTTGTAACAAGTTTTCACCTGTATTACCTTTAATACGCGCAGCTTCTTTATAGTAGTTACGGAATTGTTTCTCTAGTACGCCATAAATACGACGAACCTTTTGTTTTTCACGAAGTTGTACACCATAGTCAGATAAACGACCGCGACGGGCGCCGTGCTGACCTGGAATAGTTTCGATTTTACATTTAGTGTCAATAGCTCTAACACCACTTTTAAGGAACAAATCTGTTCCTTCGCGGCGGCTAAGCTTTAACTTTGGACCTAAATATCTAGCCATGTTCTTTCTCCAACTATCCTATTAAACTCGACGTTTCTTAGGAGGACGACAACCATTATGAGGAATAGGAGTAACGTCAGTAATGTTGGTGATTTTAAAACCAGCAGCATTTAAGGCACGGATAGCAGATTCACGACCTGGACCTGGACCTTTAACGAATACTTCAATATTCTTCAAACCGAATTCTTGTGCAACTTTACCTGCACGGTCAGCAGCAACTTGAGCAGCAAACGGAGTAGATTTACGTGAACCACGGAAACCTGAACCACCTGCAGTTGCCCAAGATAAAGCATTACCTTGACGGTCTGTTAGGGTGACAATTGTGTTGTTAAAAGAAGCATGGATATGAGCCATACCATCGACAACTTGCTTTTTAACGCGTTTACGCGTACGAACTGGAGTTTTTGCCATTGTCTAATCCCCTACTTCTTGATAGGCTTACGAGGCCCTTTACGTGTGCGCGCATTAGTCTTAGTGCGTTGACCACGTAGAGGTAGACTGCGACGATGACGCAAACCACGATAACAACCAAGGTCCATAAGACGCTTGATGTTCATTGAAACTTCACGACGTAAATCACCTTCAACGGTGTATTTACCCACTTCGGTACGAAGCACATCAATTTGCGCTTCGTCTAATTCACTGATCTTAGTTGATTCAGCAATACCGGTTGCTGCACAAATCGCTTTTGCGCGTGTTGCACCGATACCATAAATCGCAGTAAGGGCAATTACTGCATGCTTACGATCAGGGATGTTAATGCCAGCGATACGGGCCACTAACACATCTCCTTTAATTAAAATTTAACAACTACAGGTTGAAAAGCCCGTTAGGATACTCAACCTGCCCATTTTTTGCAAATGCGAAGCGGCATTATACAGAATAATCTAGACAATACCACTTCTAAAAATTTGCGTTGTCGGGTTAATAATTAACCTTGACGTTGCTTGTGCTTAGGGTCGTTGTTACAAATAACACGAACAACACCAGCACGTTTAACAACTTTACAACTACGGCAAATCTTTTTTACGGATGCACGAACTTTCATCTTATACTCCGTTAAACCTAAAGGCCTGAGCCTTTCAGATTAGCTTTCTTAAGCACATTATCATATTGATGAGACATCAAATGGGTCTGTACTTGTGCCATAAAGTCCATAATTACAACTACGATGATCAATAACGACGTTCCACCAAAGTAGAACTGAACATCCCAGGCTGCCATCATAAACTCAGGTACCAAACAGATAAAGGTAATATACATTGCACCTGCTAAGGTTAAACGTGTCATTACTTTATCAATGTAACGAGAAGTCTGCTCACCCGGACGAATACCCGGAATAAACGCACCTGACTTCTTCAAATTATCTGCAGTTTCACGCGGATTGAAAACCAATGCCGTGTAGAAAAAACAGAAGAAAATAATCGCTGCTGCTAAAAGCATCATGTATAACGGCTGTCCAGGAGAAATCTGTAAAGATACTTCCTGAAGAAAATCAGCTACTACACCTTCACCTTGTCCAAACCAGCTCGCAAGCGTGCCAGGGAACAAAATAATACTAGAAGCAAAAATTGCAGGGATAACCCCAGCCATATTCACTTTTAGTGGTAAATGTGTACTTTGAGCTGCAAACACCTTTCTACCTTGTTGACGTTTAGCATAGTTAACAACAATACGTCGTTGACCACGTTCAACAAAAACAACAAAAAAGGTTACCGCAAACACAATAACGCAAATCAACAATAATACTAATAAGTGCAATTCACCTTGACGCGCCATTTCTGCAGTTTGACCTACAGCTGATGGCATACCAGCGACAATACCTGCAAAAATCAGGATAGAGATACCATTACCAATACCACGTTCCGTAATCTGTTCACCTAACCACATTAAAAACATAGTACCAGTAACCAAACTTACTACCGCAGCAAAATAAAAACCAAAGCCTGCATTAATTACAAGACCTGGCATCATTCCCGGTAAACTCTTTGCAACCGCAATTGATTGCACTGTCGCTAATAACAATGTGCCGTAGCGAGTGTATTGACTGATTTTACGACGTCCAGCTTCACCTTCTTTCTTAAGTTCAGCCATTGACGGATGCATTACCGTCAATAACTGCATAATAATAGAAGCTGTGATGTACGGCATAATACCAAGAGCCAACACAGAGGCGCGCTCAAGTGCACCACCGGAGAACATGTTAAACATCTCTACGATAGTGCCCTTTTGTTGTTCAAACAACTGAGCTAATACAGCGGCGTCAATACCAGGGATTGGCACAAATGATCCTAATCTAAACACAATTAATGCGCCTAAAACAAACCATAATCTTTGCTTAAGCTCTGACAAACCGCCTTGAGCTTTGTTATCCATTCCTGGTGTAGCCATAATCTGTATTATTCCTCGATTTTACCACCGGCAGCTTCAATAGCTGCACGAGCACCTTTAGTAACACCTAAACCACGAACCGTTAACGGCTTAGTGATCTCACCAGATAACATAATTTTAACTGTTTCGATGTTACGTGTGATTAGGTTTGCATTTTTAAGCGTATGGATGTCTACAACATCACCTTCAATAAGGTTTAACTCGTGTAAACGAACTTCAGCGCGAACTAAAGACTTACGAGAAGTAAAACCAAATTTTGGTAAACGTTGTTTTAAAGGCATTTGACCACCTTCAAAACCAGGACGTACACTACCGCCAGAACGAGACTTCTGACCTTTGTGACCACGACCACCAGTTTTGCCGATGCCAGAGCCGATACCACGACCACAGCGCTTTTTAGCTTTATTTGATCCTGGTGCAGGAGATAAAGTATTTAAGAACATAATTAATCCTCCACCTTAACCATATAAGAAACTGCGTTGATCATACCACGTACAGATGGAGTATCTTCTAACTCAACTGTATGACGAATACGACGTAAACCCAGACCTTTTAAAGTAGCTCTATGTTTCGGTAAACGACCAATAGAACTCTTAGTTTGTGTAATTTTTACTGTTTTAGCCATGGTCAATTACCCCAAAATTTCAGCAACGGTTTTGCCACGTTTAGCTGCAACAGCTTCTGGCGAATTCATATTCGCAAGAGCAGATACAGTAGCGCGAACTACGTTGATTGGGTTAGTAGAACCGTATGCTTTTGACAATACGTTCTGAACACCAGCTACCTCAAGTACTGCACGCATCGCGCCACCGGCGATGATACCTGTACCTTCTGAAGCAGGTTGCATATATACCTTAGAACCTGAATGACGACCCTTAACAGGGTGCTGAAGAGTAGTACCCTTCAAGTCAACGGTTACTAAGTTGCGACGAGCCTTTTCCATTGCTTTTTGAATTGCAGCAGGAACTTCACGTGCCTTACCGTAACCAAAACCAACGCGACCGTTGCCATCACCAACTACTGTTAGTGCAGTGAAACTGAAAATGCGACCACCTTTAACCACTTTTGAAACGCGGTTAACGGCAACTAACTTTTCAGCTAAATCACTTTGTTGTTGTGTATTTTCATTAGCCATCATCAACTCCTAGAACTGAAGACCAGCTTCACGAGCTGCATCTGCTAACGCTTTTACGCGTCCATGATAACGGAAACCACTACGGTCAAATGCTACGGCTGTTACACCTTTAGCAGTTGCACGTTCTGCGATTGCTTTTCCTACAGCTTCTGCTGCAGCAATGTTACCGGTTTTTTCTAATTGAGCACTAACTTCTTTGTCTAAAGTAGACGCTGATGCGATTACTTCAGAACCAGTTGGCGCGATCAATTGCGCGTAAATATGGCGAGGAGTACGGTGAACGACTAATCGATTCGCACCCAACTCGCTGATTTTAGCACGTGCACGCTTTGCACGGCGTAAACGAGATGTTTTCTTATCCATCGTATTACCCTACTTCTTCTTAGCTTCTTTACGGCGAACATTTTCGTCAGAATAACGAATACCTTTACCTTTATAAGGCTCTGGTTTACGGTATGCACGAATGTTTGCAGCAACTTGACCAACTAACTGTTTGTCAGCACCTTTCAGTACGATTTCAGTTTGGCTAGGAGTTTCAACAGTAATTCCTTCAGGAATTGCGTGATCAACCGGATGAGAAAAACCTAATGCTAAGTTCAAAGACTTACCAGCAGCTTTCGCACGGTAACCAACACCGTTTAAAACTAATTTCTTTTCAAAACCTTTACTCACACCTTCAACCATATTATTGATTAAAGCACGTGCAGTACCGGCTTGTGCCCAAGCAGCTTTACTTTCTTCAGTAACATTTGTTACTAAGTCATTCTCTTCTTGAGAAACACTTACTAACGCATGAATTGAATGAGAAAGTTCGCCCACTGGACCTTTAACTTTGATGTCTTGACCTGATAACGTAACAGTAACGCCAGCAGGAACAGAGACAGGTGCTTTAGCAACACGAGACATATTCTTATTCCTTACGCTACGAAACCAAGGATCTCACCACCTAAACCAGCTTTACGAGCTGCGCGGTCAGACATTAAACCTTTAGAAGTTGAAACAATCGCAACACCCATGCCCGCTAATACTTGAGGGATATCATTAGCCCCTTTGTATACACGTAAACCTGGACGTGAAACACGTTTAATTGTTTCGATTACTTCTTTTCCTTCGTGATATTTCAAAGCAACTTCTAACTGAGGCTTAGCGTCAGTAGAAACTGAAAACTCTGAAATATAACCTTCTTCTTTAAGTAAGTTAGCAATAGCTACTTTAAGCTTAGAAGAAGGCATTGTTACTGCAGTTTTAGCTGCAGATTGACCGTTGCGGATGCGTGTAAACATGTCCGCGATAGGATCAGTCATCATAATTGCATTCTCCCTTAATTACCAACTAGCTTTCTTAAGACCAGGAACTTCACCGCGCATTGTCGCTTCACGTAATTTAATACGGCTTAAACCGAATTTACGTAAATAACCATGTGGACGACCAGTAACGTTACAACGGTTACGTTGACGTGCTTTACTTGAATCACGTGGTAAAGATTGAAGTTTGATTACCGCATCCCAACGCTCTTCTTCAGAAGAATTAACGCTTGAGATGATTGCTTTTAACGCATCACGCTTTTCGGCGTATTGTGCTACAAGCTTTGCACGTTTTACTTCACGTGCTTTCATAGATGATTTAGCCATAACTTTACACCTTATTTCTTAAACGGAAAGTTAAAGGCAGTCAATAAAGCACGACCTTCTTCATCCGATTTCGCAGTAGTAGTGATAGTGATATCAAGACCACGAATCTTATCAACTTTATCGTAGTCGATTTCAGGAAATATGATTTGCTCACGAACGCCCATGCTGTAATTACCTCTGCCGTCAAACGACTTAGGGTTTAAGCCACGGAAATCACGAATACGAGGAACAGAAATAGAGATTAAACGCTCTAAAAATTCCCACATACGTTCGCCGCGTAAAGTTACTTTTGCGCCTATAGGATAGCCTTCACGGATTTTAAAACCAGCAACAGATTTGCGGGCTTTAGTTACCATCGGCTTTTGACCTGAGATTGCAGTAAGATCATTCGTGGCGTGCTCTAATACTTTTTTATCAGTAATCGCTTCGCCAACACCCATGTTAAGGGTGATCTTTTCAATCCGAGGGACTTGCATGACACTTTTATATTCGAACTTAGTCTTAAGATCGTTTACAACCGTATCTTTGTAAAACTCATGCAGTTTCGCCATCGTTTACTCCAATATTAAACTAATTCGTTATTAGACTTGAAAAAACGCACTTTTTTGCCGTCTTCAACTCTAAAACCTACACGATCGGCCTTGCCAGTAGCAGGGTTTACGATCGCCACGTTAGAAACGTGGATTGGTGCTTCTTTGTCTACGATGCCACCAGGTTGCTGTAACTGTGGTACAGGTTTCTGATGTTTCTTAACAAGGTTTACACCTTCTACAAATACTTTGCTTTTTTCAACAAGTACACGAGTAACTTTACCCGTTTTACCCTTGTCTTTACCAGCAAGTACGATTACTTCATCATCACGACGAATCTTAGATGCCATTATCGTGACTCCTTATAGTACTTCAGGAGCTAAGGATACGATCTTCATGAACTTTTCAGTTCTTAATTCACGTGTCACAGGCCCGAATATACGAGTACCAATTGGCTGTAAGTTAGCATTTAACATTACTGCCGAGTTGACGTCAAAACGAATGGCTGAGCCATCTGAACGACGTACGCCCTTTTTAGTGCGCACCACTACCGCGTTAAGGACATCACCTTTTTTTACTTTGCCGCGAGGAATTGCTTCCTTCACTGCAACTTTGATGATATCACCTATGCGTGCGTAGCGACGGTGCGAGCCACCAAGGACCTTTATACACTGTACACGTTTAGCGCCGCTGTTATCAGCAACATCTAGCTGTGATTGCATTTGGATCATTTTTTGTGCTCCGCTATTAATAAATTCAAGGCCAAAAATTCGACCCGTCACTGCCTTTCTAACCCAGCCGCAATTCGGCGGGCGCGAGATTATAACACCACAAAAATAAAAGTGATAGTTTATTTAGTTAAAAAATAACCACTTTCCTGCTGAGCTTGTATTTTCAGCATTTATTTGGATGATTTAATCCACTTAGGCGATAAAAAAGCCCTACTGCAAAATACAGTAGGGCTTTTAAATTCGTTTAAATAGTAAAAGCTAAAATTAAGCTTTTTCTACAACGTCAACTAATGTCCAAGATTTACTCTTAGAAATTGGTGCGCATTCACGAATTGTTACTAAATCACCAGCATTACATTGGTTAGTTTCATCATGAGCTTTCAACTTAGTTGAACGGATCATGAACTTACCGTAGATTGGGTGCTTAACACGACGCTCAATCAGGACAGTGATAGACTTATCCATTTTGTCACTGACAACACGACCTTGTAGTGTACGAATCTTAACTTCGCTCATTACTTACCTGCCTTTTCAGTTATGATAGTCTTCACACGTGCAATATTGCGACGTACTGTTCTTAGCAAATGAGTTTGTGCTAATTGACCAGTGCTTGCTTGCATGCGGTAGTTAAACTGCTCACGAAGTAAACCTAGTAATTCAGCATTTAACTCTTCAATGCTTTTTTCTTTAAGTTCGTTAGCTTTCATTACATCACCGTCCGAGTTACGAAAGTAGTTTTAAACGGAAGTTTAGCTGCTGCTAATTCAAAAGCTTCACGCGCTAATGACTCAGGAACACCTTCCATTTCATAAAGAACACGACCAGGAAGAATTTGGCATACCCAATATTCTACTGAACCTTTACCTTTACCCATACGAACCTCAAGAGGCTTTTTGGTAATTGGCTTATCAGGGAATACACGGATCCAGATTTTACCTTGACGCTTAACGTGACGAGTCATTGCTCGACGAGCTGATTCAATTTGACGCGCAGTCATACGACCACGTTCAACTGATTTTAAGCCGTAGGTACCGAAGCTAACTGAACTACCAGTTTGAGCAAGACCGCGGTTACGCAATTTAAATTGCTTGCGGAATTTAGTACGTTTAGGTTGTAACATAACTTATCTCCCTACTTAGGCTTGCGGCTGTTCTTTCTTTTAGGTTTAGGAGCTGGCGCTTCTGCCTGTAGAGGCATATTACCAATTACTTCACCTTTAAAGATCCAAACTTTAATACCGATAGTACCGTACGTTGTTTCACCACGCGCAGTAGCGTAATCAATATCAGCACGTAAAGTATGAAGAGGTACACGACCTTCACGATACCATTCAGAACGAGCAATATCTGCACCGCCTAAACGACCGCTAACTTCAACTTTGATACCTTTAGCACCTAAACGCATAGCGTTTTGTACAGCACGCTTCATAGCACGACGGAACATTACGCGTCGTTCTAATTGGCTACCAATGCTATCAGCAACTAATTGAGCATCCATTTCTGGCTTACGTACTTCGGCAATGTTAATTTGCGCAGGTACGCCAGCAATTTGAGATACTTTTAAACGTAATTTTTCTACGTCTTCGCCTTTCTTACCGATAACAACACCTGGACGAGCCGTGTGAATAGTTACGCGGATAGATTTAGCTGGACGCTCAATCACGATTTTTGATAATGAAGCACGCTTTAATTGCTCAGATAAATATGCACGAACCAAATGGTCTCCGTGAATATTGTTAGCAAAATCTTTAGTGCTTGCAAACCATGTAGACGCAAAAGGTTTAGTGATACCTAAGCGAATACCGGTAGGATGTACTTTTTGACCCATACTAATATCTCCTAGCTATCAGCAACAATCACAGTAATGTGACTTGTGCGTTTAATGATACGATCCGCGCGCCCTTTGGCACGTGGCTTAATACGTTTCATTGTAGGACCGTCGTCAACCATAATAGTTTTAACGAACAATTCATCAATGTCTGCACCTTCGTTATGCTCTGCGTTAGCAATAGCTGAGTTAAGCACTTTCTTTACTAATACTGCAGCAGATTTATTGCTGTAGTTTAATACTTCTAATGCTT
The DNA here is from genome assembly GCF_053470345.1 of Thalassotalea agariperforans. NCBI lineage: Bacteria > Pseudomonadati > Pseudomonadota > Gammaproteobacteria > Alteromonadales > Colwelliaceae > Thalassotalea > Thalassotalea agariperforans. The sequence continues at coordinate 19,577 of NZ_JBQMWH010000001.1, read as the reverse complement.
GCTCAACGTTTAAACCGCGGATTTGATCCACAACTAAACGCGCTTTTTGAGCAGAACCACGGGCAAATTTATGTTTAGCAATAGCTTCCATTTAATTTCCCCTTATCTTTTCGCTTTCTTATCAGCGACGTGGCCGCGATAAGTACGAGTTGGTGCAAATTCACCTAATTTGTGACCGATCATTTCTTCGGTTACAAATACAGGCACGTGTTGACGGCCATTATGGACAGCAATGGTCAATCCGATCATATTTGGTATGATCATTGAACGACGAGACCAAGTTTTAATTGGTTTTTTATTCCCGCTTTCCAGAGCTTTCTCTACCTTCGTCAACAAGTGTAGGTCGATAAAAGGACCTTTCTTGAGAGAACGTGGCATGGTATTTCCTCTTTAATTAACTAGTACTATTTAGTACGACGACGTACGATGAATTTATCAGTACGCTTGTTCTTACGTGTTTTGTAACCTTTCGTAGGTACGCCCCAAGGTGAAACAGGGTGACGACCACCAGATGTTTTACCTTCACCACCACCGTGTGGATGGTCAACCGGGTTCATAGCAACACCACGAACGGTTGGACGAACACCACGCCAGCGCGTAGCACCAGCTTTACCTAACGAACGAAGCATATGTTCAGCGTTACCGATTTCACCTAAAGTTGCACGACAATCCGCTTCAACTTTACGCATTTCACCAGAACGTAAACGTAATGTTACATAAGCACCGTCTTTAGCAACTAATTGTGCATAAGTACCAGCTGCACGCGCGATTTGAGCACCTTTACCAGGCTTCAATTCGATTGCGTGAATAACACTACCTAATGGCATGTTGCGAAGTGGTAACGCGTTACCTGCTTTAATTGGAGCATCAACACCAGATTGGATTGAATCGCCAGCACTAACACCTTTAGGTGCTAAGATGTAACGACGTTCACCATCTGCGTATAATACTAAAGCAATGTTCGCACTACGGTTTGGATCATATTCCAAACGCTCTACTTTCGCAGGGATACCATCTTTTGTACGCTTAAAGTCAACAATACGGTAATGTTGCTTATGACCGCCACCAACGTGACGAACAGTAATACGACCGTTATTGTTACGACCACCAGACTTAGACTTAGTGTCTAATAATGGTGCGTAAGGCTTACCTTTGTGTAACTCAGAGTTAACCACTTTAACAACGTGGCGACGACCCGGAGAAGTTGGTTTACATTTAACTATAGCCATTTTATAACTCTCCTATTGCTCTGCGCCAACGAAGTCGATGTCGCTGCCTTCAGCAAGAGTAACGTATGCTTTTTTCCAGTCACTTCTGCGACCAAAACGAGCACCAGTACGTTTCACTTTACCTTTAACATTTAATGTGCGAACACCTTCAACAGAAACTTCAAACAATTTCTCTACAGCAGCTTTAATTTCAGCTTTAGTAGCAGTAGTTGCAACTTTGAAAACAACAGTGTTGTTTGCTTCAGCAGCAGTCGTTGCTTTTTCAGAAATGTTCGGTGCCAATAGCACTTTTAACAAACGTTCTTCGCTTATCATGCTAACATCTCCTCAATTTGCTTAACTGCAGCTGCAGTTATCAATACTTTTTCGAAACCAACTAAACTTACTGGGTCAATTGCTTGTACGTCACGTACATCAACTTTGTAAAGGTTACGAGCAGATAAGAACAAGTTCTCATCAACTTCTGGAGTAACGATTAATACGTCTTTAAGCTCCATACCTTTTAACTTAGCAACTAACTCTTTAGTTTTAGGTGTTTCAACTGCAAAATCATTAACCACAATTAGACGATCTTGACGAACTAATTCTGAAAGGATGCTAGCAATAGCACCACGATACATTTTACGGTTAACTTTTTGGCTGTGATCTTGAGGTTTAGCAGCGAATGTTACGCCACCTGAACGCCAAATTGGACCACGAGTTGTACCAGCACGTGCACGGCCAGTACCTTTTTGACGCCATGGCTTCTTACCACCGCCGCTAACTTCTGAACGAGTTTTCTGAGCACGAGTACCTTGACGAGCACCAGCTGCATATGCAACTACTACTTGGTGTACTAAAGCTTCATTGAACTCACGTCCAAAAGTTGCTTCGGAAACTTCAAGAGCGCCTGAAGCGTCTTTTAATGCTAATTCCATCACAAATCTCCTGGGCGTTAGGCTTTAACAGCTGGTTTGATGATTACGTTGCCGTTGATTGCGCCCGGAACTGCACCTTTAATAAGAAGCAAGTTACGTTCAGCATCAACACGAACCAATTCAAGGTTTTGTGTAGTAACTTTCACAGCACCCATGTGACCAGACATTTTTTTGCCTTTAAAGACGCGGCCTGGTGTTTGACACATGCCGATTGAACCGTTTGAACGATGTGATAATGAGTTACCGTGTGTTGCATCTTGCATGCTGAAATTCCAGCGCTTAATACCACCTTGGAAACCTTTACCTTTCGATGTACCGGTAACGTCTACTAATTTTGTGTCGTTAAATAACTCAACAGTGATCTCACTGCCAGCTACTAAACCTTCACCTTCACCAGCGGCTAAACGGAATTCCCACAAGCCACGGCCTGCTTCAATACCAGCTTTAGCAAAATGGCCAGCTGTTGGTTTGTTAACACGGTTTGCTTTTTTGTTACCAGTGGTAACTTGAAGCGATGAATAACCATCGTTGTCTACAGTTTTAACCTGAGCAACACGGTTTGCTTCAACTTCTAGAACTGTAACTGGTGTAGAAACGCCATCTTCAGAAAAGATACGTGTCATACCAACTTTACGTCCAACTAGACCTATAGTCATGTTAAAACCCCCTATTAACCCAAGCTAATTTGAACGTCAACACCAGCTGCTAAGTCTAAACGCATTAAAGCGTCAACAGTCTTTTCAGTAGGTTCAACGATATCAATTAAACGCTTGTGCGTACGAATTTCGTACTGGTCACGTGCATCTTTGTTAACGTGTGGAGAAATCAAGATAGTAAAACGTTCCTTGCGAGTAGGAAGTGGAATCGGACCACGAACCTGTGCACCAGTACGTTTAGCAGTATCAACGATTTCTGCTGTAGATTGATCAATCAAACGATGATCGAACGCTTTCAAACGAATGCGAATTCTTTGATTTGACATGGAATCAAATCCCCAATATATAAAGAACGAACAAAATACTGCCCATCACCTTCCTTTTGTAGAAGGGGGGAGTATCGCTAATAACATTCAACCCCCTATCGGGGTTGCTGTAGAAGTAACAATTCAATTTACCTTTGTTACTTAATTACACGCAGGCATAGCCAGACGTGGACGCGTATTATACTGGTTAAAAATAAAACTGCAAGCCTATTTTCTTATTTGTTTATTTTGCCTTTATTTATGTTTTTCTACTATATATAAGTTATTAAAAACTCTAGTTTCTTATTGTTTTCTATTTATCTAACTATTAAGCTTAAATTTTAAATTAGTAAAGGGTGTTCTATGTCAAGCCAAGGTTCAGGCGGCAATGTACTTGCTGCAATTTGTAATGTTTTTATTCCAGGCTTAGGTCAATTAGTACAAGGTAGAATATTAGCGGCCTTATTGTTTTTTGTCGGTGCCGGTATTGCTTATGCAACGCTTGTTATTGTAATCGGTTATGTTTTAGTACCGATTGTGTACCTTTGGGCAATTATTGACGCAGCTAAATTTAAATCAACCTCATGATAATAAAACGCGTATTGATAATTCTTTTTAGTTTTACCGCTTTATTCGGCTGTGAATCAACTTATTATGCTGCTATGGAAAAAGTTGGTCAGCATAAGCGGGATATTCTTGTTGACCGTGTTGAATCGGCTAGTGAAGCGCAGGAAGAAGCTCAAGCAGAATTTAAAGATGCTTTAACTCATTTATCATTATTGATAAATTTTGATGGCGGCGATTTAGCACAGCAATATGAACTTAGCCAAAGTCATTTTGATGCTAGTAAATCAGCCGCCGATGAAGTATCCAATAAAATACAAGCCATTGAAAATGTTGCTGAGGCATTATTTGAAGAGTGGCAAGAAGAAATTGACTTATATAGTAGTGCAAGTTTAAAAGCACAAAGCCAAGCGAAGTTGGCTTCTACACAACGACAATATCGTAGCTTACTTAAAGCTATGTATGCTGCTGAAAAAAGAATGTCACCCGTACTTGCTGCGTTACAAGATAATGTTTTATTTTTAAAACACAATTTAAACGCTAAAGCGATTGGCGCTATACAAGGAGAATATCAAACGATTAAACGTGATATTGAGCGCTTAATTAATGATATGAATGTTGCCATTAAACAATCGAATAACTTTGTCCAACAAATTACCGAATAAAGTGACTATGCTATTTATTAGTCACTTTTATATTTAGCTCGGATCGTTCTTTTCCCCTTTCTTCTATTTTTTAAGTCACAAAATCACTTAAAATAAAATAGTCACCTAGCCTCAACCTGCAATCCCTTATATAACATAGCACTCCACTAAACTATAACGTCTTAAAAATACTTTTTTTAGCCATGGTTAACATGACTATTTATAAAAAACTTTCCCTAACTTATGTTTGTTTCTTATAACTTCTGGTATACTCGCGCGGTTTTTATTCACTAACCTTATTAGAGCAAAGCAATGGCAGATTTAAGCAAATACAGAAATATTGGTATTTTCGCTCACGTTGATGCTGGTAAAACCACCACAACTGAACGTATATTAAAACTAACTGGTAAAATCCATAAAACTGGTGAAGTACATGATGGTGAGTCAACAACTGACTTCATGGAACAAGAAGCTGAGCGCGGTATTACTATCCAATCAGCAGCTGTTACCTGTGAATGGAAAAAGCACCGTTTTAACGTAATCGATACTCCTGGTCACGTTGACTTTACTGTAGAAGTTTACCGTTCATTAAAAGTATTAGATGGCGGTATTGGTGTTTTCTGTGGTTCTGGTGGTGTTGAACCGCAATCAGAAACTAACTGGCGCTATGCTAACGACTCTAAAGTAGCTCGTTTAATTTTCGTTAACAAATTAGACCGTTTAGGTGCTAACTTTTACCGTGTAACTGAACAAGTAGAAAAAGTACTTGGTGCACGTCCACTTATCATGACTTTACCAATTGGTGAAGAAGATGATTTCGTAGGTGTTGTTGACGTATTAACACAAAAAGCATACGTATGGGATGACACAGGTCTTCCTGAAAATTACACAATCGAAGATATTCCTGCCGACATGGTTGATGATGCTGCATCTTACCGTGAGCAATTAATCGAAACAGCTTTAGAAGCTGATGAAGATTTATTAATGGAATACTTAGAAGGTGAATTAACACCATCTGACGAACAAATTAAAGCATGTATCCGTAAAGGTACTAACGAATTATTATTCTTCCCAACATTCTGTGGTTCTGCATTCAAAAACAAAGGTATGCAGTTATTACTTGATGCTGTTGTTGATTACTTACCTGCTCCTACTGAAGTAAATCCTCAGCCATTAACTGATGAAGAAGGTGAGCCTACAGGTAAATTTGCTATTGTTGATGCAAACGAAACCTTTAAAGCATTAGCTTTCAAAATCATGGATGACCGTTTTGGTGCCTTAACTTTCGTACGTATTTACTCAGGTAAATTGAAAAAAGGTGACACCATCTTAAACTCGTTCACAGGTAAAACTGAGCGTGTTGGCCGTATGGTAGAAATGCAAGCGGACGATCGTACTGAGCTTACAGAAGCACAAGCTGGTGATATCATCGCAATTGTAGGTATGAAAAACGTTCAAACAGGTCACACATTATGTGATCCTAAAGATCAATGTACATTAGAAGCGATGGTTTTCCCTGCGCCAGTAATCTCAATCGCTGTTGCACCTAAAGATAAAGGTGGTTCAGAGAAAATGGGTATTGCTATTGGTAAAATGGTAGCTGAAGATCCAACCTTCCAAGTTGAAACTGATGAAGATTCAGGTGAAACCATCCTTAAAGGTATGGGTGAGCTTCACTTAGATATCAAAGTAGATATCTTAAAACGTACATACGGTGTTGACTTAGTTGTAGGTAAACCACAAGTAGCTTACCGTGAAACTATCACACAAGCTGTTGAAGATTCTTACACACATAAGAAACAATCAGGTGGTTCTGGTCAATTCGGTAAGATCGATTACCGTATCAAGCCAGGTGAACCAGGTTCAGGTTTCGTTTTCAAATCAACTGTTGTTGGTGGTAACGTACCGAAAGAATTCTTCCCTGCTGTTGAGAAAGGTTTCAAATCAATGATGGATACTGGTGTTTTAGCTGGTTTCCCTGTATTAGACGTTGAAGTAGAATTATACGATGGTGGTTTCCACGCGGTGGATTCATCAGCTGTTGCTTTCGAAATTGCTGCCAAAGGCGCTTTCCGTCAATCTATCCCTAAAGCTGGTGCTCAGTTAATTGAACCTATCATGAAAGTTGATGTGTTCACTCCTGAAGATCACGTTGGTGATGTAATTGGTGACTTAAACCGTCGTCGTGGTATGATCAAAGACCAAGAAGCTGGCGCCACAGGTGTTCGCATCAAAGCTGACGTACCTCTTTCAGAAATGTTTGGTTATATCGGATCATTACGTACAATGACTTCAGGCCGTGGTCAATTCTCTATGGAATTCTCGCACTACATGCCTTGTCCAAATAACGTAGCTGAAACTGTTATTGCTGAAGTAAAAGAGCGCAATGCTAAAAAATAATTAAATCGTCAATTGTCGATTTACTCAAAAAGGCCCTTTTAGGGCCTTTTTTAATATCCGCACTTTTTTCCTCTATCCGTTAGCACTTAATCCCCTTTCCACGTTATAATTTTGTTATCGCCTTCTTATTTTATTACGATCTACATGAATGACGCCAAACGCCTAAATAAATATATCAGTGAATCCGGTTTTTGTTCACGTCGAGAGGCTGACAAATTGATAGCAGCCAATCGTGTCACTATCAATAGTAAAGTCCCTGAATTAGGCACTAAGGTACTTCCTGGCGACATTGTAAAAGTTGATGGTAACCAAATTGGTACAACAGCTAATGATAAGTCTGACAGGGTTTATATTGCCTATAACAAACCTATCGGTATCACTTGTACAACAGAACGCCATGTCAAAGGTAACATCATTGATGCTATTAAACATAAAGAGCGTATTTTTCCCATCGGTCGATTAGACAAACCTTCAGAAGGTCTGATCTTTTTAACCAGTGATGGTGATATCGTGAATAAAATATTACGGGCTGAAAACGCCCATGAAAAAGAATATGTGGTTACCGTAGATAAGCCAATTAGTGAACGCTTTATTAATAGAATGTCGAAAGGGGTACCTATTTTAAATACCATAACCAAACCTTGCACCATAACAATGCAAAGCAAGTTTGTCTTTCGTATTATTCTAACCCAAGGTCTAAATCGTCAAATCCGCCGTATGTGTGAATACCTAGGATACGAAGTAACTAAGCTAAAGCGTTCAAGAATTATGAACGTGACTGTAGCCGGTATTAAACCTGGCCAATGGCGTGATTTAACGGCAGAAGAATTATCAGAAATTAATAAAGCTGTAGCTCACTCAAAAAAAACGGCAAGCTTATAATTAACACTAATCGTTAATAACCTGCGCACTATTAAAATTAATTTCGTTATTTCGCTCTGTTTGAATTTTTTCCATCATCCGCGATAACTCTCTGATGGTTTGAGTGTCTGCTTGGCCCGATTGAAATGAATCACTTAATTCTTTCAGTTGCTTTAATTGTTCTGGTGTCATGTTAAATCCCTTTATTTTTCAAGTAATAAACTAATAATTAGCGCGAATACTTTGTCTGCTTGCTTTTAAATGCTCAACTGAATGACTTGTCCGCCCTTCATCAATAAAACGGCTATACAAGATATTAAGTTCATGTTTTTCTGATGACGAAATAGCGCTTGCTACCATTTTTTCAAATAATTGATTTAATCGCCCAATATTTTGTTTATCCATAATAGCACCACAAAAAATATAATTATCAACGTAGGTGAATTACCGTTAATGATAGCAAACAGATGAAAGTTTGCCATTGAATGAAAACTTCACTCGTAAAAGTAATAGTAAGATAAATTAATTTATTAATTATAAAACAATAAGTTAACCGTAAATAACAAGATAACCAGCAAAAACTTTCAGACATGTCTTACAAATTTTAGGTCGCTAATTATCACGGCACTTATTTTTTTAACGTTTAATTAACAAATTAATAAAATGATATTAATTTTTGCTTAATTTCATCTTATCGAAAAGGTAATTGCCTTTAAAAATATAGATTTAAGTAACTCTTTTAATTATTCGGCCAATAGAATTTAAATACTGCACCAAAATGCATTCCAATTATTTAGAGTTTATGGTCTAATATTTGCTTTATTTTTACTGTTAAATACTAAATTTATTTTAAATACTGCGTTGTAAACTTAATACAACGCCTATTTTATAAGCCTAGGAGCCCAAAATGAGTGGAAACCAAACCCGCCTGCAAGCGATTGATCAAATCACTAACCGTGCACCATTATCGTTCGAAAAAACCGAGCCATTGAACCAAATTTGGGCAACGGACGTTTTTAACCTACAAAAAATGGAAGAAGCACTATCTAAAAATGCTTTTAAAGCCGTTAAAAAAACAGTTCAAACAGGTCAAGCATTAGATAAAGCTACTGCTGATATTGTTGCTGCAGCAATGAAAGATTGGGCTTTATCAAAAGGCGCGAAATTTTTCTCTCACGTTTTCTATCCAATGACTAACGCGACAGCTGAAAAACATGATGCTTTCATCATTACAAATTCTGACGGTGGTTCAATTAACGAATTTACAGGTACTTTGTTAATCAAAGGCGAACCAGATGGTTCTTCTTTCCCTAACGGTAGCCTACGTATGACCAATGCTGCGCGTGGTTACACAGCATGGGATCCAACAAGCCCTGCGTACATTCAGCAAACAGCTAATGGCGCAACATTAATGATCCCAAGTGTTTTCATGTCTTGGACTGGTGAAGCGTTAGATAAAAAGATCCCACTTTTACGTTCAAATTCAGCAATGAATGATGCTGCGCAAAAAGTATTAAAATTAATGGGCGAAACTGAAATCGCTGATTTAAATTCAAGCTGTGGTCCAGAGCAAGAATACTTCTTAGTTGATGAAAACTTTGCTAACAGCCGCCCTGATTTATTATTAGCTGGCCGTACATTATTTGGTGCTGCTCCAGCTAAAGGTCAACAATTTGATGATCACTACTTCGGTGCAATCCCTGCTCGTGTACAAGTGTTCATGCAAGATTTTGAAGACAAGTTATACAAATTAGGTATCCCTGCTAAAACTCACCACAACGAAGTTGCTCCAGGTCAGTTCGAAATTGCGCCATACTATGGTTCTGCTAACATCGGTGCAGATCAACAGCAATTATTAATGACAACAATGAAGCAAACAGCTAAAGAGCACGGCTTCTTATGTTTATTACATGAAAAACCATTTGCTGGTGTAAACGGTTCAGGTAAACACGTTAACTGGTCTGTAGGTAACAGCACACAAGGTAACTTATTAGACCCAGGTAAAACTCCTCACTCAAACCTAGAGTTCTTATTATTCTGTGGTGCGGTAATTCGTGGTGTTCACAAATACGGTCCATTATTACGTGCTGTAATTGCAACAGCATCAAACGACCATCGTTTAGGTGCAAACGAAGCTCCACCAGCAATTATGTCTGTATACTTAGGTGATCAACTTGAGCAAGTATTCAACGACATTAAAGACGGTAAGTTATTAGCTTCTACTGATGGTGGTGAAATGGATTTAGGTCTTGATCAAATCCTTAAGTTCGACCGTGATCCAGGTGACCGTAACCGTACATCTCCGTTCGCATTTACGGGTAACCGTTTTGAGTTCCGTGCTGTTGGTTCTTCACAATCAGTTTCTGGTCCATTAGTAGCAATGAACACTATGCTTGCTGATTCATTAAACTGGATCGCTGAGAAATTAGAAGCGGCATTAAAAACTCAAGACCAAACAGCTGCTGTTATCTCTGTATTAAAAGAGTTAATGGAATTACACGGCAATGCGGTATTTGGCGGTGACGGTTATTCAGAAGAATGGCACAAAGCAGCTGTTGAAGAACGTGGCTTATTAAACATCCCAACAACGGCTGATGCATTACCTCACTTAATGTCTGAAAACATTGTTGGTTTATTCGAAAGAACAGGTGTTTTATCTCCTGTTGAATTAGAAAGCCGTTACGAAGTTTACGCTGAGCAATATAACTTAGCGATTGAAGTTGAAGCGAAATTAGTTAGCGATATTGCAAAAACTAAGATCTACCCAGCTGCTATTGCTTATCTTTCAGAATTAACTCACGCTGCTTCTTCTGTATTAGACTTAGGTATTGAGTTAGATACTTCAGTAACTAAAGCTGTAGCTGAGCATGCAAACGGCTTAATGGCTGCTGTAACTAAACTTGATACAGAACTTGCTAAGCATGATTTTGCTGATACAGAAGCTCACTTACGCTTCAGTGCTGACGTTATTCGTCCATTAATGGATGAAGCACGTGTTCACGGTGATGCGCTTGAATTATTAGTAGCTGACGAGTTATGGCCACTACCTAAATACTCAGAAATGTTATTCATTAAGTAATAATATAATCAGAGTTAAATTCAATACTAAAAAAGAGCCGAAAGGCTCTTTTTTTTAGCCTGATTTTTACCTAATACCAATCAGTATAATCATTCTTTTTCAGGCATAAAAAAACCACTTAATGATAAGTGGTTTTTATTAAGACTAGCTAACTGAGTTATTTAACTGAGCGAGATTCACGTTTACGGTCACTCTCTTTCAAGAATTTTTTACGTATACGAATGCTATCAGGTGTCACTTCAACTAACTCATCGTTATCAATAAACTCTAACGCTTGCTCTAAAGACATTAGAATTGGTGGTGTTAATGTTTGCGCTTCATCAGTACCTGATGAACGAACGTTAGTTAATTGCTTACCTTTCAGGGCATTAACCGTTAAGTCGTTATCGCGGCTATGAATACCAATAATTTGACCTTCATAAATATCAACACCGTGACCAATAAATAAACGGCCGCGAGATTGTAAATTAAATAAAGCATTTGTTAAGGCTTTACCGGTAGCGTTAGCGATCATTACACCGTTTAGACGTTGACCAATTTCACCACCTTTATGAGGACCGTACTCTAAGAAAGTATGGTAAATCAAACCAGAGCCTGACGTTAATGTCATAAATTCAGTTTGGAAGCCAATTAGTCCACGGCTTGGCATAATAAAGTCCATACGAATACGGCCTTTACCATCTGGTGCCATATCAGTAAGCTCAGCTTTACGCACACCCATTTTTTCCATGATAGGGCCTTGATGATGTTCTTCAACATCAATCGTTACTGACTCATAAGGCTCTTCAAGCTGACCATCTACTTCACGGATAATAACTTCAGGACGAGAAACGGCTAATTCATAACCTTCACGACGCATGTTTTCAATTAGGATACCTAAGTGAAGCTCACCACGACCTGACACTTTGAATTTATCAGCATCATCTAACTGCTCAACACGTAAGGCAACGTTATGAACTAGCTCTTTATCTAAACGGTCTTTAATATTACGTGACGTTACAAACTTACCTTCTTGACCACAAAATGGTGAAGTGTTTACTTGGAATGTCATGTTAATAGTTGGTTCATCAACTGATAACGGTGGTAATGGCGCAACTTCATTCGGACAACAAATAGTATCTGAAATCTTTAGTTCACCTAAACCTGTAATGGCAATAATATCACCAGCATGAGCAATTTCACTTTCATGACGCTCTAAACCAAGATAAGTGTATACCTTACCTACTTTACCGTTATGTAATTTACCGTTAGCACCTTGAACCGTTACTTGTTGATTAGGTTTAACAGAACCGCGAGTAATACGGCCAACACCGATAACACCTAAGTAAGAACTGTAATCAAGCTGAGAAATCTGCATTTGGAATGCACCATCAGCATCTGCATTTGGTGGTGGAACTTGATCAATAATAGTTTCGAATAGCGGAGTCATGTCTTCACCAACAACCCCTTCTTCTAAAGAAGCCCAGCCATTGATTGCTGAAGCGTATACAACTTTAAAATCTAACTGATCGTCAGTAGCACCTAAGTTATCAAACAAATCAAAAACTTGATCCATAACCCAATCTGGGCGAGCACCTGGTTTATCAATTTTGTTAATAACAACAATTGGCTTTAACCCTTGAGCAAACGCTTTTTTAGTAACAAAACGTGTTTGAGGCATTGGGCCTTCTTGTGCATCAACAATTAAAAGCACAGAATCTACCATTGACATTACACGTTCAACTTCACCGCCAAAATCAGCATGGCCAGGAGTATCAACGATATTTACACGATATTCTCCCCAGTTGATTGCTGTATTCTTGGCTAGAATGGTAATTCCACGCTCTTTTTCAATATCGTTTGAGTCCATAGTACGTTCTTCTAGACCACTTCTTGCGTCTAACGTACCTGATTGACTTAATAACTTATCGACTAAGGTAGTTTTACCATGGTCAACGTGGGCGATAATCGCCACATTACGTAATTTCTCTAACACGGGCTTTGCTCATTAGGCTATAATTGGGCGCGAATTATACAGCAGAGCTTGAGATAAATATAGTAAAGTCACTATATTTAATCAGACTTTTCATCATCTAGTGATTAACACATCTTTCAGCTATTTAATTATCAGTAATAACAGTTATTGAATAAGTATCAGGACTTATATAACATGAGGTGAATCGTTAGCTTAGCACAGGGTTGATAGGCATAGCGGTAAGAAAATTAAATGGCAATTTATTTAAATTTTCTTGGCGTATATTACTGAATATAATAGGTTTTAGTTAATAACTATTTATTTTATAACAAGATAGTTAAATACCCTTTATTTAGCTATTGATGACAATTACATTGGAGACTATCAATGTCACAAGAAGTTTTAGACTTTATCAAAGAAAACGATGTTAAATTCGTTGATTTACGCTTTACCGATTCAAAAGGTAAAGAGCAACATGTTTCTCTACCTCACCATCAAGTTGATGAAGACTTTTTCGAAGACGGTAAAATGTTCGACGGTTCTTCAATTGCTGGCTGGAAAGGTATTAATGAATCAGACATGGTATTAATGCCTGATGCATCAACAGCGGTTTTAGACCCATTTACTGAAGAAGTTACCTTAAACATTCGTTGTGACATTCTTGAACCATCAACAATGCAAGGTTACAGCCGTGACCCTCGCTCAGTTGCTCACCGTGCTGAAGAATATTTACGTTCAACAGGCATAGCTGACACTGTGCTTATTGGTCCAGAACCAGAGTTTTTCCTTTTTGATGATGTCCGTTTTCATACCGATATGAGTGGTTCATTCTACAAAATTGATGACAAAGAAGCGGCTTGGAACTCAGGTACAAAATACGAAGATGGCAATACTGGCCATCGTCCAGGTGTAAAAGGTGGATATTTCCCAGTTGCACCAGTAGATTCATCACAAGATTTACGTTCAGCAATGTGTTTAGTGATGGAAGAAATGGGCTTAGTCGTTGAAGCGCATCATCATGAAGTAGCTACCGCAGGTCAAAACGAAATTGCTTGTCGTTTTAATACTATGGTTAAAAAAGCTGATGAAGTACAAATCTACAAATATGTTGTTCATAATGTTGCGCATGCTTATGGCAAAACAGCAACCTTTATGCCGAAGCCTTTAGTGGGTGATAATGGCTCAGGTATGCATGTTCATCAGTCATTAGCAAAAGACGGTGTTAATTTATTTGCTGGTGATAAATACGGTGGTTTGTCTGAAATGGCTTTATATTACATCGGCGGTATCATCAAACATGCAAAAGCACTAAATGCTTTTACTAACCCATCAACAAACTCATACAAACGCTTAGTGCCACATTTTGAAGCACCAGTTATGCTTGCATACTCTGCACGTAACCGTAGTGCATCAATTCGTATTCCAATTGTTCCTTCTCCAAAAGCAATGCGTATTGAAGCTCGTTTCCCTGATCCGGCAGCAAACCCATATTTAGCCTTCTCAGCGCTATTAATGGCAGGCCTTGATGGTATCAAAAACAAAATCCACCCTGGCGATGCTATGGATAAAGATTTATACGACTTACCTGCAGAAGAAGCGGCTGAAATTCCACAAGTAGCTAGATCACTTGAAGATGCCTTAAACGCGCTTGAAGCTGACAAAGAGTTTTTAACCGCTGGTGGTGTAATGGATGATGATATGATCGAAGCATACATCAAATTGAAGCGTGAAGAAGTAGCCTTAGTTAACATGACTACTCATCCACTAGAGTTCGATTTGTATTATAGCTGCTAGTATTAAATAGCCTTAAAATTGAAAAAGCTCACTAAATGTGAGCTTTTTTGTGGCTAAAAAATGGAATATTAGATAAATTAAACTTATATCGAATCAAAAGGACTGCTCATTTCGTGATAATTCGTATAATAACACTACTATTGATCACAATATCATTAGTATCACCCGCACAATCCAAATCAGCAAAAGTCTATGTTTGGCGTGATGAAGCGGGCGTGTTAGTTTTTTCTGATAGTCCACGCCCTGGAGCCGAAGTAATGGATGTCAAAGAAAGCGATAATGTCATAGGCTCTGTCGATACTTCCATTCTTGATATTAAACCTAAAGTGGTTGCTGAAACTTATGAAGTCACCATTACTCAGCCAGAAAACCATGCAACTATTCGCGACAATACTGGTTCTATATATATTTCAGGCCGTATAAAGCCAGTTTTTAAAAAGGGTTATACCATCCAACTTTACCTCGATAACAAACCTTATGATGTGCCTCAACCACAAGCCATGTTCATATTAAGAAATATTGATAGGGGCGAACATCAAGTAAAAATGGAATTAATTAACGATAAAGGCAAGGTTATTGCATTATCTAAAGCAATTACTTTTTATATGCATCGAGTTTCAAAATAATACGCCTTAAATAGGCTATTTCAGTGCATATGAACCATATTTACACTAAAATAAATTTTTAGTGTGCGCCAGTTTGGTGCAATTGAGGTTTTATGCTGCACGATTATCGAGATCTTCAAAATAAAAAAATGCTTTATCAGCAGCAGTTGCCTAATCAAATGGCAACCGCAGTGATTGTTTTAGACCAATCACTTGTTATTCAGTACGTAAATCCATCGGCAGAAGCATTACTCGTTAAGAGTTTTGATAAACTTTATGGTCATAAGTTTAATGAAGCTTTTTTTCATTGCTCTATTGATAACCTACGTTTTGAACAGTTAATTGCAACTGGCCAAGAGTTTACTGACAGTGATGTTGTCCTTGATTTTTTTTCACACGATAGTATCACTGTCGAATTAAGTGCTTCTTCTGTTGAGTTCAACCAAAAACCACACTTATTGTTAGAAATGAAACAAATAGATCAGCAGAAAAAAATCAGTGCTGATGCGTTTCAACAACAGCAGTGGGAATCAGCAAGAGATTTGATCAAAGGTTTAGCCCACGAGATAAAAAATCCTCTTGGGGGGTTACGGGGTGCTGCACAATTACTAAATCGTGAACTGACTAGTGAGCAGCAAGAATATACCGGTATGATCATTGAGCAGGCTGACCGTTTAACAAACCTAGTTGACCGATTATTAGGCCCGAATCAATTGCCTGAAATCAGAGAGCATAATATTCACAAGGTATTAGAGAAAGTCTATCAATTGGTAAAATTTGACAACCCTAAAAATATCAATTTTCACCGTGATTATGATCCTTCAATACCTGAAATATTTTTTGACGAAGAAAAACTACAACAAGCTGTATTGAACATTGTTCGTAATGCCATACAGGCAATTTCTACTAATGGAAATATCACCTTAAAAACACGCATTGCTAGCAATCAAACCATCAATGGTAAACGGGTACGCCTATGCATCAATATTAATATTATTGATGACGGCCCAGGGATCCCTGCTGCAATACAAGACACCTTGTTTTACCCTATGGTTACCGGCCGCTCAAATGGCACAGGCATAGGGTTGTCAATTTCACAAACCTTGGTTCACCAACATAACGGAAAAATTTCCTGCAAAAGTAGACCTGGCAGAACCAATTTCACCATTTTATTACCTATTTCAGAAGAGATTAACCAATGATAAGCGAACAAGTTTGGATTGTAGATGACGATAGTTCCATCCGCTGGGTACTAGAGAAAGCCTTATCCGGTGCGAATATTAGTGTCGCTTCTTTCGACAATGCCAATAATTTATTAATTGCCTTAGATCATAGTCAACCCGAAGTGATTATTTCAGATATTCGTATGCCAGAAATTGACGGCATGACGTTGTTAGGCAAAATTAATGCACAATTTCCAGAAATTCCAGTGATCATCATGACAGCGCATTCGGATCTCGATAGTGCAGTCAACGCATACCAAAATGGTGCATTTGAATATTTACCGAAACCTTTTGATGTTGATGAAGCACTATCGCTGACCAAACGTGCCTTAACTCATGCAAGAGAACAGAACGCGCAAAAAGGGAAACAAGATACTAGCTCAAGTGCAGTTGGTATTATTGGTGAAGCTCCAGCAATGCAAGAAGTGTTTAGAGCTATCGGCCGGTTATCGCGCTCAAGCATTAGTGTTTTAATTAATGGTGAATCAGGTACAGGTAAAGAGCTAGTCGCACAAGCTCTACATTCACATAGCCCAAGAAGTAAAGCACCGTTTATTCCATTGAATATGGCTGCTATTCCAAAAGATTTAATTGAATCGGAATTATTTGGTCATGAAAAAGGGGCTTTTACCGGCGCGAATGCGATACGTCAAGGTCGCTTCGAACAAGCTCATAATGGCACCTTATTTCTTGATGAAATTGGTGATATGCCGCTTGATATTCAAACACGCCTGTTACGTGTATTAGCTGACGGTCAGTTTTATCGTGTTGGTGGGCATTCACCAATAAAAGTTGATGTTCGTATCATTGCTGCAACTCATCAAAACCTTGAAGAACGTGTTCAATCTGGCGAATTTCGTGAAGATTTGTTTCATCGCTTAAACGTAATAAAAATTCACTTACCTAGCTTACGCGAACGTAAAGAAGATATTCACCAACTTGCTAAACACTTTTTAAAACATGCGGCAGAAGAGTTAAGTGTAGAAACTAAATCTCTACATAAAAAAGCAGTAGAGTTTTTAAAACAGTGTGACTGGCCTGGTAATGTTAGACAACTTGAAAATATTTGTCGCTTTTTAACCGTAATGGCAAGTGGTCAAGAAATATTAGTGGAAGATCTGCCAGCAGAACTTAAAGATACCCCTCGCCAAGTAAGTAGTGATGTGAGCTGGCAAAGCGCTTTAGAGATCTGGGTTGATGAACAATTAAACTTAGGTAAAACGGAAATTCTAGATCATTCATTACCTGAATTTGAACGTATAATGCTCAAACGGGCATTAAATTTCACGCAAGGTCACAAACAAGAAGCTGCGAAAAAACTGGGTTGGGGAAGAAATACACTAACAAGAAAACTAAAAGAGCTAGATATATAGTCTTATTCTAACTCTTGAACCATACGTAGCTTAGTAAAATAACTTTTGCCTGGCTACGTATGTTTGATTAAGGTGTGAAGTTAAAACACTAGCTACAACAACTTTCCTTTTCTGCTTCAGCTTCTTCTTCGTCATGACACTGTTTACAGCTATTACATAACCTAATATTTAAAAAATGTGCCGCAACAATTAAGCCACCACCAATAACAATAAAATAAGGCGCATAAGCTTCAGGAAAGTCATGTTTAATCCAATATATGCTTACCCCAAGGTATAACAAATAAAATGGATATAAACGTTTATGATAACGTCTAAAACCTGAGAACAACGCAACGGTACCTAATACTGCGGTTGCAACCAAGAAAAAATGTTCCCAAGTATGATCGGCTAAAAAGCTCAGCCCTAATAAAGGTAAAGCAGGTAATAATATTGGCAATAAAATGCAATGTAATGCACATAAAGAAGTTGCCGCTATACCAATTCTATCTAACATGATTAAAAAACCGAAAAATTTATCTTTTAAAGTGTGACTATATCACAAACGAGATAATATCACACTATAGTTTTTTCTCACTCCGTTAGATCTTTATGCTCGATTAACACCGAACGTTATTACTTTTTTAATATTTGTCTCGCCGGTTGCTAACATTAATAAGCGATCTATGCCTAATGCAACACCTGAACATTCAGGTAGACCTTGGGCTAATGCCATGATAAATCTATCATCAATGGGGCTTTCTGTTTTACCATGCGCTACACGTTTAATGTTATCTTGCTTAAAACGTTCGAGTTGGGTTTCCGCATCAGTTAATTCACTAAAACCATTGGCAAGCTCAATACCTTGATAATAACATTCGAAACGATCGGCAACCCTAGCATCTTCTCGATTAATTTTAGCTAAGCATGCTTGCGAGGCAGGAAAACCATAAACAAAACATGGCGAATTTTTACCAATATGTTGTTCAATGCATTCGGCAAAGGTAAATTGTAATAAGGTATCAATGTCTTCAACGTCTACTAACCAATCAGAAAACTTCTCATTGCGGCGCAGATAAGCTTTTAACTCAACAATTGTTGTTGATAAGGGGTCAATACCAGTATATTCCTGGAATACGTTCTGATAACTCACGTATTCTGCTGGTAGACAGCTTAAAGTACTAATGAGTAATGTTTCTACTTCTGCCATTAAATCATGATGACTAAAGCCTAGCCGGTACCACTCTAAAATAGAAAATTCAGGGTTATGAAAACGACCATAGGGTTCATCACGAAACGCTTTACATAACTGATATATATCACCATAACCACTTGCTAATAACCGTTTCATGGCAAACTCTGGTGATGTTTGTAAATATAAAGTTTGTCCAACCCCTGAGGAAAGAAAATTGTATTTAGTTGAAAAAGCATCAAGATGAAGATCACTGATGGTGCCTTGTGACATCAAGGGTGTTTCTACTTCAACAACATTACGATCATTAAAAAAAGTTCTGATCATGCTATAAACCTGTGCTCTCTTTTGAGCTGTTTGCCATGACATGCTAGCTTGCCAGTTCATCATCATCCCATTTTTACTATGATTTATTGTTATCTTAAACGAAAAAAGCCCTAGTCAACAGACTAGGGCTTAATGCTAAATAGGAAACTGGCAATGTCCTACTCTCACATGGGAACTCCCACACTACCATCGGCGCAATTGCGTTTCACTTCTGAGTTCGGCATGGGATCAGGTGGTACCACAATGCTATGGTCGCCAGTTAAAAACTGTGTGTTAACTTGATTACTTGTTAACTAAATTCATTAAAGTTAATCGAAACTAAATTTAATGAACTTTCATTTTTCAGCAAAAAGCCCGCAACGTTGTTGCGGGCTTCTTGTAATAGAAGTCTAGCGATGTCCTACTCTCACATGGGAACTCCCACACTACCATCGGCGCAATTGCGTTTCACTTCTGAGTTCGGCATGGGATCAGGTGG